>NZ_FTNV01000002.1 GCF_900156535.1 Roseovarius nanhaiticus | reverse complement strand
ACGTGAGGCGCAAATGGCGCGGGATGGAGCAGCCCGGTAGCTCGTCAGGCTCATAACCTGAAGGTCGTAGGTTCAAATCCTACTCCCGCAACCAACTTTAGCGAACACCCTAAAATATAGGCCTCAGCCTCATGCTGAGCCAGCGCCACAAGTGCTGTTATAGCGCCGTCAAGGTCGATCCGAACGCCGTCATCCAGTTCGTCCACCTGCGTGAGACCTCTTTGCGAACGGTTAACTTTTGCTCCTTATAAAGCGGGCAGAATTTTCAGTCCATCCGTTAGCCCATTCTCTTCAGCGGGATTTGCAGACGCAGATATAAAAACCGCTTCCGTCCAAGAGCCAGATCCTTCCTCCTGACACGCAACCCAGCGTCTGCCAGGCGTTTTACGCGCCAATGCACGCGCGGCTCGATTCTCGCCGACGCACAGGTGCGCCTCCGTTTGTAGCCCTTGGTTTTCATGGCTCAGTTCACGGCAGTCCTCCTGGAACCGTGCCTAAGAAGTGTTTTTCCGAGCATCTCTTTCAGCGTCGCCACATCCGTTATCTACTCGGCAAGCGTTGTTTTGGGAACTTACCCCAGTGGGGCCCGTTCTGAATCCTCCAATTCTGCAGCTTGGCGTTCTCAATCTCAGAGCCTTTAGACGCCGCCTGTCAGAAACCTCCATCCCGCCGTGCTTGGACCGCCAATTCCAGAAGGTTGCATCGCCGATACCATGTCTGCGACCCGGCTCCTTCGCGTCCAGCCCAGACTGGTGCTTTTCAGAATGCCAATAACCTGATGTTTTCTATGACAGATTCTCTAAGTCGTCTGTCTCCTGACTTGGAGAGCAGGCTAGCCTCAAGTCGAGAACTTATCCGGGGGGAAGAGGTTACACCATGCTTGCATCAAAATCCTCAAAAATCGTTCTGCCAGCCCGTTCAAACGCGCTTAGAACCCTGGAGACGGGATGAACCACCGCGCTCTGCGATCCACCGCGCGCTGAAAAACGCGCTCGGCGGTGTCGAGCGTCTCATTGACCTCTTGCAACATACCGGGCCATTCGTTGAAAAGTTCGGGCTGTGTTTCGACCGCCGCTCGCAGCACGGCCCACATAGCCATCGCCGTTTCGGGCTCGGTCCAATTACACATCTCTTCGGACCACTCTTCTTGCAAATCTGCTGGGAGGCTCTCGTTGACGATGGCGTTCATTTCAGGCGTGAAGCCAACATGATCGGAAACATCCTGAAATCCAGCCTCGGTCAGCAGTTGCGTGAACGGCGCGCGCGAGAACAGCATCAAATCCAGGTAATCGCCCCCCAGAATGGCGGCATTATCTTTCTCGAAAACAACGTAAAATTCGACCATGGCGACATCCTTTCACCGGCGACGCAAGCGGTATCAGCCACTCAAGTTTGCATACGCAAATCGGTGCGTCCACAATTTGGTGTGATGTTGGCCCTGCCGGAAAATACAATAAACGGCCGCCATCATGACTGTTCGAACAGCGCGGATGAGCACGGCATTTTATGGCGCTCGTCCAAGGTGAGGGTCTGTTGACCTCGCATATGCACGCTGGTTCACGGCTTGGAAAGCGGGGCGGTGACAGGTGCGATCTTCTTGGGCCGATTGACCATCGGCCCGCTTAATGAACGCTATTCTTTGCGCAGTCTGTTTTGACCAGCATTGGAGGCAGTGAAAGCCGCCTTGCGGGAGGCCGTGGGATTTTGGACTTGAAACATGAATGATACGACTGGCCTTTGCCTCCAAGGCCGGTCGCGCGCACCATAACAACCAATATAAAGTAGATAATTCAACGATAGGGCAGCACCGGAACTGCATTGCGCCTCTCATTCAACTGGCCGCGAACAGCCTCTCGCGGCGTTCACCACGCATGAGACACCATCATCAACCTTGAAAAAGCGGTGAGGCATGATAACAATTGCGCAGGGAGGATAACCTAATGAAAACTATTACCAAAATTGCAGCCGCGACTCTTCTGATGGCGACCCCAGCTTTTGCACAGCAGCAGCTCTCGGTCGCTACGGGCGGTACGGGCGGCGTCTACTACCCGATGGGTGGTGGCTTGGCCGAGATTATCAACAACCACGTCGAGGGCCACTCAGCGACAGCCGAAGTGACGGGTGCATCCGTTGAAAATATGGGCCTCATCGCAACGGGCGATGCCGATATCGCGCTGGCGCTCGCGGATACCGTTCAGCAGGGTTACACCGGAACTGGCCGTTTCGAGGGGCAGGAGTTGCCGATGTTGCGCGCCATGGGCGTGGCCTACTCCAACATGGTGCAGATCGTGACGCTGGAAGGTAGCGGCATCACATCGCTGCAGGACATCAAGGGCAAGCGCGTGTCGATCGGGGCGCCCGGCTCGGGGACCGAAGTCAACACCGAGGCGATTCTGACCGCCAATGGCATCTCCTATGATGACATCGAAGAGCAGCGGCTGAACTTCAACGAGACCGCCGATGCACTCGCCAATGGCGATATCGACGTCGGCTTCTGGTCCGTTGGCGCTCCGACGTCCTCGATCCTCAACCTCGCCACGACGAACGATATTGTCATGATCGAGCTGACCGAAGAGGAACTGGCCGCCGCACGCGAGGCTGATCCTGTGTTTGCCGTGACCAAGCTGACCGGTGGCACCTATGAGGGTGTCGATGCCGATATGACCGTGATCGGTGTGCCCAACGTGCTCGTTGTGTCTTCGGAAATGTCGGATGATCTGGTCTATGCGGTCACCAGTGCGATGTACGACAACATCGCCGAGCTTCAGGCCGTTCACCCGGCCGCGCTCCAGACAACTGTCGAGCTGGCGTTGTCCTCGTCGCCGATCCCGCTGCACCCCGGTGCAATCCGGTATTTCGAGGAAACCGGCGCGACCGTTCCGGACGCGCTGCGCCCGTGATCCTGCGATTGGGAGGGTGGCCAGTGGCCGCCTTCCTTTCTCTTTTTGCCTCAGGTTTGCACGCCGACACGCTCAAGGCGACATTGGTTGAGACGGGCCAGGTACTAACCGTTCTCGACATGCCCCAAGGGGCGACGTGGTGCGTGCTCTGGAACCATTCGGTGCAGGGTTTTGAAGTATCGGATTGCTACGCGAACCGGGATGGAACCATGGTTCTTGTACGCTCGCACCTGCCTGATTTTGCCGCCGGCCTTGACCACATACCGGGCCGCGGCCGCCAGATTTCGGACGGCCAAGGTGGCTACTGGATCGAGGATATTGACGAGGCAGTGCCGAGAAATGCCTATATCATGCGCCCTGGGGCTGGTCATGTGGACCACCGGATAAACACCGCTGAGACCGAGGTCTCGCTTTCGGCGCTTGCGCCCCGCGCCCGCGTTCGCATCTCATTGACAGGGACAGACCAGCCATGAGCACGGATATCGCCGAGCGCCCCCCGATGCCGCAACCGACCCCTGCGACTCCGTTGCTGTTGCTGCGGGTGATCGCCGCCGTCGGGATTGGCCTGTCGCTCTTTCAGCTATACGCCGCAGGGGTGCAGCCACTGGGCCTCTTTTTCCAGCGGCCTATCCATCTGGGTTTTATCCTGGTTCTGTGCTTCCTTGTCTTTCCCGTCTTTGGACAGGACCGCGCGCGCGGACTTCTTGGCTGGGCCATCGACGGCCCGCTGATTGCCTGCGGCGTGCTTGTCGGGTTCTGGGTGCCCAGCAATATCGACATCATCGCAAATGCGATCTTCCCGCGGCAGATCGACGTTGTTGTGGGGATTATCACCACGCTTGTCGTGCTTGAGGCCGCGCGGCGCGCCGTGGGCCTTGGTATGACGCTGATCGGCGCCTTTTTCGTAGTCTATGCTTTCGCGGGCAACCGGGGCGAGTTGCCGTTTCTGGCAGATTGGATGCCGGGCATTCTGAACCACCGCGGCTATACGCTTGATCGCTTGGCAAGTCAGCTGACGCTTGGGGCCGAAGGGATCTTTGGCCTCCCCTTGGGCGTGGCCGCGACGTTTATCTTTGTCTTTGTCCTCTTCGGGGCCTTTCTTGAGGTGACCGGCGCGGGCAAGTTCTTTATCGACCTGGCCTTTGCGGCGACGGGCAAGCAGCGGGGCGGACCGGCCAAGGCTGCGGTGATCGCCTCTGCGGGCATGGGCTCGATCAGCGGCTCGGCCATTGCCAATGTGGTGACAACCGGAGCCTTCACAATTCCCTTGATGAAAAAGCTGGGCTATCGCCCCGCCCAAGCGGGCGGGATCGAGGCTGCCGCCTCGACCGGCGGGCAGATCATGCCGCCCCTGATGGGCGCAGGCGCCTTCCTGATCAGTGAATTCACGCGCGTGCCCTATATCGATATCGTTCTGGTCTCGATTTTTCCGGCGTTTTTATATTTCGGCGTGGTCTATCTCTTGGTGCATATCGCCGCGGTCAAGCAGGGCATGGTGGGGTTGCCTGCTGCAGATCTGCCCAGTGTGCGCAAGGTGCTGGCAGAGGGCTGGCATTTCCTATTGCCGCTGGTGGTGCTGGTTTGGCTTCTGGTGTCCGGATATTCGCCCATGCGTGTTGGTTTCTACGCCATCGTCGCGGTGGTGGCGGCGGCGTCTGCGCGGGCGCTCTGGTCCTTCGCTTCGGATGGCCCGACAGCACGCGGCTTCGCCGCGCTGTGCAAGGACGGTCTCTCCCTGACGCTTCAGGCGCTGGAGCTTGGCGCGCGCAACGCGGTGGCGGTGTCGATCGCCTGTGCGGTGGCGGGTATCATCGTGGGCGTCGTCGGCCTGACCGGGCTGGGCCTCAAATTCTCGTCCATGATGATCGCGTTTTCGGGCGGGAACATGGTGCTTGCGCTTCTTCTGGTGCTGCTGGCCAGTCTGATCCTGGGTCTGGGCCTGCCCGTGACCGCCGCCTATATCGTTCTGATCATCCTCGTGGGCCCCGCACTGACTTCTGAATTCGGTATACCGCTGCTGATCGCGCATCTGGTGGTCTTTTGGTATTCGCAGGACAGCAACGTGACCCCGCCAGTTGCGCTGGCGGCCTTTGCGGGCGCGGCCATTGCCGGATCGAAACCGATGGAGACCAGCTTTCAGTCGTGGAAATTCGCCAAGGGCCTCTATCTGATCCCGCTTTTCATGGTCTTCAATGAGAGCATCATCCTCGGCGGTCCCTTGCCACTTGTCCTTTGGAACGGCTTTCTCGCGATCGTTGCGCTGACCGCCTTCGCAGCCTGCCTCGAAGGGTTTCTTTTTGCCCCGATGCCGCTGTGGCAACGGGTGCTGATCGTGCCGGGCGTCATCGCTGTCTTCTGGCCCGATCTCTGGATCGAGGGTATCGGCGTCGGCGCGCTTGTCGCCCTGCTGGCCCTCAACTGGGCCGCAGGACGTTGGGACAAAGCGTCAAGCGCGGCGTGATGTGTGCTTAAGCTTAACCGCTGCGCCAAAGAGCACCCTGTCCGCCGGGGCGCGGTGCATCACGCGTCAGACGTCGATACTGGCGCCGGTCTGCTATTGATCTGGGCTATGCCCCCTAGAGCTAACTCCTCTTTCCGGGCGTCGCACGGGCGCTATAGCATCGGATCTCTGACGTAGCGTCGAACCGATCGGGAGGGTCGTCCGGCGCCGGAAGGTGCACGACCGTGCTGCCTTTGGACAGCCGGGTATGGCGCATCTCGGAATGCGCGTCGGATTGAAACGGTTACCGGGGAGGAAACCATGAAGATCAAGGCGACGATGACAGCCGCTCTGATGGCGGGCACGATAGCGGGCACTTTTGGTGCGGGCGCGCTGGCGCAAGACAGCGACAATCAGGTCAAGCTCTTGGTGCTGGACGATATGACGGGGATCTATTCGGGCAATGGCGGGCCAAACACCCGTCTGGCTGTCGAGATGGCTGTCGAGGATTTCGGCGGCTCAGTTCTGGGCAACCCGATCGAGGTTCTGTCGGCGGACCACCAAGGCAAGCCCGACATCGGCTCGGCCCTCGCGCAGCGTTTCATCGACGAAGAGGCCGTCGATGCGATGACGCTGGGCGGGTCATCCGCCGTGGGCCTTGCCGCGCAGGGGCGCGCTGCCGAGGCGGGCGTCGTCACGTTGGTCTCGGGCGGTTACGCGCCCAACTTCGTAGGTGATCAATGCTCGCCCTACGGTGTGCAATGGGCGCCCACCACGCGTGAATTGGCGCGCGGCGTCGCCGGCGCGGTGGTCGAGTCGGGCGGCGACAGCTGGTACCTGCTGACCGCCGATTACGTCTTCGGCCACGGCCTGTCCAAGGACGCGACCGAGGCCGTCGAGGACGCGGGTGGCAGCGTCGTGGGCGAGACGGTGCATCCGCTTAACACCAACGATCTGGCGTCGGCGCTTTTGTCGGCGCAAGGCTCGGGCGCGAATGTGATCGGTCTGGCGAATGCGGGTACCGATCTTGAGACGGCGATCAAGCAAGCAGGGCCATTTGGCCTCTCGGACAAGTTGGTCGCGATGCTGGTCTTTGCCAATAATGTGCAGGCGCTTGGCCTTGAGACAACGCAGAACATCCGCATGGCGACGTCGTTCTACTACGATCTGAACGATACCACCCGTGAGTGGGGTGCCCGCTTTCTCGAGCGGTCGGGCGGCGCTGTGCCGACCATGGGCCATGCGGGCGCCTATGCGGCGGTCACGCATTACCTCAAGGCGGTCGAGGCCGCGGGTACGGATGACGACGCCACCGTCACGGCCAAGATGAAGGAAATGCCAATCGACGGCGGCTTTTACGAAAATGCCAGCATTCAAGAGAACGGCCGCGTGATCTATGACATGCTGCTGGTCGAGGTGAACACGCCGGAAGAGAGCGAAGGCCCTGCCGACCTTTATGAAATCGTCGCGCGCATCCCTGGTCAGGATCTGTTCCTGTCGGCGGCCGAGTCCGGCTGCGCGCTGACCGCAGCGAACTGAGTTTGGACCTTGGGGCGGCGTCCCTCGCCGCCCCGCCTTCATCCGGAGCCCCAAGCGCCATGAAACTTATGAAAAGCACGACTTCGCCCTACGCCCGGCTGGCCCATGCCATGCTGATCGAGGCGGGCGCCGATTTCGAGTTGGATATCCTGAATCCCTGGGCCGATCCTGACCAATTGGTCGCGGCCAACCCCGCGCGCCGGGTGCCCACGTTGATCATGGATGACGGAACCGTCATGACCGAGGCGATGCTGATCGCCGATCATGCGGCCAAGATCGCGCCGGAGGGATCGCACCTCAAATCCATCTCGCCAGTGCAATACGAAATCGCCGGGCGCGCCTGGGGGGTCACCGAGGCCGCCGTTCACATCATCATCGGGCGCAAGATCATATCGGACGATCTGGCCGCGACCGAGTATGACAGCCATCCCGTGGCGCAGCGGCGCTATGCGTCGATGACGAATGGGCTGACCCAGCTGGAGCCGATGGCAGACCATCTGAGCGACACGCATATGGGCATGGCCGAGATCTCGGTGGCCAACGCGATCGAATATGTCGATTTCCGTTTTCCGGAGGCCGATTGGCGCCCGGCGATCCCGGCGCTGGATGCGTGGCGCGCGCGCAATGCGCATCGTCCCTCGCTGCGCGATACCGTCCCGTCATGAGCGCAGCCGCCGCTGCCCCGGCTGAGGCGGACGCCGTCCTCACTGCGCGCGGCCTGACCAAGGCGTTCGGCGGGTTTCACGCCGTCGACGATCTGGACCTGACGATCCGGCAGGGCACGATACACGCGCTGATTGGCCCCAACGGTGCGGGCAAATCCACCGTATTCGGCCTTTTGACCAAATTCCACACGCCCACATCGGGCCGCATCACGCTTGCCGGGGAGGACATCACCGGGTTGAAGCCCGCCGATGTGGTACGCCGGCGCATGGTGCGCTCGTTCCAGATCTCGGCGATCTTTCCGCATATGAGCGTGTTGGAAAACGTGCGCGTCTCGCTTCAGCGGCATCACGGCCTCGACCGGCAATTCTGGCGCCCGCTGAGCAGCCTTGCCCGGCTGGACGGCGAGGCGCGCGCCCTCCTGGCGCAAGTGGGCCTTGAGGATGCGGCGGATGACATGGCCGCGAACCTCTCATATGGGCGCAAGCGCGCGCTGGAAATTGCCACGACCCTCGCGCTCGATCCGCGCGTTCTGCTGCTGGACGAGCCCATGGCAGGCATGGCCTCGGCGGATGTGCAGATGATCGCGCGGCTTATCGCCAAGGTGGGGCAGGGGCGCACCGTTCTGATGGTCGAGCATAACCTCAACGTGGTCGAGGATCTGTGCGACCGCGTTACCGTGCTGGCGCGCGGGCGCCTGTTGGCCGAGGGCGATTTTGCCACGATCCGCGCGGACCGCGACGTGCGCGCCGCCTATATCGGGGCCGAAGATGGCTGAGCCGCTTTTCCAGATCGAGGACCTGCACGGTTGGTACGACGAAAGCCACGTTCTGCACGGCATTTCACTGAGCGCGCAGGAGGGCGAGACGGTCGCCCTGATCGGGCGCAACGGCGCGGGTAAATCGACCACGCTACGCGCCGCGATGAACTTGCTGACCCGCCGCGAGGGGGCGATCCGCGTGGCCGGCCACGACATCATGGGCACGCGGCGGCATCGCGTCGCGCATGAAGGGCTGGGATACATCCCCGAAGAGCGCGGGATTTTCGCGTCGCTCTCGGTCGAGGAAAATCTTCTGTTGCTTCCGCGTACCGGAGACGGCGGCATGAGCCAAAGCGAGGTTTATGAGATTTTTCCCAACCTTTACGAGCGGCGCCGCGCGCCCGGCGGCACCCTTTCGGGCGGCGAGCAGCAGATGCTGGCCATTGCCCGTGTTCTGATGACCGGCCCGCGTATCCTTCTTTTGGACGAGCCGACCGAGGGGCTGGCGCCCGTCATCGTGCAGGCCATCGGGCACCTTTTGCGCCGGCTCAAGGAGGCGGGCATGACCATGCTGCTGGTCGAGCAGAATTTTCATTTCGCGCGGCAGTTGGCCGACCGGTTCTACCTGATCGAGAACGGGCGGATCGTTGATGAATTCACCGCCTCCGAAATCGAGGCGCGCGCCGAGCGGATCGCTGATGTGGTGGGGGTCTAGATGACGGAGCTTCTCGGGATTCCCATTGCTGTCCTGTCGGGCCAGCTTGTGCTGGGCCTCTTCAACGGGGCATTCTACGCCCTTCTGTCGCTGGGCCTCGCGGTGATCTTCGGCCTTTTGCGCGTCATTAATTTCGCGCATGGCGCGCTCTACATGGCGGGCGCTTTCACCGCCTATCTTCTCGGCATCTGGCTGGGCTTGCCCTTCTGGGCGATGCTGATCGTGGCGCCCCTGATCGTTGGCGCCTTCGCTATCGTGATCGAGCGGGTGATGTTGACGCGGCTCTACGGGCTCGATCCGCTTTATGGACTTTTGCTGACATTCGGGGTCGCGCTTGTGATCGAAGGGATGGCGCAGTACATCTTCGGCGTCGCCAGCCGCCCGTTTCCGCAGCCGCCGGGCCTGTCGGGCGTGACGCTTTGGAACGGTATATTGCTGCCGCATTACCGGGTTTTCGTAATCGTTGTTTCGGTGGTCGTCTGCCTCGGCACTTGGGCACTGATCGAGCGGACGCGGCTTGGCGCGCTCTTGCGCGCGGCGACGGAAAACCGCCCGCTGGTCGAGGCGTTCGGCGTCAATGTGCCCGTCCTTCTGACCGCGACCTACGCGTTCGGCGCGATTTTGGCGGCCTTTGCGGGCGTCATGGCGGCGCCGGTCTTTCAGGTATCGGCCTTCATGGGATCGAACCTCGTCATCGTCGTTTTCGCCGTCGTGGTGATCGGCGGCATGGGCTCGATCGGGGGGGCGATCGTGTCGGGCTTCCTTCTGGGATTGGCCGAGGGCATCACCAAGATCGTCTTCCCCGAGGCGTCGAACGTGATCGTCTTCGTCATCATGGCCATCGTCCTTTTCTTCCGCCCTGCGGGCCTCTTTGGAAAGGCGGTGTGAGATGAGCGAGACAGCGAGCACCCCGGACAAGGCCGCGCGCGGCACCTTGCTGGGATGGCTCATCTGCGCCGCGCTAGTGATTGCGCTGATCGCCGCGCCGTTCTTTTTCTATCCGGTCTTCCTGATGAAGCTTCTGTGCTTTGCGCTTTTCGCGTCGGCCTTCAACTTGCTCTTGGGCTATACCGGCCTGCTCAGCTTCGGCCATGCCACCTTCTTTGGCGGGGCAGCCTATGCCACCGCCCATTCGGTCAAGATATGGGGCTTTGATCCTGTGCTGGGCATCCTCTTCGGGACGGCGGCGGCGGCGGTCATGGGCCTTCTGATGGGGATCATCGCGATCCGCCGGCAGGGCATCTATTTCGCGATGAGCACGCTGGCGCTGAGCCAAATGGCCTACTTCCTCTTTCTGCGCGCGCCCTTCACCAATGCCGAGGACGGCATCCAGAACGTGCCGCGCGGCCATGCGCTGGGCCTGCTGGACCTGTCCGATCCGATGGCGATGTACGGCCTGACTGCGGCGGTTTTCCTGTTTGGAATGGGCATTATCTGGCGGGTGATCCATTCGCCCTTTGGTCAGGTCCTGCTGGCCCTGCGCGAGAACGAGACGCGCGCCATATCGCTGGGCTATCGCGCCGACCGATACAAGCTGGGCGCGTTCGTTCTTTCGGCCACGCTGGCGGGACTGGCGGGCGCGACCAAAGCGCTGGTGTTCCAGATCGCCACGCTCACCGATGTCGCCTGGCAAATGTCCGGTGAGGTGATCCTCATGTCGTTGCTGGGCGGGGTCGGCACGTTTTCGGGGCCGACGGTCGGGGCAATCCTGATCGTGACGATCCAGAATTATACCGCAACCAGCGGCTTCCCGGTTCTGGTCATCCTCGGCCTTCTTTTCATCGTCTGCGTTCTGACCTTCCGCTCGGGCATCGTGGGCGAGATCCGCAAGCGTCTGCGCTAGGCGATCAGGCACCCGTCATATGCCGGTGCCTGTTTTCCTTCGCTCAGCTCGGCAGATACTCATCGCTCCAGCTTTCGCTCAGCCCGCCCGAGGCCAGCATGGCGTCGATGGCCTTGTCGGAATAGCCCAACTCCCGCGCGATGGCGCGGGTCGAGGTGCCGAACTTCTCGGGCGGGGCCACGGCGAAAACCTTGGTGCGTGACGGACGCACCGCATAGGGATCAAGCTGCGTCACTTCGTGCCCGCTGGGATGATCTGGATAGACCGAGAAGGAATAGCTGCCATTCTCGGTACCCGGCGTCCCATCGGCGATGCGGCTATGCTCGGCGCGCAGTGCATCCAGATTATCGCAGATCGCAACAGCAATATCGGCGGCGCGCAGACGCGCCACCCATTCCGAGGCTCGCTGGCCCTGGATCGCGGTCGCCAAATAGGCAGCGCGGTCTTCGGGCGCGATATCGGGCAGGTCCTCCAGCCCTTCGACGTTGCGAAAGCGCGGCAGATCGGCCTCATAGGCGCTGAGTAGGATGTGGCGGCCCGACGCGGTGCTGTAAAACCGGTTCAGATCGCCCGAGCCGTTGCAATCGGGGCCGGATGGCTCGTCAAACAGGCCGCGCCCCTTGTAGTCGAAGGCGAAGGGCACCTGCAGCAGGCCCGAATTGGCGCTGAGCGAGGTGCGCCCGCGCCCGATCCGGCCAAAGCGGTGCTTCTGGTAGAGGGCCGAGGCCACGGCCAGAGCGCCGCCAAACCCGCACATGACGTCGATCGTGCCCACATGGGCGTGCTCCTCGGGTCGGTCCATCGCGCCGCCGAAGCGCAGCATGATGCCGGTGGTGGCCTGCACCAGATCGTCATAGCCGATGTAATCGGTGCGGGTGCCGCGCCGCACGCCTGAAAAGCAGTCGAGCTTGCAGAAGATGGCATCGGGGTTCAGCTTGCGCAGGCTTTCGGCGTTGAGGCCCATGCGCTTGATCTGGCTGTCGGGCGCGTTCCAGACGATGACATCGACCGTCTTGACCAGATCCTCGAAGACCTGCCTGCCATGCTGCGACTTGAGATCGGCCAGGATCGAGCGTTTGCCGCGCATCTGGGACATGCCGTACATGACGGTGTTCCAGCTGTCATAGAGCGGCTGGGACGGGTCCAGCTTGATCACCTCGGCGCCAAAGCGCGCGAGGTAGCTGGCGGAATGCGGCCCGGCGATGACGTTGCACAAATCGAGGATGCGCACGCCCGACAGCCAGCCTTCGGGGGCGTCATCGACCGGATCGGGAATGTCGGTGCGATGGCGGCGCAGGATTTTCAGCGCCTCGGGCATCTCGACCCAGCGGCGGGGCTCGGGCGACAGTGCCTCCTCGCCGCTTTCCTCCATCCAGACGACGGGGCCGGGCTGCGTCATGTCGCCATATTCGGGGTCCCAGACGTCGATCATCAGCCCCGAGGTTTCGGCGTATTCGTCGTGGATCCATTCCTGCAACCAGCGCTGCGGCGCGCCGGGAATGCCGGCTCGGCCGAACATCTTTTTCCACTCGTGCGAGGTGCGCGTCATGAAGACCTCCTTCATGCGCGCGGCGATGATATCGGCCCAATCCTTGGGCATGGGATAAACGCCCAGCGACACCTTGGACGACCATTCGGACCACGGCTTGTAGGTGTCGTCCTCTTCGGTCAGGCCCTGTTCGACCAGTTCGTCAAGGATGCCCAGCACTTCGAGGCAGCGCCGCGCGTGGTACTTGTGGCTGGGGCAGACCACGTAGAACATCCGCCCGTCCTTGCACATATAGGCGCGAAAGAACGGGTCCAGCAGCTCTTGCAGATCCTCGTAGCTGATGTTCATCGGCAGGCCCTCGATCCGGCGCCGCTCGATCTCGACCTCGCGCTGGGTCAGGTAGCGCTCGGGCATGTTTTCGACCTTGATCGAGTTGTAGCACAGCCCCTCCATCACCGCCGCCGCCAGCGGCACCTCGATGTGATCGCCCAGCCCCGTCAGCTGGCGCGATTGCAGCGCCAGCACGGTAGAAGAGGCGGCGATCTGTGCGGCATAAGCCGAGGCCAGAGGCAGCGGCGAGAAGGACGGGTTGATACCCATCAGCACCCGGTTGAGGCCCATATCGGTGAAAACGCCGGAACTGGCGGCCACGATGCTCTCGAAGGCGCGCTGTTCGCGGCGGGCCTCGTCGTTCGATGCGAAGCCGGGAATCGAAAGGGTGATCAGCTCGGGTCGCTGGGCGCGCAGCTCCGCGAAATCGAGGCCGAGCGCGGCCAGTTTGCCGGGGCGGAAATTCTCGATCACGATATCGGCCTCGGCGATGAGAGCGCGCGCGTCGGCCAGCCCCTGCTCGGATTTGAGGTCGAGGTTCAAGATCACCTTGTTGCGGTTGAGGATCGCGTTGGCGGGGCTTTGCCACATTGGCCCCTCGGGCGGATCGACATGCACCACAGTCGCGCCCAGATCACCCAGCAGCATCGCCACGGCGGGACCGGCAATATATTGGCCAAAATCGATGATTTTCACGCCGTTCAGCGGAAGGTTGGAAAAATTGTTGCGCATGCGCGGCTCCATGAAAAGAGGCGGGGACGGCCCCGGCGACGTCTACTGCCCGGCAAGGATCCAGCGGGCGGCCTTCTCGGCGATCATCACTGTCGGCGAATTGGTGTTGCCGCTGGTGATTTCAGGCATGATGCTGGCATCGACCACGCGCAGGCCCGCAATGCCCTTGACCCTCAGATGCGGGTCAAGCACCGCGCCATCGTCATCATTGCTGCCCATCTTGACCGTGCCGACGGGATGAAAGATCGTCGTGGCGATATCGCCCGCCAGCTTGGTCAGGTCGGCATCGTTCTGGTATTGGATGCCCGGCTTGTATTCCTCGGGCTCGAACGCGGCCATGGCGGGCTGGCCCATGATCTCGCGCACCTGCCGCAGACTGTCGGCGGCCACCTGGCGGTCATCCTCGGTGTCGAGATAGTTGGGCGTGATGCGGGGCGCGTCGCGGAAATCGGCGGATTTGATCCGGATATGGCCCCGGCTGGTGGGGTTCAGGTTGCAGACGCTGACGGTCATTGCCGGAAAATCGTGCAGATCCTCACCGAAGGCCTCAAGGCTGAGGGGCTGCACATGGTATTCTAGATTGGCATGTGGGCGGCTTGGGTCAGAGCGGGCAAAGGCGCCCAGCTGGCTGGGGGCCATGCTCATCGGGCCCGAGCGTTTGGCGAGGTATTCGAGCCCGATCATCGCCTTGCCGAAGAGGGAACCGGCCAGCGTGTTTAGCGTCTTGGTCCCCTTCACCTTGAATACGGCGCGGATCTGCAGATGGTCCTGCAGGTTCTCGCCCACGCCCGGCGCATCCAGCACCACGTCAATCCCGTGCGATTTCAGCAGCGCGGCTGGCCCCACACCCGAAAGCTGCAGGATCTGGGGCGAGTTGACGGCCCCGGCGCTCAGGACCACCTCGCGCGCGGCGTGCACCCAAATGCTGGCGCCCTTGCGGTTGATGACGGCGCCATCACAGACTGGGCGGCCATCCGCGCCCTTGTCGAAGGTCAGCGTCTCGGCCTGCGCCTCGGTCCAGACGGTCAGATTGGGGCGCGCCTTGGCCGGGCGCAGGAACGCCTTGGACGTGTTCCACCGCCAGCCAGAGCGCTGGTTGACGTCGAAATATCCGACGCCCGTATTGTCGCCGGTGTTGAAATCCTCGGTCTTGGGAATGCCGGTCTGCACCGCCGCGTCGGCGAAACTGTCCAGCACGTCCCAGCGCAGGCGCTGCTTTTCAACCCGCCATTCGCCGCCACCCGCGTGCATATCGGAAAAGCGCATGTTGTCGCCGGTCTCGGGGTCGGCGCCGCCATCCAGCTTGTAATGATCCTCATGCGCCTTGAAATCCTCCAGCGAGTGATCCCAGTTCCAGGCTTCCTCGCCGGTCAGCGCGGCCCAGTTGTCATAGTCCCGCGCCTGGCCGCGCATATAGATCATGCCGTTGATGGACGAGCAGCCGCCCAGCGTCTTGCCGCGCGGATAGCGCAGGCTGCGCCCGTTCAGGCCCTTGTCCGGTTCGATGTGATACATCCAGTCGGCGCGCGGATTGCCGATGCAATAGAGGTAGCCGACGGGAATATGGATCCAGTGGTAATTGTCGGGCTTGCCCGCCTCGACCAGCAGCACGCGGTTCGATGGATCGGCGCTCAGCCGATTGGCCAGAAGGCACCCGGCCGAGCCGGCGCCGACCACGATATAATCAAACTCTCTATCGCGTTCACTGGTCATTCGGTTTCTCCCGCTCGGTGTTAAGCGCGTGGCGGCTGGCCGCCGAGGGCCACGCGCCGCGCGCCGACAAGGCCCGTCTCGCGTGCGCATTCTGTCCAAATGCGCGCAATCTTCATTCAATAGCCCGCGGGCGCCCGGCAAAGCTAATGACGAATCTCGAAACGCGATATAAAAAACCCTAATATGGAGCGCAGTTTCAACATCAATACGCTGACCGCCTTTCTGACGGTGGCGCGCGAGGGCAGCGTGTCGCGCGCCGCCGAAGTTCTGCATCTGACGCAACCGGCTGTCAGCCATCAGATCAAGCGGCTGAGCGAAGAGACGGGCACGGCCCTTTTCGAGCGTAGTCCAACGGGCCTGCGCCTGACGCGCGAGGGGGCGGCGCTGATCCCCGAGGCGCAGAAGGTGGTCGATGCGGTCACAGCCTTTCGCCGCAGCGCCGTCCGGCAGGCCGAGCGGGTCGGCGGCACGCTGCGGATCGGCACCATCGTCGATCCCGAGTTCATTCGCCTGGGCCATCTGCTGGGCCACCTGCGCCGCGACTACCCCGATATCCAGACCGAGCTGGTCCACGGCGTCAGCGGCGAGATTTTCGCCCGCCTTCAGCGCAAGCAGATCGATGCGGGCTACTACCTCAGCAGCCCGGAAGAGGCGGGCCAGATCGAAGCTGCCTCCAAGGGTGCGATCCGGTCGCTGAAACTGGCGCAGTTCGATTACCGCGTGATCGCGCCGGTCGGCTGGGAGGCGCGGGTCGAGAGTGCGGGCTGGCCCGAGCTGGCCAAACTGCCATGGATCGGCACGCCGGAGGCATCTGCGCATCATCGCCTTTTGCGGCAGGTCTTTGCCGCGGAGGGGTGCAATCCCAACATCGTCGCGCTTGTCGATCAGGAGGCGTCGATGCTGGAAATGGTCCGCTCGGGGGTGGGCCTGTCGCTCTGCCGCGAGTCCATTGCGCTGCACCAGCGGCAATCCTATGGCCTCGCGGTTGCGGGCGCGGTGTCGATCCCGGCCTGCCTCAGCTTCGCGATGGCGGGCACGGACAACGATAGCCCCGCGAAAGACGCACTTTGGCGCCTGGTCGAGCGAGTCTGGCGCTGATGTGCGACTTTGCATAGACGTCAACTTGACATATAAGATTTCTTGAATATGTCTCGCAAAGATGCTTTGACGGGGACAGCCGCGTTCGCCAGACATCACGCCGGGCGGTCACATGGGGCAGGTGCCAAAAGGGGCCAGAGATTCAGGTGACAGACGTAATGATGTCCAAACTCGCTCGCTACATACCGATCCTCGATTGGGGCCGGCGCTATGACCGGGCCAGTCTGGGCGACGATGTGATGGCTGCGGTTATTGTAACCATCATGCTCATCCCGCAATCGCTGGCCTACGCTCTCTTGGCCGGTATGCCGCCGGAGGCGGGGCTTTACGCGTCGATCGCGCCGATCCTGCTTTACGCCATTTTCGGCACCAGTCGGGCCTTGGCCGTGGGGCCGGTCGCCGTTGTGTCGCTGATGACCGCTGCCGCGCTGGGCCAGGTCGCCGAGCAGGGTAGCGTAGGCTACGCCGCCGCCGCGCTAACGCTGGCGGCGCTCTCGGGCGCGATCCTCTTGGTCATGGGGTTGTTCCGGCTGGGCTTTCTGGCCAATTTCCTGTCGCATCCGGTCATCGCGGGGTTCATCACCGCATCGGGCATTCTCATCGCCATCAGCCAGTTGCGCCACATCCTCGGCATCGAGGCCGGCGGCGCCACGCTGATCGAGCTGGGCGAGGGGCTGGTTGCCAATGTCGGCAACACGCATCTGGCCACGTTGATCATCGGCGCCTCGGTCACGGCGTTCCTGTTCTGGGCGCGCCGGGGGCTGAAGCCCGCATTGCGGCGCATCGGGTTTGGGCCGCGCCTGTCCGATATGGGCGCAAAGGCGGGGCCGGTCGTGGCCGTGATCGCCTCGACGCTGGCGGTCTGGGCGCTTGGCCTTGACGCGCGCGGCGTTGCCATCGTCGGTACGGTCCCGGCCAGCCTGCCGCCCCTGACCATGCCGGACCTTGCGCCGGACATCATCGCGCAGCTCTTCCTGCCGGCGCTGCTGATCTCGGTCATCGGTTTCGTCGAGTCCATCTCGGTCGCGCAGACGCTGGCCGCGAAGAAGCGCGAGCGCGTGGCCCCGAACCAGGAGCTGATCGGCCTTGGCGCCGCCAATCTGGGCGCGGCGGTGACGGGCGGCTTCCCGGTGACGGGCGGCTTTTCGCGCTCGGTCGTCAATTTCGACGCGGGCGCGCGCACCCCTGCGGCGGGCGCCTTCACCGCGCTGGGGCTTGCCTTCGCGGCGCTGGCATTGACGCCGCTGATCTACTTTCTGCCCAAGGCGACGCTGGCCGCGACCATCATCGTCGCTGTGCTGGCCCTTGTCGATCTGGGCGTGCTGCGGCGCGCCTGGGGCTATTCGCGGCAGGACTTTGCTGCGGTCGCCGCGACCATTGCGATCACGCTGCTGTTCGGGGTCGAGTTGGGCGTCTCCAGCGGGGTCGCCATCTCGGTTCTGCTCTATCTCTACAAGACGTCGCGGCCCCATATCGCCGAGGTCGGGCGCATCAAGGGGACCGAGCATTTTCGCAATATCCATCGCCACGCGGTGGAAACCGATCCGGCGGTCGTGACATTGAGGGTGGATGAAAGCCTCTATTTTGCAAATGCCCGCTTCCTCGAGGATCATATCCTTACACGCGTCACCGAGGACAAGGCGCTCCGTCACGTGATCCTGCAATGCTCGGCCATCAACGAGATCGATCTCAGCGCGCTGGAATCGCTCGAGGCAATCAACCTGCGCCTCAAGGAAATGGGACTGGCGCTGCACCTGTCGGAGGTGAAAGGGCCGGTCATGGACCGCCTCAAGCGATCGCATTTCCTGGACGCGCTGACGGGCCGGGTGTTTTTGTCACAACACGAGGCTGTCGCGGCGCTGAGCAACGAGGCGGGGCCAAGCTCCGCCGCCAATACCAAGAAGGAGAGCTGATCATGCTGCCAATCGTCGAGACGAATTTCACGCCGCTTGCCTCGCTTGGAGGAGGTATCCTGATCGGATTGTCGGCCGTGATGGTGATGGCCCTTTTCGGACGCATCGCCGGTATTGCTGGGATCACGGCGGGCGCCGTGACGGCGGGCGACCGCGGCTGGCGCATCGCGTTCATTGCGGGTCTTCTGGCCGCGCCGCTGCTTTGGCTGCTGGTGGCAGGGGATTATCCGGCCCAAGCGGTCAGTGACAATCTCTGGGGCATGGGCTTTGCCGGCCTTTTGGTGGGCGTCGGCACGGCGCTGGGCTCTGGCTGCACCTCGGGGCATGGGGTGTGCGGACTTGCGCGGCTCTCCTCCCGCTCGTTGGCGGCGGTGGTGACATTCATGGCCTTCGCGGCGGGCACCGTCTTTGTCTTGCGCCATGTGATCGGGGGGGCGGTTTGATGCGGCCTCTTTTCGGTTTTCTCGCGGGCCTCGTCTTTGGTATCGGCCTTCTTTGGTCGGGCATGGCGAACCCTGCCAAAGTCCTGAACTTCCTCGACGTCTTTGGCGCTTGGGATGCCAGCCTTGCCTTTGTCATGGGTGGCGCCTCGTTGACCGCCTTTATCGGTTACCGGCTGGCATGGCGACAGCCGCGGCCCTTGCTATTGGCCGATTTCCAGATCCCGACATCCAGCGATATCGACCTGCGACTGCTGAGCGGTGCGGCGATCTTTGGTATCGGTTGGGGTATCGGCGGCTTTTGCCCCGGCCCGGCCTGGACGGCGCTGCCCATGGCCGCGCCCGGCACGCTGATATTCGTGCCCGCGATGCTGATCGGCATCACGCTCGGTCGCGCCCTTAAATCCTGAACCCCTTATAAAGGAGAAACAGCACATGAAAGATCTCGACAAAGCCATTACCCGCCACTCGCCGTCAAAGGGCGCAGGCAGCCCGGATATCTGGGGCATCTACGAGCCCGATACAGGCTCGATCCAATATATCTGCGCCTGCCCCAAGACCAAGGCGGCAGCCCTCATCGACGTGGTCTGGAATTTTGATCCCAAGAGCTTTGCAACCGACACGCGCAGCATGGATCAGGTCTTGGAACTGGCGGGGCAACACGGGCTCAAGATCGAATGGGTGTTCGACACGCACCCACATGCGGATCACTTGATGGCGTCCAGCCAATTGAAGGCGCGTGTGGACGCCCCAAATGCGATCGGCGCCAAGGTGCGCGACATTGCCGCGCTCTGGCGGGATCTCTACAACACACCGGATGCCTTCGATCCGGATGCCGATTTCGACCGTTTGTTTGAGGATGGCGAGACGTTCAAGCTGGGCGAGCTGGATGTGCGCGTGATGCTGTCGCCAGGCCATACGCTGGGCTCAATCACCTATGTCTGCGGCGACGCGGCCTTCGTGCATGACACACTGATGATGCCCGATGCGGGCACCAGTCGCTGCGATTTTCCGGGCGGATCGGCGGATGAGTTGTGGACCTCGATCCAGAACATCCTGGCCCTGCCTGACGATACCCGTCTCTTCATCGGGCATGATTACGGTGCACCGGGCCGGGACACCCCCGCCTGGGAAGCAACGGTCGCCGAGCACAAGGAGGCCAACAAGCACGTCAAAACCGGCACAAATAAAGAAGATTACATCGAAACGCGCGAGGCCCGCGACGCCACGCTGGACCTGCCGGACCGCATGCTGGCCGCCTTGCAGATCAACCTGCGGGCCGGGCGGTTGCCGGAGGCCGAGGATGACGGGCATTCCTATCTGAAAATGCCGGTGAACAAATTCTGAGCGCGGCCGCCTCCGGCGGGAGTATTTTCAGAACAATGAAAGACCGGCGCCGCGATTTTGGCGGCGCCGGTCCGGTGTCAGTCGACGTCAAATTGCAGTGGTTTGATCTGCTGGAATAGACCTGTTTCTTGCAGCTTGGCGATGACGTCATCCGGTACTAGCGCATCGACGTAAAGCAGCGCGATCGCCTCGCCGCCCGCAGTGTTGCGCCCGAGTGTGAAGTTGGCGATGTTCACCCCGTTCGAGCCCAGTGTGTTGCCGAGCGCGCCGATGATCCCCGGCTCGTCCCGGTTGGTGGTGTAGAGCATATGCGCCCCGATCTCGGCATCGATATTGATGCCCTTGATCTGAATGAAGCGCGGCTTGCCATCCGAGAAGATCGTCCCGCCGATAGAGCGCTCGCGCTTGTCGGTCACCACCGTGACCTTGATGTAGCCCTCGAAGGCACCCGATTTGTCCTGATGCGTCGTGCTGATCTTGATGCCGCGTTCCTTGGCCACGACAGGCGCGCTGACCATGTTCACCTCGGGGTTCACGGTCTTCATGATCCCCGCGACCGAGGCCGACGTGAGCGCGGCAAGGTTCATCGTGGACGCAACACCGTCATAGAGAATGTTGATCGCCTTGATCGGCTCGTCCGTCATCTGGCCGATGAAACTGCCCAAGTGGCCCGCCAGCTTGATCCAGGGGCCCATCACTTTGGCCTCCTCGGCGGTGACAGACGGCATGTTGAGCGCGTTCGAGACGGCGCCGGTCAGCAGGTAATCCGACATCTGCTCGGCCACCTGCAGGGCGACATTCTCCTGCGCCTCGGTGGTGGCGGCGCCCAGATGGGGCGTGCAGACCACATTGGGCAGGCCGAAAAGCGGGTTTTCGGTGGCGGGCTCCTCGGCGAAGACATCGAAGGCGGCGCCCGCGATATGGCCGGATTTCAGCAGATCCGCGGCGGCTTCCTCATCGACCAGCCCGCCGCGCGCGCAGTTGATGATGCGCACGCCCTTCCTGGTCTTCTCGAGATTCTCGCGGCTGAGGATATTGCGAGTCTGGTCGGTCAGCGGCACGTGCAGGGTGATGAAATCGGCGCGGCTCAGAAGATCGTCCAGCTCGACCTTTTCGACGCCCATCTTGTCGGCCTTCGCCTCGCTGAGGAAGGGATCGTAGGCGATCACCTTCATCTTGAGCCCGCGCGCGCGGTCGCAGACGATGCCGCCGATATTGCCCGCGCCGATCACGCCCAGCGTCTTGGCCGTCAGTTCGGTCCCCATGAAGCGGGATTTCTCCCACTTGCCGGCATGGGTCGAGGCGCTCGCCTCGGGGATTTGCCGCGCGACGGCGAACATCATGGCGATGGCATGCTCGGCGGTCGTGATCATGTTGCCGAAGGGCGTGTTCATCACGATCACGCCCTTTTTGCTCGCCGCGACCTTGTCGATATTGTCGGTGCCGATCCCGGCGCGCGCGATCACCTTCAGCTTGGTCGCGTTTTCGAGGATCTTCTCGGTCACCTTGGTGGCCGAGCGGATGGCGAGGCCGTCATACTGGCCGATCACTTCGGCCAGCTTGTCCTTGTCCTTGCCCAGATCGGGCTGGAAATCCACATCGATGCCGCGATCGCGAAAGATCTGCACGGCGGTTTCGCTCAGCTTGTCGGAAACGAGTACTTTGGGAGCCATTTTTGGGCGTCCTTCAAATGGGTATGGGAGGGGGCGGGCCACGGTAGGCCCGCCGGAAACGGCTCAGAGCGCGGCGCGCTCGGCGTGGTAGGTCCATTCGATCCAGGGCATCAGCGCCTGGATGTCCGATGTCTCGACCGTGCCGCCGCACCAGATGCGCAGGCCCGGAGGGGCGTCGCGATAGGCGCCGATGTCATAGGCCACGCCTTCGGCTTCCAGCCGCTTGGCAACCGCCTTGGCAAAGGCTGCGCCATCGGTGATGCCGGGGTCGGTGAATTTGAGGCAAACGGACGTGTTCGAGCGTGTCGCCGGATCCTCGGCAAGGTTCGCGATCCAGTCGTTCTCGGCGCAGAAGTCTGCGATAACACCCGCATTTGCATCGGCCCGGTCCATCAGACCCGCAAGGCCGCCGACGGACTGCGCCCAATCGAGCGCCAGAAGGTAATCTTCGACCGCGAGCATGGAGGGCGTGTTGATCGTCTCGCCCTTGAAGATGCCCTCGATCAGCTTGCCACCCTTGGTCAGGCGGAAGATCTTGGGCAGGGGCCATGCGGGTGTGTAGCTCTCGAGCCGCTCCACTGCGCGGGGCGACAGCACGATCATGCCATGCGCCGCCTCGCCGCCCAGCACCTTTTGCCAGCTGAAGGTCGTCACATCCAGCTTGTCCCACGGCAGGTCCTGCGCAAAGGCCGCCGAGGTGGCGTCGCAAATGGTCAGCCCGGCGCGGTCCGCCTTGATCCAGTCGCCATGCGGCACGCGCACACCCGAGGTGGTGCCGTTCCATGTAAAGACGACGTCATTGTCCGTGTCGACGGTGCTCAGATCCACGATCTCGCCGTACTCGGCGGTCTTGACCTCGGCATCAAGCTTCAGCTGCTTCACGGCATCCGTGACCCAGCCCGCGCCAAATGACTCCCAAGCCAGCATTTCGCAGCGGCGCTCGCCCAGCATGGTCCACATGGCCATTTCAACCGCGCCCGTATCAGAGGCGGGCACGATGCCGATGCGGTAATCGCCCGGGATGTTCAGAACGGCGCGGGTGCCGTCGATCGCGGCCTTCAGCCGGTCCTTGCCCACGGCGGCACGGTGGCTGCGACCCAAGGGGGCGCCTGACAGTTTTTCCAGTGCGAATGCAGGGGGTTTGGCACAGGGGCCGGAGGAAAAGCGCGGGTTGTTGGGCCGCACGCTTGGTTTGCGCGCTTCAACGCGCGCGAGGTCTTCGGTCGTCATATGCTATCCTTCCAGATAAGCGCCCTTCGTTGGGGAAGGGTGTCCCGCCACCAGAGCTAGGCTGGAGCGCGCTCTTTCGCAAGAAGAAAAATGACGCTATAGCGGCGCTTCTTGAATTATTCGCGACGCTTTTTATGCACCGGAGCCATCCCATGTTCATCGCCACACTCATCGCGCCCCCCGGTGGGCTGGAGCCGCAGCTGGCCGAAAACCTGCGCAACGCGTGGGGCGGCGGCGCGGTCGACTGGCTGGCGCCGGACGAAGCGGCGGAATTCACGCTGGAGGCTGTGCCCGGCAACCTGTGGGAGGTCTGGGACGACCTGCAAAAGCTGGGTGTCGATTTGGCGGTGCAGCAAGAGAATGGCCGGAAAAAACGTCTGCTGATCGCGGATATGGACAGCACCATGATCCAGCAGGAATGCATCGACGAGCTGGCCGAGGCGGCGGGCGTAGGCGAGCATGTGCGCGAGATCACGGCGCGGGCCATGAATGGCGAGCTGGATTTCGAGGGCGCGCTGTTGGAGCGAATGGCGCTGCTCAGGGGGCTATCCGAAGCGGTCATTGCCGAAGTGCTGGAGGCGCGCATCACTCACGCGCCGGGCGGCGATACGCTGGTCGCGACGATGCGCCGCAATGGCGCGCATACGGCGCTGGTCTCGGGCGGTTTCACCGCCTTTACCGGGCCGGTGGCCGCCGCGCTCGGCTTTGACGAGCATCGCGCGAATGTGCTGGGCATCGAGAACGGCGCGCTGACCGGCGATGTCGCGCGTCCCATTCTGGGCCGTCAGGCCAAGGTGGACGCGCTGGATGAAATCACCGGGCGCTTGGGTCTGACCCCGTCAGGCGCCATTGCGGTGGGCGATGGCGCCAATGATCTGGGCATGCTTGGCCATGCGGGCGCTGGCGTTGCGATGCATGCCAAGCCGAGCGTGGCGGCAGAGTGCGATCTGCGTATCAACCACGGCGATCTGACCGCACTCCTTTACCTGCAAGGCTACGCGCGCAGCGAGTTTGCCTAGCGCAGCAGGCCTGGGACCGGGCGGATCGCGCCCACTTTTAGCCCGCGGCAATTGGTCAGCACCTTGTTCATGAACATCCGTGCCGATGGATGGTCGGCGTCAAGGGCGCCCAGCCGCACCAACAAGGTCGCAATTGCACATTCGGCGCCGCGCGTGGCGCCATCCGCGATCTTGAGCGCGATGCCGATCCCGCGCTGCGGCAGAATGGCGATAAAGAAACCCTCAGCGCCGGTTTTAAGCGCCACGGGTTCGGTGCAGGCACGCATCAGAAGGGTGCAAGCGCGGCCCTCGCCTGCCACCAGATCGGGATGCGCGATCATCGCGTCGCGCAGGCGTGCGGCAGCGGTCTGGCGCGCATCGGCGCCCTCTGTGGCCGTTGCGAAATAGGCCATCGCGCGGCCCATGCCCCGCAGGCTGCCAAGGAAATTCGGCGCAGAGCATCCGTCGATCCCGTAGCCGGGGCTGCTTTCGCCCGTCACTTCCTCGAATGCTGCGAGGCAGGCGCGCTGTACCGGATGGTCGAGATCGACATAATCGGCATGGCCGGCCAGGTGCCGGTTCAGGGTCAGAAAGCCGGCATGCTTGCCCGAGCAATTGTTGTGCAATTGGCATGGTTTATCCCCCGCGCGGATCAGCGCATGGGCCGTCTCTTCGCCGTAAGGCATATGACTGCCACAGCGCAAATCGTCCTCGCCGAGTCCGAGGCCCGTCACCCATGCCTCGACGCGGCCCGTATGGATCGGATCGCCTTGGTGCGAGGCGCAGGCCAGCGCGAGTTGTTCCGGCCCGAGGCCGGCGGCATCGGCGGCGCCGCTCTCTATCAGGGGCAGCGCCTGAATCATCTTGCAGGACGATCGTGGATAGGCTGTCACATCGGGGTCGCCCCACGCCTCGATCACATCACCGCCAGGGCCGCAGATCACGGCATGGCCCAGATGCACACTTTCGGCAATCGGGCCCCGCCAGATTTCTGTCAAAGGGGCGGGGGCGGTCTTTGGTCTGATCATGAGGCAATCCTTGGTGGTTGGTCCGATACGTGCCGGCACGGCGGCCCTGTCGAAAGGCTGACGGATGTGCGGGTTTCCGCCAATTCATTCTTTCGTTTCTGGCAGGTTTCGGGCTAAAGTTGCAATGTCGAGAAGAACGGCGCGATTGCCAAGTGAAAATCCCCAGCATGAGGGCAGGCAGGCGCCGATGATACCAATTGAGGCTCAAAGACAGCTTGGAGGCTGCACAAGAATGGCACCACATTTGACGCGCGGCGCACTGGGCGCAGCAGTGACCGCATTTTCCCTGATCGCATCCGGCCCCGCATCAGCCCAGAGCGAAAGCACCAACCAGGTGGCCGCCAACACCGCTTGGAGCGTTTTCACCGAAGACAGCCCCAAGGAATGCTGGACCGTTTCCGCCCCGACCGAGACAGTAAATACGCGCGGCGGCCAAGTTGTCGCAGTGCGCCGGGGCGAGATCCTGTTTATGACCTTCTTCCGTCCGGGCGCCGGCGTGCGCGGGCAAGTGGCATTTACCGGGGGCTATCCCTTTGCCGACGGCTCGACTGTCGAGCTGGTCGTGGGCACCGACAATTTCGAGCTTTATACTGAGAATGAATGGGCGTGGCCCGCCAGCGCCGATGACGACGCCAAGATCATCGCCGCGCTCAAGCGCGGCGCCGATGCGGTGTTGACCGCGCGCTCGTCCCGCGGGACGCAGACCAAGGATACCTTTTCGCTGATCGGCTATACGGCCGCGATGGAAGAGGCCGAAAAGCGCTGTCAGTAAGGCGCTGATCGATCCTGATCTGAAGGGGCCGCCCGTGCCGGGCAGGCCCCTTTTTCGTGGCGATCGCTAGTCCTCGATACCCATGTCGCGCAGCAGTTTTGCCCGTGTGGCGGGGAGGGGCGCGCCATCGGACGCCCAGTGGGGTCCGGGGATCTGATCTTCGATGCATTTGCGATGCGGATAGAACGCGTTGGTGCCGCCGAAGACCGTATGCTCGAATAGCAGGCCATTCCGCTCGGTCACCTGTCCGTAGCAAATGTAGCAATAGCCAAGAAAGTCGTCCGGCAGCGCCTCGCGCTTGGGTTTGGATGAGGTGTGGTAGGGTCTGGACGGTGTCAGGCGCGCCTGCAGATCGTCCAACGCTTCGTGCCACTCGTCCGCGTCATCCTCCCAAAGCTCCGCAAGCTCCGAGCCTTTGCGCAGCTGCTTCACCAGATTTCGGGCGACCCGTAGCAGATCACGCGGGACGTCCTTTGCCGCCGGCGCATCCGCCAGCTTGGTCATCTCGGGCACGTCTTCGGCAGGGCGTCCGATCATGGCCGCCAGAATATCGCATGCCGCAAGAGCCGTGGCCGCATGCTCCGCATCCATCTCGCCGCTCTGCCGGGCCGCCTTGCGCAGATGTCGATCCAGCGCCGCGAAACTGTTTAGCGCCCTGGCGAAATCCAGCGCAGTATCATTGCCAAAGCTGCCCGCACTCCACGTGCCCATACCGTTCTCCCGTCTTGGTCGCGCGTTCTGGGATCAGTCATGGACCGGCAGTTTGACCATTTCATGGCCCCTGCGCGCCAATCGCAGACGAAATTCTTGCGAGCAGAGCCCCTTTGGCATTGCTCCGCGAATCCTATATGGGGACATATCCGACCCATGAGAGGCCCGTCCGATGACCAGCACAGCACCGATCACGCAAGACGTCATGACCTTTCCGCGCAAGGCGGAGGGCGGAAAGCCGAACCTGATCGGCCTGACGCGTGATGCGCTGCGCCAGGTGTTGATCGACCATGGGACGCCGGAAAAGCAGGCGCGCATGCGGGCTGGGCAGATCTGGCAGTGGGTCTATCAGTGGGGCGTGCGCGATTTCGCGCAGATGACGAACCTCGCCAAGGCCTATCGTCTTGATCTGGCCGAGAACTTCCGCCTCGACACCCCCGAGGTCGTCAGCCGCCAAGTCAGCAGCGACGGCACACGCAAATACCTTGTGCGCATCGCTGGCGGGCATGAGGTCGAAGTTGTCTATATCCCCGAGGAGGGGCGCGGCACGCTTTGCATCTCCTCCCAGGTGGGCTGCACGCTGACCTGTTCGTTCTGCCATACCGGCACGCAGAAACTGGTGCGCAACCTGACGGCAGGCGAGATCGTCGGCCAGATCATGGTGGCGCGCGACGATCTGGGTGAATGGCCCACGCAGGGCGCGCCCAAGGACGAGACCCGCCTGCTGAGCAATATCGTGCTGATGGGCATGGGCGAGCCGCTCTATAATTTCGAGAATGTGCGCGATGCGATGAAGATCGCGATGGACCCCGAGGGCATCCAGCTGAGCCGCCGCCGCATCACCCTTTCGACCTCGGGCATCGTGCCGGAAATCCACCGCACCGCCGCCGAGATTGGCTGCCAGTTGGCCGTCAGCTTTCACGCGACCACCGACGAGGTGCGTGACAAGCTGGTGCCGATCAACAAGAAATGGAACATCGAGGCGCTGCTGGAGGCGCTGAAGGCCTATCCCAAGGTCAGCAATTCCGAGCGGATCACCTTTGAATATGTGATGCTGGACGGGATCAACGACAGCGACGAGGATGCGCGCCGTCTGGTCAAGCTGATCGAGGGCATCCCGGCCAAGATCAACCTCATCCCCTTCAACGAATGGCCCGGTGCACCCTACAAGCGCAGCTCGAACAACCGCATCCGCGCCTTTGCCGACATCATCTACAAGGCGGGCTATGCCAGCCCGATCCGTACGCCCCGCGGCGAGGATATCATGGCCGCCTGCGGCCAGCTGAAATCCGCGACCGAGCGCGCGCGCAAGTCCCGCGCCCAGATCGAGGCAGAGGCGCAGCAGGGCTGAGCCACGCGGCGCGGGCTTGCGAAAAACCCTGCTTTCGCTGAGTTTGGGTCCAAGTCCTGCCATCATTGGCAGGCACCTCTCCTGTATCGGAAATCACCGGGTCTTGGCTGGCCTGGACCGCCAAGGGAGACGCGCATGGTCTACGTTCACAAGGATCCGACGATCGAGGCGGGTGTGCTTCACCTTGTCATGAGCGAGATGAAACACGCCTGCAACGCCGATGACTGGCACAATGCGCTGGGCCGCCACGGATACGCGCTGCGCATCACTGGTGCGGATACTGTCGTCACCACATTGCCCCATGGCGTCGAGGTGTGCCGCCTTCCATTTCAGCCAAGCTTCGGCGCACTCTAGACGCCAGGCTTCTGCGCCAAGCGCCGGATTTCGCGACCCGCCACTCTTGCGCCAATTGCGACCAAGACCGACTTTATGACGCCGTCCCGCATCCTCGCCGGGCGGCGATTTCTGCTGTTCGGCGCAAAAAGACCCCGCATCGGCCCCAATCCGCTCCGATTGTTGCCGCAAACGGGGGTTATCTCTGGCTCATCGAGTATTTGTCACAAGGCATGAAACAATGAGCAAAGACATTTTGGACGTTCTGAACATTATCACCCGCGAACGGCACATGGCCGTGTCGGACCGCGAATGGCAGCACCGCCTGCGCGGCTATGGCTACGGTATCCGCGACACGGATGACGGTCGCATCGTCACGTCGCTGCTGAGGAACGCGCCCCTCTGCCCGGTCCCCGCGCATCTCTGCGCCTGAGGCTCACGCCTCGGTCTGGGCGGCATCCCATTCGTCTATTATGCGGACGGCATCGGCCGCGGTCTCGACGAATTGAAATAGCTTCAAATCCTCGTCGCTGATCGTGCCGGCATCCGCCAGCGCCTCCCAGTTGATGATGCGGCGCCAGAATTCCTCGCCAAAGAGCAGGAAGGGCATGCGCTTCATCCGCTCCGTCTGGATCAGGGTCAGCGCCTCAAAGGTCTCATCGAGCGTGCCGAAGCCGCCGGGAAAGACGCAGATCGCCCGCGCCCGCATGAGGAAGTGCATCTTGCGGATCGCGAAGTAATGGAAGTTGAAGCACAGACCGGGCGTCACGTATTCGTTCGGCGCCTGTTCGTGCGGCAGCACGATGTTGAGGCCGATCGACGCGCCGCCGGCATCCGCCGCCCCGCGACTGCCCGCCTCCATGACGCCGGGACCGCCGCCGGTGGTGATGACATAGTCCTGCCCGTTCGCGGTAAGGGACTTTTGGGTCATCAGCCGAGCGAATTCACGCGCCTCGTCATAATACTTTGACAGATCGGCCAGTGTCTGTGTCCGCGCGTCCGCCCTTTGCGACGGCTCGGGAATGCGGGCGCCACCAAAGAGCACCACGGTGCTTTTGATGCCATGCTCGTTCAGGATCATTTCGGGCTTCAGCAATTCCAGCTGCAACCGCACGGGGCGCAGCTCCTCGCGGCACATGAAGTCCGTATCGTTGAATGCCAGACGATAGGCCGGCGCCCGGGTCTGCGGCGTGTCAGGCACCGCCTCGGCGGTGCTGCGGTCGCTGCCTGCATCGCGGAACTGGCTTCTGCGGTCTTTGCTCATGAATAGATCCTTAGGGCTGAAATGCGCGCGCTTTTGCCAGACCTACCCGCTCGCATCATGCTTGACCAGCGCCGCTGCGCGGGCACGCGCGGCGGATGCATTGCGCGCTGCGGCGGCTCGGCCTATACGAATGCTCGATGAAATCCATGAGGAGTGCCACCATGTCCAACGCCCAGCTTGAGACCGCTATCGAAGCCGCGTGGGATGCGCGCGACAGCATCAGCCCCGCGACCGGCGGCGAGACGCGCGAGGCGATCGAGGCGACGCTGAACGCGCTCGACAGTGGCAAGTTGCGCGTAGCGGAACGCGGCGAGGCTGGCGCCTGGCATGTAAATCAGTGGGCCAAGAAGGCCGTGCTGCTGGGTTTCCGGATCAAGGATATGGCACCGCAATCGGGCGGCCCGCAGGGCGGCGGCTGGTGGGACAAGGTCGACAGCAAGTTCCTTGGCTGGGGCGAGACCGAGTGGAAGGAGGCGGGCTTTCGCGCCGTGCCGAACTGCATCGTGCGCCGGTCGGCCTATATCGCGCCGGGCGTGGTTCTGATGCCGTCCTTCGTCAACCTTGGTGCCTATGTCGATAGCGGCACCATGGTCGATACCTGGGCCACCGTCGGCAGCTGCGCGCAGATCGGCAAGAACGTGCACCTCTCGGGCGGCGTCGGAATCGGCGGCGTGCTGGAGCCGATGCAGGCTGGGCCGACGATCATCGAGGATAACTGCTTTATCGGTGCGCGGTCCGAGGTGGTCGAGGGTTGCATCGTCCGCGAAGGCAGCGTTCTGGGCATGGGCGTTTATATCGGCCAGTCCACCAAGATCGTCGACCGCGAAACGGGTGAGGTCATGTATGGCGAGGTGCCCTCGGGCTCGGTCGTCGTGTCGGGCTCGATGCCGTCGAAGAATGGCGTGAACCTCTATTGCGCCGTCATCGTCAAGCGCGTCGATGCGCAGACCCGGTCCAAGACCTCGATCAACGAGCTTTTGCGCACCTGATGCGCATTTCGGGCGCGGCGAGGGAACCCGTCGCGCCATTGGCGGCGTTGTCGTCACATGATCGCCGCTCTGCCGTTGCCTTATCTGATCGCCGCGACCTTGCTTGCCGGGGCCGCGGTTGTTTTTGCGTCGATCCGCGCGACGCGGCTGGCCGATATCATCGCCGACCGAACCCGCATGGGCGAGGCGCTGATCGGCGGGCTCATACTGGGCGGCGCCACCTCGATCGCGGGTGTCATCGTTTCGGTCGACGCCGCGTCCTCGGGGGATGCCAGCTACGCGTTTTCGAATGCAGTAGGCGGGATCGCGGCGCAGACGCTGTTTCTGGCCATTGCAGATTTGCTACACAAGCGCGCCAATCTGGAGCATGCGGCGGCGGAGCCTGCCAACCTTTTTCAGACGGTCATGCTGATCATTCTACTCAGTCTGCCGCTGGCCGCGATGGCGGGGCCTGACATTGCCTATGTCGGTATCCATCCCGTCTCACTCTTGCTTTTTCTCGCCTATCTGGTCGGGGTGCGTATCGCTGCCGAAGTGCGCGAGCGGCCCATGTGGCAAGCCGTCGATACTGATGAGACGCGCGAGGACGCGCCAGAGGACCCTGAAGAGGCGCGCCGTTCGGCGCGCAAGCCCGCGCTGATCTTTGCCGGCCTCGTCGTCATCATGGCCGCGGGCGGATGGGTGATCGGGCAATCGGGGCAGGCGGTGATTTCGCGCTACGGGCTTGCCTCCAGCCTTGTCGGTGCCCTTGGCACCGCCGTGATCACGTCGCTGCCCGAATTGGTGACGACGCTGGTCGCCGTCCGGCGCGGGGCGCTGCAACTGGCGGTGGGCGGCATTATCGGGGGCAATACGTTTGACACGCTCTTTCTGGTCGGCGCCGATATCGCCTATCGGGACGGATCGATTTATCATGCCGTCGAGGGCAATGACCTCTACTGGCTGGCGACCGGCCTTTTGATGACGGGCGTCCTGCTGGCCGGTCTGATCGTAAGGCAAAGGCGCGGGCCGGGGAGGATCGGCGTTGAAAGCGTGCTGATGATGGCGATTTATGGCCTCGCGCTCAGCGTCGAGATCTTCGCCTGATTGACCGCGCGCCTGCGCCCGACTAGAGCAGCTCCATGACAGACAAAGACACAAGACCCGCCAAGGCCAAAGCCAAACCCAAGCGGCAAGAGGTTTATACTCTTCTGGTCGAGATTGGGCGCAAGTCTGGCGATGGCCTGCCAAAAAAGGCGACAGGCGCGGCGCTTTTGATCTATGCCAGCGGTGTGGACGAGGCCGAGGCCGTGCGCGAGACGGTCGCGATCCTCAAGCAGGCCGATACGGCCCCTCTTGATGTCACCGGTTACGGCACGCTGGCCGAGCGCGAGCAAGGCGGGCACGAGATCGGCGCCGAGGACCGCGCGTTGATGCAGCGGGCGCTGGACGAGAACGCTGTGATCGTGGCGCAGATGACGCCGTTTTTCGATGATGCGGGGCGCAGTGAGGCGCTGGATCTGGAGCCGGATGAAGACGCGGACGCGGACTAGGCGGCGCGGTGCATTGCCAAAGTGCGTGCCTCAAAGGGTTTGAGGACCGGCCAGATAGGCCGCGCATGCTCGGGCAGGCGCGATGGGTCCAGCTTGGCCAAAGGTGAGGCGGCCAGCGCCTCGCGGTCGCGGCGCAAGCGCCCGATATAGAGGCTTTCGACGGGGCAGCCCGCGGCGATGATGGCCTGATGCTCGGGTAGGAGCAGGTGGTGATAGGTCACAAGGTCCGGCCCGGTGCCGTGATACGCGGATGAGCCGTTGACCAGATGACGCGCCGGGACAAGCGCGGCTTCGGTCCCGAACATGTATTCCACTTCGCTGCCTCCGATCACCAGCCGCTGATGCGGGGCGATGACAATGTCGTGCCTCAGGCCGAAGAACGGTGCGCGCAGCCGTACAGGCCGGAGCGAGCCGAAGGCGGGCACGGTCTGCCGCACCGCGCGTAGGATCGGGACGACATCGCCCGTGGCCGTCAGCACCGTATCGCCGCGCTTCAGCCGTGCGACAGGAACGTCGCCGCGCGGCGTGGCGATGGGCACGGCGCCGGTCAGGCCCGGCATGGCGCCGATGGGCTCGACCTCGTCCGAGACGGCGACGAAGCCGACATCGGGATCCATGATGCGGTGCGCCGGAAAGCGCGTCAGCATGCGCAGATCCTCGAGCGCGATGGGGTGCCCTGTTGGAACCGGCGCGCGGCGGATTGTTCCGCTGGAGAGATGCTTGAGCGTCAATGTGCCATTGGGCGCAGAGCTGTCCCAGGAATAGCGCACCCGCACCTGATCGCTGCGCCCGTCCAGATCGTGATTGAGTGCGGCGTGCCGCACGTCGCCGCCCAGATCATCGATCAGCACGATCCCGCCCGTCGGCACGACCTTGAGCGACAGCATACCGCCCGCATCGCCTGCACGGGCAAAACCGATCAGCGTCTGGGGGCGCGCATCCGGGGACAGGTAGGTGTCGATCAGGATCGTGCCCGCCTCGGCGTTGCCGGTCAGCGATTGCGCCGCCGCGCCGCGATGCGCGCCAAGCCCGGCCGGGTCGAACCGGCCGATCTCGTGCGTGGCGATGCCGATCCAACCCATGCTCAGGCGGCCCGCGCGCCAGACATGAGAAGCTGCGCTTCGTAGCGTTTCAGCATGCGCCGCGCCGCGGGGCTGTAGCCTGCGCCGGTTTCGGGGCAAAGCTCGGGGAAGATCGCGCAGATCTCCTGCACGATGTCCGCCTCGAAACTCCGGGCCGTCTGCGGTCCCGGAAGAAAGCTTTCCGTCTCGAGCCCTTCGGAATAGACCACCTGATGGCGGTCGAAGAGGATATGGACATATTCCACCTCGCCGCCGGGCACGCGCCGCACCGAGCGGTCATTGACCAGATCGCGCGCCGCCACCAGAACCTCGCCCTCGCCAAAGAGTAGCTCGGCCAGGCTGTCGCGGATCAGCACGCGGTGCAGAGGCGACAGCGCCAGCGCGCCGTGATCACCGAATGTGCCCGCGTCGATGTGGATGGGCGCGAAGTCGCCTGCCGCCGCGATGCGCCGACTGCCGATCCAGCGCAGCGGCTGGGCGCCCTCGTCGCGGGTCATCACCAGGTCGCCGGGCTGCAACGTCTCGACAGGTTTCAGTCCGTGGGCGGTCTTAATCATGGTCCCCGCAACAAAGCACGGCACGCTGTCCACCAGAACGAACCCGGTATCGCTGATCCCTGTTGCGTTCTCGACCGTGTAGGTGAAGGTGAACTCTTCTTCGTCGCCATCGCCGGTCAGGCCCAGTGTGCCATCGGCGTTCAGCTGTACCGTCTGGCCGCTATTGAGCGTGACGGTATCGCCCACACTGACCGCTTGCCCGTTGATATGCGTGATCGTCAGGATGCCTGCGCCGTTGTTGACGTCATTGGCCAGCACGTCGAGGTTCTTGGATCCGCTAGGATCCAGCTTGGTCGCATCGTCAAGGGCCAGCACGGTACTCTGGATGCTGCCGCCCGCAATGATCAGCGTGCTGTCGTAATTGCTGTCGGTCACATCGGCGATGCCGATCCGGATCGAGTTGGTCTGGTTTGCATTCACCGGGATCTTGAGCGTCAGGTTGACGGTAAAGCCGTCCATCTCGGTGTTGTACTGGTCGTTCTGGTTGTCGATGAACAGGTTGCCGTTGGACCCGGCGTTGAGATTGTTGGGGTCTATGTCGCCGTCGCCAACGCTGAGCTGGACCTGCTGACCATTGATCCAGACGCCGACGAAATCCTGAAACGCGCCAAGGGCGAATTCGGGATACTCGTCGGAGGAAAAGACGAACTGCATGGTCAGCATGTCGCCCGAAGGTCTGAAATCGACGTCGATGAAGGATGCGTCGAACGTGCGCGCGCCTGCTGCGGCATCGAAATCCGATATTGCGTCCGCGTAGCTGTTGGGGCCACTCGAATTGGTGGTTTGGGATGTCGAAGTGTTCGAGCCGCCCTGCCACCAGCGGGTATTGTTGGTGAAACCGCGCAAATCACCCGTCGAGAACATGACGCCCGTGTTGCCGGGCATCACCCCAGGTGAAATCGCGTCGCCGTCGCTGTAAATGCCCGAGCTGTCGCGGTCTCCGGTGTATGTCGCGCTCTCGATGATCACATCGGGACCGAACATCTCTTGGGCCATCTGCTCGGCAGAGGCATTCCTGTTGATTGGTATCTCTACGCCGTCAACCATGTGTCGTCCCACTTTTTGGGCCGAGGCATACTTCGCGGGCGCGCGCCGCTGGCCCATCGGATCTGCGGCGTTCGGCAAAAGCGCTTGATGCGCCTTTTGCTATGTCAGGGGACTGCTCGGTGCCCCTTCGCGTAATATGCCCTGCCTCGGGTCATTCTTTTTATGCCCGATAGATACCAACCTTTTGACATGTTGTTAACTTTTTTCACGCAAGCCGCGCAGAATTTGCAAAGCCGTGGCAGGCGGGGTAGCCATTCAGCCAAATGTAATCGCAGTCCGAGGCCCCATGACACACACACCGATCGATCCCGCCGAGCTGACCGCCGCTCTTATCCGCTGCCCCTCCGTCACCCCCGAAGAGGGCGGCGCGCTGGGCGTTTTGGAGGATGTGCTAAGCGCGGCGGGCTTTGCCTGCTGGCGAGCGGACAGGGGCGGAATCGCCAATCTTTACGCGCGCTGGGGCGACAAGGGCGCGCCGCGCAGCTTTGGCTTCAACGGTCATACGGATGTGGTCCCACTGGGCGATGAGGCGGCATGGAGCGTGGCGCCCTTCGGTGCCGAGGTGAAGGACGGCATGATGTGGGGCCGCGGCGCGACGGACATGAAATCAGGCGTCGCCGCCTTTGCCGCCGCTGCCGTGGATTTCGTGCAACAGACGCCGCCCGATGGGGCCGTGATCCTCGCGATCACCGGCGATGAGGAGGGCGATGCACTGGATGGAACCACCGCGATCCTCGACTGGATGCAGGAGAAGGGCGAGGCGATGGATGTCTGCCTCGTGGGCGAGCCGACCTGCCCCGAGGAGATGGGCGACATGATCAAGATCGGGCGCCGTGGATCACTGAGCGCGTGGATCACCATCACCGGCAAGCAGGGGCATTCCGCCTATCCGCATCGCGCGATCAATCCGCTACCCGCGATGGCGCGGCTGGTGGACCGGATCAGCGCGCACACGCTGGACGAAGGGACTGATCACTTCGATCCGTCGACCCTGGCGGTCGTGACCATCGATACCGGCAATGCCGCGACCAACGTGATCCCGGCCGCCGTGCGCGCCACGGTGAATATTCGCTATAACGACATCCACAGCGGCGACAGCCTGACCGAGTGGCTGCAAGGCCAGCTCGATGCAATTTGCCAAGAGATGGGCGTGAACGGCGCCCTTGAGGTCAAAAATTCGGGTGAGGCATTTCTGACGCCGCCGGGCAATTTCTCAGACCTGATCGTGCGCGCGGTCGAGGCCGAGACGGGGCGCACGCCGGTGCTCAGCACGTCGGGCGGCACGTCGGATGCGCGCTTCGTCAAGGACCATTGCCCTGTTGTGGAATGCGGCCTTGTCGGCAAGACGATGCACCAGGTGGACGAGAATGTGAGCATCGAGCAGATCCATCAACTCAAGGCGATCTATGGCCGCATCCTGCGCGACTATTTCGCCGGATGATCCGCCCCACGCTGGTCATCATGCTGAAAGAGCCGCGTCCCGGCAGGGTCAAGACGCGGCTTGGGCGCGAGATCGGCATGACCGCTGCCGCATGGTGGTTCCGCCATCAGACAGCGCGCCTGATCCGGAGGCTGGAGGATCCGCGCTGGCGCCTTGTGCTGGCCGTGGCCCCGGATCGCGCGGGTCTGGCCAGCCGCGTCTGGCCCGCACATCTGCCGCGCGTGGCGCAGGGGCAGGGCGATCTGGGCGCGCGCATGGCGCGCCTGCTGCGCGGCGTAGGGCAGGGCCCGATCTGCATCATCGGCGGAGATATCCCCGGCATCCGGGCGGCGCATGTCGCGCGCGCCTTCGCGGCGCTGGGCGCGCACGATGCGGTCTTCGGCCCCGCGCCCGATGGCGGCTATTGGCTGATCGGGCTGAAGCGAAGCGGTGGCATCCCCGCGCGTTTCTTGGGCGACGTGCGCTGGTCCACCGAACACGCGCTGCAAGACAGTTGCGCGACCTTGCCGGACGCGCGCATCGCCTACGTCGATACATTGCGCGACGTCGATACAGCGGCCGATCTGGCGCAGGCGCGATAGCTGTTTCAGCGCGCCTTTTGCCGTGATACGCAAGCGCCATGAACCAGATGCCCACCAAAGCCGAGATCCTGCAATGGATCACCGATAATCCCACCCTCGGCGCCAAGCGCGAGATCGCAAAGGCGTTCGGCATCAAGGGCGCGGCCCGGATCGATCTCAAGCGCATCCTCAAAGAGCTTGAGGCAGAGGGCCATCTGGAGAAGCGCAAGAAAACCTATCGCGACCCGGATCGCCTGCCGCCTGTCAGCGTGCTGCAGGTTATGGGCACGACGCCCGATGGCGATCAACTGGCGAGGCCCCTTGAATGGCACGGCGAGGGCGCCGAGCCGGTCGTGCTGCTGATTCCGCGCGCCGCTGATCCGGCCTTGGGCGAGGGCGAGCGCATCCTCGCCAAGCTGCAGCAGGTCAAAGGCGAGGCGCATCATTACGAGGCGCGGCTGATCCGGCGCATCGGCCATAACCCCACGAAGGTTCTGGGCATCTATCGCAAGGGCACCGAAGGAGGCCGCATCCTGCCCATCGACAAGGGTCAGGGCAATGAATGGCAGGTGGAGGCAGCGCAGACGCACGGTGCGCAGGATGGGGAACTGGTCGAGGCGGAGCAGGCGGGGCCGAAGGGCCGCATGGGCCTGCCGCGCGCGCGCATTGTAAGCCGCCTTGGCGATCCTTCGGCGCCGCGCGCGGTATCGCTGATCGCCATTCACCAGCACGGCATCCCCGACGATTTCCCCGATGATGTCATCGCAGAGGCCGACGCGCAGAAGCCTGCGGGCCTGAAAGGCCGCGAGGATCTTCGCGATCTGCCGCTGGTCACGATCGACCCTTCGGATGCGCGTGACCACGATGACGCCTGCTATGCCCATGCCGACGATGCGTCGGATAATGCGGGCGGTCATGTGATCTGGGTCGCCATCGCGGATGTCGCCCATTACGTGACGCCCGGCAGCGCGCTCGATACCGAGGCGCGCAAGCGCGGCAATTCCAGCTACTTCCCCGACCGCGTCGTGCCCATGCTGCCCGATCGTCTTTCGGGCGATCTCTGCTCGCTCCACGAAGGCGTGCCGCGCGCCTGCATTGCCGTGCGCATGCGCATCGACGAATTCGGGCAGAAGCTGGACCAGACGTTCCATCGGGGCATCATGCGCTCGGGCGCGTCGCTGACCTACCAGGAGGTGCAGGCGGCGATGGACGGCCAGCCGTCCGAACGGGCCGCCGAGATGATGGACGAAGTGATCCGGCCCCTCTACGCCGCGTATTCCGCGCTGAAACACGCGCGCGGCACGCGCCAGCCGCTCGATCTGGACCTGCCCGAGCGCAAGGTCGTCCTCACCGAGGAAGGCAAGGTTCTGAGCGTCAATTTCACCGAGCGGCTGGACGCGCACAAGCTGATCGAGGAATTCATGGTGCTGGCCAATGTCGCCGCCGCCGAGACGCTGAGCGCCAGGAAATCGCCGCTCCTCTTCCGGGTTCACGAAGAGCCGTCCGAGGAAAAGCTCGACGCGCTGCGCGAGGTGGCCGAGGCGGCGGGGCTGGTGCTGGCCAAGGGGCAGGTGCTGCGCACCTCGCATATCAACGCGCTTCTGCACGGCGCGGCGGGCACCGACCAATCCGAGCAGATCAACATGAGCACCCTGCGCGCCATGACGCAGGCCTATTACGCGCCGGTCAATTTCGGCCATTTCGGGCTGGCGCTACGCTCCTACGCGCATTTCACCTCGCCCATTCGTCGCTATGCGGACCTGATCGTGCACCGGGCGCTGATCTCGGCGCATGGCTGGGGCGATGACGGGCTGACGGCGGCGGAGATCGAGCAGCTGGAGGCGACGGCCAAGCATATCTCGGAAACCGAGCGGCGCAGCATGATGGCCGAGCGGGACACGAATGACCGCTATCTGGCCGCGTTCCTGAGCGAGCGCGTGGGCGAGGAATTTACCGGCCGCATCAGCGGCGTCGCCAAGTTCGGTGCCTTCGTGCGGCTGGACGAAACGGGCGCCGATGGCCTCATACCAGTGCGCAATATCGGCAACGAATATTTCCACTTCGACGCCGATAGCGCGACATTGATGGGGTCCGACTCGGGGCGCATCATTACGCTGGGCCAGCGCGTTACGGTCAAGCTGGCCGAGGCGCTGCCGATCACGGGCGGCATCGCGCTGGACCTGATTACGGTCGAGGGCAAGGAAATGCCCGAGGGCGGCCGAGGCGCAGGGCGCGGCCGCAGCCATGGCAAGCCGCCCAAGCGCAAGCTGGGCGCGGCCAAGAAAAAGGCGGCCAAGACCGGGCGCAAGGTCGAGCGCAAGCGGCGCGGTTAAGCCGGGCCGGTCACGCGGTTCACATGGCCCATCTTGCGGCCGGGCTTCACCTCGGCCTTGCCGTAAAGATGCAGTGCACAGCTGCCATCACGGGCCAGCTCTGGCACGCGGTCCATGTCGTCGCCGATCAGGTTCTCCATCACCACGTTCGAGTGCCGCTTGCCATCGCCCAGCGGCCAGCCCGCAACGGCGCGGATATGCTGCTCGAACTGGTCGACGGTGCAGCCATTCTGCGTCCAATGGCCGGAATTATGCACGCGCGGCGCGATTTCGTTGACGATGAGCCCGTCCGCAGTGACAAAAAGTTCGACGCCCATGACGCCAACGTAATCCAGCTTGTTCAGGATTTGCGCCGCCAGCAGGACCGCGTCACTGCGCTGCGCGGGCGAGAGCTTGGCCGGGATGGTGGTCGTGCGCAAGATGCCGTCCTCATGCACGTTCTGGCCGGGATCAAAGGCTGAAACGTCGCCCGCCGCATTGCGCGCGGCAATCACGGACACCTCATGCGAGAAGTCGACAAAGCCTTCGTAGATGGCGGGCGCGCCTTGCATATCGGCCAGCGCGGCCTCGGCCTTCTTCGGGTCTTTCAGCCGCACCTGGCCCTTGCCATCATAGCCGAAGCGACGGGTTTTCAGGATGGCGGGCAGGCCGATCTCGGCCATCGCCTCGCTGATGTCATTGCCATCATCGACGGCGGCGAAGGGCGCGGTCTTGAGACCCAGATCATTGAGAAATGCCTTTTCCACCAGCCGGTCTTGACTGACGCGTAGCGCCTGGCGGTCAGGATAGACGGGGCGCAGCTTCTCTAGGATGTCGAGCGCGGAGGTGGGGATATTCTCGAATTCGTAAGTGATGACGTCGCAGGCTTCCGCGAAGGTTCGCAGCGCGTCCTCATTGTCGTAGGGCGCGGCAATGTGGCGGTGCGCGACGTGGCTGGCGGGGCAATCTTCGCCCGGCTCGAAGATGCAGGTCTTGAACCCCAGCCGCGAGGCCGCGACCGAGAGCATGCGGCCCAACTGACCACCGCCGAGAATGCCGATGGTGGCGCCTGTTTTCAGCGGATCAGTCATCGCTAGGCTCCTCGGGGATCGAGGCCGAAAGGGCTGCGCGCCACGCGTCCAGTCGTTCGGCCAGCGCAGCGTCGCTATTGGCAAGGATCGCGGCCGCCATAAGGCCGGCATTTGCCGCGCCCGCGCTGCCGATGGCCATGGTGGCCACGGGATAGCCCTTGGGCATTTGCACGATGGAATAGAGGCTGTCGACGCCCGAAAGCGCGCGTGTCTGCACCGGCACGCCGATCACCGGCACACGCGTCTTGGACGCCATCATGCCCGGCAGGTGCGCGGCGCCGCCCGCGCCCGCGATGATCGCCTTGAGCCCGCGCGATGCCGCTTCGGCGCCATAGGACCAAAGCCTGTCGGGCGTGCGATGGGCCGAGACGATGCGCGTCTCAAAGGGCACCTCAAGCGCGTCCAGAATATCTGCGGCTTCCTTCATCGTGGGCCAGTCAGATTGGCTGCCCATGATGATCCCGACCTCTATTTTCGGCATCTGTCGCCCCTTTGGTGATTCAGGCGCGAACCATAGGCGGGCGGGCGGTCAGCGTCCACTCCCCCAAGCGGGCAAAATCACTGCGATATCAGGCGATGATATCGGGCAGAAGGCGATCCTCGATATAGGCGATGCGGTCCTTGAGTCGCAGCTTTTGCTGCTTGAGCCGTTTGACCGTCAGTGGATCGCGCACGGTGCGCTCTTCCAAGGCTGCGATGGCCTCGTCCAGATCGCGATGCTCGCGGCGAAACTGCTCCAGCTCGACGCGGAGCACGTCGTCCGATTTCATCGCAAGTTCGCTATAGGCGTTCATCGGTGCATGATTCCATGGATGAGAGACCCGTTGATAATAGGCGCAAAACGCGACTTCGCCTAGCCCTTGCACCGGCGGAGGTGAGCGCCCATATTTGTTACCAAGGCGCCGCCGCCGATGAATGGGACGGCGCCGATCCGACCAGTCGCTTGACGCAAGGACGTGGCACATGACGAAACTGACGCTGGGGGCGCACCCCTATATGCTGGGCTTTGACCAGCTGGAACGGCTGCTTGAGCGCAGCGCGAAATCCGGTAACGAGGGGTACCCGCCCTTCAATATCGAGCAGACCTCCGACAATTCCTATCGCATCACGCTGGCCGTCGCGGGCTTTGGCGAGGATGATCTGTCGGTCACCGTCGAGGACCGCCAATTGGTGATCCGGGGCCGGCAGGGCGCCGATATGGGTGAGCGGGTGTTCCTGCACCGAGGCATCGCCGCGCGGCAGTTCCAGCGCAGTTTCGTGCTGGCCGATGGCGTCGAAGTGGGCGCCGCGATCATGGAGAACGGACTTTTGCATATCGACTTGACCCGGGCCCAACCCGAGACAGTTGTTCAGACAATAAAGATCAACAAATGGGGCCAATAGCCGTCTTAAGGAGGCATAATCATGGATACCGAATTCGAATTTGCGCACGAAGCGGGCCACCGCATCGCCTATGTCCGCTCGGTCGCGGTCGAGGATCTGCCCGAGGATGTGCAGAGCCAGGTGGGTGATCTGACCACACTTTACGCCGTGCATGATGAGGCGGGCGAGCGTCTGGCCTTGGTCAGCGACCGCAAGATGGCCTTCGTGCTGGCACGCCAGCATGATCTGGATCCCGTCACCGTGCATTGAACGCGACGGCCCCCTTGCGGGCCAAGCATGAGTATTTTTGCCAAGATGAAATTGGGGGCGCGCATGGGCATGTTGCCGGTGCGCGCCCTCTCGCGTAAGGGAAGGGGCGATTTTGAAGGAGTGAGTTGATGGTCCAGCCAGTGCCCAAGGTGGCGGTTCTGCCCCACGACATGAAGCTGGGCGTGCGGCCCGGCCGCATTCCTCTGGATCGTCTGATCTGGCCGCTGGGCACGCCCGACGGGATTGCGGGGCAGACACTCGCCGATCTGGAGCCGCGCGATCACCTGATCGTCTTTCCCCGAAAATCGCTGCACTGGCGCCCCGGTTTCGGCATGCGCGCGCGCGTGTCGATCATGGTGCTGGAGCCCGAGGCGATCCATGGCGGACAGATCGCGTCGCTGCGCCGCTCGCATGGGCGGTTCTACAAGGTGCTGACCGCGCATCCCGGCCTGTTGGACGCCATTCCGAACGGCGTATTCTTTCCGTTCGGCAGCACTTGGGTTCCGGAATGGCGCGATCTGGATGTTACGAAGAGCCGGATGATGTCGCTGATCGCCTCCGACAAGCGCTCGCAGGAGGGGCACCGGCTGCGCCACGCGCTGGCCGCCTGGGCCAAGGGGCAGGGGATGGACCTGGATGTCATGGGGCGCGGCTATACGCCCTTTGCGGCCAAGGCCGATGGCCTCGCGCCTTACCGCTATTCGGTGGTGATCGAGAATGTGCGCGAGCCGAATTACTTTACCGAGAAGCTGGTGGATGCCATTCTGTGCCGCTGCGTGCCGATCTACTGGGGCTGTCCGAATATCGGGGAGTTCTTTGATACCTCGGGCATGATCATCTGCGAGAGCGAGGCCGAGGTGATGGCGGCGATAGAGGCGGCTTCAGTAGAGGAATTCGAGGCGCGGGCGCCTAAGCTGGATGCGGTACGGGATGTGGCGGCGGAGTACGGCGATGTTTATGGCCGCGCGGCGCGGGCGGTGCTGGGGGAGGGAGGTTAATGGCAGCTTCGAGCCCTGACCTACCGTGAGGGATGTCTTGGATGGTCCGATCGCCATATTAGCATTGCCCCTGCACAAAATTGAGAGCAACATGCATGAAGCACCGACTGTTACTCTTCCTAGCTCACGGAAGATTTAGTGAGCCGATGCCGCACATAAGGTATACTTCAACTTGGTGAAAATCGGTCTATGGATTTGAGACTTCAACTCGCGAAAATCAAATCACCGGTTTATGCATACTGGCAGCGCATCTACTATCAGGCTGTTAAGCAAGAGGATTTCCATACAGCTTTAAAAGCCCTCAAGAGAATCTCTGATAAGCATAAAGGTATGATGCCGCCATATTGGGCGTTGGAATTAGCTAAAGTGAGGTTAAGTCTGGGCCAATTCGATAGGGCAGAAAATGTCGTAGAAGAAATCGCCGAGAGTATCAAAAATAGTAAAACGTATAATCACGATACCAAGCTATTTCTGTTGAAACATATCGAGAGGACGCACAGTGCGGCATTGAAGGGCAAGCATGGTGTTGCCGATTTGCTAAAAGCAGAAGGCGTCCAATATATCAGGGTCGAAGAGATCGATTTTACAAGAGTTGACCCGATCCTCAGTGTGGGTTGGCCGTTGATACCTGAATGATCCATACCTTGAAGACGACGTCGAATACACGTCAGTCGGTATCGATGATCTGGTTTCTAATGCAGGTAGTTTGTCCCGCAAAACTGCCACCCGCATGACAAGGGCCGCATCCTCGAACGCGGCCCTTCGCAATCATCACCCGGCGATCAGCCCCATCTGCTCCAGTTTCAGGATGACCTGATGCGCGCAGTTGTCGACATCGACATTCTCGGTCTCGACGCTTAGCTCGGGGTTTTCAGGCACGTCGTAAGGGTCGGAGATGCCGGTGAATTCCTTGATCTTGCCCTCGCGCGCCAGCTTGTAGAGGCCCTTGCGGTCGCGGCGCTCGCATTCCTCCAGCGAGGTCGCGACGTGGACCTCGACGAAGGCGCCGAACTGCTCGACATCCTCGCGGACGGCGCGGCGCGTCGTGGCATAGGGCGCAATGGGCGCGCAGATGGCGATGCCGCCGTTTTTCGTGATCTCGGACGCGACATAGCCGATGCGGCGGATGTTCAGATCGCGGTGCTCCTTGGAAAAGCCCAGCTCGGAGGAAAGGTTTTTCCGCACGATATCGCCGTCGAGCAGCGTCACGGGGCGGCCGCCCATCTCCATCAGCTTGACCATCAGCGCGTTGGCGATGGTGGATTTGCCGCTGCCTGAAAAACCGGTGAAGAAGACGGTGAAGCCCTGGTTGGCCCGCGGTGGGCGGGTGCGGCGCAGCTCGTTCACAACTTCGGGGAAGCTGAACCAGTCGGGGATTTCCAGCCCTTCCTGCAGGCGGCGGCGCAGCTCGGTGCCCGAGATGTTGAGGATCGTGACGTTGTCCTTGTCCTCGATCTCGTCCATCGGTTCGTATTGGGCGCGTTCCTGCACATAGACCATATGCTTGAAGTCGACCATTTCGACGCCGATCTCGCTTTGATGTTCGCGGAAAAGGTCCTGCGCGTCGTAAGGTCCGTAGAAATCCTCGCCTGCCGAATTCTTGCCGGGGCCGGCGTGGTCGCGGCCGACGATGAAATGCGTGCAGCCGTGATTGGCGCGGATGAGCCCGTGCCAGACCGCCTCGCGCGGGCCGGCCATGCGCATGGCGAGGTTCAGCAGCGACATCGCCGTGGTCGAGCCGGGGTATTTGTCCAGAACCGCCTCATAGCATCGCACGCGGGTGAAGTGATCGACGTCGCCGGGTTTGGTCATGCCGACGACGGGATGGATCAGAAGGTTCGCCTGCGCCTCTTTGGCGGCGCGGAAGGTCAGTTCCTGATGCGCGCGGTGCAGCGGATTGCGCGTCTGGAACGCGACGACCTTGCGCCAGCCGACTTTGCGGAAATAGGCGCGCAGCTCGTTCGGAGTGTCGCGGCGGGCGCGGAAATCGTAATGCACCGGCTGCTGGATGCCGGTGATCGGCCCGCCCAGATAGACGGCGCCGGCGGTGTTGTGCAGATAATTGACGGCGGGATGCGCGCTGTCATCGGCACCAAAGACCTTTTCGGCCTCGCGCGATTTGTTCGGGGTCCAGCGGTCGGTGACCGTCATCGTGGCGAGGATCACGCCCTCCTGATCGCGCAGGGCTATATCCTGGCCGAGTTCCAGCGCCTCGGCGAATTTCTCGCTGACGTCCAGCGTGATCGGCATGGGCCAGAGCGCGCCTGAGGCGAGGCGCATGTTCTCGACGACGCCGTCGTAATCTTCTTCGCTCAGAAACCCCTTGAGCGGGTTGAAGCCACCATTCATCAAAAGCTCCAGATCGCAGATCTGGCGCGGCGTCAGGTCGTGGCTGACCAGATTGGCGGCCTCCACCTTCAGCTTTTGCGCGCTCTCGTGACTGACATAGAGTTCGGGGATGGGGGTGAGGTTGCTCAGGTTCGTCATGGGATCACTTTCGAAAATTGCCTGCCGAAATGCTGTCTGGTCACGGCGCTTGGATGGCCGTTTGAGCGCGGATTAGCCCGCCAATGTGGCGAAAGTCTAGCAAAGAGGCGGGTTTTGCGCGGATAAGGACCGATTTTTCGCAAACTGGCGCCCGGGGGACGCATCCGTTCGGGTGCTAGCGCCCATGGGCGTCCGAATTGACCAGAATATCGACGCCGGGCTGAACGTTGGCGCGCAGCGTCTCGCCCTCGGCGGGTGCAGGGCTCATCATCAGGTCTGACAGGCAGATCATCAGGCGGCCCAGAACGCTGGTGTCGAGCGTGGGCGCCGTTGCGCTGGTCTCGTCCTTGGCGTCGCCATGGGCGCCCAGGATGCGCGCATCCGCGGGCAAAAGAGTGCCGAGCTGGCCCGCCGTTTCCAGGTAGCCGCGCAGCGATGCGCCCGGAACCTGCGCATAAAGCGCGCCGTCATAGAGGTAGTCGGCGGCAAAGAGGATACCCGCCTCCGCGTCCCAAAGCGACACGCTGTCGGGCGAATGACCGGGCGTATGGATCAGTTGCAGCTGCCGTCTGCCAAGGTCGATCATGCTGCCCGGCGCCAGCCAGTCCGCGACGCCAAAGCTGGGCGGTGTGCGGTCCTCGCGGTCGCCAAGAAAGAGGGTGTCCGAGGGTGTGACGCGCCCATCCGCTTCGCAGGCGCGCAGCACCGGCAGATCGGGCAGAACGATGCGCTCGAAGGCCGTGATATTGCCCAGATGGTCATAATGCATATGCGAGGGCAGCACGGACAGCGGCAGATCGGTGAGGCTTGCCACGACCGGCGCCATGTCGCCGTAGTAGGAGCCGGTATCGAAGAGAAGCGCGGCATCGCTGCCGCAGATCAGATAGCTCCAGTTCTGCTGGTGATAACGCGGCTCGCCGATGGCGGTGATGCCGGGCGCGATCTCTTGCAGCTTGTACCAGTCCTGCGCGCTCATCCTTCGAATCCCCAGCCGTCGGGCTGAAACCCGAGCGGCAGGAGCATGCGGGTCGACGCTTCCTCGCCCAGCCAGACGGCCATGGCGGTCGCGGGCTGATCGGGCAGGCGGGCGGCCAGATACGGGCGGCCATCCTCGTCATCGAGGCGGGCAGTCTCGAACCCGGCCTCGCTCAGCGCCGCCTCGGCGCCGTCCCAATCCGCACCCTCAACGGGGACAAACGCATAGTCGATGTCAGCCACATCGGGCAGATCAGCCGCCTCGGCGATCTCGTCCCAGACGGCGTATGTCTCGGCTTTTTGGGCCGCGAAGTCATGGCTCATTCCGCGGCTTCCGTGTTCACGGCATCCGCATTTTCGGCCATTCCGTGCTCGGCCAGCCAGCGCTCGGCCTCAAGGGCTGCCATGCAGCCCATTCCGGCGCTGGTCACGGCCTGGCGATACTTGTGATCGGTCAGATCGCCCGCCGCAAAGACGCCGGGCAGGGAGGTTTCGGTGCTGTCGGGCTTGGTCACGACATAGCCGCCCATATGCGTCTCGAGCACATCCTTGACCAATTCGTTCGCGGGTGCGTGGCCGATGGCGATGAAGACGCCCTTGGCGGGAATATCGGTGATCTCACCGGTCTGGGTGTGGCGGGCTTTTACGCCCTCGACGCCCAGTGGGTTTTCAGTGCCATAGACCTCATCCAACTCGTGGAACCACAGAGGATGGATCTTGGGATTCTTCTCGAGACGGTCAACCAGGATCCGCTCGGCGCGCAATTCATCGCGGCGGTGGATCAGTGTGACTTTGGAGGCGAAGTTGGTCAGGAAGAGCGCCTCTTCGACTGCCGTATTGCCGCCGCCGACCACGACGATCTCCTGACCGCGATAAAAAAACCCGTCGCAGGTGGCGCAGGCCGACACGCCGAAACCCTTGAACTTTTCCTCGCTGGGCAGGCCCAGCCATTTGGCGCGCGCGCCGGTGCACAGGATGATCGCGTCGGCCACGTATTCCGTGCCGCTGTCGGACTGGCAGACATAGGGACGCTTGGAAAAGTCGATGCTGCTGATGATGTCGCCGATGATCTCGCAGCCCATCGCCTTGGCATGGGCCTCCATGCGCACCATCAGATCGGGGCCCTGCACCTCGGTATCGCCGGGCCAGTTCTCGACCTCGGTGGTGGTGGTCAGCTGGCCACCCGGCTCGATGCCTTGGACCAGAACGGGCTCCAGCATGGCGCGGCTGGCATAGACCGCGGCGGTGTAGCCCGCGGGGCCCGAGCCGATGATCAGAACCTTGGTCTTTTTCGTGGTCTTTTCCGTGCTGGCCATTTGCGTCGCCTTTCGGGTGTTCAAGGATTTGAACGTCATATAGACCCCGGCGGCGCGCGGTGAAACCCCTCGATGCGCGGCGCTTGTATCCCCCCGCTGCCTTGCGATAAGACACGCAACGATCTTGCGCACCTGCGAAAGATTGTTGCGCAAACCGGCGCGGCTGATATAACAATCGCGAAATTGAAAGAGAGCAGAGGCAGTATGGCCACGACCCGTCTGGACCCGATCGACCGCAAGATTTTGGCCGAGCTTCAGGCCGATGGCCGCATGACCAATGTGGAGCTGGCCAAGCGCGTCGGGATTTCCGCCCCGCCCTGCCTGCGCCGGGTCCGCACATTGGAAGAGGCGGGCTATATTCGCGGCTATCATGCCGATGTGGATGCGCGTGAATTGGGCTTCGAGGTGCAGGTGTTCGCCAATGTGGGCCTCCAAAGCCAGGCCGAGGCGGATCTGAGCGCCTTCGAGGCGCGCTGCCGCGACTGGCCGCTGGTGCGCGAGTGCCACATGCTGAATGGCGAGGTTGATTTCATCCTGAAATGCGTGGCGCCGGATCTGAGCACGTTTCAGCGTTTCCTGACCGAGGAGCTGACGGCGGCCAGCAACGTGGCCAGCGTCAAGACGGCGCTGGTCATTCGCGGCGCCAAGGACGAGCCAGGCGTGCCCTTCGACATTCTGGAAGCGCGGCTGGCCCGCGAGGCCTGAAGCCGCGTCAGGCTACGGCGCGGCCCCCATCGCCTAGCGGCGCGCGTGGATGCACGAGGCTGCCGAAATCAGCCGGCCGCATCGTATGCGGAAAGAGTTGCATGAAGAGCGCAAGCTGTTGGAGCGTCATCTGTGTCTCGAATCCGGGACCGGGGTGATACGTCTCGAAATCGAGGCCAGCCGCAGTGATCGTGGCGTGGCGCCGCAAACCGACATGATACAACTCCACCTCGCCCGGCGGGCTGAGGGAGATGACATGGGTGCCGTCAATCATGTCGTGGATCGGGCGCAGCATGCGGCCGGTGCCGCCCTCGCCGGGGCGTCCTTCATTGCGATGCAGGAGTCGGGCACCGGGGCCGGTCAGCACATCGGCGAGCGGGCGACCTAGGCCGAGCGCGCCGGTTCGGATCCGCGTCAGGCGCGGGCCACTTTGCGTCTGAAAGGCGTCATCGTGCTGACCTCCCCATGTCATGCGCCCAATCCACAGGACGGGCGAGGGACCACGCTCGTTCGTGACCACTTTGTCGCCGGGATCCAGATCTTCGACCGCCACGGGGCCGCGCGTGGTGGCAATGAGCGTGCCGCGCGCAAAGGCGGAAAATGCGGCGTCGAATACCGGATGCATGGGCACGGCATGTTGCCGGGTGACGATGCTGGCATCTGCACGCAGATACCGCAGCTCGGCTTGGCGTTGCGGCGCGGGGCGGCCCGCAAGGTGCCTCTCCGGATCACGCAGGCCGCTGCCGCGGCGCATGTCGCCCGTCTCGCCCAGTTCGGCGCGCAGATCGCGTGTCAGACCGGATGCGGAGGGGGTGTAGACCATGCTTTGTGCGACTTTCCGGCTATTGGGTGAGGGGATCGCGCCTTTGATCAGGCGCTGCGCAGGGCGCGGGACTGTGGGCGTGCGGTCAGGCCGCGCTGTGCCACCGTCTTGCGCTGGCCGCGCTGGAACGGCAGGGACGGCATGTCGCCTGCTGCGGTCTTCAAAACCGAGGCCATCCAACGCTTTTGCGGTTTCTTCGTGCTGCTCATCTCAAAACTCCTCATCTGCCCGCCAAGCAGGTCTGTTTGGTTGCTGTCTTGGATAATATGTCAGCGGTTTGCGGCCAGTCTTGGGCTGCTTCGTGACATTTACCGAGGCCGGGCCTTGGGGCGCCGCCGATGCAGCCGAATGACCCGAACCCGACGTGCCGGGCGCGCCAAACAGGGTAAATACTATGATTTTGAGCGATGTCGCCGAGCAGCCCTTGCGCGGAAGGCATGCCGATCTGGGCAAATTCAGGGCAGCAGCGCCACATGGACGCCTTGGGCGTGCCTTGCTTCAGAGCCGGATGGACGCAATCAGCCGTCCGTAATCCGCCTCACCGCGATGGGTGGCGCGGCGATAGGAGTAGAATCGGTTTTCGTCCCCGTAGGTGCAATGGCCGGTCCATTCCGCATGGCCAATTCCGGCGGCACGCAGCCGTGCGAGGCCGAAGGCGGGTAGGTCGAACTGCATCCGCCCCTCGGCACCGGGCGCGAAAAACTGCGCATGGTTCGAGTGCGCCGCGGTAAAGGTTTGCACGAAATCGGCGCCGACTTCGTAGGCCTCCTGGCTGATCGACGGGCCGATTACGGCCGTGATCGCGCCCCGCACGGCCCCCAGCGCGACCATGGCCTCCACCGTCGCCTCCAACACGCCATCCAGCGCCCCGCGCCATCCGGCATGGGCCGCGCCGATCACGCCCGCTTCGGCATCGGCGAAAAGTACCGGCTGGCAATCGGCGGTCAGGATCGAAATGGCGAGGCCGGGCGTCCGGGTTACAAGGGCGTCGGCGCGCGGCCGCGTGTCCAGCGGTGCGTCCAGCGTCACCACATCGGGCGAATGGACTTGATGCAACGTTTGCAGATGGTCCGGCGCGACGCCCATCGCATCCGCGACGCGGGCGCGGTTGATCGCCACGATCTCGGCCTGATCGCTAGAGCCCGGGCCGCAGTTCAGCCCCGCGAAGATCCCCGAGGACGCGCCGCCGCGCCGGGTGAAAAACCCGTGGCGGAGCGGCGCAAGCCGGTCGGAGGTGAGGATCTCGAGTGTCATGTTCAGGCTACCCCTGAAGGCCGGGCGGCGGTGCGGCACCTTCGGGATAAAGGGCCATCACCTTAAAGAGCGTCCCCATTTCCTCGGGGTGGGTCAAGCGCCGATGTGCGGCGACATGAGCGCGCCGGGCCTCGCCGCTGAGCGCGGCTGCCAATTTTTGCGCGCGCTGGGTGATGCCGAGCCGCTCAAGCATGACACCCTGCGCCGTCAGACGGGTATGCTGCGCAGGTGCGGCGGCGGTGGCGAGCGCCTCGAAATCCACATGTGCGGTCAGGTCAGCGGCGCCGGGCGCCTCAAAGGGGTCGGTGGGCGCGTGGGCGCGCAGCGCCTGAAACGTATCCCCAAGGCTGCGCCAATCGCCATAGTCGATGATCAGCGCGGCACCGCCCTGCTCAGAGATGCGTGCGCCAATGGTGGCCGCGATGCGCGTGCCCGCGGGGCAGAATTCTACCACGTCTCCGTCCTTGGTATCCTCCAGCCTGTGCGTCAGCATGGGCAGCAGGGTGGGCGCGCTCAGCGCCGGGATCAGGCGATCAGCGTTGCGCGTGACCATTCGCTCGCGCCAGTGATCACCGTCCCTCTGGGCCTGCCGGATTGGCAGCGCGTCAAAGAACTCGTTGGCCACAATGAGACTCGGCAGATGCGGCAGCGTATCCACGCTGGCGTGCCATTCGGGTGCATGCCCCGCCAGGGTGCGCGCCTGCACCGCGCGCAAGGCTGGCGACGCCTCGACCAGATGCACCTGCACGGCGCCGTGAAATCCCGGTACGGCGCGGGTGGCGCGGAGGATATCGGCCATCAGCGTCCCACGCCCCGGCCCCAGCTCGGTCAGCGCGACGGGGGTTGGTGCGCCCTGGTCCAGCCATGTCTGCGCCAAGGCGAGGCCGATCATCTCGCCGAACATCTGGCTGACCTCGGGGGCAGTCGTGAAATCGCCCGCCGCGCCCAGCGGATCGCGCGTGGCGTAATAGCCGTGCTGGGGATGCATCAGGCAGGCGGTCATGTAATCGGCCAGGGTCATTGGCCCGTCCGCGTCGATCTGCGCAATCAAGAGGCGCGCGAGATCCGTCATGGGGCGATGCGCTTGGCCCGCAGCAACAGGATCAGTCCCGCTGCGATCATCGGCAATGACAGGATCTGCCCCATCGTCAGGCCCAAACCGGCGCCAAGTTGCAGCGCGTGGCCGAGCGGATTCTCCGGCGTCATGAATTGCGCATCCGCCTGGCGTACGAATTCGACCGCAAACCGCGCGGCGCCGTAGCCGACAAAGAACCAGCCCGCGATGCGCCCCGGCGCCTTGAGCGCGCCGCGCCGGTAGGCCAGCCAGATCAGCACCGCGCCAAGGATCACGCCCTCAAGCAGTGCCTCGTAAAGCTGCGAGGGGTGGCGCGCGCAAAGGCCGACAACATCGGGGCAATCCTGCGCGGCTCCGCCGGGGAATATCACGCCCCAAGGCAGATCGGTCGGGCGGCCCCACAGCTCGGCGTTGATGAAATTCGCCGTTCGGCCCAGCGCCAGCCCGATGGGCGCCGCCATAGCCAGCAGATCGCCAACCGATAGAATGCGAAGCTTGTGGCGTAGCGAGAATCCGATACAGGCCGCCGCGACGCCCAGCATGCCCCCATGAAAGGACATGCCCCCCTGCCAGACCTGCAGGATCTGTGCGGGGTGCGACAGATAATAACCTGGCTGGTAAAAGAGGACGAAGCCCAGCCGCCCGCCGAGAATAACGCCGAGGATCGCCCAGAACAGGAGATCCTCGACCTGTTTGGGGGTCATGGCCGGCCCCTCTGGCCCCCATAGTGCGGGCCGCTTCACTGCATTCAGCACCAGCCGCCAGCCGATGAGAATGCCTGCGATATAGGCAAGTGCATACCAGCGTAGCGCGAATTCCATGCCGAAAATCGAGATGGAAAAGAGCTCGGGCGAGACGTCGGGGAAGGGCAATGAGGCTATCATGGCGTGACATGGCCGTGCGGGCGGGGGGAAGTCAACGGTATCCGTGCATCTTGTGATCAAGCCTTTCTCAGCCCATATTACCTAGGACGCGCCAAGACGGGCGCCCCAAGCCAGGAGGCATACATGCAGACCCGAAACAAGGTGATGGACGATATATCTCAGTTGATGACCAACGCGATGGGCGTGGCCCAAGGCGCGCGGCAAGAGGCCGAGACGGCGATGTCGTCGATGATCGACCGATGGCTGGCGGACCGCGACTTTGTGACCCGCGAGGAGTTCGATGCCGTGCGTGCAATGGCGCAGAAGGCCCGTGAAGAAAATGAGGCGCTGAAAGCACGCCTTGATGCGATGGAAGCGTCCGGCAACAAACGCTGATGTGCGCTTGCGGCGGGGTCAGCTTTCGCTGATCGGGCCGCCGCCATGCCTCGGCGCCGCTGCGCAGGGCGGCGCCCCGGCCCATACGATACGCCCCAGCGGCTGAATGCGCTCCAGCTCGGCGCCCGTTACCATGCGCGGCGCCGCGCAAAGAGCATCCCCCGCGAAGATAAGCGTGCCTGCCGCTGGCCTGCCAACATGGCCAAGCCGCATCTTTCCGCCCTCGATGTAAGCCCAGAGGGCGTGATCGCTCGGCCAGGCCTCGCTACAATCCAAAATACACAGCGAGCCCCGGGTAACGCAGCCGAGTGCCGCACCATGCGCCGTTTCGGGCGCGACGATGCAGCGGAGATCCTGCGCTGGCCAACCCCGCATCCGCAGCCAGTCGGCATTAAGCGCGATGGGCGTTTGCATTCGGCCGCCTTGGACTTTGGCCGCGCTGGCATGGTAGGGAATGACGTGCAAGTCGCCGGATATGGCCGGCGCGGCAGGGGCATCGGGCCGCAGCGGGCGTGGACTGTCTGTGTGTTGCGCGGGCCCAAGCATTAGGCCCATGCCCATGGCCTCGACGATCTGGATCAGTTTCGAGATCTGCATATCGCGCCCGTCCCGCAGGCTGCGCATCGTGCTGACATCCAGCCCGAGCTTGCGAGCGTAGCCGCGCAGACCGTGTCGGGCGATCCCCTCATCGGCGATATCACGCAGAGTTTGCAAATCGAAGCGGTCCATGCCTGCGGTGTGGCACGTTGGATACCCATTGACTAGTCGGTTAAAGTTTTACACGCTGTGCGAATAGTGCCACGTTTTCCGTGGGTTACCAGTATAAAGTGTATTGAGTAAAAAGGGATCGCCCATGAAGTGTACCGCACGATCGGGCCGCCCATTCTGGGCCGACATCAGTGCGATCCACGAAGGTTCGGCCGCATGAAAAGGCGTGCCGCCGAATGCGTGCGCACCGTGCAGGAGCGGCTGGCGAAACTGCGCGCATTGCGCCTCGTGATCCGCGAGGCGCCCGACAAGTTACGGCGCGATGCAGCCATCATCTCATACAGTCGAACGCTCGACAGCCTTGTCGAAGATCTGGGCGCGATCGAGGAGATGGGCCTGTTCGATATATGCCTGCGCAGACTGGGACAGGGCGCCGTTTCTCGCGATTGACAGGCACCGCGCCTTCCGTGCCAATCTTTAGACAGGCGCGCCCCATCTAGCGGGCGACCTCATTTCGTCCACAACTTATTGCGGTTATCCCCAATAAATTGCTTTACAGAACATTAAAGGTGCCGCACCATATCTGGTAATAGAATGGGGCCGAACCCCATCCGGTTGAGCAGTCATCCAGTGTTTGGGGGCGTCAGATCCCCTCCGCCGGAGCGAACCCAAAGGTGACGACATGGCATTGTCCGAAGAGTTCCTGTCAGACGACATTCACCCCATCGATATGGTCGAAAACCTCGCCGAACTGAACGATTGGCAATTCGACCGCGTGGGCGACAACCAGATCGCCATGGCCGTCGAGGGCCAATGGCGCACCTATTCGATCACACTCGCCTGGACCTCCCATGACGAGACGCTGCGCCTCATCTGCACCTTCGATATGGAGCCGCCCAGCGAAAAACTGCCGGTGCTCTACGAGGCCATGAATGAGGTCAACGATCAGTGCTGGGCGGGCGCATTTGCCTACTGGTCCGAGCAGAAGCTGATGGTCTATCGCTATGGCCTGCTGCTTCATGGTGGGCAGATCGCCTCGCCCGAGCAGATCGACGGTATGATCACCTGCGCCGTGCTGGCCGCCGAGCGGTACTACCCCGCGTTTCAGCTGGTCATCTGGGGCGATCGCACCCCACGCGATGCGATGCAGGTTGCCATTGCAGAGGCGTATGGCCGCGCGTAACCTCGCCCCCTGAACCTGAAATCAGGCAAGAGGGACAGCGTTATGGATATGGATTTCGTGGCCGAAAACGGCCTCGTGCTGCTGGGATGCGGCAAGATGGGTGGCGCCATGCTGGAAGGCTGGCTGAACGGCGGGCTGCCCCCCTCATCGGTCTGGGTGATCGATCCCAAACCCTCCGACTGGCTGACATCCACGGGCGTCACCATAAACGGTGACCTGCCCCAGACCCCGGGTATCGTGCTGATCGCGGTCAAGCCGCAGATGATGGGTGACGCGCTGCCGTCGCTCAAGGAGATGGGCAACGGCACGACCCTCTTCATCTCGGTCGCGGCGGGCACGCCGATCTCGGCTTTCGAGGACGCGCTGGGCGCCCACAGCCCGATCATCCGCGCCATGCCCAACACGCCCGCCGCCGTAGGCCGCGGGATTACCTCGATCATCGGCAATGTGCATGCCAGCAGCGGCCAGATGGATCTGGCCGAGACGCTGCTGAGCGCGGTGGGGCAGGTGGTGAGGCTGGAGAACGAGGACCAGATGGATGCCGTCACCGGCGTCTCGGGGTCAGGGCCGGCTTACGTCTTTCACATGATCGAATGCATGGCCAAAGCGGGTGAGGCCGAGGGGCTGTCGCCCGAACTGGCGATGCAGTTGGCGCAGGCCACTGTGGCTGGCGCCGGTGCGCTGGCCGAGAACGCCAAGGAAACGCCCGAACAGCTGAGGGTCAACGTGACCAGCCCCAATGGCACGACGCAGGCGGGCTTAGATGTGCTGATGGATGAGGAACGCGGCCTGCCGGACCTCATGCGCCGCACAGTGGCCGCCGCCGCAAACCGTTCGCGGGAGCTCAAGAATGGCTGAGGACATCACGTTCGACGACTTTCTCAAGGTCGATATCCGCGTAGGCCGCGTCATCCGGGCCGAGCCTTTCCCCGAGGCGCGTAAGCCAGCAATCAAGATGTGGATCGATTTCGGCGACGAGATCGGCGAGCGCAAGACGTCGGCGCAAGTGACCAAGCATTACACACCCGAAAGCCTGACGGGCCGCATGGTGATGGGGGTCGTCAATTTCCCTCCCCGCCAGATCGGCCCCTTCATGTCCGAGGTGCTGGTGCTGGGTGTGGCCGACGCAGATGGCGAGATTGTTCTTCTGTCGCCCGACCAGAACGTGCCCATCGGAGGGCGGATGCATTGAGCCGTGTCTTCCTGACCCGCCCCCTGCCGGAAAGTGTGATCGCCGCCGCCGAGGCGCATTTCGACGTCGAAGTGCGGGAGAGTACCTTGCCGATGAAGCCCGCAGAGATGCGCGCGGCATTGGCGCTTTATGACGGGGTGCTGCCCACGCTGCGCGACAATTTCGACGCCGAGATTTTCGAGGAGGGCGGCCACCGCTGCAAGGTGTTGGCCAATTTCGGTGTGGGATACAATCATATCGGCGTGGACGCCGCGCGCGCCTGCGGCATTACCGTGACAAATACGCCCGGCGCCGTGACCGACTCCACCGCCGACATCGCCATGACCCTCATGCTGATGAGCGCCCGCCGCGCGGGCGAAGGCGAGCGCGTCGTGCGCAGCGGCGCATGGGAGGGCTGGCATCCGACCCAGATGCTGGGCCTGCACCTGGGCGGCAAGACGGTGGGTATCATCGGCATGGGCCGCATCGGGCAGGCGATTGCCAAGCGGTGCCATCATGGTTTTGGCATGGATGTGATCTACCAGAACCGCTCGGAAAAGTCCTTGGACCTGCCCGCGACGCGGATGGACAGCATAGAGGCGCTGGCCGAGCGCGCCGATGTTGTCGTTGTCTGCGTGCCCGGCGGCGCTGAGACACATCATCTGATCGGGCACGATGTCTTTGCCGCCATGCAGGCCCACGCGCATTTCATCAACATCTCGCGCGGGGACGTGGTGAATGAGGTCGCGCTGGTCGACGCCTTGAAGTCGGGGCAGATCGCCGGTGCGGGCCTCGATGTCTACGAGCATGAGCCAAAGGTACCGCCCGCGCTGATCGCGCTGGAGAACGCCGTGCTGCTGCCCCATCTCGGCACCGCCGCGCTTGAGGTCCGTGAGGCGATGGGCATGTTGGCCGTCGAAAACCTGCGCGCCTTCTTTGCGGGCGAGGCGCCGCCGAACGCGGTGACATGAGCTTGCCTGCCGTCACCGGCACGGGTGTCTTCACACCGCCGCATGTCATCACCAATGACGAATTGGTGACGGCGTTCAACGCCTATGTGGATCGCTACAACGCGGATCACACAGCACGGATCGCGGCGGGCGAAATGCCCGCCAAGGCACATTCCAGCAGTGATTTCATCGTGAATGCTTCGGGCATTCACCAGCGGTACGTGATGGAGAAATCCGGCATCCTCGATCCCGACGTCATGCACCCGCGCCTGCCGCCGCGGGGCGATGATCAGCCCAGCCTGATGGCCGAGATGGCGCTGGATGCGTGCCGCAAGGCGCTGGCGCAGGCGGGGCGCGCGCCGGATGAGGTGGATCTGATCATTTGCGCCGCGTCCAATCACGAGCGGGCCTACCCGGCGATCGCGGTCGAAATCCAAGAGCTTCTGGGCGCGGGGGGCTTCGCTTTCGACATGAATGTCGCCTGTTCCTCGGCGACCTTCGGGATCAAGGCGGCGGCGGACATGATGCGGAATGGCGGCGCGCGCTGCGCCATCGTGGTCAGCCCCGAGATCTGCAGCGCGCATCTGGAATGGCGCGACCGGGACTGTCATTTCATCTTTGGCGATGTCTGCACGGCTGTGGTGATCGAGCCCGAAGAGCGTGCCAAGGACGCCCATTTCCGCATCCTCGGCACCCGCTGCGCCACGCAGTTTTCCAATAACATCCGTAACAACGAAGGCTTTTTGCGCCGCGCTCACGGCCAGATGGGGGACCGGCGCGATATGCAGTTCATGCAGGAGGGTCGGCGCGTCTTCAAGGAGGTGCTTCCGCTTGTCTCAAGCCATATCGCCGATCATTTGGCTGAGGCCGGGATCGAGGCAAGCGCGCTCAGCCGGCTTTGGCTACACCAAGCGAACAAGGCGATGAACGAATTCATTGGGCGCAAGGTCATGGGCCGCGCGCCGGAGGCGCATGAGCAGCCGAACATTTTGCAAGATTATGCCAACACATCCTCTGCCGGATCCATGATCGCGTTTTCGCAGCACAGCGCGGATCTGCCGCCCGGCGCCAAGGGCATGATCTGCTCTTTCGGGGCGGGCTATTCGGTAGGGTCTGTTTTGGTCGAACGGGCCTGATCGTCCCTGATGCGCTTCGCCTCGCGGATGCCTTGCACGGCGATCTGCGCGCCGGGCCATGCGATGGCGAAGGCTGCGACGATCGATGCCAGAACCGCCCAGAACGATGTGTAATCCAGCGCCCAGCAAATCGCGATCAGCGCGCCGGATATAGCGCTGCCGCTGAGAATGGTCAGGAATACGAGTAGCTTGTCCATGGTTGTCCTCCCTTGAGGCATCTTGTCAACGCGTGGGCGGCGCCGATGTTCCGCGCTGTCCGGGCGGCCCTTCCGTCCGCAGGGCCGAGGGCGCCGCGCCATAGCGTTGGCGCATCGCGCGCGCCATGGCCGCGGGCGACTCGTAGCCGCAGCGCACCGCGATTTCGCCCACGGGCAGCGCGGTGCTGTCCAGCAGCTTGCGCGCCTCGGACAGGCGCAAATGGCGATAGACGGTGCCGGGCGGCGCGCCCAGGGCGCGGCGAAAATGCCGGTCGAGCGTGCGGGGCTGGCTGTTGAGCAGTGCCGCGATCCGCTCGATCGGCAGGGGCCGCTCGACATGGGCGCGCATCTGGGCCAGCGCGCCCTGCACCAGCGCATCGGATTGCGGCGCGATGGCCGAGGTATCGCTGCCATGCATGAACTGATCCTCGACATCCAGGCGCGTGGCCATGCCCCCGTGATGGGCGATCAACTCCATCATCAGGTCAAGCGCGCTCATCGCGCCCGCGCAGGTGATGACCGGCCCGTCGCGGGTGACGCGGGCGCGCTCGACCTCGACATCCAGAAACCGCTCGGCGAAGGCATCTTGCAGATCCCAATGCAGCGTTGCGCGGCGACCCGAAAGCAGCCCGGCCGACGCCATGAGCCAGGGGGCCGCATCCATGCCCACGATGCGCTGCGCGCGTTTCGCCGCGCCGCGCAGCGCCTTGCGCGCGAGGGACGTGTCGTGGCGGATGTGGTCGTAACTTGCTAGAATGAATAGATAATCGCAGCGTTTCAGATCGCCGAGGGCGCCATGGGGCAAAACCTGCATCCCGCTGGAGCTGTTTGCAGGATCGCCGGCAAGCGTCGTGATGCGCCACTCGAACAGATCCGCCCGGCTGACCGAATTCGCGGCGCGCAGCGGCTCGAGACAGTTGGCGAGGCAAAGGTTGGAAAACCTGTCGAAAAGCAGGAATGCGATCGAGGTGGCGGCGCCGCGCGGTTTTGTCCATTCCTGCATCATAGCTGTCCGATACTGCACTTTAGTCGGCAAGGCCAGCGTTACGATGTGCCCAAATCACCCGACTCGACTTTGCCCGAAAGGACGGCCCATGCCCCTCACCATGAACCGCGATGTCTTTATCACCTGCGCCGTGACCGGCGGCGGCGGCACGCAGGACCGCAGCCCGCATGTGCCCCGCTCGCCCGAGCAGATCGCCGAGAGCGCCATCGCCGCCGCCAAGGCGGGCGCGGCCATCGTGCACTGCCACGTGCGCGACCCCGAAACCGGCGCGCCCAGCCGCGATCTGAAGCTCTACCGCGAGCTGACCGAGCGGATCCGCGCCAGCGATACTGACGTGGTGCTGAACCTGACCGCCGGGATGGGCGGCGATATGATATTTGGCGATGTTGAAAGCCCGCTGCCCCTGCAAGGCAGCAGCGACATGGTGGGCGCGACCGAGCGCACGCAGCATGTGCTCGATTGCCTGCCCGAGATCTGCACGCTCGATTGCGGCACGATGAACTTTGCCGAGGCCGATTATGTGATGACCAACACGCCCGGCATGCTTCAGGCGATGGGCGGCATGATGACCGAGGCAGGCGTCAAGCCCGAGATCGAGGCGTTTGACACCGGGCACCTCTGGTATGCCAAGCAGCTGGTCAAGGACGGCGTGCTTGAGGCGGATGCACTGGTGCAGCTCTGCATGGGCGTGCCTTGGGGCGCGCCCAATGACATGAACACCTTCATGGCGATGGTGAACAACGTGCCCGCCGATTGGAACTGGTCCGCCTTTTCGCTGGGCCGTGACCAGATGCCCTATGTCGCGGCCTCGGTCTTGGCGGGCGGCAACGTGCGCGTGGGGCTGGAGGACAATCTGATGCTCGACAAGGGCGTGCTGGCCGAGAACCATCAGTTGGTAACCCGCGCCCGCGAGATCATCGAGCGGATGGGCGCGCGCGTGATGGGCCCCGCCGATGTGCGCGACAAGCTGAACCTCAAGAAACGCGCTCCGAAGTGAGCAGCCGCGTCCTCATAACCGGGGGCGCCTCGGGCATCGGCTTCGGCCTTGCTCGCCGGTTTGCCGAGCGCGGCGACCGAGTGGCGCTCTGCGACAGCGATCCCGCCGCCGTCGCCCGCGCCGCCGAGGCGCTGCCGGGTGCCATCGCGCGGCAGGCGGACGTCACCGACGAGGCGCAGATGGCCGCCTTTCTGGCCGAGGTCGAAGAGGCGTGGGGCGGCGTCGATGTGGTCTGCGCCAATGCCGGCACGGGTGGCCCGGCGGGCCGGATTGAGGATCTGGACTATGCCGATTGGCAGGCCTGCCTCGATGTGAATCTCGGCGGGGCCTTCCTGACCTGCCGCTGGGCCGCGCGGATGATGCGCGCGCAAGGCTCGGGCCTCATCCTCATCACCTCCTCTACCTCGGGCCAGTGGGGCCACCCCTACCGCTCGCCCTATGCGGCGGCGAAATGGGGGCTTGTGGGCCTCACCAAGACGCTGGCGATGGAGCTGGGCCCCGTGGGCGTGCGCGTCAACGCCATCTGCCCCGGCGCGGTCGAGGGTGACCGGATGGACCGCGTCGTGGCGATGGAGGCCAAGGCCTCGGGCCGTGATGAGGCGGAGGTGCGCGAGCAATATGTGCGCGGCGTGTCCATGCGCACATGGGTCACGGTCGACGATCTGGCCGATACCGCGCTCTTCCTCGCCTCGCCCGCGGCCTCCAAGATGTCCGGCCAGATCATCGCGATCGACGGCCACACCGAAACCAACGCGCCCTGATGGGCAGATAAGAGACCCGATATGACCAAGAAAATGACAGCCGCCATCATCGGCGGCGGCGTGATCGGCGGCGGATGGGCCGCGCGCTTCCTGCTCAATGGCTGGGACGTGCGCATCTTCGATCCCGACCCCGAGGCACAGCGCAAGATCGGCGAGGTGCTGGACAATGCGCGCCACGCACTGCCGATGCTCTATGACTACGCCATGCCCGCGGAGGGCGCGCTCACCTTCCACGAGACTGTGGCCGAGACGGTCGCTGGCGCCGACTGGATCCAGGAAAGCGTGCCCGAGCGGCTCGACATCAAGCACAAGGTCTATGCCGAGATCCAAGGCGCCTGCGACGCGGCGGCGATCATCGGCTCCTCGACCAGCGGCTACAAGCCCAGCGAGTTGCAGGAGGGTGCCGCACGCCTTGGCCAGATCATGGTCTGCCACCCGTTCAACCCTGTCTACCTCCTGCCCCTGATCGAAGTGGTTGCGACGGACGCAAGCGACACCGCCACCGTCGACCGCGCCGCCGAAATGCTCACAGCTGTCGGCCTCTATCCCCTGCGCGTGCGCAAGGAGATCGACGCGCATATCGCCGACCGTTTCCTCGAGGCCGTCTGGCGCGAGGCGCTGTGGCTGGTCAAGGACGGCATCGCCACGACCGAGGAGATCGACAACGCGATCCGCTATGGCTTCGGCATCCGCTGGGCGCAGATGGGCCTGTTCGAGACCTACCGCGTCGCGGGCGGCGAGGCGGGGATGAAGCATTTCATCGACCAATTTGGTCCTTGCCTCAAATGGCCCTGGACCAAGCTGATGGACGTCCCCGAGCTGACCGATGAGCTGGCGCAGATGATCGCCGACCAGTCCGACGCGCAGTCGGGTCATCTCACCATTCGGCAGCTCGAGCGCAAGCGCGACGGCAATCTCATCGCCATGATGCGCGCGCTGAAACAGCAGGGCAACGCCTCGGGGCGGCTGCTGAACGAGCATGAAAAGACGATGCGCCCCACACTCGAGGCGGGCGTGCCCATGCTCAGCCTGCGGCGCACGATCCCCGTCGACTGGACCGATGTGAACGGGCACATGAACGAAGGGCGCTATGGCCAGATCTTCTCGGACGCCTCCGAAGAGGTGATGGCCTATGTCGGCGCCGATGACGCCTATATCGCGGGCGGGATGAGCTATTTCACCGTCGAGACGACGACGAAATACCTGGCCGAGACACATGCGGGCGAAGCGGTCGAGGTCCATAGCCGCGTCACCGAGGGCAAGGGTAAGAAACTGCGCTGCCTGCACGAAATGCGCCGCGCCTCGGATGGCGAGGTCATGGCGACCTGCGACCAGTTCATGCTGCATGTCAGCCTGGAGACCCGCCGCACCTGCGAGCCCTCGCCGGACGTCGCCGCCCGCGTCGAGGCGCTGGCCGCCGCACATCAAGGAGCAGACACATGAATTTCGGACTGACTGACGAACAGGAAATGATCGTCTCGACCGTGCGCAGCTTTGTCGAGAACGAGATCTACCCCCACGAGGCCGAGGTCGAGCGCAACGGCGAAGTGCCGCCCGCGCTGGCCGAGAAAATCAAGCAAAAGACGCTGGATCTGGGCTTCTACGCCTGCAACTTCCCCGAGGACGTGGGCGGCGCGGGCCTCAATCACCTCGAATTCGCGCTGGTCGAGCGCGAGCTGGGCCGCGGCTCCATGGCGCTCACGCATTTCTTTGGCCGGCCCCAGAACATCCTGATGGCCTGTAACGATGAGCAGCGAGAGCGCTACCTGCTTCCGGCGGTGCGCGGCGAGCGGATGGATGCGCTCGCCATGACCGAGCCGGGCGCCGGATCGGACGTGCGCGGCATGAAATGCACGGCCAAGCGCGACGGCGGCGACTGGGTCATCAACGGGACCAAGCATTTCATCTCGGGCGCGGACCATGCCGATTTTATCATCGTCTTCATCGCGACGGGCGAGGATGACACGCCCAAAGGGCCGAAAAAACGCATCACGACCTTCCTCGTCGATCGCGGCACGCCGGGCTTCACCATCCGCGATGGCTACAAATCGGTCAGCCATCGCGGCTACAAGAACATGATCCTCGAGTTCGATGACTGCCGCCTGCCGGACGCGCAGGTGCTGGGCGAGGTGGATGGCGGCTTCGAGGTGATGAACGAGTGGCTCTATGCCACGCGCATCACGGTCGCCACCATGTCCGTGGGCCGCGCGCGCCGCTGCTTTGACCTCGCGCTGAACTACGCTGCCGAGCGCAAGCAGTTCGGCCAGCCCATCGGCAAGAACCAGGGCGTCAGCTTCCAGATCGCCGACATGATCACCGAGATCGACGCCGCGGACTGGCTGACCCTCGCCTCCGCCTGGCGGCTGGACCAGGGTCTGCCCGCCAACCGCGAGATCGCGTCGGCCAAGCTCTATGCCAGCGAAATGCTGGCCCGTGTCACCGACGCGACGCTGCAGATTTATGGCGGTATGGGCCTTATGGACGACTTCCCGATCGAGCGGTTCTGGCGCGACGCGCGGGTCGAGCGGATCTGGGACGGGACCAGTGAGATTCAGCGCCATATCATCAGTCGCGATCTTTTGCGCCCGCTGGGCGCGTGATCCGGTGATGCTCCAAAAGGATTTCGCCTTCGGCGAGGATATTTGGAGCAAAAAGAAAGAGGAGGGGCCTGTCCGGCGCCCCCCTCGAAAAGGCTGAACCCTTTCTCCTTGCACGGTCATCGGCGTCCCCGCCTGTACCGTGATCCCACTCTGGCCAGGAATGGTTAATCATGCGTTACGCCCTGCTTTCTTCTTGCGAAAAATATCCCCGCCGGAGGCAAAAATCGTTGTCGGAGGGACAGCCGACATGAAGCGCGACCTCTCCCGTCTTATCCGTCCCACTTCCATTGCCGTGGTCGGCGGCGGCGTCTGGTGCGCGTCGGTGATCGAGCAGTGCCGCCGCATGGGCTTTGCCGGTGAGGTCTGGCCGGTTCACCCGAAACGCGCCGAACTCGGCGGGCTGCCCGCCTTTGCGTCGATCGAGGAATTGCCTGCAGCGCCGGATGCCACGTTCATCGGCGTGAACCGCTCCGCCACCATCGACACGGTCAAGAGCCTTGCCACCATGGGGGCGGGCGGGGCGGTCTGTTTCGCCAGCGGCTTTCGCGAGGCGCAGGCCGAGACAGGGGATGGCGGTGCAATGCAGGACCGTCTGCTGGACGCGGCGGGGGCCATGCCGATCATCGGCCCCAACTGCTACGGCTTCATCAATTATCTCGACGGCGCGCTTCTTTGGCCTGACCAGCACGGCGGGCAGCGCTGCGCGCGGGGCGTGGCGCTCATCACGCAAAGCTCCAACATCGCGATCAACCTGACCATGCAGGCGCGCGGACTGCCGCTGGCTTATGTCGCGACCGCCGGGAACCAGGCGCAGACGGGGTTGGCCGAGATCGGCGCGGCGCTTCTGGAAGATAGCCGCGTCACTGCGCTGGGCCTCCATATCGAGGGGATCGGCGATCTGCGCGCGTTTGAGGCGCTGGCGGCGCGCGCCCGCACATTGGGCAAGCCGATTGTGGCGCTGAAGGCCGGTAAATCCGAACGAGCGCGGGCGGCGGCGGTATCGCACACCGCGTCTCTGGCGGGGAGTGATGCGGGCGCACGCGCGCTGCTTGCACGGCTTGGCGTGGCGCAGGTGGCGAGCTTGCCGGCGCTGGTCGAGACGTTGAAACTTCTGCATCTGGCGGGTCCGCTGGCCTCGGAACGTATCGTGTCGATGTCTTGCTCGGGCGGCGAGGCGAGCCTGATGGCGGACGCCGCCGAAGGGCGGGGCATCAGCTATCCACCGCTGAACGGGGCACAGACGGGCGCGCTGCGCGCGGCGCTGGGCCCGATGGTGGCATTGGCCAATCCATTGGATTATCACACTTTTATTTGGGATGACGTGCCCCGGATGACCGAGGCTTTCACTGCCGCGCTCTTGGGCGATGTTGCGATCGGATGCCTTGTCGTCGATTACCCACGCACCGACAGGTGCAGCGATGCCGCTTGGGATTGCACCCTGGCCGCCGGGGGCGCCGCCGTGCGTTCCACTGGCAAGCCGCTGGCCATCGTGGCAAGCCTGCCCGAGAACTTGAGCGAGCGCATGGCTGAGCGGATCATCGCGGCGGGGATGATTCCGCTTTCGGGAATCGACGATGCGCTGACCGCCATCGAGGCGGCCGCCGGGTTGGGCCGCCACAGCGCGCCGGATGCTCCCGTTTTGCTGCCGGGGGATGAGGGCGATACCCGCATTCTGAGCGAGGCCGAGAGCAAGGCAGCGCTGGCTGCATTTGGGGCGGATGTGCCGCAGGCGCTGCGCGTCGAGGCGGCGGATCTTGTCGCCGCCAGCGCGCGCATGGCCCTGCCCGCCGTGCTGAAGGGCGAAGGGTTCGCCCACAAGACCGAGGCGGGCGCGGTGGCCCTGAACCTTGCCTCGTCCGAGGCCATCACCGCCGCGGCGGGCCGCATGAACGCGCCCGCCTATCTGCTGGAGGAGATGATCACGGGCGGCGTGGCCGAGTTGCTTGTTGGCGTGGTGCGCGATCCGGCGCATGGCTTTGTCCTGACGCTGGCGGCGGGCGGCACGCTGACCGAGATCATGCAGGACAGTGCCTCGCTTATCCTGCCCGCCTCCGAGGCCGATATCACAGCCGCGCTGGACAGTCTGCGCATCGCGCCGCTGCTGGATGGCTATCGCGGTCAGCCCGCGGCGCAGCGCGATGCGATTGTGGCTGCGGTGCGCGCGGTGCAGGGTTATGTCATCGAAAATGCCGCCCATGTGCAGGAAGTCGAGATCAATCCGCTGATCTGCACCCCCACGCGCGCCGTCGTCGCGGACGCGCTTATCAGAACAGGAGACACCGTATGACCGACAGCCCGATCAAGACAGAAACCCGCGGCCATGTCCTTGAGGTGACGCTGGACCGGCCCAAGGCCAACGCGATCGACCTGAAGACCAGCCGCCTCATGGGCGAGGTGTTTCGCGACTTTCGTGATGACGACAATCTGAGGGTCGCCATCATCACCGGCGGCGGCGACAAGTTCTTTTGCCCCGGCTGGGATCTGAAGGCGGCCGCGGATGGGGATGCGGTCGATGGTGATTATGGCGTCGGCGGTTTCGGCGGCATTCAGGAACTGCGCGATCTGAACAAGCCCATCATCGCCGCCGTCAACGGTATCTGCTGTGGTGGCGGGCTGGAACTGGCGCTGGGCGCGGACATCATCCTGGCGGCCGATCACGCGCAGTTTGCCCTGCCCGAGATCAATTCCGGCACGGTCGCGGACGCGGCCAGCGTCAAGCTGCCCAAGCGCATCCCCTATCATATCGCGATGGAGATGCTGCTGACAGGCCGTTGGATCGACGCCGAGGAGGCGGCACGCTGGGGTATGATAAATCACGTTCATTCGGCCGATACGCTCATGGCCGAGGCGCGCGCGCTGGCCGACAAGTTGGCGGGTGGCCCGCCCTTGGTTTATGCGGCGCTGAAGGAAATCGTGCGCGACGCTGAAGGTAGCGATTTTCAAACCGTGATGAACAAGATCGCGCGGCGACAATATCCCACGGTGGACCGTCTTTATTCCTCGGAGGACCAGCTTGAAGGTGCGCGCGCCTTCGCCGAAAAGCGTGATCCGGTCTGGAAGGGGCGCTAGGCGGGCCTAGCCTGCGGCGATCTCGCGCTGCGCGGGATCGCCCATCGAGACCAGCAGCGGCGCCTCCTCCTGCCGGTCCTGAAAGCTCGCCTTGCCGTCCAGCCCTCGCCAGTCGCAGGTGATCAGCGATTGCGCCACCGATCCGCCCAGCGTGGTGCCGGGTCCGGCGATGATAAACATATCCGGCGCGAATTCGCGCGCCGCGTGGCGAACGGCGCGGGCGAAATCGTAGGTTTGCGTGACTTGCGCGCCCAGCGTGTAGGCGTGGAGTGCGGCAAGATCCGTGCCGCCCGGCCACCAGATGGCGCCGCGCCCGTCGATCATCGGCAGGCTTGGCTGGCGAAAGAGCGAGCGGGGTAGGGCGGCGCGCCCGGCTTCGGCAATAGGCGCCATCAGATCGGTGTGGAACGCCGCGTGATGGGGCAGGCGCATCGGAAAGCGGCCGTCGATCTGCGGCACGGCTTCGGTGAAGACGGCAAGGCCCGCATCGTCGCCCGCCAGCACCAGCATACCGCCAAGGTCGATCGAGAGGCGCAGGATGCCGTCCTGCCCGTCGATCTCTTGCAAGATGCGCATCAGGCCCGCGCGGCGCGCCGGATCGGGGCGCCAGTCGGGGCCGGTGCAGGGATAGACGATCTGTCCGCCCGCCCCCCGCTCATGCATGAGGCGGCCCATCGTGCCCACGATCTCGAAACCGCCCTTGGGCGTGACGGCCCCGGCAGCGGCGAGCGCGCTGTACCAGCCCAGCGAATTTCCGGTGACGGCCACCAGTTCGATATCCTCGGCCAGCGCCTGCCGGTCGAGAAGTGCGCAGGCGTAGATCAGTGGCGAGGCATTGTCGCCGGTGACATGCGTCTGGGGATCGAAGCGCGATGCGCTGTCGAGTTCGGTCAGCGGCGCCTGACCCGCACCGCGGCGCATGTCGTCGAAGGCACCGAGCAGCGGCGCGCCCGCGTGATGTCGCGCGAGATAGCCCAGCTCACTCTTGTTATAGGTGCCCCGGCCGGGGCAGATGAGGACGGCGCGGCAGCTCATTCGCAGGCCTCCTTTGCTGCGGCGACGATGCTGTCCACCGACGGCATGGTGGCGGCATAGGCCAAGCCGGTGGCGATGAAGCTGTCCTCGGCAGTGAGGCGCGTCACGGGCAGTTCCGCGCGCTCGACTATAAGCGCCATCAGCGCCTCGGCCTGTCCGCCGGTCCGGCGACATTCATCGACGACGAGGACGGACCCGCAGCCGCGCACCGCATCGAGCAGCGCCTTTTCGGGCAGGGGCGCGATCCAGCGCATGTCGATCACGCGCGCGTCGATGCCCTGCGCGCCCAGCGTCTTTTGCGCCTGCCGCGACAGATAATGCCCGTTGCCGTAGGTCAGGATGGCCAGATCGCGCCCCTGCCCATGCACGCCGACCTCGCCCAGCCGGATCCGCTCGTCCGGCGCGGGGTAGGTGCCGATCCAAGCGTTATCGCCGGCCTCAAACAGATCGCGCATCGGGTAGAGCGCGATGGGCTCGACAAAGACGACGACGCGCTGTTCCTCGCGGGCAAGGCGCACGCATTCGCGCAGCATTTTGGCCGCGTCCGGCCCGGTCGAGGGGCAGGCGACGATCAGGCCCGGAATATCGCGCAGCACGGCGAGCGAGTTGTCGTTGTGGAAATGCCCGCCAAACCCCTTTTGATAGCCCAGCCCGGCGATGCGCAGCACCATCGGGTTGGTGAATTGCCCTTGGGAGAAGAAGGGCAGCGTCGCGGCCTCTCCCCTCAGCTGATCTTCGGCATTGTGCAGATAGGCGAGAAACTGGATCTCGGGGATCGGAACAAAGCCATTATGTGCCATGCCGATGGCGAGGCCGAGGATGCTTTGCTCGTCGAGGATAGTGTCGATCACGCGGTCGGTGCCGAAGCGTTGCTGCAGCCGCTGGGTGACGCCATAGACGCCCCCCTTGCGGCCCACATCCTCGCCCATCAGGGCCAATTCGCCATGGGTGGCCATCAGATCGGTCAGCGCCCAGTTGATGAGGCGGCTCATCGGCTGGGGCTGCTCCATCTGTTTCAGATCACTGCCGAAGGCGGCCTGCCGCGCCTCTTCGCTCGGCCCGTTCGAGGGCGCGCAGAGGCGGCGGGGCGGGATGATGCTGGCCATCACATCCTTGGCCGTTTTCAGATGCGGGCGCGTGACGACCTCCTCGGCCACGCGGGACACGCGCGCGCAGGTCTCGTCATAGATCGCCAGCGCGTCCGCGCGCCCCATCGCGCCGGCTGCGTCCAAGAGGCGCACGGAATGCAGCAGCGGATCGTTTGCCTCCTCGGCCTCGACCTGCGCGGCGGGCATGTAGGTGGTGGGCAAGTCGGCCCCCGCATGGCCATAAAGGCGCACCATCGTGAGGTGCAGAAACGCGGGCTTGCGGTGACAGCGCACATAACGGGCGGCCTCGGCGGCGACCTGGGCCGTTTCGTAGATATCCAGCGCATTGGCCGAGAAATACCTGATGCCAGGGCGGTGCCGCATGCTGGCCGCAACCCAGCCTTTGGGCGTGGGCGTGGAAATGCCTATGCCGTTATCCTCGCAGACCAGCAGAAGGGGCAGGGGCACTGATTGCACGCTGGTCCAGCCCGCGGTGTTGATCGCGCCCTGCGCCGTCGAATGGTTGAGCGACGCATCCCCGAATGTCGCCACCGCAATCGCGTCTTCGGGCAGAACGCGATGCTCGGGCGGGCGGCGACGTGCAAGGCCAATGCCATAGGCCGCGCCGACCGCCTTGGGCAGATGCGACGCGATGGTCGAGGTCTGCGGCGGGATCATCAGCGCCTTCGAGCCCAGCACCTTGTGCCGCCCGCCCGATACCGGATCCTCGGACGAGCAGGCGAAGCTGAGCAGCATGTCCCAGAGGATCGACTGGCCCGGCACCTGATCGGCGCGGGCGATCTGGAACGCGGCGTCGCGATAGTGGAGGAACGCTATATCGTCGGGGCGCAAAGCGTGAGCGACCGCCGCCATCCCTTCGTGCCCCGAGGAGCCGATGGTGTAAAAGCCTTGGCCGGCCTTCTGCATCGCCCGGCTGGTACGGTCGAGCGCCCGGCTGAGGCATTGCGCGCGAAAGAGCCGAATGGCGTCCTGCGCGCCGAGCGAGGCCACCGGATCTGCGCCCCCGGGCAGATCGCCCGATGCTGCGCGCATGCGGAAATTCTCATGCACGATGTCGGCGCGGTCCATGCGGGGGCCCTCCTGTCGGTATCGTATCGCCCGGCGTGCTGGTGGCGATTTTGCGCGCACCTTGCCCGCGCCCTGCGCGCATCTCAAGCCTTGTTTTCTGCCGCCCGGCCCGGCTAAGTCATGCGCTGATCGGGAAGGGCCGTGCATTGGGCGTCACACTGGACATCGAGAACGTATCGCTGACGCTGGACGGGCGGGCGATCCTGCGGGGTGTCACGCTGCGCGGAGATGAGGCGCGCATCGGTATCGTTGGGCGCAACGGATCGGGCAAGAGCACGCTGGCGCGAGTTATCGCGGGGTTGCAGTCGGTCGATACGGGCCGGGTGCGCATTGGCGGCATCGACGTGGCGCGCGACCGGCGCGGGGCCATACGGACCGTTGGCATCCTTTTTCAGAACCCGGACCATCAGATCATCTTTCCCACGGTGGACGAGGAAATCGCCTTTGGCCTGCGCCAACTGGGCCAGTCTAAAACCGAGGCCGCCGAGGGCGTGCGCGCCATCCTCGCACGTTTCGGCAAGGCGCATTGGGCGGGCGCGGCGATTCATCCGCTGAGCCAAGGGCAGAAACAGCTGGTTTGCCTCATGTCGATCCTTGCGATGCGCCCCGCGCTGATCGTCCTGGACGAGCCCTTGTCGGGCCTCGACATCCCCACGCGGATGCAGCTGATGCGCTATCTGGACAGGGCCGAGGCGCAGCTGATCCATATCTCGCACGACCCCGAGCTTTTGGCGGGCTATGACCGTGCCCTTTGGATCACGGACGGGCAGATTGCTGAGGACGGCGTGCCGGATCGCGTGCTGCCCGCGTTCACCGCTGAAATGCAGCGGCTGGGAGGGATGGATGATATCGCTGACCTCGCCGGTTGAGACGCGCGCGCATGGCTGGCCTGCCGGTGCCAAGCTGGCGGCGCTTTGCCTTGCCACCATGGGCCTTTTCGCAATGGACAGTGTGGTGGGGCATCTGGCCGCCTGCGCCGTGATGCTAGCGCTTTATGCGGCGCCGGGACGCGTGTTTTTCCGCAGCGGCATGGCGCGGCTGCGGGTGCTCTGGCCCTTCTTTGTCATCATCGCGCTTTGGCATGTGGTCACGGCAACGCCCGCAGAGGGGGCAATCATCGCGCTCCGCCTCGTGACGGCGGTGGGGCTTGCGAACCTCGTGACGATGACAACGCGGCTGTCGGACATGATCGGCGTGGTGCGCTGGCTGGCCGCACCGCTGCGCCGCTTCGGGATCGAGACGCGCGGCCTCGAGCTGGGGATCGCGCTGGTGATCCGGTTTACCCCGATGCTGGCGGGCAAGGGGACGCAGCTGGCCCGCGCTTGGCGCGCCCGCTCGCCCCGCAGGCCGGGCTGGCGCATCGTGACGCCCTTTGCCCTGTGCGCCATCGACGATGCCGAGCATGTGGCCGATGCGCTGCGGGCGCGCGGCGGCGTTTAGACTGTGCGCGGTGTCGGTTTTGGGTTGCCAGGCTGCGTCATTCCGGCGCACCAATGCGCCTGAACAACTGTCATAGGAGCTGCGCCCAAATGGAACGCAACATTGCCCTCGTCGCGCTTTTCGCCGCATTGATCGCCGCGCTGGGCGTCATCCCGCAAGTCACGCTGCCCTTCGGCGTGCCGATCACGGCGCAATCCCTGGGCGTCATGCTCTGCGGGACGGTTCTGGGTGCGAAACGCGGCACGCTTGCGGTGCTTCTCTTCATGCTGCTGGTCTGCCTTGGCTTGCCGCTTTTGTCGGGCGGACGCGGAGGCCTTGGCGTGATCGTGTCGCCCACGGGCGGATTTTTCCTGGCATTTCCGGTGGCTGCCTTCGTTGCGGGCCTCATCACGCAAAGCTGGCGCAGCGTGCCTCTGGCCGTATCGGCGGGCATCGCGGCGGTGGCGGGCGGCCTTGTTCTTTATGCCTTCGGCATTGTCGGACTGGCGCAGGTTCTGGGCAAATCGCTGGGCGAGGCGGCGCTATTGGTAACGGCGTTCATCCCCGGTGACGCGATCAAGGCGGTGCTGGCGGGGCTCATTACTTCGGCGCTTTACCGGGCGCGGCCAAGGGCGGTGCTGTCACGCGCCTGAGGCGGGTGCGCCGCATGTAGAGATGGACATTCGCAGCGACCGCTGATTAATTCGCGGCACCATAGCGGAGGGCGGGCACATGCGGTGTCCGAACCGCCGCATGATCCGATTTAACTGGGAGGTTACCTTAATGGATCGTCGTTCCTTTATCCGCGCAGGCGCCATCGGCACCGCCGCGACAGCCCTGGCCGCACCGGCCATCGCGCAGGGCAATATCACCTGGCGCATGGTCACCACATGGCCCAAGAATTTCCCCGGTCTGGGTGTCGGCGCGCAGCGTCTGGCCGACCGGATCACCGCCGCCTCGGGCGGGCGACTGACCATTCAGGTCTACTCCGCCGGCGAGCTTGTCCCGCCCCTGCAGAGCCTTGACGCCGTCATCGACGGCACCGCCGAAATGAGCCACGGCGCGGCGTATTACTGGCAGAACAAGTCGACCGCGCTGTCGTTCTTTACCGGTGTCCCCTACGGCATGACCACGGCCGAGCTGGGCGCCTGGGTCCGGTTCATGGGCGGGCAGGAGATCTGGGACGAGATCTATGACCAGTTCGGCGTTCAGGGCTTTTTGTCGGGTAACACCGGCAACCAGACCGGCGGTTGGTTCCGCGAAGAGCTGACCGGCCTTGCCGACATCCAGGGCAAGCGTTTCCGCACCCCCGGCCTCGGTGGCCGCGTGTGGGAGAAGATGGGCGCGACCGTGACCAACATGGCGGGCGGCGAGATTTTCCAGGCGCTGCAATCGGGCACGCTCGATGCCGCCGAATTCGTCGGCCCCTACAATGACCTCGCGCTGGGCTTTCACCAGGTGGCCAAGCATTATTACCTGTCCAGCTTCGTCGAGCCGGGTCTCGCCACCGAGATCGTCGTCGACAAGGCCAAGTATCAGGAGCTGCCGGACGACTTGCAGGCGCTGGTACGCGATGTGGCGCAGGCCGAGTACGAGATGGTGTCGTCTGACTTCATCGCGAACGACCCGCGCGCGCTGCAGACGCTGATCAACGATCACGGCGTTCAGGTGCATCAGTTCCCCGACGACATCATGGAAGCGGGTGCCAAGGGCGCGAAAGAGCTGATCGAAGAGCTGCGCGCCGACAGCGATCCGCTGGTGCAGAAAACGACAGAAAGCTACATCGAAGCGCTCAAATTGGTCCGCTCGCGCACCGAGCAGATCGACATGCCTTACCAGCAAGCCCGCAAGAGCTATTTCGATCTCTGAATTACAAGATCAAGGCGAGGAAAGGCCCGGCAGCGATGCCGGGCCTTTTGCGTTGGGGGCGATGCTGCCAACTGAAATGCACTGATTGCCTGCTTATCCGGCGTGAGGCGCTCAGCAGTGTGAGGAGCCGAATGAAATATTGAGCCATCAAGCAGTTCGGACGCAATTCAACGCCCGATTTTGTATTTGCGCTTGGTCAGGCTCGCTATCATGGCTTTGTTTCGTGCGATCACGCGGGAAAACACGGCCTGCATTTCGGGGTTGAGCGCGCCGCGTCCTGTGCCGATCTGATAAAAATCGTGGCCCGGGTTCGTGTTGCATTCAACGATGAGCGGGCCGTCCTTGCCGATAGCGACATCCCAGCCAAGGCAGCCATTTACCGGAAACAATGCGTGGGCCTTTTTCACGAGGTCCGTCGCTTCTGCCCAATGCGGCATGCGCATCTGCAGCAAGTCCTTGCCTGAGACGGGATGGATGGAAATTTCTTTTTGATCGGAGCCGCCGCCGGTGACGCACCGCTCGACTTGGCCGGTCACGACGTTGAGCCACGACAGCATGCTGCCGTCTTGCCAGAAATTGTCCGACATCGCCTTGGGTGACGGCATTTTCCAAAGAGCATACAGCAAGGTTGGCGCTGTATCTTCAATCACGGTCACCATCCGCATCGTGGCAAGGATTTCCCCCGCAGTCTCCGTGAGAACAGGGTGCTGCTCCACGACGGACTGGAACAGATAACCATCTGGAAAATCCCTGACGATCTCCTCGGACAGCGCGCTGATGGCCACCACACGTCCATCGTGCAGCTTTGCGATATCGGACGCGGCATCGACCGCATCAATGCGGATCGTTCCTAGTGCCTGAGCGCCTTTGACGGGTTTGCCGAACAGTGGGAATTTTGCAGTCTCGCTCAAGAATGAGACGATGTCGGTGGCATTTTTCAAGGCCGGCAATGATCCGATGAAGCGGTCGGTCGTGAAGGCCGCCTGGATCTCCGTAGTGGGAAGGCCGGTCTGTTGTAGCAGCGCCGGGAAGCCGAACTTGTCCCCCAGAAAACCCCGCATCTGGGTCAGACCGGGAGGCGAGAGTTTGCGGTTGAGCTCGAAACTTCCCCGCGCGCCGACGAATTCGCGCTTTTCGGTGCGGCTGAGATCCGCTCGATAGACTCGATAGGCGAAATACTCGTCCGCTGTCAGGCCTGCCTTGCGGGCGGTCAGGCCGACGATTTCGCGGAAAATGCGGCCGGCGCCAATCTTTTGCTCTCGTGCTGCGGCCTCCACGAGTTTGGCAAAGGGCTTGTACTTGACCAATCGTCGATCCGTCAGGATCTTTTCGGTCTCTGGGTGAGCTTGGTCCAGCATGAGGCTTCTCCAATACGCTACGTCGCCATGTCGGAACGGTTTGTGCCCCCTAACTGTGCTTGGATTATGGCAAGTGGGCGCGAATTTCGCGGATTGTTGCGCGATTTGCTGGTTTGCGTCGGTGGGCCAGTTTCGTGATGCGTGTGAATCCTGCCCGCCGAAAGCGCCATCTGGCGCATGCCGCAAACGTTAAGGCCCGGCATCACTGCCGGGCCTTATACGATGCCGAAGAGTGTGGCGGGCTATCCCGCGATAAGCCTCGGCAGCCATGTCACGATCGCCGGGAACGCGAAGAGGATCGCAATCGCAAGGATCTGTAGCCCTACGAAGGGCAGGATGCCCTTGTAGATCGCCGAGGTCGGCAGGTCGGGCGGGGCTACGCCGCGCAGGTAGAAAAGGGCAAAGCCGAAGGGCGGCGTCAGAAAGGATGTCTGCAGGTTCACGCCCACGATCACGCCCAGCCACACCGGGTCCACGTCCATCATCAGAAGGACGGGCGCGGTGATCGGGATCACGATAAAGATGATCTCGAACGTGTCGAGGATGAACCCGAGGAAGAACATGATCGCCATCACCATAGCCACCGCGGTCAGCGTGCCGCCGGGCAAGGTGCTGAGGAATTCATGCACCAGGTTGTCGCCGCCCATCAGGCGGAAGACAACCGAGAAGACTGATGCCCCCAAGAGGACGATAAACACCATCGAGGTAATCGTCGCGGTGGCGATAACCGTCTCGCGCAGGATCGTCAGATTTAGCCGCCAGCGCATGGCCGCCAGCACCATCGCACCCACGGCGCCCACGGACGCGGCCTCGGTCGGGGTGGCGATGCCGCCCAGGATCGAGCCGAGGACCGCGAGGATCAGCAGCATGGGTGGCAAGAGGGCCGAGAAGACCTCGCCCATGAGGTTGCCCTTTTCCTCGGCGGGCACCGGGGTGGCAGGGCAGGAGGCGGGATCGGTGATGGCCTTGAAGATCGTGTACGCGAGGTAGAGGCCAACCAGCAGGAAACCGGGCAGGAGCGCGCCCGCGAAAAGGTCGCCGACCGATACCGGCGTGGGCGCGAAGTTGCCCTTCTCCATCTGCACCTGAGAGTTGATGCCCGACAGCATGTCGCCCATGAAGATGAGAACGGTGGAGGGCGGCACGATCTGGCCCAGCGTGCCGCTGGCACAGATGACGCCGGTGCTGAGCTTGGGGTCGTAGCCCGCGCGCAGCATCGCGGGCAGCGAGATGAGGCCCATCGTGACCACCGTGGCGCCCACGACGCCCGTGGAAGCCGCCAGCATGGCGCCCACAAGGATAACGGAAATGCCAAGGCCGCCGCGCAAATTGCCAAAGAGCTTGCCCATGGTCAGCAGCAGTTGCTCGGCGATACGCGATCGCTCCAGCATGACCCCCATGAAGATGAAGAGTGGCACGGCCACCAGCACCTCGTTGGTCATGAAGCCGATATAGCGATTGGGCAGCGCGCCGAAGTTCGAGGGATCGAAAACGCCCAGCCAATAGCCCACCAGGCCGAACATCAGCGACACGCCTGCCAGCGTGAAGGCGACGGGAAAGCCCATGAGCAAGAAGCCGATGATGCCAAAGAACATGAGCCCGGCGAGGATTTCGCCGATCAGAATGGGGTCCATCAGTGCGATCCCTCGATGGCTGCGGCCGCGGCGTCATTCGCGCTGACCGGGTATTGAATGCGGCGCGGCACAAGATCGCTGCGCCCGCCGAAGATCAGGATCGACCGGCAGATCATCGCGATGCCCTGCAGCGCCAAAAGGGCCGCAAAGGCGATGATGAACGTCTTGAGGATGTAGAGGCCTGGCATGCCCCCGACATTTGCCGAGCCTTCGGTATAGGACCAGGCGCGCTGCACGAAGGGCATCGAGTATACATAGACGACCGCGGTGAAAGGCAGCAAAAAGATCAGCGCGCCCACCAGATCGACCAGCGCGCGGCGCCGCACCGTGGCGGGGCGGTAAAAGATATCGACGCGCACATGGTCGTCGCGCATCAGCGCAAATCCGGCGACGGCGGTGAACATCGCGCCGCTAAGCCAGATATAAAGGTCCTGCATCCAGACATAGCTGATGGCAAAGACATAGCGCTGCACAACGACGGTAAAGCAGACCAGCACAATCCCTAGGCTCAGCCATGAGAACACCTGCCCGATGATCCAGTTGATCCAGCAGATGACACCAGCAATCCCGGCGATCAATCGCATCATCGTCGCGCCCTCCCATGCAACGCCCGCAGCGCATCGCCGCACAGGCCCGCGCGTTAAATCGCGAAGCTTGTCGTCAGTCAACAAAAAGCCGGGAAGAGATGAAAATAAGGCGTCGGGCACTCATTTTTCTGCGTTTCCGACAAAGACCGGGCGGGCCGCGAGGGAACGCCACGTGTCCTGTTGCGCCGATCTTGCGGGATCGTGGCCGCGCGCCGCGAGGTGCGTAAGGCCTTCGCTGGGCTGTTGCCCGAGAAGTCCCAAGCCCTTGGTGGCAATCGCATGTTGCGTTTGGGGCGCCTCGGTTTCTGGCGTCCGCTCTGTACGACGGCGCCACAAAGAAGCGGTTTCCAAGCGCGGCTCCCGACCACCTTTCGGGCCGGTAGCGGGGCGGGCCTGTCTGCGTTTTTGGCGGCGCCTTGATGCGGCCTCGGAGGCGCGCGAAGGGCGGCGGTGACGCTTCATCTTGCAATCGCGGTTGCAATATGGCGCGGGCGGCGTTCAATTGTCGCTTTAGTCGATAACAATCCATGGGAGTTACCGAACCAATGAAATGCATGCTAGCAACCACCGCACTGGCCATCACCGCCGCCTCATCCGTGGCAGCCGCCGGGTGCGAAGAGGTCACATTCTCCGATGTCGGCTGGACCGACATCACCGCCACCACCGCAGCCGCCAGCGTTGTCGTGCGCGCGCTGGGCTATGACACCGAAACCAAAGTCCTGTCGGTGCCCGTCACCTACAAGTCGCTGGAGGCGGGCGATATCGACGTATTCCTGGGCAACTGGATGCCGACAATGGAGGCCGACATCGCGCCTTACCGCGATGCGGGCACGGTCGATACCGTGCGCACCAATCTGGAGGGCGCGAAATACACGCTCGCCGCAAACAAGGTGGCCGCCGATCTGGGCATCACCAGCTTTGACGCGATCGCCGAGCACAAGGACGCGCTGGACGGCAAGATCTATGGCATCGAGCCGGGCAATGACGGCAATCGACTGATCCAGACGATGATCGAGGAGAATGCGTTTGGTCTCGAAGGGTTCGAAGTCGCCGAAAGCTCGGAGCAGGGGATGCTGGCGCAGGTCGCGCGCGCGGACCGCAAGGAAGAGCCGGTGGTGTTCCTCGGTTGGGAGCCGCATCCGATGAACGCCAATTTCGAGCTGACGTACCTGATCGGGGGCGATGACTACTTTGGCCCTGATCTGGGCGGCGCGACTGTCCGCACCAATACCCGCGCAGGCTATGTCGAGGAATGCCCCAACATCGGCAAGCTGCTGGAAAACATGGAATTCACCCTCGCCATGGAGAACGAAATCATGGGCGCGATCCTCGATGACGGCAAGGATCCCGAAGACGCCGCCAGTGAGTGGCTCAAGGCCAATCCGGGCATGCTGGACACATGGCTGGACGGTGTGACCACGATGGATGGCGGCGACGCGATGGCTGCGGTAGACGCGGCGATCAAATAGGCTAGCCGTATGGCTGTGAGGGTCCGCCTGCCAGAGCGGCGGGCCCGTCAGTCTCCTTCTTGCGCAACAGATCCGAGGGGCCCCTGAATGGATTGGCTGACAGACCACAAGATCCCCATCGCCACCGTGGCCGAGGACGCGCTCGAGTGGCTTCAGATCAACGGTGCGGTCTTCTTTGACGGCCTTGCGCTGGCGATGGAGCGCTTGATCGATGCCATATTGTGGGTGCTGCAAACGCCGCATCCCCTCATCATCGTGGCCGCGTTCGCGGCGCTGACCTGGGCGTTGCATCGCAACTGGAAAACCGTTGCATTCATCGTTCTGGGTTTCCTCTTTATCCTCAATCAGGGCTATTGGGAGGAGACCACCGAAAGCCTGACCCTGGTGCTCTCGGCCTGCCTCGTCTGCATGGGCGTGGGCGTGCCGATCGGCATTGCCGCGGCGCATCGCCCGCGTCTCTATCGCACGCTGCGCCCCGTGCTTGATCTGATGCAGACGCTGCCGCCCTTCGTCTATCTGATCCCGGCGATCGTGTTTTTCGGTATCGGCATGGTGCCGGGCCTGATCGCAACGGTCATTTTCGTTCTGCCCGCCCCCATACGCCTGACACAGCTGGGGATTTCATCGACGCCGGCCTCCCTCTTGGAGGCGGCGCAGGCCTTCGGGGCCAAACCCCGCCAGACCTTGTGGAAAATCGAACTGCCCTATGCCCTGCCACAAATCATGGCGGGACTGAATCAGACGATCATGCTGTCGCTGTCGATGGTGGTCATCGCCGCCCTGGTGGGCGCGGACGGGCTGGGCGTGCCCGTGGTCCGGGCGCTGAACCGGGTGGATAGCGGACTGGGCTTTGAATCCGGTCTGATCATCGTGGTGGTCGCCATCATGCTAGACCGGATGCTGAGGCTGAAGAGCAAATGACAACAGCAGTTTCTTTTCAGAATGTCTCGATCGTCTTCGGTGATGCACCGGACAAGGCACTCCCGTTGATGGACAAGGGGCTGAGCCGCTCGGAAATCGAGGCCGAGACCGGGCAGGTCCTGGGAGTGCATGACTGCACCTTTGATGTGGCCGAGGGGGAAACCCTCGTTTTGATGGGCCTGTCCGGTTCGGGCAAATCGACGCTCTTGCGCGCGGTGAATGGGCTGAACCCGGTGGCGCGCGGCCATGTCGCGGTGAACGATGGCACATGGTCAGCCAACGTGCAGGAGTGCTCGGCCCGCGATTTGCGCCGGGTGCGGCGCGAATGCGTGTCGATGGTCTTCCAGCAATTCGGCCTGCTGCCATGGCGCAATGTGCGCGACAACGTGGCACTGGCGCTGGAACTGTCGGATGTGCCCCGCAAGGAGCGGCTTGAGCGCGCCGAAAAGCAGCTGGCACTGGTTGGCCTCGACGAATGGGCAGACCGCAAGGTCAGCGAGCTGTCGGGCGGGATGCAGCAACGCGTCGGCCTTGCGCGGGCGCTGGTCACCGAGGCGCCGATCCTATTGATGGACGAGCCTTTCAGCGCGCTGGATCCGCTGATCCGTGCCCGGCTTCAGGACGAGTTGCTGGATCTGCAACGCGATCTCAGACGCTCAATCATCTTTGTCAGTCATGATCTCGACGAGGCGTTCAAGCTGGGCGAGCGCATTGCCATCATGGAGGGCGGGCGCATCGTGCAGATCGGCACCCCGCGCGAGATATTCTCGAACCCCGCGTCGGAGTATGTTGCCGATTTCGTTGCCAACATGAACCCGCTCGGCGTGCTGACCGCCCGCGATGTGATGGGGCAGGCGGGTGGGCGCGCCTCGGGCGATGTGGCCGCGGAAACCCCGGTGCGCGACCTGATCGCCCGGCTGAGCGGTGAGGACAGCGCCCTCAACGTGATCGAGGACGCCGCCGTCATCGGAACGGTCACCCCCCAAAGCATCGTCACGCGTTTGCAGAATTCGGTTTGACGCCGAATTGGATCACGCTGTTGCCGGCGCAGGAGTAATCACCATGTGCGGCGACTGGACCGCGGGCTTGGGGCCGTCCCGGCACGCCGAGTTTCGCAATCGTTGTCTTAGGGGCGACGCACGCGCGCCTATATCGGATCATGGATGTCAGGCCAAGCTAACGCAGTTCGGGGTGGCCGTGGTCCCGCTTTGGCGCGAGCGTTGCCGGGCTAGGCTGCGCCCTTCCAGATGTCTGGCGTGACATAGATGGTGTCTTCATTGACGCTGACCATCACTTCCGCGTCCTGAATATTGACCTGAACCTTCATGGCACGGCTTGCCATTTTGGCCAGTGCCGCCGCATCGGTCTCGGAAAAGTTGACGACTTGCAGATTATCGAACCGGGTCGTGCCGCTTTTGACCTTGTCCCACCAAACTTCTGCGGTCCTGCCACCGTAGGGATAGACAATCACCTTTGCCGCTTTGCTGCAGGATTGGCGCAAGACCTTCTCACTGGGAAGCCCGAGGGCCACCCAAACGTCGATCTCTCCGCTGAGGCTCTTTTGCCAGATGTCGGGCTCGCTGTCTGTCGACAGTCCTTTTGTCAATTCCAGGTGTTCATGGGCATTCAGGGCGAAGGCAACAATACGCAGCATCAACCGCTCATCGGTCTCGGACGGATGCTTGGCGACCGTCAGTTTGTGGACCTCGTAATAGTGGCGATCCATGTCAGAAACCGACAGCTCGACTTTATAGATGGTGGAATTCTGAGCCATAGTTTGTCCTGAGCCTCCGCGGATCGGGGCTCACTACTCTGTCTGATGATGCGTAGAAAGCAGATACGACCCGTGACCGTCAGACCGTTTGGAATTGGGCAGAACTTAGGCCGCAAAATTCACAGGTTTTACAATGCAGATAGGTGTTTGGGGGCCGGCAAGGCGTCCGCGCGTCAAGATTTACCGGCTTCGTCATCGGATCCGTTGAAATCATTGGGATCGAACTCTTCGGGGTCGTAGGCATCTTCATGCTCGGCGATGCCGGAAATATGCGTTGTTCCCGTTTCCTCATCATAGACGAGCCCGTAACTTGCGCCGTCGCTGGATCTCAGACGCAGATATTCATGGACACCCGCATAGATGAACGCCAGCCCGAACGGTGTGAGCAGGATCATTGCGATGATTTGACCAGTCATAAGCCTCCGTGGCATGCATGGCGCCTGGTGCGACATAGGCGATTTGCGCCTCGTCCGCGTAGGCGGCAAGCAGTTTTTGATTTGCATACGTACTGTGATGTACGTGGCCCTCAAGAATTTTGGGTCAAGCTCATTCCGGCCAGGCCCTATTTTCACTACGAAAATTAGGATGACCAGCCTCCGTTATTTAGTGGCTATTGCCGTCATTGGGGCGGGCCCGGTCCTTCATGCTGGTCTTGATCGGCGGGTGGGTGTCGATGAGGGGCACCTGATTTTTTCGACCCGTTTTCTGCGTTCTGTTCCGGGGGCGGCATAGGGAGCAGAGACCACCGTAACAACCTGTGCATGGGGATCTGATGTACCTGATTGCGCGGGTTGGCACCGCAGCGATCCAGAGGACCATCATCGAGCTCGGTGAGGATTTTTCGCAGAGCCACGCGCATATGCTTTCAAACGCTGGCACCTACCTGATCGGGTTCGGCCTTCTGCTGCCGAAGCCGCCCAGATTGCGATAATCCGGCTACACATGCCAAAGCCCCGTTTTTATCGCCCGATGTCGCGGCGTCCAACGCGCTGGGGCGGCACCTTGCTTTCGCGACCTCTGATTTAGCCACAGCGCCGGGCAGCCGTCTCGTCTGCATTCCGTCGGGCGGCTGCGTCGATGACGTTCGGGAGCAGGGCAGACATCAATCGGTGAAGTGGTTTATTCCATTATGACCCGGCGCGGAGGTGCTCTCGAGGTTCTGAAAGGTCACCGTCCCTTGCCTTGGCTGGAGTGCTGAGGTTCTGATGATGATGAGAGCCATGACGCGGAAGGTCTCTCTGAAAAAATGCGTGCAAAAACCTGACCGGTCTGCCCGGCAGTGGTTGCTCGATGTGCTTGTGACTTGCCTGAAATTCTCCGGCTACGATTCCATGCGGGAGCCGCCGTCAGCCCCGAGCCTCAAAGCCCGGAGCTGCATTTACACAGCGAGAAAGCGGTCAAATATAACCCAAATGCACTCATGGCCTATGCCCCTCAAGCTATTCCAGGCGGCTTTGAGGCCCACGGGACTAATTTTGAAAAGAGCGATTTTAGCCTTGTAACCCTTCTGTTTGCTTGGTTATACGCGTCGGTGGAGACGTGGCCGAGTGGTCGAAGGCGCTCCCCTGCTAAGGGAGTAGGCCCGGAAGGGTCTCGTGGGTTCGAATCCCATCGTCTCCGCCATTTCCTTGCCAAAGACAGCTGGTTGGGCTGTTTTGGGCCGCAATCCTTTCAGTGGTTTCCGTATTTGCGCGGCGAGTGAGAGTGGGCGGCACCAGTCTTGGTGGCTCGCTTCTCGACTTTCTCGCATTTGATGGCGTTTGCATCCGTGGTTGCTCCGGCGCGGGCGACCTTGCAATTCTGGACTTCAAGCCTAGGTCTTAAAAAGGTTTACGTCAGCGTAAATTTCCGGGCCGCGGCATTGCGGCCGTGTTTCGATAGATAATCGCGTAGCGGCAGGCGGTCGCGGGATGTGAGGCTAGGCACGCAACATGCGGGCCACGCCTGGTGACGTATCGACAGGAATTCGACGAATTTGGCTGGTGCGCTGCATCGCGAGCGGGCGCTTGGCAGATAGACACGATGCGGGCATCCACCACGGCCCTTTGGCAGGAGACATGACAACATGGCATATGAAACGACGCGCGCCCCGACCGCGGTGATCCTGGCAGCGGGGACGCGGCCTCCATCAATGGATTTGGGCGGCGATGTGCCGGTCTGCCTCCAGGTTGTGGGCGGCTCTCTCGTACTCGAGCGGATCATCCGCAATTGCCTTAGCTGTGGAATCTCGCAATTCGTGATCGTGCTCGGATCGGCTGGCGCCGCGATAAGGGCTTTTGTCGACAAGACATTTCGGGGCATTCGAGTGACCTATGTCACGGCTGATCGATACAAGGATTTGAGCGTGGCGCAGGCTCTCTTGCGCGCGGCGCCGGCAATCGGGATGTCGGAATTCATTTCGCTGGACGCGGATATGGTGTTCGAGGTCAAGATCCTGCGCAATCTGATTGACAGTGACCAGCCAAACGCCCTCTGCGTTGATCGTGGCGCCGCGAATGGTGCGCGCGCGCGGCGCGTCGTGGTGGATGAGGCGATGCAGATTATTGATTTTGGCACGGCGGTGAAGCCGGCGATCACGGTGGGTGTTCCCATCGGGATCGACAAGGTCAGCGCCAAGGCGGGACCGGCTTTTTTCAAGAGCCTCGCGCAGATCGTCGAAGGCCCCGCGCGGCCGAAATCTGCGCCGGATGCGGCGCATGCGGCTTTGCTGGAGAGCGCTGGCACGCTTCATGCGCTTGATATCACCGGCCTTGACTGGACCGGCGTTCAGACGCCCGAAGATGCCGCCCGCGCGGCCGAGCTCTTTGGAACGCCGGTAACGACCGTATCGCGCGGCCAGCAGCGCGCGCTGGACGAAAGCACGGCCAAGGCCCGCGCAAACGTCTGACGCTCCAAGATATCGGCCGCCATGTCCGCGAACGATGCCGCGCCACCAATGCCAGTTGTGAGAAGGGACCAACCGGCGCGGCCTCAAATAATGCGAGGCGTAAAAACGCACAGAGTTTTGGCACTGGCGCATTACCGGGCTTGGAAACGGGCATTGCCCGCAACCCGCCAGACGGTGAAATAAGGCTACGCTTCGCGGCGCGGCCGACCGGCGCTTCTCCGCCATTTTTCCACTTTTGTGCCATGGCCCTTGCTTATTGCGTGGTAAAGGCGCATGTGACCCAAGCGACGTTACCTTTATCGGCATCACTGCTCCTCTAACCGAGACAGTCATTCGATCTTGCACTGACTTGGCCGACCTGCCGCATTCTGCGGGCAGACTAAATTTAGGAGTAAGACGATGGCTAATGGCACCGTCAAATGGTTCAACACAACTAAAGGCTTCGGCTTTATCGCGCCCGATGGTGGCGGCAAGGACGTTTTCGTCCATATTTCTGCCGTCGAGCAGGCAGGTCTGACCGGCCTCAATGACGACCAGAAAGTGACGTTCGACGTCGAAGCGGGCCGTGATGGCCGCGAAAGCGCGACCAATATCGCTCTGGCCTGAGGCTACCCCTTTCGGGTATTCGACGATCTGAATTTTTGGAAAGGCGCATCCGCAAGGATGCGCCTTTTTGCTGTCTGCAAATTTTCTGTGCGGGCCAATATTCAAAAAACGAGCAACGCAAAACGGCGGCGCATGATGCGCCGCCGCCGTTGTTTTCGGGATTTCGGCTCAGGCGAAGTACCAGTCCTCGTCATCTTCGTCAGGCGCATTGCCGTTCAGCGCGTCGTCGCTCACGTCGTCGGCATCTTGGGTCATGAGGGCGAGGGCGTCCTCGGTCGTGATGCCGCTCTCATCCTCCGCATGGCCGCTATAGGCGGGCAAATTGTCAGCCGCTGCCGACGCATGCCAACCCTGCCATTGAGCATGCCCACCGATCGTCCCGCCGGAGCCTTTGGTGCCGCCGGAGCCTTTGGTGCCGCCGGATCCCTTGGTGCCGCCGGAGCCTTTGGTGCCGCCGGAGCCTTTGGTGCCGCCGGAGCCTTTGGTACCGCCGGATCCCTTGGTGCCGCCGGAGCCTTTGGTGCCGCCGGATCCCTTGGTGCCGCCGGAGCCTTTGGTACCACCGGAGCCCTTGGTACCGCCGGAGCCCTTGGTGCCGCCGGAGCCCTTGGTACCGCCGGATCCCTTGGTGCCGCCGGAGCCCTTGGTGCCGCCAGCGCCTTGGCCATCATCCGGCGCGTCGTCGTCGGCGTTGCTCATGTCGTCGTTCGGGTCGGCGTCAAGCGACGTGACCTTCAGGACCAGCGGGTTTTCGGTGTCGCTATCGACGATCATTGCGATGCTGTCGAGGTCAATATCCTCGAGGCTCAAAGGCCCGTCGCTCGACCATAATGTGAAGTTGACTGTTTGGACGTTGCCCTCGGTGCTGTCCGGCACGAGGCCGAATTGCAGGCCGATGTCGTATCCTTCTGGGACGCTTGCGCCATTCGCCAAGGTTGTGACGTTATTGGCATCGGTCTGGATGTCGGTGACTTCGCGTTGGTTCTCTTCGGGAAAGAAGTTCAGCGATTTCAGCAGGCTGTCATCCGCCAGGTTCAGGAAGATGCCGTCTATATCGGCCTGATCCGACAGGAAGGTTGTCGGAGTAAGATTGAAGAAAAGCGTACCAGTATCGGTCTCGCTGATTGTGACATCGACCGCGGGCTGATCGCCCAGTTGCAGGGTGATCGTGGTCTTGCCCAGCGTTTCGGTGCCGCCCTTGACGCCGCCGGATCCCTTGGTGCCGCCGGATCCCTTGGTGCCACCGGAGCCTTTTGTGCCGCCAGACCCCTGAGTACCCTTGGTTCCCTTTATGCCGTCAGATCCTTTGGTCCCTTTGGTGCCACCGGAGCCCTTGCTGCCAGCAGATCCTTTGGTTCCGCCGGACCCCTTGGTCCCTTTGGTACCATCAGAGCCCTTGGTGCCCTTAGTGCCCTTAGTGCCCTTAGTCCCGGCAGAGCCCTTCGTCCCGCCGGAGCCGGCCTTGCCGTCATCGTCGTTCTTGCCGCCGCCCATCTGGCTGGCGAGATGCGTGTCGTACCACTTGGCAAAGCTGTCGCCCTCGACGCCGCCATTGTAGTAGGATTTGCCCGCGCTCGCCTTGTCGTGGCCCGATCCCTTGGTGCCGTTGGACCCGCCCGAGCCCTTTTTGCCGCCGAAATGTTTTCTACCCATGAAACTTGCCTTCCCAACTCGTAACTGAACGATCCAGCGCGCGGGAAAGAGCGCCAGAGGCGGCAGGTTCCCAGCGGTTTGGTCAGGGGAAAAGAGGTACGAGAGCTTGAGCGAAGCAGGCAATAAAAGATTTAAATTGAGGTAAAATATGGACTTTTCCGGGCAGCCCCGGAAACAATCCATTGGTGATTAGGGCATTGCCGCGTCTAGGTGGTCAATTGCCCTCATGCGGTCGCGCCAGTGACACGAAAGGCGATTCGGTTTGCGATATCGCTTTCAAAGAATCGCCACGATTGGTTGCTAGGATAGGCCCGGCGCGGCATTGGCAGTGCGGCATCCAAGACAGCGCGACAAGGCAAGGGGCCTTCATGGGCAAGAAAAGCAATGCAAAGCGCCTGGCGCGGCTGATCGCCGCCGCCGAAGCGCATTTCGGCGAGGCGGTCATCGACAGCTCGGCCCCCGGCGGAGAAAGCCGGGCAAGCTGGCGTCTTGTCATGCCCAGCCGAAGTGTCATCGGTACACTGCGCCCCAATTTCCGGCGGACCCACCTCGAGGCATTTGCGCTGACGCATATCGGCGCGCTGTCGGATGATGTGCCACAATGCCTGGGCGTGGTGGGCGAGATCATGTTCCAATCCGATGTCGGGGGTCGCAGGCTGAATCAGGAGATCGTCAAGCTGGGCCGCGCGCAAAGGGCCGATACCGCGTATCAGGCTGTGGCCGCGATCTTTCGCATTCAGGCGGCGGCCCGTGCCGCAGGCTTGAACGAGCAGATGCCGCATCTGGGCATCAATGCGGACTGGATTGCCAATTTCGCGGATGGGGTAGAGGCGCTGGCGCCCTATTCGCAAGGGCGCGGCATGGGGATCGACCGGGCCGCATTGGCCGAGGCGGCGCTGCGCCCGGCGGTGCAATTCGTCAAATGGGATTGCCGATCGGGCAACGCGGCCATGGGCCCCGATGACAAGGTGCGCTGGTTCGATCTGGAATATTGCGGCGTGCGTCACGGCGCCGAGGATCTGGCGTGGCTCCTCGGGGACGAGGCTTGGCCCGTTCCGCCCGACCAGATGGAAGACATGATCGTCTCTGCCTTCGACGCCTCCGGCCCTCACGCGCTGGAGCCGTATCTGGATTACCTGTCGCTCTATACCACACTGCACGTGCTGCAACGTTTCCAGCTGATCATTGACGAGGCGCAAAGCCGGGGCTGGCTGTCCAAGACCCGAATCCGTAGCCGCGACGATGTGGGGGTGCATCCCGAATTTGCCGCGCATCTGTGCCGGGTAGGAGCGCATTTCGCGCAGCGCAACGCCCTGACCGCGCCATTGCAGCGTGATTTCGAAGAGGCCGAGACGGTGTTTTGCCAAATTCTCAGCCGGGCGGCAGGGGGCAGACCCGACCAAATGAGGGTGCCGGCGTGACGGCGCAGACGGCAAGCGCGCAGGATGGCGCGGATCTTAGCGTCGAGATCGTCGACGACATCGCCCGGTTTCGCGCGCTCGAGCGCGAGTGGAAGGCGCTGGAGGCATCCGACCCGGAGGCGACCGTGTTTTTGTCTTGGGACTGGATGGAGCAGGCTTTTGCCGGGCGGCCCTATCGGTGGAGCGTTCTGGTGGCACGCCCGCGCGGCGGCGGCGCGATGGCCGCAGTTCTGCCCCTGAAATACAGCACAAGGTGGAGTGGGTCGAACGGGGCCTTTCAGACCTATCTCGAAGGCGGCGGGCGCCTTTTGCACAGCGATCTGGCTGGGCTTTTGTGCGATCCCGCGCAGGAGGAGGCCGCCATCGCCGCGCTGGCCGCGCGACTGATGCGCCTGCCGTGGGCGCGTCTGTCGCTGCGTCACATGGCGCAGTTGGGCCGTGCCGCGCGCCTGCTGGCCGCGTTTCGCCGCAACGGCTACCGGGCCGAGGCGCCGCCCGAGCGCAGCGCCGACGGCAAGATCGACCGCCTCGTCGCGCCTCGCGTGGCGCTGCCGGACAGTTTCGACGATTGGCTGGACAGCAGTGTCGCGTCCGAGGTCGCATCGCGCTATCGCAGCTTCAAGACGCGGCACTTCACAAGCGGCGCCTACAGGTTCACCCATTCCGACACCCCCGGTTTCCAGGCCGATCTGGCGATGCTGCGCGCGATGCGGGCAGCCAAGGGCGCGCAGGTGCGGGACGCGGCGGCACAAAAGGCCGCGGACCTTGCGCAGACCGCGTTCGACCGCATCCTGACCGCCGCACTTGAGATCGACGCGCTTTTTCTGCCGATCCTTTGGCGCGGGGATGTGCCGATTGGTGCGCTGGGCCATGTGCTGGACCCGCGGCTGGGAATGATGCATTTCGTGACGGCCGCTCAAGACCCAGCCGCTTCCGAGCCTTTCATTGCCGCGGCGCTGCATTTCCATTCCATCGAATGTGCGATTTTTCTGGGCTGCGACACTTATGATTTCGGGCGCGGGGACGAGCCCTACAAATTTTCCTATGGTGCCAAGTCGCGCCGCCTCACCTCGCTCCTGATCACGCGGGAGGCGGGCGTTTCGCCGGGCGATTTCGACAGCATCTGCACCGGCGGGGCGCTGGAGCAGATCGACGGGTTTTTCGAGGCGGGCAAGACAGACCGCGCGCGCCGTGCCTGCCGCCAACTCGCGCGCCTCTTCAGCTGAGACCGCCACGGCCTTGCCATTCGGCCTGCGCCCTCGCACCATGCAGGCAAACGCGGAACGAGAGGGCAGATAATGGACAAGGTTGCACTGATATCGGGCGGCAGCCGGGGCATCGGCGCCGAGGTGGCCGCAAAGCTGGCGGATGCGGGCTGGCGCCTGTCGCTGGGGATGCGCCGCCCTCAGGACGCCGATGCGCGCTGGGCGCAGCACCATGTCTGTGCCTTCGATGCGATGGAGGCGAACGAGGCCGCATGGGCCGAGGCCGCGCTGGGCCATTATGGCCGTATCGATGCCGTGATCTGCTGCGCCGGGATCATCGAGCTGGGCGATGTGATCTCGCTGGGCGAGGCCGATCAGACCGCGATGATGGAGGTCAACGTCAATTCGCCCCGCCGCCTCGTGCGCGCGGCATGGCAGGCGCTGGGCCGCTCGGGCGAGGGGCGGGTGATCATGCTGGCCTCGCTCTCGGGCAAGCGTGTCGCCTCGGCGGCCAGCGGCGCTTATTCGGTGTCAAAATTCGCCGCGGTCGCACTGACCCACGGTATCAGGCAGGCCGGATGGGACAAAGGTATTCGGGCCACCGCGATCTGCCCCAGCTACGTCAACACCGACATGGCCGGCGCGATCACGGATTATTCGGCGCAGGACATGACCCAGCCCGAGGATGTGGCGCGGATGGCCCTTCTGGCGCTGAACCTGCCGAACACCGCCTCGATCGCTGAAATGGCTGTATCGTGCAAGGCGGAGGCAAGCTACTGATCTACGTCAGCGTGCTGCAAAATGCCTCGATGCGGTCCATTGCCTGCGTCAGCTCGGCCTCCGAGGCGGCATAGCTGACGCGGAAATAGGGGCTTTGGCCGAAGGCCGCGCCGTGCACGCAGGCGACGCCGCCCTCCTCCAAGAGGGCCATGACGAAATTCTCGTCGGTGTCGATCTTGCGACCCTTGGGCGTGGTCTTGCCCAGGTAAGCCTCGCAGGAGGGAAAGACATAGAAGGCACCGGGCGGGGTGGGGCAGGTCATGCCGGGAATGGCATTGAGGCGCTGGACCACCAGATCGCGGCGGCGTTTAAACGCATCCCGCTGGCGCGCGATGGCGTCCTGCGGGCCGGTCAGCGCGGCATGGGCCGCCCATTGGCAGGGCCGCGCCGCGCCGCTGGTCAGTTGCCCTTGCACCAGCGCCATCGCATCGATCAGCGCCTGTGGCCCGGCCGCATAGCCGATGCGCCACCCGGTCATCGCATAAGCCTTGCTGACGCCGTTCATGGTGAGCGTGCGGTCCTTCATGGCAGGCGCGGCGGCGGCCATCGTGGCGAAGGGCACGCCGCCATAGATGAGGTGCTCGTACATGTCATCCGACAGCACCCAGACGTCCGTGTGCCGCTCCAGCACATCGGCCAGCCCGCGCAGATCCTCTGCCGAATAAACCGCGCCCGAGGGATTCGAGGGGGAGTTGAGGATGAGCCAGCGGGTCTTCTCGGTGATCGCCGCCTCCAGCGCGGCGGGCGTGAGCAGAAACCCGTCCTCTTCGCGCGTCGGCACCACCACGGGCACAGCGCCCGTCATTTCGACCTGCTGGGTGTAGCTGACCCAATAGGGCGCAGGCACGATCACCTCGTCACCGGGATTGAGCGTGGCCAGCAATGCGTTGGCGATCACCTGCTTGCCACCCGTGCAGACGATGGTCTGCGAGGGCGCATAATCCAGCCCGTTCTCGCGCTTGAACTTCTCGGCAATGGCCTCGCGCAGCTGGGGGATGCCGGGGATGGGTGTGTATTTCGTCTCGCCCCGCGCCACGGCCTCGGCGGCGGCGGTCTTGACGTGATCCGGCGTGTCGAAATCCGGCTCGCCGATCGACAGCGAGATGATGTCATGGCCCTGACCGCGAAGATCGCGCGCCTTTTGCGTGATGGCGATGGTCGCGGCGGGCTGAATGCGCGAGAGGGCGGTGGATTTGCGAAACTGGGTCATATCTGCGGGCCTTTGCTGAGTTGCCCGAACCATCGGGCAGGCGCCCGCGAACTGCAAGCCGGTCAGGTGCCGAAGACGGACCAGCCGGTGAAATTCGCAAGCCGGTGCGCGGCCTCGGTACCGGCCTTGGAATTGCCGTAGTGATTGAGGCCCGGCGACCAGACCGCGATGGACGCCTTGCCCGGCGCGATCATCAGGATGCCGCCGCCAACGCCGCTCTTGCCCGGCAGGCCGACGCGATAGGCGAAATCGCCCGACCCGTCGTAATGGCCGCAGGTCATCATCAAGGCGTTGATCCGGCGCGCCCGGCGCGCGGAAATCAGGCGCGGTGCACCCTCGAGCCCGGACAGCATCCGTCCGGCGCTGGCCAATTGGTCTGTCGTCATGGCGATGGCGCATTGGTGCATGTAGGTGCCCAGCGTCAGATCGGGATCGTTCTGCAGGTTGTCGAAGGAATAGAGGTAATGCGCCAGGGCCGCGTTGCGATGGCCCGTCGCCTCCTCGGAGGCGGCGACATGCTTGTCGATATGAATGTCGCTGTCTTCCGCCGCCGCGCGGATGAATTGGATCAGCTCGGCCAGCGCGTCGCGCGGCTGGCGGCCATCCAGTAGCGCGTCGGTGGTCACGATTGCCCCCGCGTTGATGAAGGGATTGCGCGGGCGGCCGCGTTCTTGCTCCAATAGTGCGATGGAGTTGAAGGCCGTGCCCGATGGCTCGCGCCCGACCCTCGCCCAAAGTGCATCACCGATGCGCCCCAAAGCCGCGGCGAGTGTAAAGACCTTGCTGACACTCTGGATTGAAAACCGCTTGTCATGTTGGCCCGCCGAGATCGTGCGACCGTCTGCCATAGCGACCGAGATCGCGAATTGCGCAGGGTCCACGGCGGCAAGCTCGGGGATGTAACCGGCGGGCGTGCCCCAGTCGGCGGCGGCATGCATGTCATCGTTCAGCTGGTGCAGGAACTCCTGCAGGCCTTCGGGGAAGGTGTCACTCATGGGTGGGCCGATGGAAAGCAGGCCAGCCCGGACTCAAGCCGACGGCGCCGGGCGAGAGCCTGCCCGTTCCGGCGGGCTGGCGCGTCTGCTATCGCCCGCTGAGAAGTGCGGAAGGAGGGACTTGGCTGAGATAAAATGCTCGTCACCTCGGTTGCTGCGCCACCCAACGGGCAGCCGCTCACCCGGCTTGCGACGCTCTGTCTGCCTGTACCTTTGTCCGTCATCCGGCGTCCTTCCCGGCGCGTGCCTTCAGGTGTTGAACAGAAAATGCAGCACGTCGCCGTCCTTGACGATATACGACTTTCCCTCGGCGCGCATCTTGCCCGCTTCCTTGGCCGGTTGCTCACCACCCAGACGCACGAAATCATCATAGGCGATGGTCTCGGCGCGGATGAAACCGCGCTCGAAATCGCCGTGGATGACGCCCGCGGCCTTGGGTGCGCTGGTGCCGGTGCGGATGGTCCAGGCGCGCGCCTCCTTGGGGCCGACGGTGAAATACGTCTCCAAGTGGAGTAGCTCGTAGCCTGCTTTGATGAGGCGGCTGAGGCCCGCCTCATCAAGGCCCATCTCACTCAAAAACATCTCAGCCTCTTCGGCGTCGAGCTGGCTGATCTCTTCCTCGATCTGGGCGCTGATGACGACATGGCTGTTGCCCTCGGCGGCGGCCATCTCGGCCACCTTGGCCGAGAGCGCATTGCCCTCGGCGGCGTCCGCCTCGCCCACGTTGCAGACGTATAGCACCGGTTTGGTGGTCAGGAGTTGCAGCATTTTCCACGCGCGCAGGTCTTCGTCATCGACATCCACGGTGCGGGCCGGTTTGCCCTCTTCCAGCGCCGCAAGCGCGGACTTCAGAAGGCGCTCCTGCTGGACAGCCTCCTTGTCGCCGCCGCGCACCTTGCGAGTGATGTTCTGCATCCGCTTTTCTATGCTGTCGATATCGGCCAGCATCAGCTCGGTCTCGATGGTCTCGGCGTCGGCGACGGGATCGATACGGTTCTCGACATGGGTGACGTCGCCATCTTCAAAGCAGCGCAGCACATGCGCGATGGCATCGACCTCGCGGATATTGGCGAGGAATTGGTTGCCCAGACCTTCGCCCTTGCTCGCGCCCTTCACCAGGCCCGCGATATCGACGAAGGTCATGCGCGTCGGGATGATCTGCTTGCTGCCCGCGATCCCGGCCAGAGTGTCCAGCCGCGCATCCGGCACGGCGACATCGCCCACATTCGGCTCGATCGTGCAGAAGGGGAAGTTCGCGGCCTGCGCGGCGGCGGTGCGCGTCAGCGCGTTGAAGAGCGTCGATTTGCCCACATTGGGCAAGCCCACGATACCCATTTTGAAACCCATGACGCCGCTCCCGATGCAAAAGTCACGGCATCTAGGGCAGAGGGGCGCATGGCGTCAAGCAGACCATTGATTTCCACCGGCGCTTGGGCCAAACCCGGTTGCATCAATCAGAGGGACCGCCATGAGCCGTATCGACGCCAAATTCGCCGAGTTGCAATCCGCCGGGAAGAAGGCATTCGTGGCCTATGTCATGGCCGGGGATCCCGATTTCGACACGTCGCTGGAGGTGGTCAAGGGCCTTCCCGGTGCGGGCGTCGACATCATCGAGTTGGGCCTGCCCTTCACCGATCCGATGGCCGATGGGGAGACGATCCAGCTGGCGGGCCAGCGTGCGCTCAAGGGCGGCATGACGCTGAAACGGACGCTCGAGATGGCGCGCGAGTTCCGCAAGGGTGACGACACGACGCCCATCGTGCTGATGGGCTATTACAACCCGATCTATAACCACGGCGTGGACAGGTTTCTGGTGGACGCCAAGGAAGCGGGCATCGACGGGTTGATCGTCGTGGACCTGCCGCCTGAAGAAGATGACGAGCTGTGCATCCCCGCGCAGGCGGCGGGCCTAAACTTCATCCGGCTGGCAACGCCCACCACGGATGACATGCGCCTTCCCAAGGTCATGCAGAATACCTCTGGCTTCGTCTATTACGTCTCGATCACCGGTATCACCGGCGCCGCCGCCGCCGAGGCGGGCGACGTCGCCCCCGAGGTCGCGCGCATCAAGGCGGTCACCGACCTGCCCGTGATCGTCGGCTTCGGCATCCGCACGCCCGAGACGTCCAAGGCGATTGCAGGCGTCGCCGATGGCGCGGTCGTCGGCAGCGCCATCGTGGCCAAGCTGGCGGCAGGTGACAGCCCCGCAGACGTGCTGAGCTTCGTCAAGGGGCTGGCCGACGGCGCCCATTCCGCCTGACACCGCGCCATGCCGAGCGCGTCCCTCAAAACCCCGCTTGGCGCCCTTTGCGTCACGGAAGAGCACGGCGCGATCACCTCGCTCGCTTGGCACGACGCATTTGTGCAGGATGACACGCCGCTCCTGCGGCGGTCGCTGGAACAGCTCTCTGCCTATTTTGCGGGCGATCTGACCGAGTTCGATCTGCCGACGCGCGTGGCCGGCAGTGCCTTCCAGCGCGAGGTTTGCGCCGCCATCGCCGCCATCCCCCATGGCGAGACGCGCAGCTACGGCGATCTGGCCCGCGCGCTCAAGGCACCCGCGCAGGCCATCGGCACCGGCTGCGGCGGCAACCCGATTCCAATCATCATCCCCTGCCACCGCGTTCTGGGAACAAGCGGGCTCGGCGGATTCTCGGGCAAGGGCGGGGTCGAAACGAAGGTCTGGCTGCTTCGGCACGAGGGCGCGAGCGGGCTGCTGATTTAGACAGGTAGCGCTGCGAAGCCATCGGGTTTGAAGCGCACCTTTGCCTTCGGACCACGTGGGTCCAGATCGTAGAGCTTCGCACGGCTTGTCAAATAGGCGCGCCATGTCTTGTCCGGCATGTCGCCGATGCGTGTGCCGTGCTTCTGACCCATCAGCCTTCCTAGATCCGCGATCGGAATGCCTTGTCCTGCCTCGCTACCGCTGGCGATCATCTTGCGAATGTTCCAATCAAGAACCGAGCAGTTGCGCACCGCGGGTCTTGAGGTAGGTGGCTGCGCAGCGAGCTTCCCACCTTCGAGGGTCGCGAACTCGGAGCAGGCGAGGCGGAAGCACTCAGGTGCTTTTGCCTCTCCAAGGCCGAGAACATGCAGACCGCGCTCTCGCTGACGAAGCACGAGATGCGAGAAATCGCCGTCCGATGTGGCGATCACGAAGGTGCTCAGATCGCCCGTCATGGCCAATTCCATCGCATCGATGCAAAGAAGGATATCTGCGGCGTTCTTGCCTGCTCCGGCATGGAACAGCCGGTAGCCCGGCGTTTTGAGCCATTCGCAGGACGGATTCAGCCCGGCATAGACACGGGCTACGTCAACGCGGCCCAGCTTGCCTGCTCGGGACAGTATTTCATTCGCATGCGCTGCGTTGATGTTGTCGCCATCGACCAGAACGGCGATCCGCTGCGTCCCCATAACAACGCCCTCTGCAAATCATTGTCGTTTCACCGACTAGCGTGTCAATGGGGCAGTAGTTTGACAGAATTCGGGAGGCGCTGTTGCCGTGGTGTCAGCCTCGCCGCTCCGGCACGATCTGCTGCACCACACCCGCGCCCAGCAGGTAGACTGAACTGATGACCAGTCCCCAATGCGCCCAGCTTTCGGGGTGGAAGTCGACCCAGGCTGCCCAGCCGGCGAAAAACGTCCAGATGAAGATCATCGGCAGCGAGATGGCGCGCCAGCGTTTGGTGCGGACGGGGTGGATGAATTTCAAAGGCAGGAACATCGCCACGGCCAGCACAGTCACCAGGCCCAGCGTGAACCAGAAGGGCGGCGACGTCGCGAAGAGGACCAGCACCAGCATGTTCCAACAGCCGGGAAAACCGCGAAAGGACTTGTCTTCGGTCTTCATGCTGCGGTCGCAGAAATACATCGCGCTGGCGAAGGTGATCACGATGATTGCGGCCCAGCCTGTCCAGCCCGGCAATAGCCCCGATTTGAACAGGGCGAAGGCGGGAATGAAGGCGTAGGTGATGAAGTCGATGATCATGTCGAGCAGATTGCCGTCAAAGCGCGGCGCGTATTTGTCGACCTCGTATTTGCGGGCCAGCGGGCCATCGGCGCCGTCCACCGCGAATGCGACGACCAGCCAGACAAACATCATGCCCCATTGCTCGTCCGCGGCGGCGAGCATGGCGAGCATGGCAAAGACGATGCCGGTCGCGGTGAACAGATGGACGGAGAGGGCTTTGATTTCGCGTGTCATGGCGTCCCTATAGGCGGTGCGGCCCCGGCGGGCAATCAGGCTTTGGTGGCTCTGTTGCGATTGGCCTTGGGGTGGGCGCGGGCGTAGACCTCCATCAGGCGGGCCGTATCCACGGCTGTGTAGGCCTGCGTGGTCGAAAGGCTGGCGTGACCCAGAAGCTCTTGGATGGCGCGCAGATCGCCGCCCGCGTTCAGCAGATGCGTGGCAAAGCTGTGGCGCATCGCGTGGGGCGTCGCCGTGGCGGGCAGGCCCAGCTGCGCGCGCACCTGCGCCATGACGCCCTGGATCGCGCGCGGGCTGAGAGCGCCGCCGCGGGCGCCTTTGAAAAGGGGGCCATCCGCCGCGATGAGATGCGGGCAGGCGCGGATATAGGCGCTGACAGCGTCGCGTGCGGCGGGCAAAACTGGCACGACCCGCTCCTTGCCGCCTTTGCCGGTGATGCGCAGGCTGGCGGGGAGGGGTGCGTCGGCGCCCGTCAGGGACAGCGCCTCCGAGATCCGCAGGCCGCAGCCGTAGAGAAGGGTGATGACCGCCTGATCGCGCGCCGCGATCCAGGGTGTTAACGATTGCAGCTCCGCCGTCTCGATCACGGCCTTGGCAGCATCGACGCTCAGGGGGCGGGGCAACTTGCGCTGGAACTTTGGACTGCGGGTGGCCAGAACGGCGGTCGGCTCGAACCCCTCGCGCTCGGACAGCCAGCGGTAAAAGGATTTGACCGCCGACAATTTGCGCGCCAGCGATCTTGCGCCCACCTCTTGGCCGCGCATATGGGCCATCCAGGCCCGCATGTCCGATGTGGTCAGAACGCTAAGCGCGCCAAGACCCTGCTGCGCGCCCTTGTGCCGCGTGATGAAGGCCAGAAATTCGGCCACGTCACCCTGATAGGCGCTGATCGTGTTCTCCGCCGCGCCGCGCAGTGCCCGCTGGTGATCCAGCCACAGCTCCAATGCATCCCGCGCGGCGGGCGAGATCATGACAGCCAGCGCCGCATGGCCCGCTCGAAAACGCCCGCGAAAAAGGCCAGCAAATCTGTGCCCTGCTGCGGAGTGAACTGATGCGGATCCTCGGCCCCGAGAACCAGCATGCCGGGCAGGCGCCCTGATCCGAAATCGAGGCGCAGACACGCCTCCGAGCGGATATGCGCCGCGGCGTCGCCGTGCAGCGCGCCTTCGCCGCCGCTCAGCTGGCGCAGGGTCACAGGGCGCTCGCCGCTGCGCCCATTCTCGATATAGCGCGAGACGAAGCCCGGCTCTGCCACCGACAGCACATCGCCCAGTCGCTGCACGGCGGGGTCAGTATCGTCCTGCACCGATTCGAGGATCAGGCGCACCGATGACACGCGCAGGATATCGGCCACCTCGCCGCCCAGATTGTGCAGGAACGCCTCGAATTCGGTCGGGTCCAGCATGCGCAGGATGGCACGGTGGACCTGGTTCGTGCCGGCCAGGTTGTCATAGGCGGCGGCGATCACGCTGCGATGCGTGTCCTCCAGCCGGTCCAGCCGCGCCTCCAGCCGGTCCATCGCGATGCCGCGCAGATCGACGATATTACCGCCCATCGCCCGCTCGTTCGCGGCGATGAGGGCGTGCATAAGGTCTTGATCTTCAAGGATGACGTCGGGCTGGCTGATGATCCGCTCGCGCAGGTGATCGTCCATCTTGGGTTTGCTGCTCATGCTCACGCTCGTTTTTTTGGTTTTGACCGTCTTAGCATGAGGTTGTGGGGAAATCTTCATTTGATTTATGCGCGATGGGAGAAAGTTGCCGGGCTGGCGAACAGACGCTTGAGGTCATGAAAGATGTGGCGCTCTCTGTCGGGCGCCGATCTCGACCTAAATCTGTTGTTCGAAGAAGGTGTGAATCTGCTTCAACTTATTCGAGATCTCATCTGTAAGCTCTTCGATATCAGTCGCGCTGTTGCGCCAGGACGCAGTTACAAACAGCTGTTCGTCTCGTGCCATGACGGGTGTCGTGCAGCGCCCGGCCCCGCAATACACCACAAGCGGAAAATTCCCCGGATAGGGAGACAGCATTTGGCAACTGACGGTCTCTGGTTCGGAGGAGCGAGCGCACAGAAAGCTCTCGCCGCGGGCGATGATGGCATCCGTCCGGGCGAGGTTTTCTCGGTGCGATGCGGCCTTTGCCGCGGCAAGGGTCACCATATCCTCGCTGGCTGCCAGCCTCAGCTCCGTCAAATCAAGACCGGCAATCTGAGCGTCGATCCCGATGCTCGAGACGACGGGAATAGGATGCGCGCGCCCGTCGCGGGCCAGCTCTTCGACCTCAAGGCAAGTGCTGCTTTCAGGCCGCAAGAGGTGTGTTCCATCCGCGCGAAAGGCCCGAAAGATGGTGCCCCCGCGCCGCATAACCCCATCACGTCCCTTGAGCCCGAAATCGACGAAGCGGTAAAAGGAGGGGCAGTTCTGTTGCTGTTCTGGTGCCTGCGCCTGCGCCTGACTGGCGCAAATCACCACCAAGAGCGCAGCCGCTAATCTGTGCATTTTGCTCTCCAAGTCGGCCGAAAATGGGGCACGTAGGGACTGTAAGATCGTCATTGAGGGGGCGGGGAAATTGAGGCGTGGGCGTGAACACACAGCGAACCCCATGTTGAGGGCTGAAGCAATACCTCAGTCATCTCGTTGCGGCGCCGGAAAAGACCGCCCCAAGCGTCAGCGCACATGGCGCGCCTATTGAAAGGTAGACGGCGCCATAAAGCGGATAAGAACGGCGCACGTCTATTTTGTCATCTGGCCCGAGGTCAGCGACATGGGGTCCGCCGCGCCGACGATGGCTTGGCCACTCGGGGCGAGGCCAAGACGCTTGCAAACGGCCTCGGATGCGGTGTTGCCCGGCACGACGCCGGTCATGAAGTCTCCTAGGCCTGAGGTTTGTTCCATCGCCTGCATCGCCAGTGCGCCCAAGATCAGGGCCAGCCGTTCTCCGCGGCGGGCGGGATCTGTGGCCAGCATGCCCCACCATGCCTGCCGCCCGAGGGTGGGATGGCCCGGATGCGCGTATCTGGCCGATGCCGCGCAGGAGACCACCCGGCCCGCGTCATCCATGGCCACAAGGCAAACCGCCGGGAACATGAGCCCGCGCAACACATCGCCACTGGCAGGCAGCACTCCGCAGCCGAGGCACATCTCGGCAAGCGAGGTCATCACATCGGCGGGCGTGTCCGCATCCAATCGCACCAGCCTCAGATCAGTCGGCAGCGTATGCTCGGCCAGAATCGCGCCCGCCGCGACAAGCGCGGTATTCGATCCTTCCCATCTGAGGTAGTGCATCGCCGCGAGGCCGCGCGTATCAAGGCCCTGCTTTACCGCGTCGATATCGGCAACCGGAACGCAGCTGTAGCTGGAATACCCCTGCAAACGGCATAGCGCCGCAAGCTGATCTATATCCCCATCTTCCGGGGTCGAAAGAAGGACGGTGCGGCCGTAATAGCTGTAGCGCGGATCCTCGCGGGTCAGGTCCGCCATCGCCCGTCCACGCCGCAAAAGTGCGCGCTGTTCGTCACTGCCGAATACTTCGTTGAACATGCTGGCGCGCTCCTTGGAAAAAGGCACCGAGCCAGCCTGCGAAGATCCTGCGCCCGCTGTCAAAGAAATTCGGCGCCCGCTGCGTGAAGGAGGTCAGGCCTTCAGATACGCCCAGTAGCAAAACATCACGACCAAAACGATCACGATCTGCGCCACCATAGCCTTGATGAGAAACTTGGACCGTTTCGTGTCTTCGTCGACGTCGATCTTTTTCATGGGATGTCCTTTCGGGTCGTGCCGAGGCGGGACTGGATCGTGCCGGTCCACGGCTGCGGTATGCTACGCCTTCGTCTGCGGGATGTCCAACCGCGTGAGAGGGGTGCGCACCCAAGAAAAAAGGCCCGGCAGGATCAATTGCCGGGCCTTTTCTGCAATTTGATTGCGCGCGCCTCAGACGATCTTCTGACCCGTCTTGGCCCAATCTTTCATGAACTGGTCGAGGCCCGCATCTGTCAGCGGGTGGTCGGCCATCTTCTTGATCACGGCGGGCGGCGCGGTCATCACGTCGGCGCCGATCATCGCGGATTGGTAGGCGTGATTCACGGTGCGGATCGAGGCGGCCAGGATCTGCGTCTCGTAGCCGTAATTGTCATAGACCTGACGGATATCCGAGATCAGCTCCATGCCGTCGAGGTTGATGTCATCCAGGCGCCCGATGAAGGGCGAGATGAAGGTCGCGCCCGCCTTCGCGGCCAGCAGCGCCTGGTTGGCCGAGAAGCAGAGCGTCACGTTGACCATGTTGCCCTCGTCCGAGAGCACCTTGCACGCCTTGAGGCCGGCCCAGGTCAGCGGCACCTTGACCGCGATATTGCCCGCGATCTGCGCCAGCTTGCGGCCCTCGGCGATCATCTCGTCGGCTTCCAGCGCGACGACTTCGGCGCTGACAGGGCCATCGACCATCTCGGCGATTTCCTTGGTGACTTCCAGGATATCGCGCCCCGACTTCAGGATCAGCGACGGGTTGGTGGTGACGCCGTCGACCATCCCCAGGTCGTTCAGCTCCTTGATTTGATCGACTTCGGCGGTATCGACGAAAAATTTCATGGCGGCAGCCCTATCTGATGGATTGGAGTTTCTGGGACCATCGTCTATCCCATGCATGACCCCCGTGAAACCCCTCAAAGGAGCCGATGCCGCGTGACCGCCGGTCCTGATTTCTTCGATGCGGGCGCGCTGGTGGGCGTGCTGACGGCGCAGCCTCTGGACCGCGTGCTGGATTACCGCGCGCCCGAGGGTGGCTGCCATGTCGGCGCCTTCGTCGAAGTGCCGCTGGGGCCGCGCAAGGTGCTGGGCGTGGTGATGGGGCCGGGTGAGGGCGGGTATGATCTGGCGAAGGTGCGCAGTATCATCCGCGTGCTCGACGTGGCGCCGATGGCGGAGGAAATGCAGGCGTTCCTGCAAAAGGCGGCCGATTACACTTTGACGCCGATGAGCGCGATGCTGCGCCTCGCCACCCGCGCGCCGGGGCTGGGCGATCCGCCGTCGATGCGCAAGGTCTATCGTTTGGGCTATTCCGAGCCGAGCCGCGTGACCGACGCGCGCCAGCGCGTGCTGGATGTGCTGGAGGGGCAGGGCGATCAGGCGTTTACGCTGAAGGAACTGTCGGACGAGGCGGGCGTGACTTCCTCGGTCGTCAAGGGGCTGGTCAAACAGGGCGCGGTCGATGAGGTCGACACGCCGCGCGACACGCCCTACCGCCGCCTCGATCCGGCGCATGCGTCCAAGGATCTGACCGAGGACCAGCGCGCCTGCGCCCAAACGCTCGATACCGCCATCCAGACGAGCGCCTATGGCACGACACTGCTGCGCGGCGTCACCGGATCGGGCAAGACCGAGGTTTATCTTGAAGCGGTCGCGGCGACACTGCGCGCCGGGCGTCAGGCTCTGGTGCTGCTCCCTGAAATCGCGTTGACCGCCGAGTTCCTCACCCGCGTGCAGGAGCGCTTCGGCGCCAAGCCTGCCGAGTGGCATTCCGGCGTCACCATGACCGAGCGACGGCGCTGCTGGAAGATGGTCGGCGAGGGGGGCGCGCAGCTTGTCGTCGGCGCGCGCTCGGCGCTCTTTCTGCCCTTTCGCGATCTGGGCCTGATCGTCGTCGATGAGGAGCATGACACTTCCTACAAGCAGGAGGATGGCGTGCTCTACAATGCCCGCGACATGGCTGTCTTGCGCGCCTCCATCTGCGGCGCGCAGGTGGTTTTGGCCTCGGCCACGCCCAGCCTCGAGACCTGGGTCAATGCCGAGGCGGGCAAATACACCCGGCTCGACCTCAAGGCGCGCTTCGGCGTCGCCGTGATGCCCGAGTTGCGGGCTATCGACATGCGCAGCGAGGATCTGCCGTCCAATCGCTGGATCTCGCCCACGATGCAAGCGGCGGTAACGCAGCGCATCGAGCGGGGCGAGCAGTCGCTGCTCTTCATCAACCGGCGCGGTTATGCGCCCGTCACGATCTGCCGCGCCTGCGGGCATCAGGTGGGCTGCGATCATTGCGACGCCCGCATGGTCGAGCATCGCTTTCAAAAGCGTCTGATGTGCCATCAATGCGGCGAGACGAAGCCGATGCCCGAAAAATGCCCCGCCTGCGAGGTCGAGGGCAAAATGGCTCCCGTCGGGCCGGGGGTGGAACGGCTTGGTGAAGAGGCGGCGGCACTCTTCCCCGAGGCGCGCGTCGCCACGCTGAGCAGTGACATGTTCGCCAGCGCACGCGCGCTCAAGGAGCAGATCCGCGCTATCGCGGCGGGCGAGGCCGATATCATCATCGGCACGCAGCTGGTGGCCAAGGGGCACAACTTTCCGCTGCTGACGCTGGTTGGCGTGATCGACGCCGATCTGGGCCTGCAAGGCTCGGACCTGCGCGCGGCCGAGCGCACGTTCCAACTGATGCGGCAGGTCGCGGGTCGGGCGGGGCGCGCCGAGAAGCCGGGCGCGGCCATGCTGCAGACCTTCCAGCCCGAGCATCCGGTGATCCGCGCGATCCTGTCGGGGGATGAGGAAGGCTTCTGGCGGGCCGAAGCCGAAGAACGCCGCCACGCGGGCGTGCCGCCTTTCGGACGCATGGCGGGGATCATCCTCAGCTCGCCCGACATGCAGGAAGCCTTTGATCTGGGCACGCATCTGGCCCGTACTGACGCGCCCCTGCGCCAGATCGGCGCGCAGGTCTTTGGCCCCGCGCCCGCGCCCATCGCCCGGGTCAGGGGGCGGCACCGCGTGCGCCTTTTGGTCAAGGCGCCCAAGGGCGCGGCTTTGCAAGCGGCGCTGGCGCAATGGACCGGCGCGCTGAAATTGCCGAACTCTCTGCGCCTCAGCGTCGATATCGACCCGCAGAGCTTTTATTAGGGCGGGCCGGATCATGCGCAGTACCATATTGCCGGGCCATCCCGCGAACCTGCTGGGAAGCCTCTGGATGATTACCGCCATGGCGCTCTTTGCGGTCGAGGATTCCTTCGTCAAGGTCGCCTCCCAGACGGTGCCCGTGGGCGAGGTTCTGATCCTGTTCGGGCTGGGCGGCGCGGCGGTCTTTGCATGCCTGCTGGCCCTTCAGGGCAAGCCGCTGTTTCAGCCCGAGGTCGTCTCGCGCCCAATGCGTATCCGCGTGTGCTTTGAAGTGACCGGCCGCCTTTTCTGGGTGCTGGCACTGGCGTTGACGCCGCTGTCATCGGCGACTGTGATCTTGCAGGCAACGCCGCTGGTGGTCGTCGCGGGCGCGGCGCTGGTCTTTGGCGAGCGCGTCGGCTGGCGCCGCTGGAGCGCCATCGGAATCGGGATGACGGGCGTCATCGTCATCATTCAGCCGGGCCTCGACAGCTTTTCGGCGCTGTCAATCCTGGCATTGATCGCGATGGTCGGCTTTGCGGGCCGCGATCTGGCCAGCCGCGCGGCGCCTGCTTCCATCAGCACGGCGATCCTTGGCCTCTACGGCTTTCTTGCCATGGCGCTGGCCGGGCTGATCTATGCGCTGTGGAGCGGTGATGGCCTTGTCATACCGAGCGGGCATGCGGCGCTGCAACTGCTGGGCGCCATCGCGGGCGGTACCGTTGCCTATGCCTGTCTGATGAAAGCGATGCGCACCGGCGATGTCTCAGCGGTGACGCCCTTTCGGTACACGCGTCTCCTTTTCGGGATCGCGCTGGGCGTTGTGCTCTTCGGTGAAGAAATCACTGTGCCGATGCTTGTCGGATCGGGCCTGATCGTGGCCTCCGGCATCTTCATTCTCTGGCGCAGCCGCAAGATAGCAGCGTCCTGAGGGTGTACATTCCGCTCGCCAAGTTGCGCGTCCGGGCGTAAAGCAAATCCATGACACGCCTTGTTCGCCTTGCCGACGCCCGCGCGTTGCCGTTCTGGCGCCGCCCGATCACGCTGCTGTTCCTGATGGCGGCGGCGATGCCCATTGCCTTTGCCACATGGTCGGCTCTGCTCAATAACTTCGTGATCGAGGTGGCGCAGTTCGACGGTCAGGATATCGGCTGGCTGCATACGGTACGTGAGATCCCCGGGTTTCTGGCCATCGGGGTCATCGCCATCATCATCTTCGTGCGCGAGCAGGTTCTGGCGCTGGTATCTCTGATCCTCCTGGGCGTGGCCACGGCGATCACCGCGCAGTTTCCCACCATGGGCGGCATCCTGACCATAACCATGCTCAGCTCGATCGGGTTTCACTATTACGAGACAGTCAACCAATCGCTGCAACTGCAATGGATCGACCGCGCCCGTGCGCCGCAGATGCTGGGCTGGCTCTTGGCTGCGGGCTCGGGCGCGACGCTAATCTGCTATGGCCTGATCGTGCTCCTGTGGGAGCCGCTGGGCCTGACCTACACCATTGTCTACCTCATGTCGGGCGGGCTGACGGCGGCCATCGCGATCTTTGCCCTTGTCGCCTATCCGCAATTCGAGGCGCCCAATCCGCAGCTCAAGAAGATGATCCTGCGCAAGCGCTACTGGCTTTATTACTGTCTGCAATTCATGTCGGGGGCGCGGCGGCAGATCTTTGTCGTCTTCGCGGGCTTCATGATGGTCGAGAAGTTCGGCTTTGCGGTGCATGAGGTCACGGCGCTGTTCCTGATCAACTTGGTTGCCAACATGGCCTTTGCCCCGCTGATGGGCGCCGCCGTGGGCCGCTATGGCGAGAGGCGCACGTTGATCTTCGAATATGCCGGGCTGATGATCGTCTTTCTGGCCTATGGCGGCATTTACATGTTCGGCTGGGGCGTCGTGCTGGCCGCGACGCTTTACGTGATCGACCATCTGCTCTTCGCGCTGGCCTTGGCGCTCAAGACCTATTTCCAGAAGATCGCCGATCCGGGCGATATCGCGCCAACGGCTGCCGTTGCATTTACCATCAACCATATCGCGGCGGTGTTCCTGCCCGCGCTCCTCGGTGCGCTCTGGCTGATCTCGCCCGGCGCCGTCTTTGTCCTGGCCGCTGGCATGGCGGGGATATCGCTGCTACTGGCGATGCTGATCCCGCGCCATCCTGCGCCGGGGCACGAGACGGTGCTGACCCGCCTCGTCGCCGCTCCGGCGGAGTAACCCCCGAAAGGCCGCCATGCCCACCTATACCGCCCTCACGACCCTGACCGGCCAGACCAGCGCCGAGGCGCTGGCCGACGCGCTGGACGATCTGACGCCCGAACCGATGGGCGTCGGCACGTTTGAGATCGAGGATGGCAGCGGTACCTGGGAAGTCGGCGGCTATTTCGAGGAGGCGCCGGATATCGCGGGGCTTGCCCTGCTGGCGCAGGTGCATGGCGCGCGGCCCTTCGTGATATCCGAAGTCCCCGAGACCGACTGGGTCGCCCATGTGAAGCGCGAGTTGACGCCCGTCGCGGCGGGCCGGTTCTTTGTCTATGGCAGTCACGACGCCGACAAGGTGCCCGAGGATGCCGAGCCGCTTTTGATCGAGGCCGCCATGGCCTTCGGCACCGGGCACCATGGCACGACTCAAGGCTGCCTGCGTGCGCTCGACCGGCTTGCCGCGCAGGATGCGCCCCATGCCTCAATCGTCGATATCGGCTGCGGCACGGCGGTGCTGGCCATGGGCGCGGCGCGCGTCTGGCCCGGCACCGTATTGGCCAGCGATATCGACCCGGTGGCCGTGGATGTGGCACTGGTCAACGTGGCCGCCAATGATCTGGAGGGCCGCGTGCACTGCATCGTGGCCACTGGGCTCGATCACCCGGACTTGGCCGCCGCGGCGCCCTTCGATCTGGTCTTTGCCAATATACTCAAGGGCCCGCTGATCGATCTGGCACCTGCGATGACCGCGGCCATGGCGCCGGGCGGGCATGCGATTCTCTCGGGTATCCTGAACGAGCAAGCAGACGAGGTGCTGGAAGTTTATCTCCAAGTGGGAAACAGTCTGGCGCACCGCGAAGTCATTGGTGACTGGACCACGCTCACCTTGCAGAAAATTGTCTGAAAAGGCGCTGTAAAGCAGCCGAATTGAGGCAGTTGCCCCAGAATTGCCACAATTCGAACCTAGTTTTTCCTTGTGATCTGGCGGGGGGCCGGAAAACGGAAAGCTGCTATGTCTACATCGACGCAAATCAATTCGCAGGACGGATTCAATGACCGTCTGAAGAAGCTGCGCCGCTCGCATTCCCGTCTGGCTCGGGGCTATAATGCGCAGGTCGGGCGCGACGGGCTGATCGTGTTTCGGCCCAGACGCCGCCGCTCGGGGCTACCCTTGCGCGGCATCCTTCTCACAGTCGCCGCATTCTTCGGCTTCAAGGTGCTGGTTCTGATGCATCTGGGAGAAGTCACTTATACCGAGCGTGCAGCAGAGTTGATGAACGGCTCGGCAGCAGAGCAGATCGGTGGCTGGCTGATGCAGATCGACCCCGTGACCGCAGCCATTCAGGCCCAGATCGCTCCGCTATTGTAACCCTCTCCATTGTGGCTCTGTGTTTGGGGGCACGTGTCTTCAAGTTTCTGATTGTATTTTAACGAGTATCTTTTTTATTTCTCTATTTCGGCAAAGCCCTCGTGTCTTGGTAAGGCTTGGGGGCTTTTCTGTTTTTTCAAGCGTGGCGGGACCCCGCAACGCAAAACGCGCGCCTTTGGCAGAAGGGCGCGCGTTTCAGATGTTGGCCGGTCTGGCCGCAGTCACGTCGTTGCCTCGCATGCGAAGCCCGGAGCCATCCATCAACGGATGCGGAAATTGGCGACGTCGCCGCGTGTCAGGCCGATATCTTCCAGCTCTCGGTCGGTCAGAGCCGAAAGTGCCTTGCGCGTTGCGCGCGCGTCATTCCAAGCCGTGAAGGCCGAGAACATACGGGTAAGGCCGAGGCCGACGACGCCGGGCTCGATATGGCGGGGGCTGTTGAAGTCGATAGCGGACATTGTGCTAATCCTGTAAAAAATCAGAGCCGCGGATCGGCTCTGTTCCAAATCACTGCGACGGGATGATCCCCTTCGCTGCAGTGCAGATAGATGCGAGAAGGCACTCTGGCAATATCGGTTCTTGCATAGTCATCATGCATCGCGCGCATAGGTCGGCCAAAAGGGCCGTCAGCCTTTTTATTAACGTTCAGGTAGCATTTTTGCGCCGGTCGTCATGGCGTCTCCTCGCGTATGCCGCGATGCAGCATTCTGGCGCTCTGCGCTCTCCAACGTTGCGGCGATGTGCAAAGCCCTTGGCCCGCGTTCCCGTTTCGTGCTAGATCTATATCAAAGCCGCGGTACAGCGGTCTTCAGGCGCCGGAACATCACGGCAGGGCAGGGGCGTTTCAACATGCGGGTTCTTGGCATTGATCCGGGATTGCGAAATCTCGGCTGGGGCGTGATCGACGTCGATGGCAGCCGTCTGAGCCATGTCGCCAACGGTACGCTTCATTCGGTGGGCGACGAGATGCCAGCCCGCCTCCTGTCACTGTTCCAGCAATTGGGCGCGATCCTCATTCAATATGCCCCGCACACCGCAGCGGTCGAGCAGACTTTCGTCAACAAGGATGGCGCCGGCACACTCAAGCTGGGCCAAGCGCGCGGCATCGCGGTGCTCGCCCCGGCGCAATACGGCATCGAAGTGGGCGAATACGCGCCGAACAAGGTGAAGAAGACAGTCGTCGGCGTCGGCCACGCCAGCAAGGACCAGATCGCTCATATGGTAAAAATGCAGCTGCCCGGCGCGGTGCTGACCGGCCCCGACGCCGCCGACGCGCTGGCGATCGCGATCTGCCACGCGCATCATTTCACCAGCCGCGCGCGCATCGCCAAGGCGCTGGCATGATCGGGCGCATCGCGGGCCGCATCGACTATCGCGCCGCCGATCACGTGCTGATCGACGTGCGCGGCGTCGGCTATCTGGTCTTTTGCTCGGACCGCACGATGCAGGCGCTGCCCCGCGCGGGCGAGCACGCGGCGCTCTATACGGACCTTCTGGTGCGCGAGGATATTCTTCAGCTCTTCGGCTTTACCACGTTGGTCGAAAAGGAATGGCACCGCCTGTTGATGAGCGTTCAGGGCGTGGGCGCCAAGGCATCGCTGGCGATCCTGGGCACGCTCGGCCCCAATGGCATCGGGCGGGCGATCGCGCTGGGCGACTGGAATTCGGTCAAGGCCGCCAAGGGCATCGGCCCCAAGACGGCGCAGCGCGTCGTGAACGAGCTGAAGGACAAGGCGCCCGAGATCATGGCAATGGGCGCGGCCCCCGCGCCGGCGCCGGTTCTGCCAAGCGGTGAGGATGACGTGATCGAGGCGATCCCCGCAGCCCCTGCGCCTGTTTCCGCCGGTCCCGGCCCCCAGGCCGAGGCGCTGTCGGCGCTGACCAATCTGGGCTACGCCCCCGGCGAGGCTTCGGGCGCCGTGGCGCAGGCGGCGGGTGATATTCCGGACGCAAACGTCGCCGACCTCATCCGCGCCGCGCTGAAACTGCTGGCGCCGAAAGGGTAAGTGATGACCGAGCCGGACCCCACGCTCCGCCCCGAGAAGCTGGCCGAGGATGAGGGCCGCAGCCTGCGCCCCCAAGCGCTCGACGCCTTCATTGGCCAGGCCGAGGCGCGCGCGAACCTGCGCGTCTTCATCGCCTCGGCCCGACAGCGCGAAGAGGCGATGGATCACACGCTTTTTCACGGCCCGCCAGGTTTGGGCAAGACGACGCTGGCGCAGATCATGGCGCGCGAGCTTGGCGTCGGCTTTCGCATGACCTCGGGGCCGGTTCTGGCCAAAGCGGGCGATCTGGCCGCGATCCTCACCAATCTCGAGGCCCGCGACGTCCTTTTCATAGACGAGATTCACCGTCTCAATCCAGCGGTGGAGGAGGTGCTCTATCCCGCGCTCGAGGATTTCGAGCTGGACCTTGTCATCGGAGAAGGCCCCGCCGCGCGCACCGTCCGGATCGAGCTTCAGCCCTTCACACTCGTCGGCGCCACAACGCGGCTCGGCCTTCTGACGACACCGCTGCGCGACCGGTTCGGCATCCCGACGCGACTGCAATTCTACACGGTGGACGAGCTGCACGAGATCGTAGCCCGAAATGCCAAGCTCTTGAACATCCCCTGTGTGCCCGACGGCGCGCATGAGATCGCCCGCCGCGCGCGCGGCACGCCGCGCATCGCCGGGCGGCTCTTGCGACGCGTGGTGGATTTCGCGCTGATCGACGGCGACGGCACCATCACGCGCGATCTAGCCGATAATGCGCTGACGCGGCTCGGCGTCGATCACCTCGGCCTCGATTCAGCCGATCGGCGCTATCTGACCCTGATTGCCGAAGCCTATCAGGGCGGCCCCGTCGGGATCGAGACGCTCAGCGCGGCCCTTTCGGAGTCGCGCGACGCGCTCGAAGAGGTGATCGAGCCATACCTGCTGCAGCGCGGCCTGATTCAGCGCACCCCGCGCGGAAGGATGCTGACGCAAGGTGCATGGGCCCATCTGGGGCTCGCGCCGCCGAAACCTGCGGGGCAGGCCGATCTGTTTTGAGGGAAGGCGCCTGGATGGCCTATGGCGAATGAGTATTTTTGCCAAGATGAAGCTGCGTGCCGGTGCGCTTTTTCTTGGTGAAAATACCTGATCCGCGGTTTGCAAAGGGTTACAGGCCGTTTGTCCCCGGGATAAAAGGGCGCAATTTCAGGCCGGAGGCAGCCATGACACCTGACGAGATCGAGGCGCATTTCACCCGCACGGATGGGAGCTATCTGTGCGCACGCTGGGGTCGGCCCATCGCGCCGGTCGTTTTCGGCGTCGACGATGCAACCCTTTCGGTGGTCAAGGGCGCGATCGAGGCGGTGGCGCAGCTGGCCGGGCACGAGGTTGTCGAGACCGATCCCGAGCTGGGCGCGAACATGATGGTCTTCTTCTTCCGTGACTGGTCCGAGTTGCTGGAGCTGCCGGATCTGGGCCGGATGATCCCCGATCTGGAGCCGCTGGTGGCGCGGCTTGTCGCGGCGGATGCCAATCAGTACCGCATCTTCCGGTTTGAGCCGGATGGCGCGATCAAGTCCGCGTTCGTCTTTCTGCGGATGGATGCGCATCTGAGCGATGTTCCCGCTGAGACGCTGGCGTTGAGCCAGGCTGTGCAGACCATTCTTCTGTGGTCCGATGCTGCTTTTCAGGACCGCTCGCCACTGGCGCTGATACCCGGCAAAGATGTGGCGGTCTTGCGCCCCGAAATCGGGCAGCTGATCCGCGCGGCCTATGATCCAATCTTGCCGCGCGCGGCGCAGGATCCCGCGCATGCGCTGCGCCTTTCAGCACGGCTGACGGCGCGCGAGAGCTGAGCGACCAGGACGTGCCGCCGGGCCTTTTTATTTAAAGCCCCAGATCTTGGGAGATGACACGAGGCGGGCAGTTTTTGTCATGATCCGGCTGTCTCTTGGGCTGATGGCTCTGGGTTTCGCCTGGACGTGGCCCGACTCTGCGGCGCCACCCCGACGCATCCGATGTGCGGCGCCCTTCACTTCTCATAGCCCATCTTCGAGTTGCCCGTCATGGTTTTTGCGCGGGCCGGGAGCGGCTTCGTCTTTAAAGGCGATGCGAATGTGATCGGGCGCCCTCCCTAGAGGGCGAGGGCGTGCTGCATCTGGGCCGGATGCGTCGCCGCTCGATCACGGATGGGCGCATCACACTGATCTGCGCGTCCGGTGCCGCGGGTTGGGCCTATCGATACGGGGCGGCGCCGATGGGGCGAGCCTCGATCTTTATCACACCGCTGGATTCGCCACTGTCGCATAATGCGCTTTATGTCGGAGCTTTGCGCGCGCATTGGCGCGGCACGATGCCGACTTACCGGCTGAACGCGGGGCTGGAACGTTTGCGCGCGTCGGGCCGCCGGGATGCGATCGTGTTGCAGCACATGAGCACGCTTGGGGCATTGCTGCGCCAGAGCGGCGCGCCTAGTCTTGCGCAAGGCCGACATAGCGAAAGGCAGACCATGACCCTTACCCGAATCGCGCCCGGACCCCGCATGAGTCAGGCGGTGACCTATAACGGTATCCTATGGCTGTCTGGCCAAATTGGGACTGCCTCGGACGATCTGGAGGGCCAGACGCGGGCGTGCCTGTCGCAGATCGAGGCGCTGCTGAAGGCCGGCGGATCGGACAAGGCGCATATCATCAAGATCGAGATATGGCTCGCGGATCTTGGGGATTTCGATGAAATGAACCGCATTTACGAGGCATGGCTCGACCCCGAAAACCCGCCCGCCCGCGCGACCTGCGAGGCGACAGTGCGGCGCGACGGCACGCTGATCGAAATCGTGGCGACTGCTGCGGTGATCTAGGGTGCCACTTACAAACAGGCTTGACGGTTTGTTCCTTCTGCAGGCAGTCTGTTCGGCGAGGGGGGGCGCGTGGCCCGAAGGCTGCAGGCGTCCCACCCTCCAATAGGGAGATCGACATGACCGCCATTCGCAACATCATCAAGGGCGCCGGCATCGCCGGTATCGCTGCTCTGGCGCCGCTGGCCGCCAGCGCCGAAACCAACTTCATCGCCAACTCGTTCTACGGGGCCGAAACACCCTTTACCAAGTGGGGCTATGTGGACTGGGCCGAGAACGTCAAGGAAATGTCGGGCGGCGAATTGGTGCCCGAAGTCTTTACCGGCAGCGTCCTGCTGGCACCGCGCGCCAACTTGCAAGGCATCCGCGACAACGTCGTGCAGGTTGCGCATCACGCCGCCGTCTACACGCCCTCGGAACTGCCCGTCGCCAATGCGGTGCAGGAACTGGGCTTCAACTACTCCGATCCGCTGGTCGCGATTTTTGCCGTCGCGGATTTCAGCATGCATAATGAAACGCAGCTGGCCGAGTGGAAGGACAAGGGGGTCGTCTATCTGGGCGCCTATGCCACGCCGCCCTATCTGCTCTTTTGTCGCGAGCCCATTCGCAACCTCGCCGAGTTGAAGGGCAAGCGCATCCGCACCGCGGGATCGACCGTTTCGCTCTGGGTCGAGGCGGCTGGCGGTATTCCCGTCAACGTGCCCTCGTCCGAGATGTATACCGGCCTCGAGCGCGGAACCCTCGATTGCGCGTCGAACGCGGGCAATGACCTGATCGACCGCTCGCTATGGGAAGTGGCCGAGCATACGACGCTCCTGCCGACCGGGATGTACTGGTCCGGGCCGCAATGGGGCGTCAATCCCGGCTTCTGGGCGTCGCTGACACCCGAGCAGCGGAAGGTCATGATGGACGCGTCGGCGCTGGGCATGGCACGGATGAACGTCAATTACATCCAGCGCGCCGAGGATGCGCTGGTCGAGGCGCAGGAGAAGGGTCACACCGTTTACGAGCCTGAAGATGACTTGATGCAGTCCATCCTCGACTACCGCGAGAAGGCGCTGGCCGATGTCGTGAAGACCGCCGAAGAGAAGTACGGCCTCAGCAACGGCCAAGAGGTGATCGACGACTTCCGCGCGACTTGGGACAAGTGGGAGGCGCTGCTGGCGGATGTCGATCGCACCGACCCGGATGCACTGGCCGAGATCGCCATGCGCGAGATCTACGCCGATATCGACCCCGCCACCTACGGCGTCGAATAATGGAGATGGACGGCGCCGCATCGCGCGGCGCCGGACACCGCCGGGCGGCGGGGTCCGCGCCGCGGCGCCGCACGCAAGCCGAACGCTCGGCGGCGACGCAGCAGAAGATCCTTGATGTCACGACGGACCTTATCCTTTCCAAAGGTCTGCGCGACACGTCGACCGTTGATGTGGCCGAGGCGGCGGGCGTGTCGCGCGGGGCGTTGCTGCATCATTATCCCAGCCGCCAGATCCTGATGCAGGAGGCGCTGCGCCATCTGCTGAACCGCGAGATTGCCGAGATTACCGTTATCGCCGCCGCGATCCGCGCGGGCGATATGGATGTGGACGGCTTCCTGACCGAGATGTGGCGCCGCTTTTCCGGCCCGCTTTTCATGGTCACGATCGAATTTCTGACCGCCGCCCGCACCGATCCCGCCATGCGCGATGCGCTGGTGCCCGTGGCCACGGATTACAACCACCAGCTCGATGAGATCTGGGAGAACCTTTTCCCCGATGCCGCGCATATCCGCGGCACGCGGCGCATAGCGCTGAACACCACGCTGTGCCTCCTGCGCGGTATGGCGACCCAGTCGATCTGGCGCGACGATCCCAAGCTCTTTCAGGAGATGCTGGAATTCTGGAAAACCTCGCTGGGCAATATGCTGCCCGGCCCGGATGAAGGGACGCCCCGATGACCGCAGAAACCGACCCGCCACAAGAAGGTGGCTTGATCCACGGCGCGATCCGCTACGTCAACCTCGCGCTTCTGGCGTTCGGCTGTGTCTTCCTGCTGCTGATGATGGGTCACATCGCGGTCGATGTCTTTGTGCGCTACGTTTTCAACGGCTCGATGGTGGGCACGCTGGAGACGGTGTCTTTCTACTATGTCGTACTCGCCGTGTTCCTGCCCTTGGGATATGTCGAGCTGAAATCCGAGCACATACGCGTCGATCTCTTCGTGCAGATGATGCCGAATTGGGCGCAACTGGCACTCTACATCCTCGCCTGCGTCGCGGGTCTCGTTTTCTTTGGCATGCTGGCCTGGCAAAGCGGGATCGACGCCATCCGCTCGACCCAGCGGGCCGAGACGATCATGTCGAACTTCCTTTTCTACATCTGGCCCAGCCGCTGGGCGCTGCCCATCGGATTTGGGGGCATGTGCCTGGCCATCCTGTCGAACCTCCTGCGCGCGATCCAGCGCCGCCAAGCCTTGTGAAGGACGCCCAATGAGCAATCTCGATATCGGCATCATCGGCACGCTGACGGCGCTGGCGATGATCGCGCTACGGGTGCCTATCGGCCTGACGCTGGGCCTTGTGTCGATCTTCGGCATCGGGGCGATGATCTCGATGAATGTCGCCTGGGGCATGATCAGCGCCACCCCTTTCGATTTCGTCGGCCAGTGGGAGTTGACGGCAGCGCCCATGTTCCTGCTGATGGGCTATATCTGCACGACGACCGACATGACCAAGAGCCTCTTCATCTCGCTCAAGATCGTGCTCGCACGCTTGCCCGGTGGGCTGGCCGTGGCCAGTGTCGGCGCCTGCGCGTTCTTCGCCGCCGCATCGGGATCCAGCGTGGCGACGGCGGCGGCCATGTCGCGCATCGCGGTCCCCGAAATGCTGAAGGCGAAATATGACAAGGGGCTGGCGACGGGCACGATCGCGGCCTCGGGCACGCTCGGCTCGCTTATCCCGCCCTCGGTGCTGCTGATCCTCTTCGGTGTCTATGCGCAGGTGTCGGTGGGCCAGCTTTTCCTTGCGGGCTTCATGCCCGGTGTCGTCTCGGCGCTGATCTACATGGCGATGATCGTGACGCGAGTAAAGCTCAAGCCGTCACTGGCCGGCACGGTCCAGGACGATATCAGCCGCGAGGAAAAGATCGCGGCGGTCAAGGATATCTGGCCCCTGCCGCTTCTCATTTTCTCGGTGCTGGGCGGTATCTTTGCGGGTGTCTTTTCACCCACCGAGGCGGGCGCGATCGGCGCGGCCGTCGCTCTGCTGATCGCCATCCTGCGCGGTGCGTTCAGCTGGACGGCCCTGCGCGACGCTCTGATCCAGACGGCCATCAGCACGACGGGCATCTTCATCATCCTCATCGGCTCGGTCTTCTTCACCCGCTTCCTCGCGCTCAGTGGCCTGCCGCAGGCGTTTGCGGACGTGATCCTCAGCGTCAGCGACAACGTCTGGTGGATCCTCTTCGCGGTCGCGCTGCTCTACATCATCCTCGGGATGCTGATCGACTCCATCGGCCTTTTGCTTCTGACCCTGCCGCTGGTCCTGCCGCTGGTGCAGGGCGCGGGGCTGGACCTCGTGTGGTTCGGCATCATCGTGATCAAGCTGCTGGAGGTCGGCCTCGTCACGCCGCCCATTGGTCTCAACGTCTATGTGATCAAGGGCGCGCTGGGGAACCTCGTGACCTTGCCCGAGGTGTTCAAGGGCGTCGCGTGGTTCATCGCGATGGATATCGTGACGCTGTTCCTGATCATTATGATCCCGGCCATGTCGCTCTGGCTGCCGTCACTGGCCTTCAACTGATATATGGAGGAATTTCCATGACCGACTATACCAACGCCGACTACGAGACCCGCAGCTATGGCACGATTTCGGTCGGGCGCGGGCGGCGCCCCGGCATCGTCGTGATCGACTACCAGAAGGCCTTCACCGAGGAACAATATGCCCTCGGCGGCGCGCCCATGGTGATGCGGGGCCTCGAGAATACCGCGCGCCTGTTGAAGGTCGCGCGCGCACACAACATCCCCGTCGCCAATTGCTATACGGCCTACAAGGACGAGGAGGACATGCCGCACTGGAAGATCGACGTGGTCCGCCGCGAGTTCATCCACGGCCATCCCAGCACCGAGCTCGACCCGCGCATCTATGAGCCGGATTACGACGTCAAGATCTGCAAGACCGGCCCCTCGATCTTTTTCCAGACACCGGTCGTGCCGTTCTTTACCAAGCACAGCGTCGACACGGTGATCGTCACCGGCTGCATCACCAGCGGCTGCATCCGCGCCTCCTCGATCGACAGCTTCCAATGGGGTTACCGCACCATCGTGCCCGAGGATTGCGTGGGCGATCATGACGAGCAGCCGCACAAGGACAACCTGCGCGATCTGGGACGGAGATATGCCGACATTTCGACCTGCGACGAGATGATCGGGTATATCGAGGAGGTGGGTCGGCTGAATTCGTGAGGGGGAGTTTGGAGGGGGCGGACCGCCCCGCGCATCAATGCGCGCGAATGATGCCTTTGATCCGATACGGCGTCCTGCAGTGAGATATATGCATGGCTGCGATGCGCTAAAAGCCGGTATTGGCTCTGACCGGAGCCGCAATTTGCAGACCTTGAACACAGTGATGAATGCTGTGATCCATCTATAGCGAAACGGTCTTTGGCATCACGGTGCAGCACGATTGGCAATGCCGCAGCCAAGGACCGAGCTGACTTGTGGCTCGCGGAGGGTGATTGAGTGCGAGTTTGGATTTCGCCTTAGAGACCGGCGTTCAAGACGTTCGGGCTGTCATCGGTCCCTAAACAGGGACCAGACTCTCAGCCTTGGCATGAAAATTGCGTCGCTGGTCGGCGATCCCATGACGGGCATTCATACTGTCTGTGACATCCTTCGATAATTCTCGGTCGAGGCGCGACGGCCCGTCCCCTCCCAAACGCGGTCAACGCATCACGAATGGATTTGCCATTGGGCTGTCCGATGTATTGATCCAGGTTGTTTTCGTCCGCGTGTAGTCATGGATCGCGTCCATGCCCGCCTCGCGCCCGTAGCCCGATTGGTTATAGCCCCCGAACGGCGCGATGGGTGAGATCGCGCGATATGTGTTCACCCAGCAAATTCCCGCTTTCAGCCTTGCCGATACGCGGTGCGCCCGCGCAAGGTTTTCGGTGAACACGCCCGAGCCAAGGCCGAACGGTGTGTCATTGGCCATGGCAATCGCGTCCTGCTCGGTGTCGAACGGGATCAGCGACATGACCGGCCCGAACATCTCCACCTTCAGCGTTTCGGTGTCCGTGCTTTGGCATTCGACAAGGGTCGGCGCCATGTAATTGCCGGCCTGGGCGAGCGGCGTGCCACCGAAATGAATGGTCGCGCCTTGAGATCTGGCGGTCGCCAGTGTCGCGACGATCTTGTCGATCTGCGCCCCGGTGCAGACAGGACCGAGGTGAGACTGGTGGTCCATCGGATCGCCGACGATTATTCCCGCGCTTTTTTCGGCGATTTTTGCGATCAACGCGTCCATGATCGAGCGGTGGACCAAGCCGCGAGAGCCGGCGACGCAGCTTTGCCCGGAGGCGCCGAAGTTTCCGGCGATCAGCCCGTTTGCGGCGCCTTCCAGATCCGCATCCTCGAAGACAAGAATGGGGGATTTCCCTCCCAACTCCAGCGACGTGACGGCGAAATTCTCGGCCGAGTTGCGAACGACGTGCCGTGCCGTCTCGGGCCCGCCGGTGAAGGCGATGCGGTCCACATCCGGATGCCGCGTCAGCGGTATCGCGCAGCTCTCCGCGTCGCCCGTCACGATCGAGACGACCCCGGCCGGAAAACCCGCCTCTTCGATCAGCTTCGCGAAGGCGAGCATCGGGGCAGGGGCAATTTCCGAGGCCTTCAAGACCACTGTGCAGCCAGCGGCAAGGGCAGGGGCCAGCTTGGTCGCGGCCAGGAACATCTGGGCGTTCCACGGCACGATGGCCGCAACCACGCCGATGGGCTCGCGCCGGGTAAAGACATGCATTTCGGGTTTGTCGATGGGAAGAACGGCGCCTTCGATCTTGTCGGCCAGACCCGCGTAATAGCGATAATAGTCGCCGACATAAGCGGTCTGCGTCGAGGTTTCGGCCAGCAACTTGCCGCTGTCTGTCGTCTCGAGACGGCCCAGTTCCGCGGCGTTTTCCTCGATGAGCTCCGCCAAGCGATAGATTAGCTTGCCCCGCTGCGTTTGGGTCATATCGCGCCACGCAGCATCGGTCAGCGCCCGGCGCGCGGCCACGATGGCGCGGTCCACATCCGCCGGTGAGGCGCAGGCGAATGTAGCCCAATCTGCGCCTGTCGCAGGGTTCTGCGACGTCATCCTCTGGGCGGCAGACCCTTCGGTCCACGCACCGTCGATATACATCTGAAAATGTGGAAGCTGTGTCATCATCACCCTCACGCAAATGCTGGCATGACATCGTCGATAAAACGCGCCAGCGAGGCGCGCTTGCGCTCGAAACTCATCCCGCTGTCGATCCAGAAGGCAAATTCGTCATAGCCCAGATCCTCATACTGTCTGATCTGGTCAATCACCTCTTGTGCGGTGCCCATGGTCAGGTCGCGCAGCATGTTCTGCGGCGACATCATGGTATTTGCGGCCATGTCATCCTCGGTCAAAGTTTCGATCAAGCCCTGTCGGACCGGACGCTTGTTTTGAAACCACGCTCCGAAGTAGCAGTAAAACTCCGAGATTTCCTTGGCGGCGACTTGGATGTCATCCGCGTCCGAGCCGACGTAAGTATGGTGCAGCAGCATGATCTTCGGGCGCGCCCCACCGTGATTGGCGCAGGCCTCGTTGAATTTTGCCATCAAGCTTTCAATCTCATCGAGTCCCTTCCACAGGGGAGTGACCTGGATGTTGAATCCATTCTCGACGCCGAACGCGTGGCTGTTGATGTCGCGCGCCGCGATCCAGATGGGCGGCCCATCGGGCTGCACCGGCTTGGGCGCCGACGTTGTGGAGGGAAAGTGGTAGAATGTCCCCTCGTGGGCGCAATCGCCCGCCCAAAGCTGCCGCAGCAAGGGGGTCATTTCGCGCATTCGCTGTCCTGCGTCCCAGGCATCCAGACCGGGGCTCAGGCGCTCGTACTCATAGGAATAGGCCCCGCGCGCGACCCCAAGCTCGATCCGCCCGTCGGTTATCAGGTCGGCTGCCGCCGCCTCCCCGGCAAGGGCGATCGGATGCCAGAACGGGGCGATCACGGTGCCCGTTCCAAGGCGCAGGTTTTTGGTATGATAGCTTAGGTCCACAAGGCTCATGAACGGGTTGGGCGAGATCGTGAAATCCATCCCGTGATGCTCGCCGGTCCAGATCGCCCGCATGCCGCCCTCATCGGCCATCTTGGCCAGCGCGATCAGATCGCCGCGCAACGCGCGCTGGTCCTGGTCGGCACTCGTGCGCTCCATATGCGCAAAAAGCGAGAAGTCCATGGGCTACCTTCCTGTCTGATATTGGTGGGTCGCGCCCTCTTCGGAACTTCCGACATAAAGCGAGAAGTTGCGCGTCTGATGCTCGAGCGCGAAGCGCGTCATCATCCGCGCGATGGGCGCGCTCGCGAACGTCTGCTTCGTAAGGTCCGCAATCGGGACGGCGACGATACCTGGCGCCTGCGCAGTCAAATGGCCCGTTGCCAAAAAGTAGCTGTACTGCACACGCGGCGCGTTGCTCTCGAACACCGAGTAGGCTTGGCCCAGGTCCGCCTCGATCCCGGCGGTGATCAGGGTGTCGCGCAGATCATTGATCAGGCGGCCACGCTCCATATGCGCGCAATGGGGCGGCCTCAGACCATTCTTGGTCTGGACCATCAGCACGTCTCTGCCGCTCTCTATGATTGCACCGCAGACCGCCGGGCCGCTTGTTTCGTCGAATGCGGCGCGCTCTAGCCCAAGGCTGAAATACCGCCCGTTGACGTAGCCCAACCCCGCATCCCGGGCGTGAACGAAGGTGTCGACCCTGCCGATCAGGATGCAATGATCCCCCGCCGGAACGACTTGTTCCGTGGTGCAGGAAAACTGAGCGGCCGCGCCTTCGATAAGCGGCACGCCATTGGCATCGAACCGGTGTGGAACCTGTGCAAAACGATCCGCTGTGGATTTGGCGAAAATGTTGGAGACGTCTTCTTGCCCTTCCGCCAGGATATTGATGGCGAAGTGTCTGGCGTTGGCGAAGGTGTCGAAGCTCGACAGGAATTTGCCCGGACAGACCAGCACCAGCGGCGGATCGAGCGATACCGAAGAAAAGGAATTCGCCGTGAACCCGACAGCAACGCCGTCGTTGCGAAGGGCGGTCACAACGGTCACCCCGGTCATGAAGCTTCCGAGCGCCGATCGCAGAGCGCGGGGGTCGATCTGCGTCATTGCAAGGCCTCCTGAATGAACTGCTCCAGAATGGGATTGATCTCAGCGGCATGCGTCATCGGCGCCATATGCGCCGCCCCGTCGACAGTGACCGCGTGCCCATCCGGCGCCAGCTCTGCCATGCGTTTCGACATGGCAGGGGTGGAATTCGGCTCGTCCGCGCCGGTCAGGAACAAAGCCGGGCAATGGAGTTGCGCGAGGGCGCTCTCGGCCGGACCATCCTCGGTCGCGAAGACGCGGTAGGCATCTCTGTAGCCTGCGGGATCGACCGTGCAGAGCCACGCGTGGCAGGCATTTCGGGCCGCAGACGGCTCGGCACCAAACCATCTTTCCAAGGGCGCGGATGGGTCAGCCACCGTCTCTCCGTCCAAGCTCGACGCGCGCGCCTCGACTGCTGTCTTCGCCGCCGCATCTCTTTGGAAAACAGCGTTCAGGGCAACCACGCCGCCCACGCGCGCGGGATAGCGGATTGCCATGTCCAGCGCGATCATCGCCCCGAAGGAATGCCCGATGACCACCGCGGAGGTGGATATCACCGGCGCGATCGCGTCCGTGAAATCCGCCAAGGAAGGCCGCCCTGGCAAGCGGGCGCTCTGCCCATGTCCTGGCATATCGACGGCGAGAACCGCGTATTTTTGCGCCAAGGTTTGCAGCTGCCCGCCCCAAGCCTCGGCGCGCAAGCCGACGCCGTGGATCAGCACGACCTGCCGTCCTTGCCCGTTGCGGATCATGCTGATCTGTCCGATGTCAGACCGCGGCCGGGTTGTCCAAGTCATGACCCAGATCCTTCAAGTCCTGATACCTGTCGCCGATACGATGATGTGGCCGTCCGCCAGTCGCCGCACCAAGAACGACCACGATTTCGTCGGCACGCGGCGCGTCCGGGATCGCGAACTGGATCGTCAGGTAATGCGAGCGGCGTCCCGCGTCGTTCTTGTCCATCAGCGGAACCATGATGGGCGCGTTCGCCCCGCCGCGCGTATTGGTGAAGGCGAGATACGATTTCGCGCCCACCGCCTCGCGGTAGAAGTTACCGAACCGCAGGGTGTGGATGAGGCCCGACGCGTGCTCGATCTCGCCGTCCAACCCGACGACCGCGGCTTTGCCGTAGGCCTCGATCGCTTCGCCCGATCCGGCAAGCCTGATCATGCGCTTTGTCATCATCTCGCCCAGGATCGGGCCATAGGCGTGGATTTCAGGCTTGAGATCTTCGACGAACCGCCCGGCCCATGGGTTGCGGACCACCGCAGCAACGGCGAAGAGGCGCCAAGGGTGTTCTGCAGCGCGAAACCCCTCAATGAAAATTTCTTCATCATAGGTTACGATTTTTCGGATTTCTGGATGCATGGTGTTCCTCGCTAGAGCATCCGCCGAATATCCGCAGGCCGGGCCCCATTTGACAAATGAATGATTTTGAGGCTTAGACATTAGCAGAGCTAATGGGTTGCTTGAGCATGGTGAAATCTCTGCCACCGCTTGCGTGGTTCCGCGCGTTTGAATCTGCCGCGCGCCACCTGAGCTTTACCGCTGCTGCATCCGAGATCGGGATGACGCAATCTGCCGTGAGTCAGCATGTCAGATCGTTGGAGACCTCTCTGGGTGTCATGCTGTTCATCCGCCGGGCGCGGGGGCTGTCGCTGACCGATGATGGCCGCAAGTTGCTGCCCAAGGTCGGCGCCGCCCTGGAAAGCCTGACGGCCGCCACGCGCGCATACGATCCCTTGCCAACGGACAATGTTCTGACCATCGCATCTTCGGTCAGCGTCGCCCAATGGATCATCGCGCCGCATCTTTCGGAATTCACGCAGCGGCACCCTGAAATCCGATTGCGGTTTCTGAGCACGATCTGGCCCGACGATTTCAATACCGTCAGAGCGGATGTCGAAATCCCCTTCGGCTCTGAAAAGCAAGTCGGCCGCAATGCGGCTCGTCTGAAATGCAAGGGTCTGGTCGCCCTGAAGGCGCCGGGGCTGCCGGGGACTGTCGATATCTTGCCCCTCATCGAAGCCGTGGGCACGTCGGATGGTTGGAAGACATGGGGCACCCTTGTTGGCAAAAACCTGAAGCCGGAGATTTTCGTCGACACGTATGGCGCCGCCTTGAACATCGCGGCACATGGCACGGGCGTGGCCCTGGTCGCAGAAATACTGGCGCATAACGCGCTGCAAACGGGGCAGCTTGTCATGGCGCATTCGGCGGTGGCTGCGTCCACAGAAGCCTATTATTTGAGAATCAACGAGGCCAAGACCACTGCCTGCGACTTCCGCGACTGGCTGCTTGAAAAAGTAGATACCGAAGCTGTGTCAACTGACGCGGCCGGCGATCGAGGGCCGTAACTCACGCGGACGTTCGGATCTGCCCCACCGCGCGCAGCCGGCGGCTTTGTTCTTGGGCCCGAGTCGCCGGATCCGGCGTAGCGCGCAAACGGCCTCTTTCCGGCAGTCTAGTAGAGCCGGGTTCCTTCGTCCGCTGCGTGATCATCTTCGACCTCTTGCAGCGTTTGATCCCTATCGACCGTGGACATCACCCATTCAGCAAGTGTGGGGGCGGACTTGCGTTCGGGCCAGTGATCAGGGTGCCATAACCGAGACCGAATGAAAGATTTCGAGCAGTGCATGAAAGCTTCCTCGACCTCAATAACGAGTGCGAGCAATGGCTGCTTTCCGTTGATCGCATGGCGCTTGCTGATTGCCGCATCTTTCACAATGCGTGCCTTGCCCGCGATGCGCAGCGTGTCACCGTGGCCGGGCACAACGAAGAGGACGGCAATGTTCGGGTCTTCCAATAGATTTTGAAAGCCATCGACACGGTGATTTCCGAGCCTGTCCGGAATGATGAGCGTCTTGTCATCGTAGACTTCGACGAAACCTGCAGGGTCACCTTTTGGCGAGACGTCAATCAGACCTTCGGGCGCTTTGGTTGCTACGACAACAAATGGCGCAAATTCGATGAATTTCCGCGCTGTGTCGTTCAGTCGATCGCTTACCTTGAGAAAAGTGTTCGTAAAGCCTTCGGTCGGCAAAAGCTCTCTGAGCCGCTCGATACTTTTGATCTGTTCATCAAATTCCAACACAACGCTCTCCGCTCAACTTCGGAGGCAAAGCATACCCTCTGCGCCGGTTTTCCCAAAGCCGCCATCGGAGGCATCCGTGGCGAACGGCAGAATCGCATCGGATAGAAGCAGCCGTTCCACCCAACCGCCCGCAAGATGCAGGCCGCGCCCCCGGCTCTCGACCTACAGCCCCGCTGCCTTCTTCTTGGCCACACCGCCCTGCAAGATAAGTGGCATATGCGCGCCTTGTTCGGTCAGAAGGTTCAGATCCTCCAGCGGATTGCCGTCGACCGCGATCAGATCGGCATGTGCGCCCGGCGTGATCGCCCCAAGCTCGCCCTCCATGCGGAGCACCTTCGCCGCATCCACGGTGGCCGAGCGGATCACCGCATCCGCGGGGATGAACTGCCCTCGCAAGGGAAACTCGCCCGACTGGTGCGGCTGCATCCCACCCAGAAGGTCCGAGCCGTAGCCGACGGTCACGCCCGCGTCATGCATCTTGGCCAAGCGCTCCAGCCCGGCCTCGCGTACGTCGGCGATCTTGGCGATCGATTCTTCTGGCAGGCCATAGTCTGCGCCGGTCTTGGCCAGGCGATCATAGGTGATGTTGGTGGGCACGACGCATTGTCCCTCGCGGGCGATGCGCTGAATGGTCTCGTCGCTCATCAGGTTGCCGTGCTCGACGCACTCGAAACCGGCATCGAGTGCGCGGTTGATCGCCGTGTCGTCGTAGAGATGCCCTGACACATAGGTGCCGAACCCCTTGGCGACCTCGACCGCGGCCTTCAATTCATCGACCGAAAAAACGAGGTATCCCACCGGATCGGAGGGTGACGAGACGCCCCCGTCGGCCATGATCTTGATGAATTGCGCGCCATTCTTCAGCTCGTCCCGGCAGGCGGCGCGCATCGCGTCTACCCCGTCCAGAATACGGCCCATCGAGCCCAGCTTGTCCTTGTACCAGCTCACATCGCGGCTCTGATTGGGGCCGCGGTAATCGGTGTGCCCGCCCGTCTGGCTCAGCGCCTTGCCGCAGATCACGAGGCGGGGCGCGTCCATCAGCCCGTCCTCCTGCGCCTTTTGCAATCCGCGGTCCGCGCCGCCCAGATCGCGCACGGTGGTAAAGCCGCGCATGAGCATCGCGCGCATCATCTGCGCCGATTTGAGCGCGATCCAGGAATTCGGCAGATCCGCATTCAGGCCAAGATTGGCCGTGGTGGCAATGACATGCACATGGCAGTCGATCAGGCCGGGCATCACGATGCCGCTCTTCATGTCCAGCGTCTCATCGGCGTTGAACTTGACGCCAGAACCGACCTCGACGAAGCGCCCGTCCTCGATGGCAATGTCTACCGGATCGCCGGGGCGATCGCTGGTGCCGTCCACGATACGCGCGTTCTTGATCAGCAATGACGTCATGATGAATTCCTCTTTCGGATGTGCGGGCGGGGTGCGCGGCACTTGCCGACACCCCTGTCGGTAAGTTGGATAACAGCATACAAGCGCGCAGGCGTAAAGCCCGGCCCGCCGCATTGCACCGCCGCCCGCAAAAATGCTTAATGCCGTCCAGCACCACCCTGCAGAAAGGCCCCGCAAAACATGGCCAGCGAAATCCGCGCCCCGGGCGCCCGTCCTCCGCACCGCTTTGACGTGCGCGTCTATTATGAGGACACGGATATGGGCGGGATCGTCTATCACGCCAATTACCTCAAGTTCATCGAGCGCGCGCGCAGCGATTGGGTGGCCGATATGGGAATCGACCAGCGCGCCATGAAGGACGAGGGCGGCCTTGTCTTTGCCGTTCGCCGGATCGAGTGCGATTACCTGATGGCTGCGCGGTTCGACGACCGGCTAGAGGTGCTGACGGATGTTCAATCGGTCAGTGGAGCGCGGCTGGTGCTGCGCCAGCAGGTGATGCGCGGCGGCGAGGCGATCTTCGCCGCCATCGTCACCATCGTGTGCCTGACCGATACGGGCCATCCCGCACGTCTTCCGGCGAATATCCGCCTGATTTTGCACTGATCGCGCAATTTCGCGCGGGTAGCGGCGATGTTATTGGCAATCGCACCGGTGATCAGATAGCTTGCGGCCAAATATCGCGGGCCATATGGCGCATCGCGCAAAAAAAGAGCAGGCAGTATGGAAGCAGAGACACTCGCAGTCGCGCATCAAATCGACTTTTCGATGTGGGGCATGTTCGCGCAGGCCACTTTCATCGTGAAGGTGGTGATGCTGATGCTGATCTTCGCGTCCTTTTGGGCGTGGGCGATCATCATCCAGAAACTCATCATGTATCGCAAGGCGCGCGCCGAGGCCGACGCCTTTGACCGTCAATTCTGGTCTGGCGAGCCCTTGGATGAACTTTTCGAGCAAATCGGAACAGATCCGGCAGGGCATTCGCAGCGCATATTTGCCTCGGGCATGATGGAGTGGCGCCGTAGCCATCGCCAGGACGGCGGGATGATCGCGGGCGCGACCGCGCGCATTGATCGCAGCATGGACGTGGCCATCGCCAAGGAATCCGAAGGGCTGCAATCCAACCTGACGGTGCTGGCCACTGTCGGCTCGATCGCGCCGTTTGTCGGCCTTTTCGGCACGGTGTGGGGTATCATGCAGGCGTTTGTCGGCATTGCTGCCTCGCAGAACACCAGCCTCGCCGTCGTGGCGCCCGGCATTGCCGAGGCGCTTCTGGCCACCGCTCTGGGCCTGCTGGCGGCGATCCCGGCGGTCATCTTCTATAACAAGCTGAGCGCTGACAGTGACCGGATCGTCGCGGGCTACGAGGCCTTTGCCGACGAGTTCGCCACCATCCTCAGCCGCCAGTTGGACAGCTAGGCCATGGGCGCAGCAATCCAAAGCTCGGGCGGCGGCGGGGGCAAGCGTCGCAGGCGCGGGCGGAGCCGCGCGCGGCCCATGTCCGAAATCAACGTCACACCCTTCGTGGACGTGATGCTGGTGCTGCTGATCATCTTCATGGTGGCGGCGCCCCTGATGACCGTCGGCGTGCCGGTCGAGCTGCCCAAGACGGCGGCCAACGCCCTGCCGGGCGAGCAGGAAGAGCCACTCACAATCACCATCACCGCCGAGGGCGTCGTGTCGATCCAGACCACTGAGGTCGCCCGCGAGGATCTGATCGGCCGCCTGCGCGCCATTGCCGCCGAGCGTGAGAGCAATCGCGTGTTCCTGCGCGCTGATGGCGCCGTGCCCTATGCAGATGTTGTGCAGATCATGGGCGCGCTCAATCGCGGAGGTTTTGACAATATCGGCCTCGTCACGGATGTCGGCGGTCCGGCGCTGGACGCGCCGGAAGGCTAAGGCGCGGCCCGCGTGAATATCGGTCAAATCATATCGGGCGCCGGGCATATCGGCCTCATTGGCTGGGTGCTCTTTGGCGGCGCCTTTCCTGACCGCGAGTTCGAGTTCGATGCGGTGCAGGCCGTGACCGTCAGCTCCGAGGAATATGCAGAGATTGTCGCGCGCAGCACCTCGCCCGAACAAACGACCGAGATCGCGCCGCCCGCCGCCCCCGAGGTGCCGCAGGACGCGCCCGATCTCACCAGTGCCGCCGACACGCCCCCCGACGCGCCGCAGCCGACGCCCGCGCCCGAAGCGGCGCCTGATCCTGCACCGACACCCCCGCCCGCCGCGCCCCAGGCCGACGTCGCCGACGAGGCGCCGGTGATCGAGCAGCCGTCGCAGGACATGGCCGCTCTGGTGCCCGAATCCTCACCGCGCCCGCAGCAGCGGCCTGCTGAGCGTGTCGCGCCGCAGGCGGCGCCGCAGCCCGAGCCGGACGTCGCCGTCGATGACGTGGTGCGCGAAGAGGCGGTGCCGGATGAGGCGGGCGAGACGGTTTCCGAAGAAACCGAGGCAACCGCCCCCGAGGCTGCCGCGACCGAAATCGTGACCGAGGCCGAGGAGGCGGAGCAAGACTCCGCGCCGCTCAATTCAGTGCGTCCACGCACCCGTCCGCAGAATCTACAGCCAGCGCCGCAACCGGAGCCCGAAACGCAGACAGCAACCGCCGATCCTGCGCCCGAGGCGGCGCCAGAGCCTGATCCGGCGCCTGCCCCGGCGCCCTCGGTCGACAGCTCCAGCGTCAATGATGCACTGGCCGCCGCGCTGGGCGGAGCCGCCGAAACGCCCGCGCCCTCGATCAATGCGGGCCCACCGCTGACGGCGGGTGAAAAGGACGGTCTGCGCGTTGCCGTGCAAAGCTGCTGGAACACCGGCTCGCTCAGCAGCGATGCGCTGCGCACGGTCGTCACCGTCAGCTTCGAGATGTCCGAGGACGCGCGGCCCATCGAATCCACCCTGCGCATGACCGACAGCTCGGGTGGCACCGCAGGCTCGGCGCAGCAGGCTTATGAGGCGGCCCGCCGCGCGATCCTGCGTTGCGGCGCCCGCGGCTTTGGCCTTCCGGTCGAAAAATTTGCAAGCTGGCAAAATGTCGAGCTTGTCTTCAACCCCGAAAACATGAGGATCAAATGATGGCGCGATTCACGGCCCTTCTGGCTCTTCTTTTCATGGCGCTGACAACGCTCCCTGCCGCTGCGCAGAACGGTCCGCTCAGGCTGGAAATCACCGAAGGCGTGATCGAGCCGCTGCCTTTTGCCGTGCCGCAATTCGTGGCCACGGGCGGGGGCGGGCAGGCCGCGCAGGATATCTCGAACCTCATTGCCGCGGACCTCAGCGGCACAGGCCTTTTCCGCGAGATCCCTGCCAGCGCGCATATCAGCACGATCACGAGCTTTTCCAGCCCGGTGCAGTTTGCCGATTGGAAGGCCGTCAACGCGCAGGCTCTTGTCACCGGCTCGGTCGATGTCGATGCTTCGGGGCGCCTGACTGTCCAGTTCCGAGTGTGGGACGTCTTCGCGGGCCAGGAGCTGGGCAGCGGACAGCAATTCGTTGGCACCGCGCAGGGATGGCGCCGCATCGCGCACAAGATCGCCGACCAGGTCTATAGCCGGATCACCGGCGAGGGCGGCTATTTCGACAGCCGCGTCGTTTTCGTCAGCGAAACCGGCCCCAAAGATCAACGGGCCAAGCGCCTGGCCATCATGGATTACGACGGTGCCAACGTGACTTACCTCACCGACTCGTCGTCGCTGGTTCTGGCGCCGCGTTTCTCGCCCACCGGGGACCGCATTCTCTATACAAGTTACGAGAGCGGATTTCCCCGCATCTACGTGCTGGACGTAGCCAGCGTGAACCGCCGGCAACTGCCCACGCAGGACGCCACAATGAGCTTTGCGCCCCGCTTTGCCCCCGACGGGCAGACTGTGGTCTATTCATTGGAGCAGGGCGGCAATACCGACCTTTTCACCATGAACATCAACAACGGCATTTCGACCCGGCTGACCAATGCGCCCTCCATCGAAACGGCGCCCAGCTTCAGCCCCGATGGCCGCCGGATCGTGTTCGAAAGTGACCGGACCGGGCGCAATCATCTCTATGTCATGCCCGCCAATGGCGGCGAGGCGCAGCGCATCTCGACCGGCGATGGCAATTACGGAACGCCCGTTTGGTCGCCTCGCGGCGATCTGATCGCCTTTACCAAGCAGACGGCGGGGCGCTTCCATATCGGCGTGATGCGCACCGATGGCAGCGAAGAGCGCCTGCTTACTGCCTCCTTCCTCGATGAGGGGCCGACATGGGCGCCCAATGGCCGCGTCATCATGTTCACCCGCGAGACGCAGGGCGCGGACGGACAGGCGGGCCTTTATTCCGTTGATATCACCGGCCGCAACCTGCGCCGCGTGCCCACCGCATCTGGCGCGAGCGACCCGTCCTGGTCGCCGCTGCAATAAGCGCGGAGCTTGACCGGAAAACAGATGCGCGGCGTTTCCCTTGGGCGCCGCGCTATGCTACAAAAGGCGCAAATAACGCGGATTGTCCGCACGAGCATAACACCCATGAGGCACGACATGACCTTTCTCAAGACGATGATCCTTCTCGGCGCGGGCCTGACACTGGCCGCATGTACCGATCCCGGCCGTTTCGGCGATGACCCGGCCGGCGGTTTGAACGGCGGTATGGGGGCCAATGCCGGTATGGTCGCAGGCTCGGCCAGCGACCCGACCTCGCCGGCCTATTTCCAGCAGACCGTGGGCGATCGCGTCCTTTTCGTCATCGACACCTATACGCTGACCCCCGATGCGCAGCGCACGCTGGATGGGCAGGCGCAGTGGTTGCTGACCAACCGCGACTACAGCGCCGTGATCGAGGGCCATGCGGACGAGCAGGGCACGCGCGAATACAACCTTGCGCTGGGCGCGCGCCGCGCCAACTCGGTTGAGGAATATCTGCTTAGTCAAGGAGTGCCCGCCAGCCGCCTGCGCACTGTCAGCTACGGCAAGGAACGCCCGATCGAGATCTGCTCGGCCGAGGCGTGCTACGCTCAGAACCGCCGGGCCGTGACCGTCATCTCGGTCGGCGGTGCCAGCAGCTAAGCCTCAAACTTTCGCCAATTCCCGGAGCCCGCCCATGCGCCTCATCCTAGCACTGATCGCAACCCTGACCCTTGCCCTGCCGGGTATTTTCAGCGCCCCGGCGCAGGCGCAGGACCGCCAGGCGACCCTTGCCGATATTCGGCAGGAACTTTCGGTGCTTTACGTCGAGGTGCAAAAACTACGCCGCGAGCTGAGCACGACAGGCGGCGCGGGCACGCTGAATACATCCGGCTCGGTCCTTGACCGTGTGGGCGCAATCGAGAGCGAGTTGCAGCGCCTCACCGCGCGGACCGAGGAGATGCAGCTGCGCATCGACCGGGTCGTCACGGATGGCACCAATCGCATCGGTGATCTGGAGTTCCGCCTCGTCGAGCTGGAGGGTGGTGATACGTCCAAACTGGGCGAGACGACGACACTCGGCGGCGGCGACATGCCCAGCACCGGCGGCAGCTCGGTGATCCAGCCCGCAGATCAGGGGCAGGGAACGGGCGATGCGGCCCCGGCGCCCACAACGTCACTGGCCGTGGGCGAACAGGCGGATTTCGACGCGGCTCAGGTTGCCATGGACGCGGGCGAGACGGCCCGCGCCGCCGAGCTTTTCGGAAGTTTTCTGCAGACGTATCCCGGCAGCCCGCTGGCGCCGCGCGCATATCTGGCGCGGGGCAAGGCACTGGAACAGCAAGGTAGCCTCAAGGACGCGGCCAAATCCTATCTCGACGGCTTTTCCGCTGACAAGAACGGACCCGAGGCCGCGGAGTCGCTATTCCGTCTCGGGCGCGCGCTGGGCCAGCTCGGGCAGGGCGATGCCGCTTGCCAGACATTGGGCGAAGTTGAAACGCGCTTTGCCGGGACGATACCCGCCACCGACGCCCGCACCGAGATGCAATCCCTGTCCTGCCAGTGACGCGCGCTGCCGTGTCTGCCTGCCATGGCTGAGGCGGATGCGGATCTGTGCGCGCTGATCGCGGCGCATTTTGGCGATCATGCCCCGCAGGCGCCGCTGGGCGTGGCGGTGTCCGGCGGCAGCGACTCGCTGGCCCTTCTCTATCTTATGGTCGAGTGGGGCGGAGCGCCGCTGCGCTGCGTCACGGTGGATCACCGCCTGCGCCCGGAGGCGTCGGCGGAGGCGCGCGTGGTCGCGCTGCACTCTGCCGCCTTGGATATTGCGCATGACACGCTGATCTGGCGTGGCTGGGACGGTCAGGGCAACCTGGCCGCCACCGCGCGCCGGGCGCGCTATGACTTGATGGCGGATTGGGCAGAACAGCATGGTCTGGCGGGGATCGTACTGGGCCATACCGCCGATGACGTGGCCGAAACCTTGCTAATGCGTCTGGCCCGCCGCGCTGGCGTGGATGGCCTCGCCGCGATGCAGGCGCGCCGGGCGCATGGGGCGAGCGTCCTGCACCGCCCCCTTCTGGCCGCCCGCCGCGAGGATCTGCGCCGGTTTTTGACGGCGCGTGGCATCGACTGGGCCGAGGATCCCAGCAATGATGACCTGCGCTATCGCCGAACACGCGCGCGCCGCGCCCTGGCCGCGCTGGCCCCTCTGGGGATCAATGCGGCGGCGCTGGCCGATGTCGCGGGGCATCTGAGCGAGGCGCGCGCCACGCTGGGCCATTACGCAGCCATCGAGGCAGCGCGCATCGTCCGGCTGGATCAGGGCGATCTGACGATGGAGGCCGCAGAGCTATCCGCCCTGCGCCCCGACATCGCGCGCCGGATTATCGCGGCAGGCATTGCCTGGATGGCAGGTGGCCCCCCGCGCGGGCCGGATCTGACGCGTCTCATGGCCGCGCTTGCGGGTGGGAGGGGCGGCACCCTTGCTGGCTGCCGCATCACTGCAAAGGCCGGGCGCGTTCGGCTGGCGCGTGAATGGGGGGCAGTCAGGGGCGTGACCGCAGATATCGGCGCTATCTGGGATAGGCGCTGGCGCATGATGGGGCCGAACCTGCCCGGCACGCATGTCGCCGCGCTTGGGCCCGAGGGGCGGGCGCTTTGCCCCGATTGGCGCGCGTCTGGCCTGCCCGCGCATTCCATCGATGCCTCGCCCGCGCTTTGGCATGGACAGGAATTGATCGCGGCGCCGCTGGCCGGAGAGCCTGCAGGCTATGCCGCCGATCCCTGCCAAGACCTGCGTGATTTGAACGCAGGGCTATTATCGCATTGAAGAAGAGGGCATGATCTCTATTTAAGAGGTACCGCCCGCATGATATGTGCCGGGCAACCGAATATTCAGGAGAGTTTCCTTGGGCAACGCACGCAATATCGCCTTCTGGCTGGTTCTGTTCCTGCTGGTTCTGGCGCTGTTCAACCTCTTCAGCGGCTCTGGCGGCTCGCTTCAGAGCCAGTCGGTGAAATATTCCGAATTCGTCACAGCCGTTCAGGATGACGCCGTCACGAACGTGACGCTCGATGGCGAAACCATCCAGTTCCGCAAATCCGATGGTCGCGATTATGTTGCCGTGAAACCGGCGGATGCCGACATCACGCAAACGCTGATCGACAAGGGCATCCCCGTCACCGCCAAAGCGCAGCAGGAATCTGGATTTCAGACCTTCCTTCTGTCGCTTCTGCCGTTCCTTTTGCTGATCGGTGTCTGGATCTACTTCATGAACCGCATGCAGGGCGGCGGCAAAGGCGGCGCGATGGGCTTTGGCAAGTCCAAGGCCAAGATGCTGACCGAGAAATCGGGCCGCGTGACCTTTGATGACGTCGCGGGCATCGACGAGGCCAAGGAAGAGCTGGAAGAGATCGTCGAATTTTTGCGCAACCCGCAGAAGTTCAGCCGCCTTGGTGGTCAGATCCCCAAGGGCGCGCTTCTGGTGGGCCCTCCGGGCACCGGCAAGACGCTGCTTGCGCGTGCCATCGCGGGCGAGGCGGGCGTGCCCTTTTTCACCATTTCGGGCTCGGACTTTGTCGAGATGTTCGTCGGTGTCGGCGCAAGCCGTGTGCGCGACATGTTCGAGCAGGCGAAAAAGAACGCGCCCTGCATCGTCTTTATCGACGAGATCGACGCCGTGGGTCGCCACCGTGGCGCCGGTTACGGCGGCGGCAATGACGAGCGTGAGCAGACTCTGAACCAGCTTCTGGTCGAAATGGACGGCTTTGAGGCGAATGAGGGCGTGATCATCGTCGCGGCGACGAACCGCAAGGACGTGCTTGATCCTGCGCTGCTGCGTCCGGGCCGGTTTGACCGTCAGGTCACTGTCCCCAACCCTGACATCAAGGGTCGCGAGAAAATCCTGGGGGTTCACGCCCGCAAGACACCGCTCGGCCCCGATGTGGACCTGCGCATCATCGCGCGCGGCACGCCCGGTTTTTCGGGTGCGGACCTTGCGAACCTCGTGAACGAGGCCGCGCTGATGGCGGCCCGGATTGGTCGCCGCTTTGTCGCGATGGAAGATTTCGAGATGGCCAAGGACAAGGTCATGATGGGCGCCGAGCGTCGCAGCATGGTTCTGACCGCCGATCAAAAAGAAAAAACCGCATATCACGAGGCCGGTCACGCCATCGTTGGTCTGGCTTTGCCGAAATGCGATCCGGTCTACAAGGCCACGATCATCCCTCGCGGTGGCGCGCTTGGCATGGTCGTGTCCCTGCCCGAGATCGACCGCCTCAACTGGCACAAGTCGGAATGCGAGCAAAAGCTGGCGATGACGATGGCCGGCAAGGCCGCCGAGATCATCAAATACGGCGAGGATGATGTCTCGAACGGACCGGCTGGTGATATCCAGCAGGCCAGCGGGCTGGCCCGGGCCATGGTACTGCGTTGGGGCATGTCCGATAAGGTCGGCAATATCGACTACCAGCAGGCACATGAAGGCTACATGGGCAATGGCGCGGGCAGCTTCTCGATCTCGGCTCACACCAAGGAGCTGATCGAGGAAGAGGTCAAGCGCATGATCGACGAAGCCTACGCCACCGCGCACCGCATTCTTACCGAGAAAAAGGACGAGTGGGAGCGTCTGGCCCAGGGCTTGCTGGAATACGAGACGCTGACCGGCGAGGAAATTCAGCGCGTCGCACGGGGCGAGCCGCCCCAAGCCGATGACGATGATGATGGTGCCGACGCGGGCAGCGCGCCTTCGGTCACTGCCATTCCCAAGACCAAGCCAAAGGCGCCGCGCGGCGGCGGCGATGGCGGGATGGAGCCGGAACCCACAGCGTGACGGGGACGATGACAACCGCTACGGTCAAATCAGACTGGAACCCGCGCGCCTACGCGCGGTTCCAAGATTTGCGCCTGCGTCCCGCGATGGACTTGCTCAACGCCGTCGGTCAGATGGGCGCCGGTGATGTGATCGACCTTGGCTGCGGCGCCGGACAAATGGGCGCCGCACTGGCCGAGCGGGCGATGGGCCGCGACGTCATCGGTGTCGATGCGTCGCCCGCGATGCTGGAAAAAGCGCGCCAGACACGTGGCTATAAAAGCCTTGGTCAGGCCGATATCCGGGAATGGCACCCGCGCCGGGCACCGGGGCTGATCTACTCCAATGCCGTGCTGCACTGGATTGGGGATCACCCTGCACTGATGCCGCGCCTTGCGGCAATGCTGGGCAAAGGCGGCACACTGGCGGTGCAACTGCCGCACCAGAACAATGCGCCCTCGCACCGCGTCTGGCGGACGCTGGCCGAGGATCTCTTTCCCGGCCGTATCGACGCGGGCAGCGGACCAGATGTCCTGCCGCCCGTCGAGTATGACACTCTGCTGGCCCCCAAGGGCAAATTCCGCATGTGGGAGACCGAGTATTACCAGCGCCTGACGGCCGAGCCAGGCAGTCATCCGGTGCGCCGGTATACCGAGAGCACCTATGCCCGGCCCATCCTTGCCGAGCTGGAGCCGGATGAGCGCGCCGCGCTGATCGCGCGCTACGAGGATGTCATGCAGACGGCCTATCCGGTCCGGGGCGATGGCACGGTTCTCTTTCCATTCCGGCGGTTGTTTTTTACGCTCACGGTCTGACGTCGAGTCGCGATGGCCTTTATCACGGATCCGCATTTGACAGATGCGCGGGATCCGAGAAGGTAGGCGCATTGTCTTCGATGTCTGGAGCCTGCCGATGCCTGCGCTGAAACTCACCCCGTATAAATGCCGGATCACTTGGCTGGGCCTCGTCCCCGAGGAACGGCCCGATATCCGTTCGGTCCCGGTGGATGACGTGGAACTGACCTATGCCGGCGTGCAGGGCGAGATGCATTCGGGCCTTACCCGCCCGGCCTGTGTGCGCGTCAAAGAACAGTTCGCGCGGGGTACGGAAATCGCCAATACCCGCCAGCTCAGCATCGTTTCGGCAGAGGAGCTGGCCGAGATCGCCGCGCAGATGGGTTTGGAGGCGATGGATCCCGCGTGGCTCGGCGCGTCGATGGTTGTGGAGGGCGTTCCGGATTTCAGCCATCTGCCGCCCTCGGCGCGCCTGCAAGGGCCGGACGGGGCGTCGCTGGTGATCGACATGCAGAACCGCCCTTGTCTTTTTCCCGCACGCGAGATCGACAAGGATCATCCCGGGCGGGGTCCCAAATTCAAGGCTGCCGCCAAGGGCCGCCGCGGCGTCACCGCCTGGGTCGAGCGCGAAGGGCGCATGGCAGTGGGGGATGCGCTGCGTCTTTTCGTACCTGATCAGCGGGCCTGGAGGCCGGGCAAGTAACGGGGTGCGACCGGGCCGGGGCATTGAGCCCCGCCCCGGTCGGTCGCTGCCTGTGGCAGCTTCGCGCCTTCGGCGAGAGTATTTTTGCCAAGATGAAAGATCAGGTTGCAAGGTAGCCGATGGCCGAAAAGGTCAGCACGACACCTGCCCATTGGCCCGGCGTCATCCGCTCGCGCAGGATGGCCCAGGCGAGGATGACGGTGATCATGCCGAAGGTCGACGCCGCGACCGAGGCGAATTCGGGCCGTGCCATGCTGGCCGCTGCGATGACAATGCCAAGCGCGATGCAGTCAAGCACGCCCATGAGGCCGAGGAGCGGCAGGGCGCTGCGCGCTGGCCAGCGGATGCCGCCCGACCCCACCAACAAGACCAGCGCCAAAGCTACGGCGACGACGCGGGTAATGAGGATGGCGGCCGCTTCGCTGCCCGCATGGGCAGCCGCCTGGCCGAGCGCGAAGGTGGCGGCGAAGGCCGTGCCGCCGAGCATGGCCCAGAGGATTGCTGTGCGCTTGTTTCCGCTGCTGGCGGCCTCGTCGGTGAGCATGCCCACGATGGCGACGCCAGCGATCACGGCGGCGACGGCCAGCCATTGATCTGCCGTGACCGCCTGACCCGAGGCGGCGGCCCAGCCGACCGACAGAATTGGGTATGCCCCGATGATCGGAGCCACCAAGCGGACTGGTCCTATCTCGAACGCCTTGTAAAGGCCGAGATACGCGAGAGTGAAGGCGATCCCGCTGGCGGCCGAGAGCATCAGCGCGCGGATGTCCATGACGCGCCAATCGCCCATGAAAAATGCGGCGGGCGCCATTACGATAGTGCCGATGATCAGCACGGTTGCAAGCGCCGGCAGGATGCCGGTGCGCTGCGAGACATACCGCACACAGATGTCGTGAATGCCCCAGCAAAGTGCAGCGACGAGGCCGAATGCGAGCGACGCCATCAGCGCGGGCTCCGAAAGAACGGGATCATGAACACGAGGCACGCAACCAGGAAAAACAGTGAGCCGAACATGGCCCAGAAATGCCCAATGCTGGCGATACAAAATCCGACGGCCGAGATCAGGAAAAGGATCCAACCGAGAAAGTTGATTTGGTGATCTGTCATGAGGCTGCAGGCTCTTGTTGCTAGGTTTGGGCTTCGCTGATATTCTCGAGGCTAAATAATTATTCCACAGATGCAATCTTTGCATGGTTCAGGGAAGGTCACGATGCTCGACGATATCTACGCAAGGGTCCAGCCTGGACCGCCTCGACCCAGCCGAATAATTGAGCCGCGCGTCTTTTCATTGCCGCCCGGAACCGAGCGTTACGTGGTCGAAGGGGCCGGTGCGATCCTGATTCGCATCGAGGCCGGCGATCGATTCACCATCACCAACGACGAGGGCGGACAGCCGTGCGAAGTGGTGGCTGCCGATGAGAAGGGCCAGATTGACCCTGCCATCATCGGAGGCGCGCCCAATAGTGATGCGGCGGGGCTGAAGGCGCTGTTGACCGCGTCCGATCAATCGCTGCGCGGATTGCGCATGGGGCTCGAGGCGCGCGGGCTGGACCTTGCGCAGGCGCGCGCGCACCGGTTCTGGGATGCGGGCACGCCTGCGGGCTCCAGTCAGGAGTTTTCGGTCGAGCGGGATGGTGTGCTGATCGTCGCCGCGCCAGGCGGGGCAATGGATCTCGAGGTGCAAGATACGGCGACACCGCTGACCGTGATGGTCAGCCGCGCCGTGATCAAGCGTGTCCCCAAATTCGAGCTGCCGGATCCGCTGGCTGATCCGCTTCAGAGCATTCGGGTGCATAGCGCCACTGCCGAAGCGTATTTCGTGAAGGCCGGAGACTACATTCAAATTCAGGATGTGGATGGCCGGCAATGTACGGATTTTGAATGCTTTTCGGCCTCCAAGCTGGATAAGGGGATTGAACACGCGCTGGACGTGACCACGACCCGAACGCTCATGAGCCATGCCTACCCAATGCCCGGCCTGCACGCGAAATACTACGATCAGGAGATGCTGCCGCTGGTCGAGGTGATCCAGGACACTTGCGGGCGTCACGATGCCTTCGCGATGGCCTGCTCGGAGAAGTATTACAACGATATCGGCTACCCTGGCCATGTGAACTGCTCGACCAATTTCAACAATGCGCTCAAGACCTACAACGTCACCGGGCGGCCGGGTTGGATGGCCATCAATTTCTTCTTCAATACATCCATCGACGATCACGGTGTGATGTACACGGACGAGCCATGGTCGCGCCCCGGCGATTACGTGCTGCTGCGCGCGTTGACCGACATCGTTTGCGTCAGTTCGGCCTGCCCGGATGACACCACTGCCGCAAACGGCTGGAATCCGACCGACATTCATATCCGCACCTATAGCGGGACCGAGACATTCAGCCGGTCGATTGCCTATCGTCCGACCCCCAATTCAGAGGCGAAGATGACCAAGGAAACCGGATTTCACGAGAATTTTGCAAAGCTGACGCGCAATTTCATCGAATATAACGGCTATTGGCTGGCCAATTGCTTTGCCGAGACTGGCCCGATCGAGGAATACTGGGCCTGCCGCAAGGATGTGGCGATCATGGATCTCAGCCCCTTGCGCAAGTTCGAGATCACCGGACCCGACGCCGAAAAACTGTGTCAGTACGTCTTTACCCGCAACATGAAGACATTGGCCATCGGCGGCGTCGTCTATACTGCGATGTGCTACGAGCATGGCGGCATGATCGACGATGGCACGGTATTCCGTCTGGGTCAGGATAATTTCCGGTGGATCGGCGGCACGGATTATGGCGGCGAATGGATCCGCGAGATTGCGGAAAAGCTGGGGCTCAAGGTTCTTGTCCGCTCTTCCACGGACCAGTTGCACAACGTCGCCGTGCAGGGGCCCAAAAGCCGCGATTTGCTACGCAGACTGGTTTGGACCGCACCGCATAATCCTGAGTTCGATCAGTTGGGCTGGTTCCGTTTCACTCCGGCGCGCCTGCGGAACGAGACGGGCACCGCCTTCGTCATCAGCCGCACGGGCTATACCGGCGAGTTGGGTTACGAGGTGATGTGCCATCCCAAGGATTGTGACGAAATATTCAAGGCGATCTGGGACGCGGGCCAGGAATTCGGGCTGAAGCCGATGGGTCTGGAGGCGCTGGACATGGTGCGTATCGAGGCGGGCCTGATTTTTGCCGGCTACGATTTCTCGGACCAGACGGATCCTTTCGAGGCGGGCATCGGCTTTACCGTGCCGCTCAAATCGAAGGAGGATGACTTCATCGGGCGGGACGCGCTGATCCGGCGCAAGGAAAACCCGCTGCGCAAGATGGTCGGCCTTGAGATCGACAGCAAGGTGCAGGTCGGCCACGGCGATTGCATCCATATCGGGCGCGCGCAGATCGGTGAAGTGACCTCGTCGATGATCTCGCCGCTCTTGGGCAAGAATATCGCTTTGGCGCGGGTGGATGTGACCCATGCCGAGTTCGGCACCGAAGTGGAAGTTGGCAAACTTGACGGACATCAAAAACGTTTGCCGGCAACTATCGTACCCTTCGCGGCGTATGACCCGAAAAAGGAACGTCCGCGCTCATGACCGATACCGTGCTTGACAAGATGGGCGGTGAGCCCGCGCTCAAACGCCTTGTCGAGCACTTCTACGACTTGGTCGAGGCCAGGCCCGAGGGGGCGCAAATTGTACGTCTTCACATGGACGGACACGGTATTGCCGCCACGCGGGAAGAGCAGTTCAATTTCCTGAGCGGCTTTTTCGGCGGGCGGCATTACTACAAAGAGCGGCATGGGCATATGAACGTGAAGCTTATTCACGAACACATTCCCATCCTTCAGGAGGATGCCGAGAATTGGCTGGCACTGATGGACCGCGCCTTGGCCGATCTGGGCCATTCGGGCGCGCATATCGAGCGGGTTCGCGCCACCTTGCGGCGCGTGGCACTGGCGCTGGTCAATAATGGCGATGTTGTAGGCGAGCAAAGCGCGCGGCGCGATGCGGTCTGACGCGGAACACTGAGGTGGGCCGGGCGTTGAAGCCACTTGTGCAACAACACGGTGGTGCCCCATGCCGACACAGATGTCCCATCATCGACGCTATGACTACTCACCGATCACTGGGCGCCCGGATTTTTCCTGGCCCGAGGGGCGGCGCTTGGCGGTCTATGTCGCGATTAATATCGAATGGTTCAATTTCAACGAGCCGGGCGGCGCGGTTCTGGCCTCGGCCAATCATGCACCCGACGTTCTGAATTTTGCTTGGCGCGATTACGGCAACAGGGTGGGTATCTGGCGGATGCTGGATCTGCTGGATCGTCTGGATCTGCCGGCAGCGGCCCTTTTGAACGCGGCGGTTTGCGATCATGCACCGCAGATCGTGGATGCTTTCGCCGCGCGCGGGGATGAGATCGTGGCGCATGGCTGGACCAACTCGACCGAGCCAGGCAGGCTGCCCAAAGCAGAAGAAGCCAAGATGCTGCGAGAAAGCCGCCAGCGCCTGACCGACGCGACCGGCACCGCGCCCTCGGGCTACCTTGCGCCGCTCATCTCCGAGTCGGTCGATACGCCCGACCTGCTGGAGGATGCCGGCTACAGCTATCTGATGGACTGGTCGCATGACGAACAACCAGTGTGGTTCGACACGCAAGGCGGCACAGGCCGAATCTTGTCCGTCCCATACCCGCAAGAGATCAACGACGTGCCGCAGATCATCGGGCGCCGCCGCGAGGGTGCTGAATTTGCCGGGATGATCGAGGACGCCTATGACCTGCACCAGCGCGAATGCCGCCAGCGGCCCGTCGTCATGGGGATCGCGCTGCATCCCTACCTGATGGGGCAGGCGCACCGCTTTGCGCATCTGGAGCGTGCGTTGACGCATTTGAAGGAGCGGGCAGGGGCCGAGACGTGGTTCACGACGCCGGGGAAAATCGCACGGCACTACGCTGGCTTGGATCTGGGCTGAGCCCAAATGAAAAGCGCGGCACCTGGGTGCCGCGCCTTGACGCCGAGCCGGTCGGCTCAGTTTTGCAGATAGACTTCGAGGCTATCGTCCAGAGCGTCCTTCCACGGGGTGTGGTGCTTGGGCGCCTTGGTGTTCGTGATCACCGAGGTGTAGCTGTTGTTGCGGAAGGTCATGATGTCTTCCTTCTTGTGCTTTTTCCACTCGAAGAATGCCTCGCATGCGCCGTCGACGTTAAAGCTGGGATAATCCGTCTCGGCAATCAGCTCCTTGATGTAGTCGGCCTGATACTGGATCGCCTGATAGTCGTCCTCGCCCGCATCTTCGCGCGCGATGCGGTCCGCCACATCTGCCTCCATTTCGGATTTGCCGGGGATCTTGATCTTGCCCATGATCGCATCGCGCACCCACCAGGCCTGCGCGTCGAACATGTTGAAGGTGAACCACTGGTCTTGCATGCCGAGATAGAAGAGGTCGGGGTCATGGACCCAGGCCACGCCCTTGTAGAGGTCCGAGGTGGCCAGGCGGTTGGCCGTGCGCAGGCGCAGATTGTCGGCCATGAAGGGGAAATGATGCTGGTAGCCCGTGCAGAGCAGGATCGCGTCCACATCCTTGGACGTGCCGTCCTTGAAGTAAGCGGTGTTGCCATCGACATGCGTGAGCAGTGGGACTTCCTGCCAGTTATCCGGCCATTTGAAGCCCATGGGCGCCGTACGGTGGCTGACCGTGATCGACTTGGCCCCGTATTTCCAGCACTGGCTGCCGATATCCTCGGCCGAGTAGGACGTGCCGATGATCAGCAGATCCTGATCCTTGAACTCCAGCGCATCGCGGAAGTCATGGGCGTGCAGGATGCGGCCCTTGAACTTGTCGAAGCCGTCGAATTGGGGCACGTTCGGCGTGCTGAAATGGCCGGTCGCGCAGATAACGTGATCGAACTCTTCGGTATATTCGTCATCCTTGGGCAGGTTGCAGACGGTGACGTTGAACTTGCCGTTGTCGTTCTTTTCGACGCGGCGCACGGCGGTCTCAAAGCGGATCCAGTCGCGCACGCCGGCCTTTTTCACGCGGCCTTCGATGTAGTCCATCAAAACGGCGCGGGGCGGATAGCTGGCGATCTGTTTGCCGAAATGCTCCTCGAAGGAGTAGTCCGCGAATTCCAGGCCTTCCTTAGGGCCGTTCGACCAAAGGTAGCGATACATCGAGCCGTGAACCGGCTCGCCATATTGATCGACGCCGGTGCGCCAGGTGTAATTCCACAGACCGCCCCAATCGTCCTGCTTTTCAAAGCAGACGATCTCGGGAATATCCTCGCCTTTTTCCTTGGCCGATTGAAAGGCGCGCAACTGTGCGAGGCCCGAAGGGCCCGCGCCGAGGATCGCGATACGTTTCGTCATTGATGTCTCCTGTTGGTTCAAAGCGGACAGATTAGGCGTGCCGCGTTTGGACCCAATTCAAACGGCGCGTTTCCTGCAAGTCAAGAAATTTGACCATGAGTATGTGGTGTTTCGGGGCTTGATCTGCCGATTGCAAAGCCTAGGGCAGAGCCTGATACACGGCAATCCCTCCTATTATGTGCTTTGCGTGCGTCATGGGCTTTCCATTCTGCGTCGTCATCCCCAGCTTGGTTGGTGAACCGCGCCGCGTGTTTTGGCGTTGACGCGTCATGAAAGAAGGAGAGTGACATGAAGACCGAACAAACGGATGCAGGCCCCGTGGATTTGTGGACCCCCGAGGAGATTGCCGCGGACCGAGACAGTCTCGTGCTGATCGACGTACGCTCGCCGCAGGAATTTGCGCTGGAACGGATCGAGGGCGCCTTGTTGATGCCGCTTCAGGAGTTCCGCCCCGAACGCCTGCCGGGGCAGCAGGGCAAGCGCCTGGTGCTGCATTGCGGCTCGGGGGTGCGCTCGGGCAAGGCGGCGCAGATGTGCCTCGAGGCCGGGCTGGATCCGATTGCGCATATGGAGGGCGGCATGGCGGCCTGGAAGGAAAGCGGACAGCCGTATATCGGCACCGAAATGTCTACTGGCGCACCCAAGGAGATGCGCAAAGAGGGGTGAGGTCATTTGCGATCAGAACTCTTTCGCATGCTGCGGCGTTACCACGTATAAGGCATGATCTGACAGGAGAGGAATTATGCGTCCCATCATCCTGATCTCAGCAGCGGCTATGTTGGCGGTTTCGCCTGTTTCGGTCCTTGCGGGCAGCTCCAAGGGCTGCCCACCGGGCCTTGCCAAGAAACAGAACGGATGCCTGCCACCGGGCCAAGCCAAGAAAATTTATGGCCGCGGCGATCGCCTCACTGGCGACTATGTGCTGATCAGAAATCCCGGGCGCTATGGCTTGGACCGGGACGAAACCTATTACCGCATGGGCGATTACGTCTACCGAGTTGATCGGGACACGCGCAAGGTGTTGGACCTTATCGGGGCCGTGGCCGGTATTCTGAATTAACGCGGTTTGGCGGCGCGCCGCAGACGTGAAAAGGGCAGGCGCATCGGCCTGCCCTTTTGTCGTTACCTTGAATTGATGATTAGATATCAATCGTGTTCTCACGCTCCCAGCGCGAGAAATGCGAGACGAACTGGTTCCATTCCTCGCGCTTCATCTTGAGAAATGCCGCCGAGAATTCCTCGCCCATTGATGCTTTCAGCTCTTTGTCGCTGTCATACGCGCGCATCGCGTCCAGCATGTTCAACGGCAGCTTGGGCGCGCCGCGCACCTTGTGACCTTCGGCATACATGTCGATATCGTGCCGCTTGCCCGGCTCTGCCTTGGACCGCACGCCCGATAGGCCCGCCGCGATGATGACCGCCTGCAAGAGGTAGGGGTTCACCGCGCCATCGGGCAGGCGCAGCTCGAACCGGCCGGGTCCGGGCACACGCACCATGTGAGTGCGGTTATTGCCGGTCCATGTAACGGTGTTCGGCGCCCACGTGGCGCCCGAGGTGGTGCGCGGCGCGTTGATGCGCTTGTAGCTGTTGACCGTCGGGTTGGTGATTGCGGCCAGCGCGCTTGCGTGCTTCATGATCCCGCCGAGGAAATGCTTGCCCTGCTCCGACAGGCCCAGCTCGCCCGTGGGTGTATCGGTCTTTTCGGCGGCGAAGACGTTTGTCTTGCTCTTCTTGCCCGGCGCGTCCCAGACCGAGATATGCGCGTGACAACCATTGCCCGTCAGGCCCGGAATGGGCTTGGGCATGAACGTGGCGCGCATGCCGTGCTTTTCCGCAACGGTCTTGGTCATGAACTTGAAAAAGCTGTGCTTGTCCGCTGTCACCAGCGCGTCGTCGAAATCCCAGTTCATCTCCCACTGGCCGTTCGCGTCCTCGTGGTCCGACTGGTAAGGGTTCCAGCCCAGCTCCAGCATGTAATCGCTGATCTCGCGGATCACCTCGTAGCTGCGCATCATTGTCTGCTGGTCGTAACAAGGCTTGGCTGCCCGATCATATGGATCGTTGATCTCGGTGCCTTCGGGCGACAGCAGAAAGAACTCGGCCTCGATGCCGGTCTTGACGTGCATCCCCTCGTCCGCAGCCTCTTTGATGAGGCGGCGCAGCACGTTGCGCGGCGCCTGGGCGACGTCCTCGCCCTCCATCACGCAGTTCGAGGCGACCCAGGCGATCTCGGGCTTCCACGGAAGCTGAATGACCGAGGACGGGTCCGGCACGGCCAGCATGTCAGGGTGGGCAGGTGTCAGATCCAGATAGGTCGCAAAGCCTGCAAAGCCTGCGCCATCCTCTTGCATATCCGCGATGGCGCGGGCCGGAACCAGTTTGGCGCGCTGTGCGCCGAAAAGGTCGGTAAAGGAGATCATGAAGTATTTGACGCCATTGTCCTTGGCGAACTTGGCCAGATCGGTGGTCATGTTTTGTGTCCCTGTTGTTTCGTTTTTTGGGGAAGCTACGATGGCAAAAGGCGCGGCGCAATCAACGCCGCGCCTTTTTTTCACGCGTCCCGGATCAGTAGCCGCTGCCCGGCTTGCCCGGATACCAGCTGGTTCCTGCAAGCGGGATCTTGGCCATTGCCGCGGCCTCCAGTGTCACGGCGCACAGATCCTCGGGCTCGAGGTTGTGCAGGTGGTTTTTGCCACAGGCCCGCGCGATGGTCTGCGCCTCAAGTGCCATTACCTTGAGGTAGTTGTTCAGGCGGCGCCCGCCCTCGATGGGGTCGAACCGCTTCATCAACTCGGGGTCCTGCGTGGTGATGCCCGCCGGATCGCGGCCCTCGTGCCAGTCGTCATAGGCACCCGCCGTGGTGCCCAGCGCGTTATACTCGGCCTCCCAGCGCGGGTCGTTATCCCCCAGCGCGATCAGCGCCGCGGTGCCGATGGCAACCGCATCGGCGCCCAGCGCCAGCGCCTTGGCCGTGTCCGCGCCGCCGCGAATGCCGCCCGAGACGATCAGCTGCACCTCACGGTGCATGTCCATGTCCTGAAGCGCGCGCACCGCCTCGCCAATGCAGGCAAGGATGGGCTGGCCCACATGCTCGATAAAGACGTCCTGCGTCGCCGCCGTGCCGCCCTGCATCCCGTCAAGAACAACCACATCCGCGCCGGCCTTGATCGCGAGCGTGGTGTCGAAATAGGGACGGGCGCCGCCGATCTTGACGTATATCGGCTTTTCCCAGCCGGTGATCTCGCGCAGCTCGAGGATCTTGATCTCCAGATCGTCCGGGCCGGTCCAGTCGGGATGGCGGCAGGCGCTGCGCTGGTCGATGCCCTTGGGCAGGTTGCGCATCTCGGCCACGCGGTCGCTGATTTTCTGGCCAAGCAGCATGCCGCCGCCGCCGGGCTTGGCGCCTTGGCCGACCACGATCTCGATCGCGTCGCAGCGGCGCAGGTCATCGGGGTTCATGCCGTAGCGCGAGGGCAGATATTGATAGACCAGTGTCTTGGAATGGCCGCGCTCTTCCTCGGTCATGCCGCCGTCGCCTGTGGTGGTCGAGGTGCCAGCCAGCGTCGCACCGCGGCCCAGCGCCTCCTTGGCGGGGCCGGACAGCGCGCCAAAGGACATGCCCGCGATGGTGATCGGGATATCCAGTTCGATCGGCTTTTTCGCGAACCGCGTGCCCAGCGTCACCTTGGTATCGCATTTCTCGCGATACCCTTCGAGGGGGTAGCGCGAGATCGACGCGCCGAGAAACAGCAGATCGTCGAAATGCGGCAGCTTGCGCTTGGACCCGCCGCCACGAATGTCATAGATGCCGGTGGCCGCGGCGCGGCGGATCTCGGCATTGGTCGGGTTCGAGAAGGTCGCCGACTGGATGGGAACGGTGCGCGGTGCGCCCTTGTGATCGTCTTTCATCTCAGGCCCTCAATACGCGTTGTCGATGTTGAAATTGTATAGCTTGCGGGCCGAGCCGTAGCGGCGGAACTCTTCGGGCTTGGCGTCGCATTCGCCACGTTCCAGCAATTCGGCCAGGATTTCCAGATGCTCGGGGCGCATCTCCTTTTCGATGCAATCCGCGCCGAGGCTCTTGACCTTGCCGCGCACGAAAAGACGGGCCTCGTACAGGCTGTCACCCAAAGCGTCGCCGGCATCGCCCAGCGCAACCATGTTGCCGGACTGGCCCATGAAGGCGCTCATATGGCCGATATTGCCATGCACGATGATGTCGATGCCCTTCATCGAAATCCCGCAGCGCGAGCTGGCATTGCCCTTGATCACCAAAGTGCCGCCGCGCCCGGTGGCGCCCGCGTACTGGCTGGCATCGCCATCGACGATGACGGTGCCCGACATCATGTTCTCGGCCACGCCCGGCCCGGCCGAGCCATGGACGCGAATGGTGGCCTGCTTGTTCATGCCGGCGCAGTAATACCCGGTCGAGCCCTTGACGATCACCTCGATCGGCGCGTCGAGGCCGACGGCGATGGCGTGGCTGCCCTTGGCGTTCACCACTTCCCAAGCGGTCTGGTTGGTGTCCTTGGCCTGCGCCTGCAGCGCGGCGTTGAGGTTGCGCAGCCCCTGCGCCTCGAGGTCGAAAACTTGCATTTAGGCGGCCTTCTCGGTTGCGGTGGGTGCAGCGTTATGGCTCCAGAAATAGACGGTCGAGGGCTCGGGCTCCCAGACGCGGGCATGCTCGATGCCGGGCAGGTTGACCAGCGCGCGATACTCTGACCCGAACGCAACATACTGATCCGTCTCGGCCATCACGGCGGGCTTGCACGCGATCGGATCGCGCACCACGCCAAAGCCGTCCTTGGTGCCGACGACGAAGGTGAAGAAGCCGTCGAGATCGTCGAGGCTGCTCTCCAGCGCCTGGCCCAGTGACGCGCCCTGCTGCATCTTCCACGTGAGGTAGGCGGCGCCGACTTCGGTGTCATTCTCGGTCTCGATATGAACGCCCGCCTTGCGCAGCTTGCGGCGCAAGCTGGCATGGTTCGAAAGCGAACCGTTATGCACGAGGCACTGATCGCGGCCGGTGTTGAACGGGTGCGCGCCCATGGTGGTCACGGCCGATTCGGTCGCCATGCGGGTGTGGCCGATGCCGTGGCTGCCCGTCATGGATGAGATGTCGAAGCGCGCCGCCACGTTCTTGGGCAGGCCGACCTCTTTGTAGATCTCGAGCTTTTCGCCCGTGCTCATGATTCGCACGTCGGGGCGAATGTCGGCCAGCACGGTGCGTGCGGCGGCGGCCCAGGCGGTGTCGATCTCGATCACGGCGTGGGTATCGTTCAGGCGCATGGTGACGTCGCCGCCCAAAGCCTTTTGAATATCCTTGTCGAGATCTGCGAAATCGCGGTCAGGGCTATCGGATTGCACCGTCAATTTGACCTTGCCGGGCGTGTCCGTGCCGTAGATAGCGATGCCCGCGCTGTCGGGGCCGCGATCCGTCATCGTGATCAGCATATCCGTCAGCATCTGGCCCAGCTTCGGCTCGAGCGACGTGTCTTTGAGAAAAAGTCCTACGATCCCGCACATGGGCTGTCATCCTTTCGTGGTGTCGATTCTGAGGCTATCAGCAAACAGTGTATCGCTCAACTAACAAGAAACAAATTTTCATTTGAGGCAAATGGGAGCGCGCGCGATTGCGCACGCTCCTTCGGTGTCGCCAGTCCCTTCTTGGCGGGACGGGATCAGTACCGTTCGAGCGCGCGGGCGATCTGATCCTGATCGCCCATCTTCTTGGCCTTGGCCAAATGGGTTTTCTCTCGCTGGTACTGAATGAGATGCCAGCCCAGCCAGAAGACGACGCCTATCACCACCATTGGCACCTCCATTCCCTGAAACGGGTAGACGGGCCCGACTTCGGCCAGATCGACGGCCCAGCTTTCATATCCAATCGTTGACATGTCACGCGCTCCTTATGCACTGAGTTTGGCGGCTAGATGCGCCTTGTCTGCTTCGATAATGCTGGCCTTTGCGGCCTCGTAGGTGTCGTGATCCGCGAAATCGAGACCTTGCAGTTCGACCTCTTCGGGAATGCGCAGGACACCCATCATGCTCTGGATCTTTGCGACGCCCCATCCCGGCGCAAAGCCAAGCACGAAGAACATGATCACCGCGCCGATGGTCTGGCCGACCGGATTGATCGAGGCAAAGCCTTCGAAGGGCGACGAGGGTGCCCCCCAAAGCATGAAACCCGCGAGGATCAGACCTACGACGCCGGCATAGCCATGAACGGCAACGGCTCCGACCGCATCGTCCAGCTTGAACTTTCGTTCGACCCATTGGTGCAGGTTATAGACGATCACGACACCGATGGCGGCGACGATCATCGCCTGGATCGGATGATACAGATCGTTCCCTGCCGACGCCGTGATGACACCGGCAAGCCCGCCCGAGAAGGTCCAGAACGCATCACCCTTGGACACGAGATACGCCGCCATCAAACCACCCGAGAGCGACATCAGGAAGTTGAACGTGATCCCCGAAAGCGAAGTGGGCGCGAGGTAGATATTGGTCGCTGTCCATGTGGTGCCAGTGATTTCACCGCCGATGACCTCGGGCGAGATCAGCGGCACATTGCACGCCGCGTAAAAGCCCCAGAAGCCGGTATAGATCAGGAAAATCCCGATTGTCAGCAGCCATGGGTTATGCGGCGGGATATCCCGAGGCGTTCCATCGGCGGCGAATTTTCCGATGCGCGGACCCAGCACCATGATGACGCCCAATGCGTAACCGCCCGCAATGGCGTGAATCACGCCAGAAGCATAGGCATCGTGGTAGCCTAGGTATTTCACCATCCAGCCGTCATAGTGCCAGCCCCATGCTGCGTCGATGATCCAGAAGACCGAGCCGATGAGCACTGCATGCACCCAAAGCGCAGACGAGCGGATGCGCTCGATCACCGAGCCCGAGACGATAGAGGCCGCCGTCCAAGAGAAGAGCAGGAACGCCGCCCAGAAGACACCCGTGATCCGGTCATTCAGGTTGGTGCCCATCGTCTCGGCCCATGGTGCATTACCCGCGCCCGCGTCCCAATTGATCGCGCCGCCGAAGATGTAAAAGTTCGGAAAGGCCCAATAGATCCACCAGCCAAAGAAGAAGAAGGTCACGGTTACCAGAGGTATGATCATGATGTTCTTCATCAACGTGTGCATGTGATTGCGGCGCCTGCTGGCGCCGACCTCGTACATGCAGAACCCCACGTGAATGAGGAACATGAACACGACGGTCACCCAGTAGTAGAACTCGGTGAAGATCGTGGTGAGTGCATTTAGATTGCCGTCCACTGTCTTTCTCCTTGTTGATTTCTTTGTTGTGACTGAAGCCTATTGGCTGGCTTTTTTGAGAAGTCTTGCCCTGCAGTTGGCCGAGGCCGCTGGCAAGGATGGTGCATCGGCGTTGCCGCCAATCGAAAGGGCCGGGCGCTTGTGCGCCCGGCCCTTTTTATTTTCTAGGATACACACCGGCGTTCTTCAGCGGGCGTCGGCATGTGTCATCACATCCGGCTCAAGCTCCCATAGGGACTTGTCCAGACCTTCGATCTGCGCGTCTGCGCTGCGCTCGAGGCCAATGGTCGCCTTGAAGATCACCGACAGGATCAGTGCCGTGACGACACCGACGCCGACGCAGACGCCCAAGCCGACCAACTGCATCACCAGCGAGATTTCCCCGTGCTGGAACGCGTAGGGCCCTTCTTCGATGCCGAGATAGCCGCCCCGCGGCGTGCCGGACTTGAAAATGCCCAGCGACACGATGCCCAGCGTTCCGGCCCCCAGGAAGAGCGGGAAGAGCTTGTGCTCGTCGATGCCGCGCTTCAGCGTGAACTCGTAGACCGCATAAGATGCCAGCGGTGCGACGAGGCCCAGGATGAACGCCTGCCACGGCAGATAGACGTCAAAGCCCGACGCGCCCGCCACATATCCGGCCAGCGGCCCCAGCAGCGTGTAGGCGTATTTGCCGGTGGCATACGCGATGATGAGGCCCGTGATCGCCCCGCCAGCCCAGACCAGCGCATAGTTGTTCAGCGCAATGCCGACGCTGGTATTCGCCATCGTGACCGACACGGCCAGCGCTTCGGGATCAAAGAAGAAGAGGCAGGAGAGAATCACCATCGGCAGACCACCGAAGATCAGGATGAGACCCGGAGCACACAGGCCGATGCTGGGCGCCAGATAGGCCGTCACCCGCTCGTGCGGGGCCATCATGCCGGGACGCGGCTTCATCATCAGCGTAAAGACCAGCGCCATGCCCGCCGGGAACATGTAGACGAAGCCGACGCCGAAGAAGTCATGAAAGCCCGCATTCGTCAGCGGCCCGACCGATCCCCATGTCGCGTAGCTAAGCGCCGACGAGACGACGGCCGCGACGACGCAGGTGATGAAATAGGCCGCAGCCTTCATCCGCTCGGACACCGCAAAGTGGAAGAGGACGTTGATGATGCCGGCAAAGACGGCGAGGAAGAAAATGAAGATCTGGAAGGTGTTGACGCCTGGGAAAACCGCCGGATCCGTCTCATGCGCCAGGGCATTGGCCATCGCGCCGCCGATCCACCAGTCACGGACCGAATCCATGATGGTTGCGCCTTCCATGACGTAATATTGCGCGGCCCAAAGTCCGAAGCCGACGACGTAGTAGGTGGCAAACCCTAGAAAGAAGCCAAGAGTCTTTTCGATGGTCGAGTTGAACAGATTCTTGCGGCGCGCCGTACCTGCATCGATCATCAAAAGCCCCACGACGACCAGAATCGCGCCGACCGTTCCCGAGGCATAGAGCAGGTTCTGAACGAGTGAGTTCAGGGTGACCTGCCCTGCATAGATTGCGTTCACGTCTAATGACACTTGGGTGTCCCTCCTTGTTGGCTCCACCGCTTCGCGCAACTTTGTTGCCCAAAGTTGCTTGGCGGTGAAAATTTATTCCGGTATCTAAACTGCGAGGATTGAAACCTGTCAACTAGGCTTTTGCCATACACGTCATGTGTGCTCCCCGGTTCGGCAGCTACTTTTCGGGCTGACCGCAGCCGGCAAAGTTATACTCACAGGAAAAAGTCTTGCATCGCATTCTTGCTTTTCCGTCCGGCCTGAGTCTGAATGGAGCAAGAAAATGATACGGCAACACAGGAGAGGGCCCACAAATGGCAATTATCTGGAGACATTCCGCGCTCGCACATCGTCACACCGAAATCGGTGCCGAGCTGGAGGACTGGAACGGCATGGGTACCGCCTGGTTCTATGACCACAGCGAAGAGCGCGGCCAGGCCGATTACGAGCGGGTCCGCACCAAGGCAGGGCTGATGGACGTATCGGGCCTGAAAAAAGTGCACCTGACCGGCCCCGATGCCGCCTATGTCATCGACCGGACCACCACCCGCAATGTCGAAAAACTGATGCCGGGCCGCGCGGTCTATGCTGCGATGCTGAACGATCGCGGCATGTTCATCGACGACTGCGTGATCTACCGCCTTTCGGTCAATACCTGGCTGGTCGTGCACGGCACCGGCACTGGCATGGAATCGATGGCCGCCGCCGCCGCGGGCAAGAACGTCGCGATGACCTTCGACGACGATCTGCATGACATTTCGCTGCAGGGCCCCGTCGCGGTCGATTTCCTGGAAAAGCACGTTCCGGGTATTCGCGATCTGGCCTATTTCGGTATCATGCAAACCAAGCTGTTCGGCTGCCCGGTCATGATCTCGCGTACCGGCTATACCGGCGAGCGGGGCTATGAAATCTTCTGCCAGAAAAAGCACGTGGTCGAGCTGTGGGACCAGATCTTGGAGGATGGCAAGGACATGGGCATCGGCCCCGTGCAGTTCAGCACGCTGGACCGTTTGCGCACCGAATCCTATCTACTGTTCTTTCCGGGCGACAATTCCGAGACCTATCCGCACGAGAATGGCGATCCCGCCGGCGATACCCTGTGGGAGCTGGGCCTCGAATTCGTCGTCTCGCCCGGCAAGACCGGCTTTGTCGGCGCCGAGAACCACTATGCCCTCGAAGGCCGCGAACGGTTCAAGATCTACGGCGTCAAGCTGGAGGGTGAGGTGCCCGCGGATGAGGGCGCGGATCTCTTGCGCGACGGCAAGAAGGTCGGCACTGTGACCTACGGAATGGTCTCGCATCTGAACAAGCATAACGTCGGCATCGCCCGCATGCCCGTGGACGCGGCCAAGCCCGGCACCAAGCTGACCGTGCGCAATGGCGATGGCACCGAGATTCCCGCCGAGGCCGCCGAGATGCCCTTCTACGACAAGGACAAGAAGATCCGAACTGCAAAGGGCTGATATCAGACATTGCCGGCGGCAGGGATCGCCCTGCCGCCGGCCACAAAAAAACGATACCAACAGGAGATCACGGCGCAGATGTCAAAATTCGACTTCCCCCCTTCGATCAAGAGCCGCCCGGTCTGGGGCAGCCTAGAGGCGCGCCCCGGCAAACATCATCTTATGATCGCGGATGGCGAGGGCGCCGAGGCAATTTTAGCGATCGCGGCACCGGAATTGATGGCTAAGTCGCATATCATCTACATCCCCAAGGGCACCGATTACGAGCAGAAGCTGCGCGATCAGGAGCCTGCGATACTTCATGTCGGGCCCAGCTACGAGGCATCGCTTCAGCGGATCCGGCGGGTTCTGCAGGATGCACATATGGGCCTGCAGGTCTATCTGGCCGGTACCGAGGGGCTGATGGGACAGGCGATGCAGGAGGCCGTCAGCCACGGCATCCCGCACACCGCCATCCAGACCGAGCATCGCGGATCGGTCGCGCGGCGCATGCAATGCGTCCACTGCAAGGGCATCACAGAGGATGTCGAGGTCGATCCCTTCGTCTGCTCGCATTGCGGGCTGAACCTGTTCGTGCGCGATCACTACTCGCGCCGTCTGGCCGCCTATCAGGGCGTCTGCGTCGATGCCGAGGATCCGGGCAATGTGCCCGAGCAGAAGGGGATTTACGAATGAGCGGCGGAACCAAGATCAACGTGCGCGTCACCGAAATCGTGCCGCTGAACGAGCTGGTCACGCGCTTCAAATTCGAGCGCGTTGATGGCGGCGAGTTGCCCACGTTTTCAGGCGGCGCCCATACGGTGATCGAGATGCAGGACGGCGATCGCACCCGCCTGAACCCCTATTCACTGATGTCCGATCCCGCGGATCGCAGCGCCTACACGATCTCGGTGCGCCGCGATGATCAGGGGCGGGGTGGATCGCTCTTTCTGCACCAAAAGGTCAAGGTCGGCGACGAGATGGTTCTGTCGAACCCCGTCAATCTCTTCAGCCTCGATCTGCGCGCGAAAAAGCATCTGATGATCGCGGGCGGCATCGGCATCACGCCGTTCCTTGCTCAGATCAAGCAGCTGGACCGCAGCCACGGCAATTGGGAGCTGCATTATTCGGTCCGCAACGAAAGCCTCGCCAGCTACGCGCGCGAGCTGACCTCCGAGCATCCGAACGATGTGCATATCTACCATGACGATCAGGACCAGCGGATCGATCTCGAGCATCTCCTGGACGGTCAGCCGCTGGGCACGCATATCTATGTCTGCGGCCCCAAGGGCATGATCGACTGGGTGCGCGGCGTTGCCCGGGATCTGGGCTGGCCCCGCGAGGCGGTGCATTACGAGGAGTTCCTCGCGCCCAAGCCCGGCAAGCCCTTCGAGGTCAAGCTGGCGGTCAGCAACAAGGTCATTCAGGTCGGCGAACATGAGAGCCTTCTGGAGGCGATCGAGCGGGCAGGGGTGGACGCGCCCTATCTCTGTCGCGGCGGCGCCTGCGGGCAATGCGAAACCGACGTGATCGAGAAGGATGGCGAGATCATCCACCGCGATCACTGGCTCGAGCCCGAAGAACACGCCTCGGGCAACAAGATCATGCCATGCGTCAGCCGATTTGAAGGCAAGACGCTGGTTCTGGATCGCTGATACTCAGGCCCCACGTCCAAGGTTGAGGAGCCTTGGATGCGCGGGGCGACAGGGAGAGACGACATGACGATACAATTCAACGACGAGACGTTCCGCGACGATTACTCGTTCCGTAACTCGGACTGGGCAATCAAGCGGTTCCCGTTCCCGTTCGACAAGGACGACTACATGTACTCCGTCAACATGGAGCCGCATGCGGGCGGGCGCGAGGGCTCGGTCTTCGACAACCGCTTCGATGTGGACGAGCATTACGTCAGCGAGATGCGCGACCGCGCGCTGGTTCTGGATCAGGACCCGCTGCGCTGCCAGTCGCTGCCGCATATGACGCTGGCCGGCTGGGACCTTTTGGAGCTGATCATGGTTGCCAAGTCCGAGGATTACCCGGACCTTTTCGAGCTCCACCGCGACGGCGATACATGGCGCTGGGTCAACAAGCCGCTCGGGATCGACGACACGTTCACCTTCCTCGATGAGACGACGCTGCCTTACGGGCCCATGGAATACATCACCCGCCAGACGCAGGGCGATTTTGCGGTGCTGGACCAGCGGGACGATAACCTCTGGATGGATGCGGGGATGATCACCACGCAAGCCGACTGGAGCCTCGATTTCGACATCGGCATGAATTTCTTTGAATGGCACGCGCCGGTGCCGCTGGCGCATGAAAAGGGCATCTTTGTCCGGGCGCTGAAATTCCTGCTGAACATCCAGCAAGGCAGCCCCGCGCGGCGCCTCAACTGGACGATGACGGTCAACCCGCTGCTCGATACCAGCCCCGAGAATTACCACAAATGGGGCGTGCAAAAGACCACGCTGACACCTGAAAATATCGGGTCCAAGCAGCATCTGCGCGTCGAGCTGCAAACCTTCTTTCGCTTGCCGCGCTCGAACGCGATGGTGTTTCCGATCCGCTGTTATCTGTGCTCGTTTCAGGATTTGATGACGGTGCCCAAATGGGGCCGCCGCCTGCACCGGGTGATCCGCGACCTGCCGGACGAGTTGGCCGACTACAAGGGCTTTGCCGCCAACCGGCCGATGATGCTGGACTACCTGTCGAAATTCGACGACGGCCTGCCCACATCACCGGGTATCTGGCCTGATCTGGAGACGGAGCCAGCCTTGCAGAAGTAGACCGGATGAGGCGCCCCTTGCGGGCGCCTCAGGCGTTCTGCGGATAGCTGATGATCGACAGGTACTTGCAAGGCAGCGTCACCAGATACTCGGGGCCGTGAGGCGCATCGGCGTCAAAGAACAGCGTATCGCCCGGCAAGAGCTTCACCACATCGTCGCCGTGCCGGTAATCCAGCTCGCCCTCGAGCATGTAGATCGTCTCGATCCCGCCATGCTGAAACGTGGGGAAAATGTCCGATTCCGTGCTGAGCGTGATGAGATAGGGCTCGACGATCACGCCCGACCCGTTCGAGCCGATATGACCCAATAGGTTGTATTGATGCCCCGCGCGCGTGCCCGCGCGCTCGATCTCGACGCCCTCGCCGGATTTGGTGTGGACGTATTCGCGCGCCTCCTCGAAGCGCCGAAAGAAGGCCGTGATCGGCACGCGCAGCGCATTGGCTAGCGTCTGCAGCGTGGTCAGCGAGGGCGACGTGTTGCCGTTCTCGATCTTTGAGAGCATCCCGATGCTGAGACCGGTCTTGGCCGCCAGTTCGGCCACGGTGATCTCTTGCTGGCGGCGATGCGCGCGCAGCTCGCGGCCAATGGCGATTTCCAAAACGTTTTCACGGTCTTCGCGTTGCGGGCGGTGGGGGTCTTGGGTCAGGCGCGCAGCCTTGGCGCGCGTCAGTTTTTCCACGGTCATCGCATGTCCTGCTCAAGATGTGCATCGGCGCTGTTCCAGGATGTTATGGGAAAATTTCACTGTCACGGCAAGGTGATTGCGGTCTGAGTGAAATTATCGCGCGCGTCCTGGGGCTGGCCCGCGGCGCAGGTTTGCCCGCCGCGAGCGGGTTCGCTTGGGCCGCTTGCGGCCATTTGATCATAAGAAAAAAACTTGACCTAGAGGAAAGTCATGCGAGGATGGCAGTGATCCGGCGGCATGAACCGCGGCGCAGGCCCCAGCGGACGATACAAGCGGCAAATCAATATCCGCGATAATTAGGCGGCAGCCAACAAGCCGCACCAACCGGGAGTAAACCATGAAGAGAACACAAACGGCCATTCTGGCCGGTTTGACTGCATTGACACCTTTTGCAGCCCTCGCCGAGGACAGCAGCGATCCCATCGTCATTCCCATTCACAATTGGTCGTCCCAGATCGTGATGTCGAATGTCGTGGGTCAGATCCTCGAGATGCAGGGCGCCAATGTCGAATATGTCACCACCGACAGCCAGGCGGTCTACGAATCGATTCGCCTCGGCGACGTCACGCTTGAGATGGAAGTGTGGGAGGGCGCGTTTGGCGCCTCGTTCCGCGCGGCGCAGGAAAAGGGCGGCATCGTCGATGTCGGTGATCATGACGCCGTCACACGCGAGGATTGGTGGTATCCGATGTGGACGAAGGAAGCCTGCCCCGGCCTGCCCAGCTGGGAGGCGCTCAATGACTGCGCCGAGGTCTTTGCCACGGTCGAGACTGGCGACAAGGGCCGCTATCTGGATGGACCCGTCGACTGGCTCAAGCACGGCAAGGAGCGTGTGGAAGCGCTGGACATGAATTTCACCGTGATCAACGCGGGCTCCGCCGCCGCGCTGTGGGCCACCATCGGCGCCGCCGAAGCCGAAAAAAAGCCCATCGTGGTCTTCAACTGGACGCCCAACTTCGCCGAAGCCGTCTGGCCCGGCGAATTCGTCGAGTTTCCCGAATGGGAGGATGGCTGTGACACGGACCCCGCTGTCGGCCCCAATCCCGACGCGCTTTATGACTGCGGCAACCCAGCCGACGGCTATCTGAAGAAGGCCGCGTGGGAGGGCATGGAAGAGAAATGGCCCGCTGCCTATGCGACGCTTGAAAAGATCTCTTTCACCAATCCGCAGATCGCGCAGATGGCCAAGCTGGTCGATGTCGAAGAGCTGGAGCCGGAAGAGGCCGCAGCCGAGTGGCTGGATGCCAATGAGGATGTCTGGAGCGGCTGGATCAACTGATCCACGCCACAAGACACTGAAAACGGCCCCGTCCGCACCCTTCGGGCGGGGCCGACCGGACGCATCTCGGAGACAAAATGGACCAGCAAACGCCCGTCATCTCGTGCCAGAATGTTTGGAAACTCTTCGGCCGCGACCCCGAGAGCTACCTTGCCACCATGCCCGCCGGGCGAGGGTTCGAGGAAATCCGCGCCGATGGCTACATCGCCGGCGTCAAGGATGTCAGCATCGATGTGCATCGCGGCGAGATGCTGGTGATCATGGGGCTTTCGGGTTCGGGCAAGTCCACGCTGGTGCGCTGTTTCAGCCGCCTGCACGACATCACCGGCGGCACCATCACTGTCGAGGGGCAGGATGTGATGCAACTCAGCGAGCGCGAGCTGATCGAGCTGCGCCGCTCGAAGATGGGAATGGTGTTTCAGTCCTTCGGCCTTTTGCCGCACCGCACCGTCCTGGAAAATATCGCCTTCCCATTGGAGATGCGCGGCCAGGACCGCCACCAGCGCCGCGAGCGCGCGATGGAGGTGATCAAGCTGGTCGGCCTGGAGGGCCGCGAGGATTACTTCCCCCGCGAGCTGAGTGGAGGTCAGCAGCAGCGCGTCGGAATCGCCCGCAGCCTCGCCATCGAGCCGGATATCTGGTTTCTGGACGAGCCGTTCAGCGCGCTCGATCCGCTCATTCGGCGTGAAATGCAGGACGAATTCCTGCGCCTTCAGGCGATGCTTTCAAAGACTATCGTCTTCATCACCCATGATTTCGACGAGGCGCTGCGCCTCGCCGACCGGATCGCCATCATGAAGGACGGCGCGGTCGAGCAATGCGACACCCCCGACCAGATCGTGCTGCACCCCGCCACCGAATATGTGCGCAAGTTCACCGAAGATATCGACAAGTCCCGTGTCGTGCATGCCAGCGTGCTGGCGAAGCCGGACCTCTCCGGCACGGGCGAGCCTGTGGATGCGGGCCTGACCGTCCACAAGATGGCGCAGATTCTCGTGCAGGATACGCGTGAGGCAATCCCGGTCGTGCGCGACGGTAAGACGATCGGCGCGTTCAAGCGGACCGATGCGCTGGAAATCCTTGTGGGGGCGACCTGATGGTGGCCACGGCGACCGATACAGCCCCCGCCCAGCAATTTACCCGGCCGCGCACGGCGCTGATCCTCGTAGGTGCCGCGATCCTGCTGACATTGCTTCAATATTCCGGGCTTTTGCCCGCGGTGTTGCACCGATTGCCCGAGGCGTGGATACCGCCCTTCGCCGCGTGGCTCGATGCGGGGTTCAACTTCATCAAGGATGATCTAGGCCTTCTGGCGCTGACCCGTTTTCTGACCGAGGGGCTGGAATGGGTGCTGGATGTCACGGCCAACCTCTTGTTCGGACAGCGTCGCTGGCCGTTCCTCGGCCCCATCCCGTGGACCGCGATTGCCGCCGTGGCCGCCGTGATCGGCTACTATCTGGGCGGTTGGCGCATGGCGCTGCTGGGCGGGGGCGTCTTTGCCTGGACGGCGCTGATCGGGCAATGGAAGATCGCCATGCAGACCGCGTCGGTTCTGGTCGTGGCTGCGCCGCTGGCCTTCGTGATCGGCCTGACCTTGGGCATCGCCGCATGGCGTTACGCATGGCTGGACCGCGCGCTGAAGCCGGTGCTATCGGTGCTGCAGACGCTGCCCTTCTTTACCTACCTTCTACCCGCGGTCATCTTCTTCAAGGTCGGTCCGACGGCGGGCGCTGTGGCGACAACGATTTACGCCATTCCGCCGATGATCTTGATGACGACGCTCGGCTTGCAAAAGGTATCGCCCGAAGTGGTGGAATCAGGCCATATGAGCGGCTGCTCGCGGTGGCAGCTCCTTCGGCATGTCTATCTTCCCTCGGCCCGGACCGAGATCCTCGTGGGCGTCAACCAGGTCATCATGCTCAGCCTCGCCATGGTCGTTCTGACCGCCTTTATCGGCATGCCCGGCCTCGGAGCCAAACTTTTGGCGATGATGGGCAGCTTCAAGCTGGGCCGCAGTTTCGAGATTGGCGTCACCATCGTGCTATTGGCCGTCATGCTGGACCAGATGTCCAAGGCGTGGGCTCTCAAGCAGCCCAAGCATTTCGAGCGCGGCACCCCGTGGTGGAAACGCCATATCCTGCTGCTGACCGGCATCGGTGCCTTTGTCTTTTTCTGCATCCTTGGCCAGTTCGTCGAGGTCGCGACGGATATCGGGCGCAAGCAGAATTTCAGCATGGGCAGCGAGATCGACCAGCTGATGAAGGATTTCCTGGCGCTGAACTGGGTCAATGCGATCACCGACGGGATCCGGTATTTCCTGAATGTTCAGGTGCTGATCCCCTTCCGCAACTTCCTGCTCAGTATCCCCACGCCCGCGCTTATCCTGCTGATATCGGCTTTCGCCCTTTGGCTGGGTGGGCGGCGCCAAGCGATCATCGCGGCGCTCTTCTTTGGTATGATCGCCCTTTCGGGCTGGTGGGATCGGTCGGTCATCACGCTCTATTCGGTTATTTCGGCGGTGGCGCTGGCGATGCTCTTTGGCCTGCCCCTGGGCATTGCGGCGGCGCGCAGTGACAAGTGGTCGCGCCGTGTGCTGCTGGCTTGTGACACCGCGCAGACCTTTCCCAGTTTCGTCTATCTCATCCCGGCCATCATGCTCTTCGGGATTACGGATGTCGCCGTCATCTTCTCGATCCTGATCTTCGCGATGGTGCCGTTGACGCGCTACACGATCGAGGGTCTGCGGACCGTGCCTGCCGAGATGCTGGAGGCGGCGGATATGTCCGGCGCGACACGGCGTCAGAAACTGTGGAAGGTGCAGTTGCCTCTGGCCCTGCCGACGATGGCCATCGGCTTTAACCAGGCGATCATGTTCGCATTCTTCATGGTGATCATCGCGGCCTTTATCGGCACGCAGGATTTGGGCCAGGAACTGCAGCGCACTTTGGCAGGTACCGATATGGGCAAGAACTTTGTCCTCGGGATCTGCGTCTCGCTGATGGCGCTGACCTTTGATCTGACCATCCTGAAATGGGCAACCGATCAGAAACGCGCGCTGGGCCTCGGAGAGTGAGGCCCGCCGCCTAGCCGTCGCAGAAGGCCGCCTTCAGCGCGTCCCACTGGCGCTGGCCGATATCTTCGGGCCGCGCCGTCAGCCAGGGCGCGGCGCCGGGCATGAGGCTGCCGCGGTCCAGCCGCGCCAACCGCCCCGCAGCCAGCGCCTCTGCGCAGAGCGGCAGCGAGGCCAGCAAAACGCCCATCCCCGCCTCGGCGGCGGCGATGCCAGCGCCCATGCTATCGCAGCGCAGGCCGCCAGCGCCGGGCTCCTCCGGCCCGTCCCAATCCGACCAGCCCGCGCGCGGCCCGGTGACATGGATGCGGGGCAGGGCGGCGATATCGCCTTGCCGCAGCGAGGGCGCAGCGACGGGCGCCAGCTCCTCGGCATAAAGGCGGCGCGCGCGCAGGCCCGCCCATGTGCCCGCGCCATAGCGCACCACGGCGATCCCGCGGCCCGGCGCCTCGTCCGCCTCGACCATCAGCGTCTTGAAGCTGAGCCTGCCCTGCATTTTCAGCCGAGTCAGGCGCGGCATCAGCCAGCCACGCGTGATGGACGCACTGGCCACGATGGTCAGCGCCCGCGCGCCCGTGCCAAAGATATCCTCGGCGCTTTGGCGCAAGAGGCCGAGCGCGGCGCTCGCATGGGGCAGCCACGCCTCGGCCGAGGCGGTCAGGCTGACACCGCGCGCCCCACGGTGAAACAGCGGCGCCCCCAGCCGCGCCTCGAGGTTTGCGATGCGCTGGCTGATGGCTGCCTGCGTCAGCCCCGTCTCAGTGGCGGCGGCGGTAAAGCTGCCCAGTCGCGCTGCCGCCTCGAAGGCGCGCACCCAGTCCAGCGGGATCCCGTCCAGCGCCTTCCCAGCCATAATGAAAACCGCCTCTCAGACCCAGATCATCACTGTTGTGATTATGGCTGGCTCTGGCAGCATGGCAAATGAATTCATCGGAAGTGAGGTCCAAATGACCGACGTTACCCTGTCGCCGGACGGCGACATCATCACCCTCGATCATGGCGGGGCAACGGCCCGGTTTCATGCCATCTGGCTGCGTGACAACGCTTGGGATCCCGCCACCCGTGCGCCCGGCAACGGCCAGCGTCTGATCGCGCTGCGCGATATCGACGTTGGAGTGCACATCAGCGCCGCGCGTCTGGCCGGCGGGCAACTGCAGCTGACCTTCGCGCCCGAGGCGCGCGAGATCGCCTATGATCCGGATTGGCTGATGGCGCATCGGTATGATCGGGATGAGGTCCGCGCGCCCGGCGCGCTGCCCGACGGCGCCGAGGCGTGGGATGCGGGTTTGATGGAGAATGTGCCGACAGGCGATTTCAGCGCCGTCCGCGACCATGCGGAGGCGCGCCGCGCGTGGCTGGCACAGATCGCGCGCTACGGCTTTGCCAAGCTGACGGGCGGGCCGGTGCGGGACGGCGCGCTTTTCGATGTGGTGGACCTTTTCGGCCATGTGCGCCCCACCAATTACGGCGCCAAGTTCGAGGTGCGCACCGAGGTGAACCCGACCAACCTTGCCTATACCGGCCTTGGTCTGCAGGCGCATACCGACAATCCCTACCGCGATCCGGTGCCGACGGTTCAGGTGCTTTATTGCCTCGAGTCGACTGCCGAGGGCGGCGAGAACATGGTGGTCGACGGCTTTGCCGCCGCGCGCCGCCTGCGCACGGAAAACCCCGAATGGTTCGACGTGCTGAGCGGGCATTGCGCGCGGTTCGAATACGCGGGCGAGGCCGGTGTGCGCCTGCAATCGCGCCGCCCGATGATCGAGCTGGACCCGGACGGCATATTGCGCGCGGTGCGCTTCAACAATCGCTCCGCCGCCGCGATCACCGATGTGCCTTTCGACGTCCTGCCCAGCTATTACGCCGCCTATCGCCGCCTCGGCGAGATCATCGACGATCCGGCGATGGAGGTCAGTTTTCGGCTGGAGCCGGGTGAGAGCTTCCTCGTCGACAACACCCGTGTGCTGCATGCGCGCAAGGGCTATTCAGGCAGCGGCACGCGCTGGTTCCAAGGCTGCTATGCGGATATGGACGGCGTCCGATCAACCTTGGCCGCCCTCGAAACACCCAGACAGGAGGCCGCCGAATGACCGCAGAGCTGACCCCCCAAAACATCGTCGCCTTTCTGGGTGACATCTTCGAGCGGCGCGGCGGCGAGGAATATCTGGGCGAGCCGGTGACCATGGCCCAGCACATGCTGCAAGGCGCCGCGCTGGCCGAAAGGGCGGGCAAGCCGGAGCGGATCATCGTGGCGGCCCTTCTGCACGATATCGGCCATTTCACTTCGGAATTCGGCACATATCATCCCGATGATACCCATGACCGCCACCACGAGGAAGCGGGGGCAGAGGTGCTGGAGGCGTTCTTTCCCTCGGTCGTCACCGATTGCGTGCGCTACCACGTCGCGGCCAAGCGATTTCTCTGCGCGACGCGGCCCGAGTATTTCGGGCGTCTGTCGGCGGCCTCGGTGCATACGCTGAACCTGCAGGGCGGGCCGATGGATGCGGACGAGGTCGCTGCATTCGAGGGCAATCCGAACCTTTCAGAGATCATAGAGGTGCGATACCTCGATGATGCGGGCAAGCATGCGGATATGAAGACGCCGGATTTTGCGCATTACGCGCCCATGGTGCAGCGCATCGTCGACGCGCATTGCGGGGTGGCCGTCCTGTAGATGACAGAGCGCGGCATTGCCGGGCACGGACACCGAGGTTGAGGCGGCATCTTGGTATGCGTCTCTCTAAAACGATCCGAAGGCACTGGGCATTGTCACCGCCGAGCCTGACACCGTGCGATCCTTCAGCGTTTGCGCAGATCTCGTATCGCCTCCGCAAGCAAGGCGTTGCCATGCCTGAGCGGCCTGGCCAACAGGCGCCGACGTGAATCGGCGCTCCAAGTGTAATAATCCAGGCGCACCTGTAGCGTTTCGAGTTGTGTGACTATGGCAACTTGCACCGGGTCATCGGCGGCCAGGCCGAATACCTTTGCATCACGCAGCCGTTGCTCGAGAACCTTGATCTGGCTGTGCAAGATCGCGGTTCGACGTTCGCGGTTGCCGAGCTTGCTGACATGTTTGGCCAACTGGCTGGAGATGCCAACACCCTCTTGGTAGGTGACCAGTTTTTCGTTGATATAGTGGACGCCTTGCTCCAACACCGCGCGAAAGCCCAATATAAGGTCTTCGTAGGCGCGCTCGGGTGGAAATCCGCCGTATTTGCGATAAAGATCCTTATGCCACGCTGCGGTTGCGCCCAAGTATAGCTCAAAGGAGAGCGCCGCTTCCTGGCGTGAATACTCGCGGTAAAACAGTGCCCGTCTGTATGCGTCCGAACCCGCCGTACCATCGCTTGATATCGTAATCGCGTTGGAGAAAAGAAGCTTTGCCTGTGTCTGGCGAAACGCTTCGATAATGCGTTTCGCCCGGTAGGTGGCGTTGATGTCGTCGCCAGCCGTCCAGATCATCAGATCCGCACTGCTCAGCTCGATCGCGCGCTCGATGTGTCGGTTGGTCCCGATATTCACGTCGTTTTGGCGGGCGATCACGCGATGCGGCCCTGCGTATTCCTGCGCAAGTTGCTTGATGATGGTGAATGTTCCATCCGTTGATGCGTCATCGGATACGATGATCTCAATCGGCTCGCAATCTTGCGTCAGCACGGATTCCATTGATGCGCGGATGCTGCTTTCCTGATTGTAGGACAACAGGATGAACGTTGCTGCTGGCGTGACCTCGCCGTCATGCATGGTAATAGCCTCCGCCAAAACAAAAGAGCATGCTGCCTTGCCCGGACGCGCCTTCAAGATCGCAGCGACAAGACCGGGATTTCTCCGTTGTCAACGTCCCAGCGGGCGACACCTACCCCGGTGCGGCCCATGTCGTTTCCGTTGTAAAAAAGGTATCGGGTGCCATCCGGCGCTGCGATATGCGCAGGATAGCACGTCATATCGCTGTCCCAGCTGCCAGAGTTGCCACGCGGCAATTCGACGTCCTCTGTGCGGTCAAAGCGGACACCATCGACAGAGGTGAACCGATAACTTGCATATTGCTTGGACAACGTGTCGGAGGTCGCCCGCAGCTCCCAAGTTCCGTCTGCCAGTTGGTTGGCGCGCGGGCGACCGATCCGATATTCATCAGAATTCGGTGTAATGATCTGTTGGGCCGCCGCATTGTCGAAGTGAAGCCCATCGGTGCTGGTCAATGTCCAGCAATCGTATTTCGGGTATTGGCGGCCCTGCAGTGTCTGCCATCCGCGTCCGCGGGAAATCCACGCGCGATAACCACCGCCGGCCATTTTGGAGATCGAATGGAGCGCGCCGATGAACGTGCCATCCGTACAGCGGTCCAGTATCGGGGTTGGCTGAAAGCGCACGAAGGTATCGCCGCGATCCCGGCTGATCGCGACACCGGTGAATGCCAGGAACTTGGCTTTTTCAACCAGTTGGAAGCCGACGTAATAAAGGCGTAGCTCATCGTGCGACACTTCGAGGACGTCGCCCAATATCAGGCCGTTGTCGTCGAACATGCCTGGCGCTCCCAAATCCAGAACTGGCGTGGGAGATACGGCCTGGACGTGGGTGGGGTCTGCGGCGTCCACATCCACCCAGCCAATCCGGCTGATCCCATTATCGTCGCGCATGCCGCCGAACAACCGGATCGTATCGGCGTCGCGCATCCAGGGAGTGGGTGTCATGAACGAATGTCGTGCCCAGTCCGATGATCCGTCGGGACAGAAGACCAGACCGATCTTCTGCCAGCTCATGTTGGCGCCTTCAGCTTGAAATAGCGATACGCGGAGACCCGTGATGCTTCTGCCGGATGCCCGTTGAGTATCAGGCCGGCGTCTTCGAACGATTTGTTGATGACTGCCGCCATACCCACGAAAATGTCAGCGCCTATCGTGACGCTATCTGCCAGCGTGGAATTCACGCCCAAAAAGCAGCGCGCGCCAATCTTGCAGTAGCCGGAAATCACGACATGGGATGACAGAAAGCAGTAGTCGCCAATCACCGATTGGTGGCCAACATGATTTCCCGACCACAGTACGCATCCATCCCCGATCTGGACGCCATGCTGCACGACATTGTTTTCAAATATAAAGACATTCACGCCCAGCTTTGCCGTTCGCCAAACCATAGCGCGGGGGCTGATAAAATTCGCCAAGGTGTACCCGCAGTCCTGCGTCTTCTTAATAAGACGCTCACGCACTCGGTTCAGCTGTGTGGAGGTGATGGCGACATGCGCCTCGGTCTTTGCGGGATCAAATCGGGTAACTGAATCTTCAAGGGCCACGACAGGCAGGCCAAACTTTTCGTCTTCGGTCAGATAGTCTTTTTCCACTGCGAAACCGACGACGGTGTATGGACTGTCGACCGTGAAATATTCGTACGCGATATCAGCGAACTCGCCTGCACCGACGATCAGTAGATTTTGGGACATGGGTTGGCGTACTCGCGGCTAAAGCATAGGAATCAGTCTGAATTTGCGCTTCTTCACTATAATGGCGGTATAGAGGGATTGCGAGTTACTATCCTGCAACCGCTCCCTGGCCCTCCCCCGAGAGACAGGTTGATGCGCCCCAACTCACCGGACGGGATTTCGCGTAACCCAAGCTAAGAGCTCCACCTGAGGATCGGATGAGTTATCTCTTCTCTCGACCGATAACGCGCTTGGGGAAATGCACCGCAACGTGCCGACACGTAATTGGGGGCGCCCTAAGTGTCTAAAACTGAAGAGGTGGGATGGTGCTGTGAGAGAGGATTGAACTCTCGACCTCACCCTTACCAAGGGTGTGCTCTGCCACTGAGCTACCACAGCAATCGGGCGCTGATTAATCGCTAATCGCGGGCCGTGCAACCCTAATCTGGACCCGGTCCGGCACCTCATGTAAAGACGGCGCATGAGTGGCAAGGATACCCCCAAACGTCAGCGCAGCGAGGCCGAGATCCGGGAGGATCGGCTGAAGCAGGCGCTCAAGGCCAATATGGCAAGGCGCAAGGCGCAGGCACGCGTGCGCCAGGCGGGCGACAAAAGCAATGACAGCGCGCCGGGCAAGGGCGCCGAGCAGGAAGGCTGAAAGCAGATGGACAGCATTATCGTAACGGGGAACGGCCCTCTCAAGGGCGAGATTCCCATCGCGGGGGCCAAGAACGCGTGCCTGACGCTGATGCCGGCGACGCTGCTTAGCGACGAGCCGCTCACGCTGACCAACGCGCCGCGCCTTTCGGATATTCGCACCATGTCACAGCTTCTGGGCTCGCTCGGGGCCGAGGTCTCGACGCTGCAGGGTGGGCAGGTGATCGCCATGTCGTCCCATGCGCTGACCAGCCAGCGGGCCGAGTACGACATCGTGCGCAAGATGCGTGCCTCGATCCTTGTGCTGGGGCCATTGCTTGCCCGGTTCGGTCATGCCGAGGTGTCGCTGCCCGGCGGCTGCGCCATCGGCGCGCGGCCCGTCGATCTGCACCTGCGCGCGCTCGAGGCGATGGGCGCGGAGCTGGAGCTGAAAGAAGGCTATGTGCATGCCACCGCGCCCGGCGGGCTGAAGGGCGGCACCTACAAGTTCCCGCTCGTGTCGGTCGGCGCGACGGAAAACGCGCTGATGGCGGCGACGCTGGCCAAGGGGACCACGGTGCTCAAGAACGCGGCCCGCGAGCCCGAGATCGTGGACCTTGCCACCTGCCTGCGCCGCATGGGCGCGCAGATCGAGGGGGACGGCACATCGACCATCACCATTCAAGGCGTCGAGCGTCTGCATGGCGCGACCCATCCCGTGGTCACCGACCGGATCGAGCTGGGCACTTACATGCTGGCCCCCGCGATCTGCGGCGGCGAGGTGACCTGCCTCGGTGGGCGCCGTGATCTTCTGGCCGCTTTTTGTGACAAGCTCGAGGCGGCGGGCCTGACCGTCACGGAGACCGACAGGGGATTGACCGTCGCGCGGAACAATGGCGACATTCGTGCCGTCGATGTGGCGACCGAGCCCTTTCCCGGCTTCCCGACCGATTTGCAAGCTCAGTTCATGGCGCTGATGTGCATCGCCAAGGGCAAATCGGTGTTGGAGGAGAAAATCTTTGAAAACCGCTTCATGCACGCCCCCGAGCTGATCCGCATGGGCGCCAAGATCGACGTGCATGGCGGCACCGCCACGGTCGAGGGTGTAGAGCGCCTGAAGGGCGCGCCCGTGATGGCAACCGATCTGCGCGCGTCGGTGTCGCTGATCCTTGCCGGTCTTGCTGCCGAGGGCGAGACGATCGTGAACCGCGTCTATCACCTCGATCGCGGCTACGAGCATGTCGAGGATAAGCTGCGCGCGGTTGGCGCCAAGATCGAGCGGGTGGCAGGCCAATGACCGAAGACGCACGGTTTGAGGACGCGCGCGGCGGGGCGCTGAACCTGGGCGCGCTGGATCTGGATGATCTGCAGGTGATCTCGGGTCTGTCGCAGGACGCGATTTTCCCAATCACCGAGATGAAATGGCAAAAGGGCGCGCGCCGCTTCGCCCTGCTGCTGAACCGCTTTCGCTGGGAGGATGCGGGCGCCGCGCGTCACGCGCCCGAGCGGGTCCAGTCGGTGCTGGTGATCGACAACGTGCTGGGCGTGGCCAGCCAGGGAATCGACCGGAGCGATCCGGACGTGATCCTGTCGCTGCTGACTGTCACCTTCGAGCCGGGCGAGGATGTGTCGGGCCATGTCCTGCTGACGCTGGCCGGCGATGGCGCGATCCGCTTGGAGGTCGAGGCGCTGAACGTCACCTTGAAGGATGTGACGCGGCCCTATGTTGCCCCCTCGGGCAAGGCGCCGCATCACGACGTCTGAGCCTTTCTCATCCTCGTGCCGACCCCTGCCGAATAGGACCGCCCCATGCCTCGTTTCCTCGATCACACCAGCCCCGATTTCGAGGCAGAGTTCACCGCGCTCTTGAACGCCAAGCGCGAGGACAGCCCCGACGTGGACGATATCGTGAGCGCCATCATCGCGGATGTGCGCGGGCGCGGCGATGCGGCGGTGATCGAGCTGACCGAGCGGTTCGACCGCATCGCGTTGACGCCGCAGACACTGCGCCTGACGGCCGATGAGGTGGCCGAGGCGGCGGATCAGGTTTCGCCCGAAGTGCGCGCGGCGCTGGAATTGGCGGCGGACCGCATCCGCGCCTATCATCAGCGGCAGATGCCCGAGGATGACAGCTGGACCGATGCAGCGGGTGCAACACTTGGCTGGCGCTGGACGCCGGTGGATGCGGCTGGTCTTTATGTGCCGGGCGGCATCGCGACATATCCCAGCTCGGTCCTGATGAATGCGGTCCCCGCCAAGGTCGCGGGCGTGTCGCGCCTTGCGATGGTGGTGCCTACGCCGGACGGTGCGCTCAACCCGGCCGTTCTGGCCGCCGCTCAGATCGCGGGCGTCGACGAGATCTACCGCATCGGCGGCGCGCAAGCCGTGGCGGCACTGGCCTACGGCACCGAGACGATTGCCCCCGTGGACAAGATCACCGGCCCCGGCAATGCCTATGTCGCCGCCGCCAAGCGGCGTGTTTTCGGCAAGGTTGGCATCGACATGATCGCCGGGCCGTCCGAAATATTGGTAATCGCCGATGGGGATAACGATCCCGACTGGATCGCACTCGATATGCTCAGTCAGGCCGAGCATGACGAAAGCGCGCAGTCGATCCTGATCACGACCGATGCGGAGTTCGGGCAGCGGGTGGCAGACGCCATCGATGCGCGATTGCAGACGCTGGAGCGGCGCGCCATCGCGGGTGCCTCATGGCGCGATTTCGGCGCCATCGTTACGGTCCCGGACCTCGACATCGCGGCGCAGCTGTCGAACCGCATTGCGCCCGAGCATCTGGAGCTTTGCGTGGCCGATGTGGACAGCTTGAGCGCGCAGATCACCCATGCGGGCGCCATCTTCCTCGGCCAGTGGACGCCCGAGGCGATCGGCGACTACGTCGGCGGGCCCAACCACGTGCTGCCCACCGCGCGCTCGGCGCGGTTTTCGTCGGGTCTGGGCGTGCTGGACTTTCTCAAGCGCACCACGCTGGCGCGCATGACGCCCGGCGCGCTGCGCGCAGTCGGCCCCGCCGCCGAGACGCTGGCCCAATCCGAAAGCCTCGAGGCGCATGGCCTGTCGGTGCGCGCCCGCCTCGACAAGCTGAACGGCTAGACCATTGCCCCTCTGGCCCCCGCGCGCTACTGCTGGGGCGATAAATTACGCCTGAAAGACCGCCCATGAGCCGCATCAGCCATATCGAACTCGACGACGCGAACCTGCCAGCCCCCACGCCCGAGATCGAGCAGGAGCGCAAGGTCGCCATGTTCGACCTGATGGAGGAGAACAGCTTTGCCCTGCCGGGCCGCGAGGGGCGTGACGTGCCGGACGGCCCCTACCGCGTGGGCTTGTCGATCCGCGAGAAGCGCCTGGTCTTTACCGTGCGCGCCGAGGACGAGGCGCCTGCCGCCGAGTTTCACCTCTCGCTCAGTCCGTTCCGGCAGGTGGTCAAGGATTACTACGCCATCTGCGAAAGCTATTTCGACGCCGTCAAGAACATGCCCCCCAGCCAGATCGAGACGATCGACATGGCCCGGCGCGGCATCCACAACGAGGGCGCGCGCATTCTTGAAGAGCGGCTGGAAGGCAAGGCCGATATCGACAGCGACACGGCCCGCCGCCTCTTCACGCTGATTTGCGTGCTGCATTTCGGCGGGTAGCGCATGGTGGCCGAGCTTCCCCAATCGGTGCTTTTTTGCTGCGATTACAACGCGGTCCGCTCGCCCATGGCGGAAGGCATGATGAAGAAGCTCTACGGCACCGGCACTTATGTGCAATCCGCTGGGGTCAAATCCGAGCAGGATATCGACGGGTTTTCCATCGCCGTCTGCGAAGAGATCGGGGTCGAGCTGTCGCGCCACCGGGCGCGCAGTTTCGACGAGATGGCCGAGTGGGGCGACGATCTTGGATCGTTCGACCTGGTCATTGCGCTTAGCCCTGCCAGCCAGCGCCGCGCGCTGGACCTGACGCGCATCTATCACCTCGATGTGCTCTATTGGCCCATCATGGATCCGACGGGCCTGGGTGAGACGCGCGAGGCCAAGATGGCCGCGTATCGCCAGTCGCGCGACCAGATCCTTGCACATATGACGGAACGCTGGGGCGATCCCCGCTCAGACACGTCCTCGGGAGAAGAGACATGATCGAAACCATCAAGCACTATTTCGACTCGTTCAACATCGGCGATACCGAGGGCATGCTGTCCTGTCTGTCGGACGATGTTGCACATCACGTCAACGAGGGCGGGGTGCGCCGGGGCAAGGATATGTTCCGCGATTTTTGCGAGCATATGGAAGAATGCTACCGCGAGGAGCTGACCGACATGACGCTGTTCATTTCCGACGACGGCAAGCGCGCGGCGGCCGAATACGTGGTCAATGGCACCTATCTCAAGACGGATGACGGCCTGCCCGAGGCGAACGGCCAGACTTACACGCTGCCCGCGGGGTCCTTCTTTACGCTGGGCGACGGCCTGATCACGCGGATCACGACCTATTACAATCTGTCCGACTGGCGCAATCAGATCTCGTGACGGGCGCGTCGGATGAACCGGCCGGCGTCCATCTGCGGCGCCTGACGGGCGCGGATCTGGAGGGCGCGCTGGACGATGTGGCGCGGCTCCGGATCGAGGTTTTTCGCGCCTTCCCCTACCTCTACGACGGCGATGCCGCATACGAGCGGGATTACCTTCAGACGTACCGCGACAGTGCGGACGCCATTCTGATCGGCGCTTTCGACGGCACGCGCCTGATTGGCGCCGCGACAGGGACGCCGATGGCGGATCACGCCGATGATTTTGCCGCGGCGCTTGCGGACCAGCCGCAGGCGCCGGATCTTTCCCAGATCTTCTACTGCGCGGAATCCGTCCTTTTGCCCGACTATCGTGGACGCGGGCTGGGCCATGCGTTTTTTGACGCGCGCGAGGAGCACGCGCGCGCCCTCGGGTTTGGCTATAGTGCGTTCTGCAGCGTTGTGCGGCCGGCGGATCATCCGTGCCGCCCGGCGGGCTATCGCCCCCTCGACACCTTCTGGCGCGGGCGCGGCTACGCGCCTCTGCCGGGCGCCGTCGCACATTTCGACTGGCGCGATGTGGGGGCTGCGGAGCAAAGCCGGCACGACCTTCAGCTCTGGATGCGCCGCCTTTAGCGCGGCTGATAGCCAGCCTGTCGGGCCAGCAGCGATGCCGAAATGCCCAAGCGCGGGAAAATTCTCGGTCTGGTTGCAGGAAATTCGCCCGGAGGTCTGGCTTCCGCCACAATCGAGCGGTTACATCACGCAGGCCGGGGGGCAACAGTACGGGAATTATCGATGCGTTCTTTTGTCGCCGCCAGTCTGGCCATGGCATTCATTTTGGGCATTGCCGCCCCTGCCGCGTCCGAAGGGCGCGTCAGGCTGGGCTACGGCCGCCTTGTGACCAACGATTTCATCGGCGACGGCTTTGACCGCTGGCGCACCGGATCCGTCGCGTCCAGCCGCGTGTGGGGACCGTCCTGGGATGGCGGTCTGCCCAAAGGGTTCGGCCAGCTTCTGGAGCTGCGGCTCAATGCTCAGATCATCGCGCCGCAGGATCTCAATTTGCCCGCGGCAGGCGACAGGCCCTATGCGGGCTCTCTCTCGGTCGGGCTGCACACCCATTATGAGGCGATGGGCGCCGAGCTGTCGCTGGGCGGGGATCTGGTCTTTGTCGGCCCGCAAACGGGCCTCGACGGATTTCAGGACTTCATACACGACAATCTAGGCGGGCAGGGCGTCGGTGGCACGGTGCGCCGCACGCAGATCGGCGACGATATTCGGCCCACTGCGGTGATGGAGGTGGGCCATTCCACGGGCTTCGGCGCGCTCAACCTGCGCCCGTTCGCCGAGGCGCGTGCGGGCGACGAGACGCTGGTGCGCGTGGGCGCCGATCTGACCATCGGCACGGCGCTGGATGGCGGGCTCATGGTGCGGGCGCCCGTCTCGGGGCAGCGCTATCGCGCGGTGAATAACGGACTGGCGGGCTACGCTTTCGTGCTGGGCGCCGACACCGCCTATGTCGAGGACAGCGTTTATCTACCCGAAAGCAGCGGGTTTCGCCTGAGCGATGCGCGCAATCGGGTTCGCGCCGGCGTGCATTACGCGGCGCCCGCCGGACACCGGGTTTTTTATGGCGTGACCTGGCTCGACCGCGAGTTCAAGGGCCAGGAAGAGGGCCAGTTTGTGGGATCCTTGCGACTACATCTGGAATTCTGACAGCTTTTTCTTGACGGCGCTTCCCAGCCTTAACTTCGTTTGTTAACCTCTGGTTAATAAAAAAAGATCGAGGCAGGAATATACGGGTATGGGAACGGGCTTTCGGGGCACGTTCGTCATTTCCTGGTCGCAGACGGAAGTGGACGGTTTCGAGCCGGACGCGGTCGAGCAAATCACGGTTGGCGCAGCATGGCGTTGGCGCGGGAACCCCGTGCGCGTCGATGGTCCGCCCGAGCTGTTGCGGCTGGAAAATACTGACGGACATGGAGTTAATCGTAAGAGTGCGGCGCGGATGGTGCGCCGCCTCGTGGGTGCCGCTTTGGGCGGGACGCGGGATCTGAGCGCGGTGGAGGTGGACGACACGCTGCCCGACAGCAGTTTTGTCGTCACCAACGGTGCACAAAGCTACACGGTCAGCGTGATCGAACTGGGCGGCGGCGCAAAGCCGCTGCTGATGTTTCTCGACATGCTGCCGCCACAGGACACGGACATGTGGGTTGTGCATCACACGCTGGAAGGGGCGCAGACCGCCTCTACCGGGCCCGCGACGGGCGGTGTCATCTGCTTCACTCCCGGCACCCGTATCGACACGCCCGATGGCCCGCGCCTGGTGGAGGATCTGCGCGAGGGCGACCGGGTGCAGACCAAGGATAATGGCGCGCAGGCGATCGAATGGATCGGCAGCCGCCACATGACCGGCGCGCGCCTCTTCGCGATGCCGCGCCTGCGCCCCATCCGCATCCGCGCGGGCGCGCTGGGCAAAGGATCGGGCAACTGGCGCCCCGACGAGGATCTGCTGGTCTCGCCCGAGCACCGGATGCTGATCGAGGGCGACACGGCCCGCGCGCTCTTCAACACGCCCGAAGTGCTGATCTCGGCCAAGGATCTGGTCAACTCCAGTTCGATCAGCGTCGATCTGGCGCTGCGCGAGGTGACCTACATTCACCTCCTGCTGCCCAGCCACCAGGTGCTTTGGGCCAATGGGGTCGAGACTGAAAGCTTTCACCCGGCCAGCGCGTCCCTCTCGACGCTAGGCGAGGCGGACCGCCTGCGCCTACTGGCGCGCTATCCGGCGCTGGAGTTCGAGCCGCACACCTATGGCGGCTTCGCGCGGCGCAGCCTCAGCACGCCCGAGGCGGCCATCCTTGCGCATGAGGCGGCGTGATCGGAAAATTGAATGAATTTTCCGGCCTCCGGCGGGGATATTTTTAACAAGAAGAATGGAAGGGTGCTTCGGTGTGAAGCGCCCTTTTGTTTTTTCTTGGGGGTAAATACCCCTGTCGCTTCGCGAGATGCGCAGGGCGCGGTTGGCCTATCTGACCGGATCCAGCAGCGCATTCTCGAGGCGGCAATCGCGAACCACGTCCTGGCCGCAGGGCACGGGGTTCAGATCGCGGGATAGGCACAGGCGCGCCTCGGCGATGCGGCCATTCCGGCAGGTGATGGTGAGCATGTCCGGGTCGAGGCCGGGATTTTCCTTGAGGAATGCCTCTTCGACCACGCGCGCGGGCAGTTTGACGGGGCGGGTCAACTGCTGGAACACTTCGGGGCGTGCGATGCGACCCCAGGCCTCGCGCGTAAGCGCAAAGTAGGCGGGCGCGCTGAGGCCCGTGCAGCGGCCGTGCTTTTTCCACTGATACCAGGCCAGGCCGCCGCTGCCCATGATGTCGCTCATCGCCTCGGTCATCTGGCGTGAGGGCGGTCTTTGGGACGTGGGGCAGAAACTGGGCCAGCCGCGGTGGTATTGGGGCCAGAGACCGTGGAGCGTCCAGGCGGCATCGGCGCTGTCTGCGCATTCGAGGGCATTTCGCGCGTCGCCAGTGGTGGCGCACCATGTTGGTGTCCAACTAAGGGCGAGCACGTAGTAGTCGAAGCTGCCCGCGCGTTCGCCCTCTGCATGGGCGCCGGAGGCTGTGAGGGCGCAACCGAGCAGCAGGATCAGGAGGGCGCGCATATTTCGGTCTTTCCAAACGGCATTCATGGGACTATACGGGCACCCAAGTTTCCCGACAATGGCGACCCGCTTCGGACCTTATCCGAAGCCTCCTGGAGACAGGAGACGAGGAAGGCATGCGTGCGGGACGGATACGCTTTAGGAGAGTAGAACATGGCGAAACCACTTATGGCCAAGGCCACCGCCGTCTGGCTGGTGGACAACACCACGCTCAGCTTCAAGCAGATCGCGGATTTCACCGAGATGCACGAGCTGGAGGTTCAGGGCATCGCCGATGGCGATGTGGCCGCCGGCGTGAAGGGGTTCGATCCCGTTGCCAATAACCAGCTGGAGCAGTCGGAGATCGACGAGGCGGAGAAGAATCCGCTGCACAAGCTGAAGCTGAAATACAATGCGTCGGCGGAGGGCGAGGAAAAGCGCCGTGGGCCGCGGTATACGCCTCTCAGCAAGCGTCAGGACCGCCCCGCCTCGATCCTGTGGCTGGTCAAGTTCCACCCCGAGCTGGCCGACAGCCAGATCTCGAAGCTGGTGGGCACGACCAAGCCGACCATTCAGGCGATCCGCGAGCGCACGCATTGGAACATCGCCAATATCCAGCCCATCGATCCCGTTGCGCTGGGCCTGTGCAAGCAGTCCGAGCTGGATGCCGCCGTGCAGAAGGCCGCCGCCAAGAAGGCACGCGAGGGCCAGGCGATGAGCGACGAGGACCGCCGCAAGCTGCTGAGCACCGAGCAGAGCCTGTCGAGCGAGGACGAGCACAAGATGCCGACCGCGATCGAGGGTCTGGAAAGCTTTACGCTGGGCGAGGCCGATCCGGAGGTCACGAGCAAGCAATACGACAAGGACAGCCTCTTTAACCTGCCTGAAGGGTCCGATGACGACGAGGACGAGAGCGAGACCGGTAGCCGCTGAGCTGTATCAGTCGTCGCTGGGACATGCGCCCGATGACGTCAAGATCCCGGCCGCGATGACGCGCGCCGGGATTTTTTATGCGCGGCCTGCAAATACCGCTTGTGTGAATCGCAAACTGGTATAAATGCGCAATTCAAGACGCCAACGCACGCGCCTCTGGCCGGTCAGTCCACATACTGACTGACCCGCGTTTATGTAGCGACGGTAACGTCTCTGACTGCTGACCCAACCCGGACCGTTCCGGGGGATCCTTTTGGAGATGACCATGACCGCTATGATCCCCGGCGCCCTGCGCGCCGCAAACCTCGCCGTTCCTGCCGCTGATGTGATCGACCCCGCCGCCGCGTTTATTGCGTCGCGCCAGTTTGATCGTCCCACGCTGGTCGTCAGCCGTGACCGTGTCACCGCGCAATATGACGCGCTGGTCGCGGGCCTGGGAGAGGCGCGCATTCATTACGCGGTCAAGGCGAACCCGGCGCCCGAGATCATCCGTGCGCTTGTTCTGAAAGGCGCGCGTTTCGATGCGGCCAGCCGCGGCGAGATCGAGCTCTGCCTCAGCCAGGGCGCGACCGGCGCCGACATCTCGTTCGGCAACACCATCAAGAAACCCGCCGATATCGCCTACGCGCATGCGCATGGCATCACGCTCTTTGCCGCCGATAGCGAGGCCGAGATCGACAAGCTGGCGGCGCATGCGCCGGGCGCGCGTGTCTATCTGCGCGTAATCGTCGAGAATTCCGATGCCGACTGGCCGCTGAGCCGCAAGTTCGGTTGCGCCCGCTCGGCCATGCTGCCGCTGATGGACTACGCGCGCGGCGCGGGTGTCGATGTGGCGGGCCTGTCCTTTCATGTGGGCAGCCAGACGCGCAATCCGGCCTCGTGGAACCCCGTGCTGGACCAGATCGCGGCGCTGTGGACTGCGGGCCGCGAGGCGGGCCATGACCTGCGTGTTCTGAACCTTGGCGGCGGATTTCCGGCGACCTACGAGGATGAGGTCATGGGAGCGGCGCGCTATGCCGCCGAAGTGATGGACGCCGTGACCGAGCGCTTTGGCACCGTGCCCTATATCATGGCCGAGCCGGGCCGCGGCCTTGTGGCCGAGGCGGGGCATATCGTGGCCGAAGTGCTGCTGGTCTCGCGCAAGTCGGCGGATGATCTGCACCGCTGGGTCTATCTCGATATCGGCATGTTCTCGGGGCTGGCCGAAACCATGGGCGAGGCCATCCGCTACCGGATTCAGACCCCGCATGATGGTGGCGAGACAGGGGCCTGCATCTTGGCCGGTCCGTCCTGCGACAGCGCCGATATCCTTTACGAGCAGCGGCCCATCAACCTGCCGACGGCGCTGGCCTGCGGGGACCGCGTCGTGATCCGCAATTGCGGCGCCTATACCAGCAGCTATTCGTCGGTCGGCTTCAACGGCTTTCCGCCGCTGGATGTTGTCGTAATCTGAGCACAGCGCCGCTGCCGGGTTGCCCCCGGCGGCGGCGCTGGCTTAGGCTCTGGCTGTCTTGTCTTCCGGAGTTCATCATGCGCCCTCTTGATATCGCCTGTCTGCAACTGCGCCCCATGCCCAGCATGGAAGAGGCATTGGACGAGGCGCTGCCCTTGGCCCGCGAGGCCGCGCAGGGCGGTGCGCAGATGATCTTCTTGCCGGAATATTGTGGTGGCCTGCGCGCCGATGGGGCGGCGGTCGCTCCGCCATCGGCGCCAGAGGATGCGCATTCGTTTCTGACCGCGATGCAGGATTTCGCGCGCGAGCGTGAGATCTGGGTGCATCTGGGATCGGTCGCGGTCGATGGGCCGGACGGGCGGATCATCAACCGTGGTTTCATGCTGACGCCCGAGGGCGCAATCGCGGGACGCTACGACAAGATTCACCTCTTCGACATCCAGTTGTCGGATGGCGAGGTCTACCGCGAGAGTGACAGGGTCGATCCCGGTACGTGCGCGGTCATCCACGACACGCCTTTGGCACGGGTCGGCCATAGCATCTGCTACGATCTGCGCTTTGCGCATCTCTACCGCAGTCTTGCGCAGGGCGGGGCCGAGATCCTGGCCTGTCCTGCCGCCTTTACCGCCAAGACGGGTGCGGCCCATTGGCATGTTCTGAACCGTGCGCGGGCGATTGAGACGACGCGTTTCATGGTCTCGGCGGCGATGACGGGTCCGGTACCGGGCGGCGGCGCGACATATGGGCATTCGCTGATCGTGGACCCCTGGGGCGAGGTTCTGGCCGATGGGGGCGCAGGGCCGAGCGTGGTGGCCGCGCGCATCGATCTGGATATGATCACGCAAACCGAGGGACGCATCCCAAGCCTGATGAACGACGCGGATTTCGAGCGGGTCTGAGAAAATTCGCAGAATTTTCTTGTGCCTTCGGCGAGGATATTTTCAGCAAGAAGAAAAAGGGCGCCGCGGGGGATGCGGCGCCCGTGTCTTTATTGCGGGTAGCCGATGGTTTTCAAGGCGGCGGCGATTTCGTCGATGATAGCCGGATCGTCGATGGTAGCGGGCGGCTTGAAATCCTCGCCGTCGGCAAGGCTGGCCATGGTGCGGCGCAGGATTTTGCCCGAGCGGGTCTTGGGCAGGCGGTCCACCACGACGGCGAGCTTGAAGGCCGCAACCGGCCCGATCTTGTCCCGCACGAGGGCGACGCATTCCTTCGTTATGTCTTCGGCCGGGCGGTCGACGCCTTTGGTCAGGCAGACGAAGCCGATGGGCACCTGGCCCTTGAGGGCGTCCTTGGCGCCGAGAACCGCGCATTCGGCCACGTCGGGGTGGCTTGCCAGCACCTCTTCCATCAGGCCGGTGCTGAGCCGGTGGCCGGCGACGTTGATCACGTCATCGGTGCGCGCCATGATGTAGAGATAGCCATCCTCGTCGATCATTCCGGCATCGCCTGTCTCGTAGTAGCCGGGGAAGGTTTCGAGATAGGATTTTCGGAACCGCGCCTCGGCGTTCCAGAGGCCGGGCAGTGTGCCGGGGGGCAGCGGCAATTTGATCGCGATGGCGCCAAGCTCGCCCGGCTCTTTGGGTGTGCCATCCTCGCCAAGTATGCAGATGTCATAGCCCGGCATCGCAACGGTGGGCGAGCCGATCTTGACCGGCAGCGCCTCGACCCCGGCGGGGTTGGCGGCGATGGCGCAGCCGGTTTCGGTCTGCCACCAGTGGTCATAGACGGGCTTGCCCAGTTTCTCTTGTGCCCAGATGATCGTGTCGGGATCCGCCCGCTCGCCCGCGAGGTAGAGCGCCTTGAGCCGCGAGAGGTCGTATTTCTTGATCAGCTCGCCGTGGGGATCTTCGCGCTTGACCGCACGGATGGCGGTGGGGGCGGTGAAAAAGGCGCGCACGTCATGCTCGGCGATGACGCGCCAGAAGGTGCCGGCATCGGGGTTGCCCACGGGCTTGCCCTCGAAGACCACGGTGGTGTTGCCGTGGATGAGCGGCGCGTAGCAGATATAGCTGTGACCCACGACCCAGCCCACATCTGACGCCGCCCAGAACACATCGCCAGGATCGACGTTGTAGATGTTCTTCATCGTCCAGTTGAGCGCGACGAGATGCCCGGCGGTGGCGCGGATGACGCCCTTGGGCGCGCCCGTGGTGCCGGAGGTGTAGAGGATATAGGCCGGGTGATTGCCCTCGACCGGCACGCATTCGGCGGGCTCGACCCCGTATTGAAAACCGTGCCAGCTGACGTCGCGGCCCTCGACAAGTTTGGCCACCTCTTGTTCGCGCTGGAAAATGACGCAGAACTCGGGCTTGTGCGCCGCCTGTTCGATCGCGCCGTCGAGGAGGGGTTTGTAATGGACACTGCGGTTCGGCTCGATCCCGCAGGAGGCGGCGATGATTGCCTTTGGGGTGCAATCCTCGATGCGCACCGCCAGTTCGGTTGCGGAAAATCCGCCGAAGACCACTGAATGGATCGCGCCGATCCGCGCGCAGGCCAGCATCGCCTCGAGCGCTTCGGGCACCATGGGCATGTAGATGATGACGCGGTCGCCCTTCTCGACGCCTTTGGCGCGCAGGGCACCGGCGAGGCTGGCGACGCGTGTCTGCAGCTCGGCATAGGTGATGGTGTGCTTGGTGCCGGTGACGGGGCTGTCGTGAATGATGGCGGCCTGCGCGCCGCGCCCGGCCTTTACGTGGCGGTCGACCGCATTGTAGCAGGTGTTTACCCTCGCATCGGCGTACCATTCATAGATGTTCTCGCCGCGATCGAAGAGCGCCTGCGTCGGTGCCTCGTCCCAATCAATCGACTTGGCCTCGTTCAACCAGTAGGCCTCGGGGTCGTCCTGCCAGCGTTTGTAGATTTCCCTGTAGCTCATGTTGGCCTCCCTCAAACCGTTTTAACAGTTGTAGAGGCGAGTTGGCGGCATGGGCAAGGCGCGATACGCCTCAATCGCCGGCCAAAAGAGAGCGGCACCGGGTTTGTCAGGGCGCAGACAGACAGCGATCAGAAGCGCGGGGCGCAGGGGAATTGTTTCGCTGAGGGCCGGGCTTTGCCGCGCGCGGGCGGTGAAGCGCCGGACTGGTCTGATCGGGGCGCCGATCCGCTTGTGTCGGCCGCATTCTAGAGGATGCAGCCCAGTGCGGCCTTACAAATGAGACAGGCGCGCACGATATCAATGGCAGGCCCGACATCATGCCGCGGCCCATATAGATTGAGAGTTCAACATGTCCGACGACAAGCGCATTGGCTCGAAAATTCCCGGCCCCAAGCCCGGTCAGACCGCAGAACCGAAATCCGCCGATACAGCGGAACAGAAGCCGGAAGTGGCTGCTGGCAAGTCGAAGTAAGCCAGCATCCACGTGATGCAAGGCCCGCCGCCCCCAACCCGGGGCGGCGATGTCATGTCCGGGCTCTGCACGCCGTCAACTGTTGTGGCGCGGCCACCGTCATCCGCGCAATCCCGATCTCGCCACCAGCGCGATAAGGCCGCGTATCCCCGACGCCTCCAGAGAGCGCAGACCGAGCCGCGAGCGTGACTGCAGGCCAGTCTTGGCCGATGGCGCGCGGGGATCGGCGCGCTTTGGCCGATGGGCCCGCGCGGCGGGGCGGCTGCTATCAGAAATCCGTAGCAGACTCAGCCGCGCACATGAGATGCTCTCGTCAGGCCCGGCATGGTGCTGGGCCGCCAAAGCGAGGTCTGCCAGATGGCAAACGCACCCAAACCCCAGCCCAAGGAAGCCGGCTCAAAACCCGGCGGCAAGAAGAAATAATCACGCCGCAAGGCCGTGTGAGAATGACGCCGTCCCGGCACCGCGGGGCGGCGTTTTCGCGTCAGCCGTAGGTCGCGACCGGCGTTCCGGCGATGGCTGCCATGTTCAGAAGGCCGCGCGCGGTGATCGAGGGTGAGACGATATGCGCGCGGTTGCCCATGCCCATCAGGATCGGCCCCACTTCGAGGCCGCCGCCCTTCATTTTCAAGATATTGCGCACGCCCGAGGCCGCATCGGCATTGGAGAAGATCAGCACGTTGGCCGGCCCCTCCATCCGGTTGTCAGGCAGAAGGCGCGCGCGCAGTTCCTCGTCCAGCGCGGTGTCGATGTTCATCTCGCCCTCGTAGCAGAAATCGCGCGGCTTCGCGTCCAATAGCGCGATGGCGGCGCGCAGGCGCTTGCCCGAGTCCTCGCCCTGATTGCCAAATTGCGATTGCGAGCAGAAGGCGATCTTGGGCTCGATGCCGAAGCGGCGCACATGGCGCGCGGCGCCCATCGCTGTCTCGGCCAGATCTTCGGGCGAAGGGAAGACGCGCACATGGGTGTCCGCGATGAAGAGGGGGCCATCCTCGAGGATCATCATGCTGAGCGCGCCGTGCGGGTGGTGGTCTTTGTCGCTCAGCACCTGGCTGACGTAGTTCAAATGCCAGCGATATTCGCCGAACGTGCCGCAGATGAGGCTGTCGGCCTCGCCGCGATGCACCATCACGGCACCAATGGCGGTGGTGTTCGTGCGCATCACCGCCTTGGCGAGGTCGGGCGTCACACCGCGCCGCTTCATGATCTCGTGGTAGCTGGTCCAGTAGTCGCGGTAGCGCGGATCGTCCTCCGGATTGACCATCCGAAAATCGCGGCCGGGACGGATATCTAGCCCCATCCGCTCGCAGCGTGCCTCGATCACTGACGGGCGACCGATCAGGATGGGCTGCTCGCTGGTTTCCTCCAGGATTGCCTGCGCGGCGCGCAGCACGCGCTCGTCCTCGCCCTCGGCAAAGACAATACGGCGCGCGTCCTTTTTGGACGCCTCGAAAACCGGGCGCATCAGCAGCGCAGATTTGAAGACGGACGCGTCCAGCTTGGCCTTGTAGGCGTCCAGATCCTCGATCGGGCGCTCGGCCACCCCTGACTCCATTGCTGCGCGGGCGACCGCGGTACTGACGATCCCCGACAGGCGCGGATCGAACGGTTTGGGGATAAGGTAATCGGCGCCGAAGGTCATCGGTTCGCCCTGATAGGCCGCCGCTGCCTCGGCGGAGGTCGTGGCGCGGGCCAGCTCGGCGATGCCGTCGACGCAGGCGATCTGCATGGCGTCATTGATCTGCGTCGCGCCCACGTCCAATGCCCCGCGGAAGATGAAGGGAAAGCAGAGGACGTTGTTGACCTGATTGGGAAAATCGCTGCGCCCGGTGGCGATAATGGCGTCGGGCACGGCTTCGCGGGCGAGGTCGGGCATGATCTCGGGGGTGGGGTTGGCCAGCGCGAAAATGATCGGGCGCGGTGCCATCTTCTTCAACAGCTCGGCTTTCAGCACATTGGGGCCGGACAGGCCCAAAAAGAGGTCGGCGCCGTCGATCACGTCCTCCAGGGTGCGCAGATTGCTGGCTTGGGCGAATTCGGATTTTTGCGGATTCATATCCTCGGTCCGGCCCTCGTAGACCAGTCCGTGTATGTCGCACAGCCAGATATTCTCGCGCCGCACGCCCAGCTTGACCAGCATGTTGAGGCAAGCGATGCCCGCCGCACCGCCGCCGGTCGAGACGATCTTGATGTCCTCCCACCTCTTGTTAGCGACATAAAGCGCGTTGGTGGCCGCCGCGCCGACGACGATGGCGGTGCCGTGCTGGTCGTCGTGAAAGACGGGGATATTCATCCGCTCGCGGCAGATCCGCTCGACGATGAAACAGTCGGGCGCCTTGATGTCTTCGAGGTTGATCGCGCCGAAGGTGGGCGCCATGGCGCAGACAATATCGGCGAGGCGTTCGGGATCGGCCTCGTCCAGTTCGATGTCGAAACAGTCGATATCGGCAAATTTCTTGAAAAGGACGGCCTTGCCCTCCATCACCGGCTTGGAGGCGAGCGCGCCGATATTGCCAAGGCCCAGCACCGCGGTGCCGTTGGTGACGACCGCCACCAGATTGCCGCGGCTGGTATAGCGGCTGGCATTCGCGGGATCGGCCTTGATCTCGAGGCAGGCTTCGGCGACGCCGGGCGAGTAGGCGCGCGCCAGATCGCGGCCATTGGCGAGGGGCTTGGTCGCGCGGATCTCCAGCTTTCCGGGCTTGGGAAATTCGTGGTAATTCAGCGCCGCCTGTCTCAGCGTCTCGTTGGGATCGCTCATCCTGCCGCTCCTCGTTTATTATTGTTCAAGGGTGAACCATTTTGCCCTCGGGCGCGGGCAAGCCGGACCCACACTGCATCTTCGCGCGGATTTTCGCAATCGCTTAGCTGGGGCGGAAGCGCCCGCCGGTTGGTGCGGCGGCGTTGCGCTTGGGGCATTCATGCGCCAAAAAGGCGCCAACCCATGCCGGAGGATTCCATGCAAGAGCATCTCACTGTCGTCAAACACCCGCTGGTCCAGCACAAGCTGACCTTGATGCGCGAGAAAGACACCTCGACCGCCGTGTTCCGTCAACTCCTGCGCGAAATATCGCAGCTTCTGGCCTATGAGGTGACGCGCGAGTTGCCGATGACCACGCGCGAGATCGAGACCCCGATGCAAGAGATGGACGCGCCGGTGCTGGCGGGGCGCAAGCTTGCGCTGATCTCGATCCTGCGGGCGGGGAACGGCTTGCTGGACGGGATGCTGGAGCTGATCCCTTCGGCGCGGGTGGGCTTTGTCGGGCTTTACCGCGATGAGGCGACGCTGAAGCCTGTGCAGTACTATTTCAAAGTGCCCGATCAGATGGACAAGCGGCTGGTCATCGCGGTTGATCCCATGCTGGCCACCGGCAATTCCAGTGCCGCCGCGATCGACCTTCTGAAACAAGCGGGCGCGACCGATATTCGCTTCTTGTGCCTTCTGGCGGCGCCCGAGGGCGTGGCCCGCATGAAGGAAGCGCATCCGGATGTGCCCATCGTCACCGCGTCGCTGGACGACAGTCTGGACGAAAAGGGCTATATCCTGCCGGGCCTCGGCGATGCCGGAGACCGTATGTTCGGCACGAAATAAGGCGCGCGCCCCACAGCTTGCCTGTTTACTCGGCCCTTTAATTGGGGCAACAATATGGCACATCTTGTGGGGGCATTATGAAACTAACACGCGTTCTTGCGCTGGCGGTCATCGCCGCGTCAGCCAGTCTGGGCATCGCGCAGGTAGAGGCGCAGTCGCTGCGCGACGCCGGCCAGCCCGCTGAATTCCCGCCAAGTTCCTACACGGGGCGGCAATATGTCGACAGTGCCGGCTGCGTATTCGTGCGGGCCGGTATCGATGGCAATATCACGTGGGTGCCGCGTGTGACCCGTGCACGCCAGACAATGTGCAATCAGCAGCCCAGCCTTGCCGCGGCGCGCGCCGCAGAGCCGGCACCGGCGCCTGCTCCGGTGCGCCGCGCGCAGCCTCAGACGGAACCACAGGCGCAACCCCAGGCGCAGCCGCCGCGCCAGGTGGCCACGACTGCACCACAACCCGTCCCGCAGCGCGTGTTGCGGTCCACATCGGCGCAATCGGCGAAGCCACAGGTGCGTGCCGTGCGCCGCGTGCCAGCCCCAGCCCCCGCCGCCGTGCCACAGCCGGCACCCCGGCCGGCCCAGGCACAGGTGGCCAAAGCCGTGCCTCAACCCCAAGCCACGCCGGTTCGCCGGGTTCGGGCGGCACCCAAGGGCTGTGCGGGCGCCACCGGCGTTTCGGCGCGCTATAGCGGCACCGCTTCGGGTTATGCCGTGCGCTGTGGCCCGCAAACGGCAGATCACGTGACACGCGTTCCCGGCACTCAGGCCGTTCGCAGCGCGCCCCGCGCGATGGCCGCGCCGCAATATACGGCGCCTGCTTATACGGCCGCACCGCGCCCCACCGCGGTTCCGGCCTATGCGCCGGTGACGGCACCCGCCGTTCCGCGCTCGGCGGCGCAGCCGCAGGTCGTGCGGGTTGATCCCGTCACCACGCGCGTTGCACCGCGCCACGTGGCCCGATCGCAGGCCCGCGCGGCGCAAGGGGTCAGCATCCCCGAAGGCTACAAGCGCGTCTGGATGGACGGCCGTCTGAACCCGCACCGCGCGCATCAGACCTTCGCAGGCAAGGCGCAGATGGACATGATGTGGACGCAGACCCTTCCGAGGCGCCTGATCCTGACCGATAGCGGGCGGGACGTGTCGCGCAGCTATCCGGGTTTGATCTATCCCTATACCAGTTACGAGCAGCAACGCGCCGCGATGACCGCGCCCGCGACCGCGCAAGCCTATGGCCACGCGCAGCCGCGCGGCGTCATCTCGACCAAGTCGCGCCAGCCTGCGGCTGAGCCGGTGGCGAAGGTCTCCGCGCCCAAGGCGCGCGCCACCAATGCGGCCGGTCAGAGCTATGTGCAGGCGGGCGTCTATTCCAGCCGCGCGCAGGCCCAACAGGCGGCGCAGCGTTTGGCCGCTGCGGGCCTGCCCGCGCGTCTGGGCAGCCTGACCCGCGGCGGTCAGCGATATAGCCTGGTTCTGAGCGGTCCCTATGTCAGCGACGGCGCGGCGCAAACCGCGTTGTCGCGGGTGCGCGGCGCCGGTTTCGGAAACGCGCGCCTGCGTTGATCAATTGAACATGAATGGCAAGGCGCCGGGTCCGAAAGGGTCCGGCGCTTTGGTTTGCAAGGGCCGCGCTCAGCCGCCGCAAATGCCCTGCAAGCGCAACCAGTCGCCGTCGCTTAGCACCGGGGGCGGAGCCTCGGTGGCGAAGGGGTCTGCCTCGATCAGTGCCAGGGTGCTTTCGCCCGTCACGTCGCGGGCATAGGCGTAGGGTGCGGCGCGCACCGACCATGCCTTGAACCCTTCCAGAAGGGCCGCGTCCGAAATCGGCTGAAGCGGCGCATCGGCGAGCAGGTATTCGGCATAGCTGCGCAGGGCGGCATCGCCGGGATCGCCCGTTGTCAGCAGGCGGAACGCGGCGGCAAGCCCCGCGTGATCCAAAAGGCGGCCCAGCGGATCATGTGCGCGGGCGCGCAGACGCTCGGCCACGACATAGCCCGCCACCACATCGGGCTCTTCGTAATCCTCGACCAGCGAGCGGTGGATCAGGATCGTGCCACCCGGGAGGGTCGCAGTTCCGTCAACGCCGCCCCGCACCACCCGCAATCCGCCGGTGCCCCGCGTCGAGGGCAGGCGCTGTGCCAGCTTGGCCAGCGATTGCACGCCGCCCGGCGCGCGGCAGGGCGGGCCGGTCACGGTCTGCATCTCGCGCTCCAGCGCTGCGCCGATCTGTGCCCGCTTGACCGGCGGCACGACCCGCAGCGCATGATCACGCACCGCGCCGGGCAGCCAGAAGATCGCGAGGCCTCCGATGATCGCCGCAGAGGCCAATAGCATGCCCAGACGCAGGCGCCCGGGCTTCGGCCTTTGCCGCGCGATGCCCGTGCGCAGTTTTTCGATGGCATCGATCATCTGGCCCTCGCTCTCGGCTAGTTCCAAAGTTTCGCCGCTATCGCCATCGGGGTGATAGATCGCCGGAAGTACGCCCGAATTGGCACGGTTGACTGCGGGTATGGACCAATGGGTCAGGACCCGGTCGCGCATGTCCGTGATGACGAGCGTTGCATTGCCGACCGATACGACGACTTCGCGGCGCTGATCCTCGGGCGCGGCCCGCCACAGCCCCGATGCCTCGAGCCGCTGATATTCGCTGAGTGCCGTCATGCCTGCCCCTCGGGTCCGTCGCCCGCTTTTGACCGTGACACTAGCATGCAGCCGCGGCAGGCGGCAACGGCTGGCGCGCCGTTCGGGACTGCCGGCAGGGCGGGCAAATGGCAAAGCTTATGGCGCGCGTTATGCAACGGCTCGGCCACGTTCAGACGGGGTAGGTCAGCGTCATCTTATGCCTGCCGGATCTGCCCGCCAATCGATCCTTTCCGGGGGAGGCGACAAGCGTGGTCGCCACGAAGATCACCGAGAGTTTGGAGGTGAGAAATCTATGCAATACAAGTTTCTAGCAGATATATCGCCGTGTTTCGCGCACGCCAGGATGCGGGCCGTCGACGTCAGCCAAGCGGTGGCCGTCACGTATTCGGGCGTACGTCTCCGCATGCATGAGCAGCCCCGCGGGCTGACCCATTCAAACCGAACGCAGCGGGGAAATCAGGATCGCGCCACGGCCCGCATCGCAAGCAAGCAGGCGGCTTACCTTTGAAGTTGACGAAATGGGCTAAAACTTTTGTAAAAAGTGACACAGTGTCGCCATAATTGTTGTCGATTTTGAAACAAAGCGGATCGTTAACAATTTGGAGCATTTCACATGTCACGCATCTGGGCCGTCGGGCTTCTTGCTGTTGGGGCAATTGCGACGTTGAAAACCTACGTGGTTGTTCATTTCACGACGCTGAGCCTTTTTTCGGACCTGGCGATGATTTCAGGGCTATTCGTGCTCTTTTACGGCCTGACCGGCGCTGTTGCCTATTTCAGCTTTACCCAGTTGCGGGCCTATCTGGAGCGTCAGCGCAAGGAAAAGCTGAGCCCCGGAGCGGGCGAGCCTGTGGCCAAGGAAACCGTTATCCTGCGCAATGCGCCCGATTGGGGATTGTCACAAGCCGAGGCGGATGTCGCAATTTTCGTCGCAAAGGGTTTCTCGAACAACGAGATCGCGGAAATGCGCGGCTGCGCCATCGCGACGGTTAAATCACAGCTGGGCCGCATCTATCAGAAGTCGGGCCTCGAATCCCGGTACCAACTGATCGCTTTTGTGACCGATGAAGTCTGCTCGATGGCGACAGAGCAGCGCAGCGATAAAAAACAGGTGATGACCCAGGATGCGCTGCCGCTTGCCGGTCGTGCAAGATCCGCCGCCTGACCAACCTCTTGCAGGCTGCACCGAAGAGGCCGGTCCGACATGGGCCGGCTTTTGCCGTTCTGGCATAGCGGCTGCGATCTAGCGCACCAGGCGGATCGGCTCGCAATGATGACCCGTCAGCGTCAGCTCACCCGCGCCGAGTTCGAGGCCCGTGGCAGCGAGGATGGCATCAAGCACGCCATCAACAGGGGACGCCACACCCGACAACAGCCGGCCTGGCAGCAATGTCAGCAATGTGTCGATCAACGGCGTCGCAAGACCCGCGATCAGCCCTTCCTGCCCCGGCTTGACACGGAGTTCCAACTTGCCAGGCGACAGCAGGTCACCCACGGCGGACGAGAGTAGATTGCCCGAGCCAAAGGTCCGGGACGTTGCGCCATTCGCCACATCCTCGTGCGTGAAGCTGATCGTTTCTGTTCGGGACTGCCCCACTTTCACGTGCGAGCGTGCCTGGATCGCGATGCCCGGTATCTTGATGTCCGGCAAGAGCGGGATTGCGATGACGATGTTGACGTCCAACAGATCCGCGAAGCCGAGTTGGGCAGGATTGGCCGGGCCGGGCGTCTCGGGAAGCGTGCCGAGGTAAAGCGCCGCAACGGAGGTGCCGTTCGAGGGATGAAGCGGCGTGGGGCCGGTCCGAAACTGTGCTGCCACGTCTTGGGGCTGCGCCCGATTGCAGCTGATCTGTTCCAGTGTCGCGGCCGATCCGGCCAGCTCGGTGTGGATGGGCAAATGAACCGACGCGACCTGGACACCGACGCCGAGGTTGCCCAGAAGGCTGGGCTGAACCGAGATGTCCGAGCGCAAGCGCACAGCGGCGCGGTGCAGCTGCACGCCCTCCTCCCCCAGTGCGATCCAGCCTGACCGCGCGGGCGGCTCGCCCGCTGTCAGAGCGGTCTCGACGCTCAGAACGCCGGGGAGGGTCACGTTGGTCTCGAGGTTGAGTGCGTCGCCCGCCGTTTCCGTTGCCACCAGGCTTTTGACCACGTCGAGGGCCGAGATCTCGATCTGGGAAAGGAAGTCGGTGGCCGTCAGGCCCAGATCGGTGTCAATCCCGCCAACCAGCGACGACACGGCGAAAGACGCATCCCCAACCGACGAGGCAAGCCCGCCGAGGCGGCTGGCCAGACCTTGTGGCAGCGTGGATTGCAAGGCTGCGATCAGATCGCGCCCCGATGTCACGGCATTCAGTATATCGGCGGGGTTCGCGCCCGCCGGAACACCCAGCGCGCCAAGCAGCGTTTCAAGATCTACATTTGCACCGGCCAGCGCCGTCATGTCCCCCAGGCTCAGCGTGGCTGAAACGCCGAACTGCTGCGCGAGGAGTTCATTCAACGCGGCACCGTCCAGATGAACGAGGTGACTGGTCAAGGAAAAGCTGGCCGCGCCCGTGCGCGATGCGATGGCCGTGCGATCCAAAGTCACATGGGTCTGGTCGGTAAAGATGCGTGCGAAGTGCAGGGGCGCGTCATGGCGCAGCACGACGCGCGCGGCATTGATGCCGGCGCTACCCTCTGGCAGAGCGGCAAAGCGATCCTGCGGCGCGATGGCCGGGTTCCGCAGGAACCGGCCGGTCTGCAACACATCCAGCGTCTCGGAGGATCTTGCATTGCCGCTCAGGGCCTGGGTCGCGCGGGATGCCGCGTTCTCCGGCTTGGCGACCACGCTCATCACAGTAAGATCGCTGACCGATTGAAGCTGCGCCCTTTCACGGTAGAGCCATGCGATGTCGACGCCGAATGCGACAAATCCCAGAAGGACAGTCAAAAGAAGGGACACGATGACTGCGACTGCGCCATCGTCGTCCTTGGCGAAGCGGGCGAGAAGGTCAGTAGGCAAGATACGCACTCCCGTCGATCGAGGTGATGCCGAGGCCCAGGAATCCATTGGCAATGTCCAGCAGCGTGCCGTCGACCGCGTAGCTCACAGTCACGGTAATCCCGGCAGGATCGGCGCCCTGGTAGGCAATAATGGGTGTCAGCCCGTCCTGAACGAGCAAGGGATAGCGCTCGCTTGCCTCGGACAGGTAGGTGTCGGCCAGCAACATGCGCTCGTTTGCATCGAGACCCGCAGCCGACGAGCGTGCTGCCCCGCTTGCCAATTGGGTTACCGAATGGCTGATACCCATGAAATAGCCAAGCGTGACGATACCGAACAAGAGGCCGAAAAGGATCGGGGCGATCAGCACGAACTCGACGGCCACGGCGCCGGACTGATTTGCTCTGAAAGAGGTCAGCAAGCGTTTCATTGGCCGCTAGCCTCCCTTCAGGATGTTGTCGAAGACGCTCAGCGCTGCAGGGCCGACCAGCACTACGAAAACGGCGGGCATGATGCAAAAAATCAGGGGCAGGGTCATGATGACGGGCAGGCGTGCGGCCTTTTCCTCGACCGCCATCAGGCGGTTCGCGCGCTGCTCTTCGATCAGGGTGCGCATGGCGCGGGAAAACGGCGTGCCATAGGTGTCGGACTGGTCCAATGTCTGCGTGAAGACGCCGATCTCGGGCAGCGGCACGCGGATGTTCATCTTGTCATAGGCCGCGCGGCGGTCGTTGGTCATCCGCATTTCGGACACCATTTGCAGGACTTCCCCCGCGATTTCCGGATTGGTCGCCTGCAATTCCGTCGCGACACGCTGCAGCGCGGGTTGCGGGCCCAAGCCTGCCTCCGAGGAAATGACCAGCAATTCCAGCATATCCGGAAAGCCGCGCCGGATCCGGGCAAGGCGCGTCTTGCGCTTGCGGTCCACGACGAAATCCACGGATTTAGACATGCCAAGGGCTACGGCGATCACTTTGGCGACCGGGAAAATCATGCCCACGCCGATGGGTGTCGTCACCAGAACCCAGGCCAGACCACCGATCAGCGCGGCACTGGGCAGCACGCTTTTGAGAAAGGCGTAGATCAGCAGGGCATCGCGGCTGCGGAACCCGGCAGACGATAGATCATCCGCCGTCTCGCGTGCCTCGCCTCCCAGCACCGCCGACAGACGCTCGCCCATGCGCGCCACCAACCGCCGCAATTGCGCGCCCGCGTGGGCAAGGCTGCCGCTTTGACGGCCCACGCGGCTTTCCCGGCGCGCCGGGCCGGTGCCATTGACGCGGGACAGGCGCAATGTCAGCCGCGTGCGGTCCCGTTCGGTTTGCAGCAAGGCCGCGAGGCCCAGGATGAACATCACCAAACCGCCAAAGGCCAGCCAGACGAAATTCTGCATCAGTTGATCAGACATCGAGCTTGCCCATTCTTGCCATCATGAACACGCCCAGGCCGATGCTGGACACTGCCGCGATCGACATCACGCGGCCGCGCGGATCGGCATAGAGCGGCTCCAGATAGGCGCCGTTCATGATCGCGAGGGCGAGGGCGACGGCAAAGGGCAGGGACGCGAGGATCATCGCGCTGGCGCGCGCCTCGGACGATAGCGCGCGGGCCTTCTTGCGAAGTTTGCGCCGCTCGCGCAGCTGGCCCGCCAGGCACTCCATCGTCTCGATCAGGTTGCCGCCGGTCTCGGCCTGCAGCGATGTGGCGACCGAGAAAAAACTGACTTCCGCGGTCGGCACCCTCCTGGCCAGCCTTTCGAGGCTGTCGGCAAGGGTTTTGCCCATGCAGATCTCATCGTGGCACCGCGCGAATTCACGCTGGACCGGGCCGCTGGCCGTCTCCACCACGATGGCGAGTGAGTCCGAGACAGGCCGACCCGCCCGCAGGCCACGTGCAAAGACGTCGAGCGTTTCGGGAAGCTGAGCGGTGAAGGCCGCGCGATACCGGGCCTTGGCAATGCGCAGGACAAGGATCGCGGCCAGAACCGGCAGCGCGATGACGAGGGGCAGCGCAACGAGTGGATGCAGTTTCAGCACCAGCACACACAGGGCATAAAGCCCAAGCGCCCCGAGCGAGAGTTGCACCATAAGCTCGGTCAGGCTGGTCCTCAGATTGGTCTGCTCCAGATGCCGCTCGATCCGCGCGGAAAGGCTGTGCTTGCCCCCTTTTGCGGCTGATTTCTGGCGCGTCTTGGCACTGGCGCGCACAATGTCCGCGCGTGCCCGCTGCAATCGCGCCTGATGGCGGCGCCGCTGGCGATCTGCCTGAACCAGAAGCGACAGGGTCAGCCCCGCAAAAACAACGGCACCGACCACAAACAGTATGAGCGTCATCGGCATGCCTTAACCTCCCAGCAACGTGTCGAGGTCATTGCTGACGCCGTATTCTGCCGCCCGCTTGGCGAATTTCGGGCGGTAGCCGGAATACTTGAACGCGCCCTTTACCTCGGTGCGTGTGCTGCTTGCGTCAGTGTCGTACGTGAAAAGCTCCTGCAAGGTGACGGTGTCCCCGGCGAGACCTGCGATTTCAGAGATCGACGTGATCCGCCGTTTGCCGTCACGCATGCGCGAGACCTGCACGATGAGATGCACGGCATCGGTCAACTGGCGGCGCACGACGCCATTTCCAGGCGCGAACCCCGCCAGGGCCGCCATGCTTTCGACGCGGGTCAGTGCCTCGCGCGGAGAGTTGGCGTGCAATGTGCTCATTGATCCGTCATGGCCGGTATTCATCGCCTGAAGCAGGTCCAGCACCTCGTCGCCGCGAATTTCGCCGATGATGATGCGGTCCGGACGCATCCGCAGGGCATTGCGCACCAGCGTCCGCATTGTGACCTCGCCCGTGCCTTCGACATTCGGCGGGCGCGTCTCGAACCGGACGACATGCGGCTGTTGCAGGCGCAATTCGGCCGCGTCCTCGATGGTGACCAGACGCTCGCCTGCTGGAATGAATTGCGACATCGCATTCATTAGCGTCGTCTTGCCCGAGCCTGTTCCGCCCGAAATCAGGATGTTGAGACGCAGGAACGAGGCCATTGCCAGAAGTCCCGCCATCTGGGTGCTGAGAGTGCCGCCCGCGACAAGCGCGTCCAGCTTGACCGGGTTTTTCGGGAACTTGCGGATCGTGATCGTCGGTCCGTCGATCGCCAGGGGCGGCACCGCGACATTGACGCGGCTTCCATCCTTGAGCCGGGCATCGACCATTGGCTGGGATTCGTCGATGCGGCGCCCGACTGCGCTGACGATGCGGCTGGCGATGGCAAAGACATGCGCGTTGTCACGAAACGTGATGCCCGTCATTTCCAGCTTTCCACCACGCTCGACAAAGACCTGCTCGGGGCCGTTGACCATGATGTCCGTCACGCGGTCATCCGCCAGCAACGCCTCAAGCGGGCCAAGGCCCAGCATGTCTGCGAGAACCGCACCGACCAGATCATCGACTTCGCGCCCGTTCAGGTGCATCTTGCGATCTTCCGAGAGGGTACGAATGGCGCCGTGGATCTGCGCTTCCTGCTCGGGGCGGGTCTCGCGTGCCAACTCGGAGAAGTCGAGGACTTCGGACAGCGCCTTCACGACCTCGTTGGACATATTCATCAGGTTGGACGAGGGCGCAGGGGCAGCTGGGGCCGGGGACAAAGACCGGGGCGGGGCTGCCGGCGGTATCGCGGATCTCTGCGGTGCGGGTGCTGGCGTGGGCTTGGGGGCAGGCGTCAACGCCGGTGTCGGGGCTTTTGCCTCCAGCGTTGCGGTGGCATCGGCCAGGATCTCGCGCTGAAGCGCGAGCGGCCAAGGCGAGCTGGCATTTTCCACCACGTAGCTGACGGCGACATTGGCACGCTCGGAGGCAGAAAGGCCCTCGGCGTCGATCTGTTTTGCGATCTTGAGTACCTGGGCCAAGGCGTCGTGCCGCAGGCTTTGCGGGAAATGCATGGTCATCCGAACATCCTTTTCAGCATCGCGCGTTGTTTCGTCTGTGCCTTTTGAGGGGCGTCGGCCGTTGCCGCCTTCCAGATGGTGCGCACGGCCTTTGCATAGGGCCCTCTTGGCTGGCACTGGATCAGGGGCCGTGCGGCGCGGTGCGCGCGTATCAGGGGGGCGTCACTTCGGGGCAAGGTTGCGGCTATATCGCGCCCGATGGTCGCGCCAACCACCTTCGGCGACAGGGCGGCATCACGGCGCAGGTCAGACAGGACAGGAAGGATGCGGATATCAGGCGCTTCGGCGTTGATCCTTTCGATGAGGCGGGTCGCGGCATTCACGCCGGAAAATCCACTGGGGATGACAAGTGCGACAGCGTCGAACTGCGCCAGCAGCTCGGGATGGCGCATCATCACGTCGCGGGGAAGATCGGTAATCACGGCGCCGAAACACGCACGTATTGGCGCGATCACCTGTGAGAGCCCCGTCTCGTACGACAGCGCATCCTGCCCGTTGCGGACTTGGTGAGAATAGAGCGCGAGACCATCATTCAGGTGGTCCATCGTGGCACGGATGAAAGTTTCGTCGATCCGGTCAGGCGCGTTGAGCGCCTCAAAAAGACCGGCGGTTCCGTCGCGATCCAGATCAATCGCTTGCGAGCCGAACTGCAGATCCGCATCCAGCAACGCCGTGCGAAGCTGTGCGCCCTTGGCACTTGCCGCGTGGAAGGCGAGGTTTTGGGCCAAAAGGCTGGCGCCGACGCCGCCCTTGCAGCCCAGGACGGCGATCGACGGGCTTGGTGCGGGCTGCGAGGCAGTCTCGGTCTGGGCAGGGCCCTTGGGCTTGATGGCAAGGATGTCATCTGCGTTGGCGGGCAGGGTGAAATATTCCAGTGCGCCGGCATTGCGCAGCGCCCGATATGTATCGATGTCCGTATGCTCGCCCAGCAAGATGACACCGACGCCGGAGGCCGACATCTCGGTCACGCATTCGCAGGCCATCGATACCGGAATCTTGCCGATCTCGGCCAAAACGATCTGCGCGCTTGCGACATCGGCACAAAGCCGCGCCGCCCCGCTCAGGCCGCCGCCATGCACGGCGCCGTCCGGCCTGCCGCTCCGCTCCAGAACCGTGCGGGCCAGCTCTGCCCCTTGGTCTGTGCAGACGTAGGCGGCGAAGGGGGCGATACCTTGCGATGTGGATGTGTCGAACGGCATGATCTCTGTCCTGGGTGAGGGGGGTGATGCGGCGTGCGGTGGCAATCGCCAGCGCACGCCACTCTTGGGCGCCGGGCTTAGCCGTCCGACGGCTCTCCGGTGATGCCCGCCGCCGTGAGCGCACCGCTCATTTCGGAGAACCCCTCATTGGTCTGGTTGCCAAGGGTCGCGACCGTGCCGACGATAACGGCGCCGACAAGGGCTGCGAACAGGCCGTACTCGATTGCGGTGGCGCCATCCTCGTCCTTTGCAAAGGTGCGGGCGGCGATCTGGATTGTCTTGCGTGTCAGTTTCATGGGGTGGTCTCGCTTTCGTTTCAGGTTGTGGGTGTCGGGAACGTTGGTGAACGAGACAGAACTTCACCCGAACGAGGCGTTTTGGAAATCAGTCCAAGGTCGCAAGGCGGCGGCGGTAGTACGAAGTTTGAGCTTTTTCATACCAAGGTCGTACGAAGTGAGACCAGATTGAGGCCAAGCGCAGCGCCGATGATGGTCAAGATGTGGCGCGATCAATGCGAGGGAAAATCCGGCGGTCCGCGCGGGATCCTTTGGCGCTGTCGGACGGGGGGGCAAGCTGTCCGCGTCACGGCAAAAAACGTGAAATCTGCGGTCGGAGCGCGGCTGGGAATCTCTGATACAGCTGAACCGATTCCGTTGAGAGACTCGATTCTACCCCGATTATTGCAAGGGTCTGGCGCGTCAGATTGCGCGCAATCAGCGGCGCTGGGCGTCACGCGATAGCGCAGCACCGGCTTCCTCCAAGGTTGACGAGAGCGGCCCGTCCATGTCAAGCGCGCGGCTTTCATGACGCATCCCGGCTGGTTGACGCCGGGATCAGCCGGAGGAAGGACCATGGCACTCACCCTGCGCCGCAACCGCGACGGCGATCTTACCCCGTTGGCCGCGATGTTGCGGAATGCGGACATCCCGTTGCTGAACCCAAATGCCAAAGTGCCCTTCGACGAGGTGGAATGGCGCAATAAATGGCTGGGCGACCGCGAAGATGTCTCTTTCTATTTGTCGGATGTCGCCGGTCAGGATGTCGGATTTTTCGCCCTTCGGGAAGGCATCGGGCCAGAGGTGCGGCACCTCACCTATGTCTATCTGGCCGAAGAGGCGCGCGGCGGGGCCGCCGCGGAGCTGACGGAGCGGGTAGAGCAGGCGGCGCTGGAGCTTGGCGCGCTGGTGCTGACTTTGAAGGTGGAAACCGACAACGCGCCCGCTTTCAACGCCTACCTGTCCGCCGGCTACGAGGAGTTGTCCCGCCGCCAGGGCATGGCGCTGATGCGGTTGGACCTGGAGACGCGGCAAGGCGCATAGACGCGTGACAACACGCGTCGATTTTCGCGTGATGGCTGGGCCGGAAATGGGCGTTCAAGGTGGTGCTGAAATCAAGGGTCTGCCTTTCCGCAATGTCGGCACAGCGGCGCTTGGCCCAGGGAAGGTTTTGTTACCTGTCGCATCTACCCTTGGGGCTTTGGAATTCTCGCCTCCGGCGGGAGTATTTTTCCGAACAGTGAAAGGGCGCCCGGCGGCGGGGGTGGCGGGGCGCGGTCGGATGCGCTAGCGATTGGCAAGCCCATGCGAGGATCCATTATGCAGCAGCCGCCAGTCAAAATCGCCGTCAACGGGTTTGGCCGGATCGGACGCGCGATCTTGCGCATCCTTTTGGCCGGGCGCGCGGATGTGGAGCTGGTACTGATCAACGAGATCGAGCCGCTGGCGACCTGCGCCTATCTTTTTGAATATGACAGCGTCTATGGCACCTGGCCGGGCGAGGTGCGGGCCGAGTCCGGGGCGCTGGTCGTCGATGGGCGGCGCGTGCCGTTTCATTCGGTCGCCGATTTGCGGGAGCTGGACCTGTCGGGCGTGGATCTGGTGCTGGAATGCACAGGCATGGCCGGCAAGCGCGCCATGGCCGAGCGGGGCATCGCCGCGGGCGCGCGCGCCGTTCTGGTCTCGGGGCCGTCTGCCGAGGCGGATGTGACGCTGGTGCTGGGTGCGAATGAAGGTGATCTGGCGGATCAGAGCATCATTTCCAACGCCTCCTGCACCACCAACGCGCTGGCGCCGCTGGCGCGTCTTTTGGACGAGGCGTTCGGCATTGTGTCAGGGCAGATGACCACGGTGCATTGCTATACCGGCAGCCAGCCTACGGTGGACAAGCCGCGCGGCGCGCTGGAGCGCAGCCGCGCCGCGGCGCTGTCGATGGTGCCCACGACCACCAGCGCGCATGGGCAGATGGCGCTGGTCCTGCCGCATCTGGCGGGCCGGATCGAGGCGCGCGCGATCCGCGTGCCGACGGCCAGCGTCTCCTGCATCGACCTGTCGGTGCGGCTGCGCGAGGCGGCAAGCGTGGAGGCGGTCAACAGGTTGCTGCAGGCCGCGTCGGAGACGGGGTCCCACGCAAATGTTTTTGGCTGGACCGAGCGGCCGCTGGTGTCGTCGGACCTGCGCGCCCGGCCTGAATCGATCATCATGAGCGGGCTTGAGACATCAGTGGCCGAAGGCGGTCTGACGCGCGTGTTCGGCTGGTACGACAATGAATGGGGGTTCAGCTGCCGGATGCTGGATATGGCCACCCGGATCGGGGCGCGGCGCTAGGGCGGCTCAGAACCAGGGTTTGAAATTCGCCTCGAAATCGGCCTGCACCTGCGCGTGGTCGTATTCCGTCTGCACCCAATCCTCAAAGCCGATGCCGGTCTCAGCATGGCGCGCCTCGTAGAGATCGAGGATGTAGTCCAGCACGCCGGTCCGCGAACGTTTGACATGCAAGAATCGCAAACCCAGCATCTTGCGCGCTTCGGAAACGGGCCGGCCCTCGATGACCATCAAGTAGATCGCCGAGGCAAACCCGGCGCGGTCGGCGCCAGATTTGCAATGCATGACGAAAGGCCGCTCGATGGTGCGAAACGCCTCGATCAGCGCCGCGATATCGGCGGGCGGCACGGCATAGCGGGCGTGCAGCGTGACATCGACCAGCGTCAGGCCCAGTGCAGCGCAGCTTTCCTTTTCGGTGAGGTAATGCGCAGCCCCGGCGGAGCCGCGCAGGTTGAGGATCGACTTGATCCCGCGGGCCTTCATCGCGGCAAAACGTTTATGCGTCGGATGGTTCGAGCGCCAGACGCCCGGCGCCACCTCGAATTCGTTGGTCCAGAGGCCGCGCAGGATCGCGTGATCGAACCACAGGTTGTAGATATGCGCGCGGCGCCGGTTCTCGGGGGTCGAGAGATCCGTGTTGTAGGACTGGCGCAGGTCACGCTCCCACGTGGCCAGACGTTTGAATAGGGACATGCGGGCCTCGGGCGCTGCGTCGGGAAATGTGGGTGTATCGGCGCGCCGCGATTTAGGCAAGCGGGGCAGGGTGGATTGACGCCGCGCGCGGGCGGCGTAAAGGTGCGCGGGATAGAGCAAGGCGAGGTAAGGCATGGCGATTTCGGACACTCAGGGCGCGCTGGCGGGCGGGCGATCCTATCTGGCCATTCCCGGCCCGTCGGTGGTGCCGGACCGGGTGCTGAACGCCATGCACCGCGCGTCGCCCAATATCTATCAGGGCGGGCTGATCGACATGGTCGACACGCTTATCCCAGATCTCAAGCGCGTGGCGCGGACCAAGGCGCATGTGGCCATCTACATCGCCAATGGACATGGCGCCTGGGAGGCGGCCTTTGCCAATACCCTCGCGCCGGGCGATCGCGTGCTGGCGCTGATTTGTGGCCGGTTCGGCCAGGGCTGGGCGCAGATGGCGCGGGATATGGGCCTGGATGTCGAAGAGCTGGATTTCGGGCGCGCATCGCCCATCGATCCGGCCCGTGTCGAGGCGGCGCTGCGGGCTGACAAGGAAGGGCGCATCAAAGCGGTTCTGGCGACGCATGTCGATACTTCGACCTCGGCGCTCAGCGATATGTCCGCCCTGCGCGCGGCCATGGATGCGGCGGGACACCCGGCGCTGCTTATGGCCGATTGCATCGCGTCCTTTGCCTGCGACCGGTTCGAAATGGACGAGTGGGGCGTCGATATTCTGGTGACGGGCAGCCAGAAGGGGCTGATGATGCCGCCGGGCCTCGGCCTGGTCTTTTTCAGCGAGAAGGCGGCGCAGGTGCGGCGCGGCCTTGCCCGCGTCAGCCCCTATTGGGACTGGACGCTGCGCGCGAACCCCGATGAATTCTACCAGTATTTCTTCGGCACGGCGCCGACGCATCACCTTTATGGCATGCGCGCCGCGCTGGACATGATCCACGATGAGGGGGTCGAGGCGGTCTGGGCGCGGCATGACCGGCTGGCGCGTGCGATCTGGGCGGCGTGCGAGGTCTGGGCCGAGGGCGGCGCGCTGAAGATGAACATCATCGATCCGGCGCAGCGGAGCCGCGCCGTCACTGCGCTGTCGCTGCCTGCTCCGAAAGCAAGCGATCTGCGCGCCTGGCTTGAGGCGAATGCGGGTGTGACGCTGGGCGTGGGCCTTGGCTTTGCCATGCCCAGCGAGCCTGCGTGGCACGGGTATTTCCGCATCGGGCATATGGGCCATGTGAACGCCCATATGGTGTTGGGTGTTCTGGGCAGCATCGAAGCGGGGCTGGCGGCGCTGGACATTCCGCACGGGTCAGGCGCTGTGGGCGCCGCGGCGGCGGTGATCGCCAAGGGCTGATGCGGGCCTAGCCCCGCGCGTCGCTCAGGGCGCCGGGCAGGGCGGCGGCGAAGAGGGCCAGATCCTCGTCCCGCCCGCAGCTGACGCGAATGCAGCGATCCTGCGGCGCGACGAAGGGCATGCGCGCGAATATCCCGCGCGCGGTGAGGCCGGCCAGAACGGCGCGGGCGAAGTCGCCATCGCGGCCACAATCAATCGTGACGAAATTGGTGGCCGACGGGAGGGCGGTCAGCCCGTTCTCGGCGGCGATCGCGGCAATGCCGTCCCGCGCGCGGGCCACGGAGTGCTGCACATGCGCCAGCCAGCCGGTATCATTCAGCGCGGCCAGCGCGCCCGCCTGCGCGATGCGCCCGATGCCGAAGTGATTGCGGATCTTGTCGAACTCCTTGATCAGCGGCGCCGCGGCCAGCGCATAGCCGATCCGCGCGCCTGCCATGCCATAGGCCTTGGAGAAGGTACGCATGCGGATGACGCGCGGATCGTCGATGGCAATCGGCGCCAGCGCCGCCTCGGGTGCAAACTCGATATAGGCCTCGTCGAGGATCAAGAGGCACCCCTTCGGCAGCTTGTCCAGCGCGTCGGCGATATCGCGGCCCACCCACCAACTGCCCATCGGGTTGTCGGGATTCGAGAAGTAGACCAGCTTGGCATCCACCTCGGCGGCGCGGGCGATCAGCGCCGGCAGATCCTCGCGGTCGTCGCCGTAGGGTACCTTGTGCAGAGTGCCGCCAAAGCCTGTCACGTGGTAATTGAACGTCGGATAGGCGCCGTCCGAGGTGACGACCGCATCGCCCGGCGCAACGAGCAGGCGCACGAGATAGCCCAGAAGGCCGTCGATCCCCTCGCCCATGACGATATGCTCCATCGCCGTGCCGTGCAGTGCGGCCAAGGCGCTGCGCAGATCATGGCTGGCCGAGTCGCCATATTTCCACACGTCGAGGGCTGCCGCCTGCATCGCCTCGATCGCGCGGGGCGAGGGGCCGAAAACGTTTTCGTTCGCGCCCAGCCGTGCGCCGAACGAAAATCCGCCCGCGCGCTCCTGCACTTCGGGTCCGACGAAGGGGACAGAGGCGGGCAAGGACTGGATCAGCGGTGTGGTGCGTGCATGTGACATGGCGCCAGATAACGGCATGCCGTGCGCGGTTGCAAGACGGGCCGCGCGCAGCCTAGAGGCCGACATCCAGCATCGCGCGCGCCAGATGCGGAACGTCATCCACGCCCAGACCCGCGATATTGATGCGGGCGTCGCGCGTCATGTAGATACCGTGATCCTCGCGCAGCTGCGTCACCTGCGCCGGGCTGGCCCCGATCATCGAGAACATGCCGCGATGCGCGGTGATGAAGTCGAAGCGGTCCGAATTGCTGCGCGCGCGCAGCGCCGCCGCCAGCGCGCCGCGCAGGGCAGTGATCTGCCCGCGCATCTCGGCCAGCTCGTCCTGCCAATCGCGGCAGAGCGCGGGATCGTCCAGCACCATCTGGGCCAGCCGCGCGCCGTGGTCGGGCGGAAAGGAATAGGTCTGGCGATTGAGATGTGTCATCGCGCCCTGCGCCAGCCGCTGCGCCCGCGCATCGGGCGCTTGCACAAGCAGCGCACCGACACGCTCGCGGTAGAGGCCGAAATTCTTGGAGCAGGACACGGCGATCAGCACTTCGGGGCAGGCGGCGCAGACCGCGCGCAGACCGGCGGCATCGGCGTCGATCCCGTCGCCAAGCCCCAAATAGGCCAGGTCGATCATCGGAACCGCGCCCGCGGCGTTGATCGCGCGGATCAGCGCCTGCCAGCCTGTCGCGTTCAGATCGGCGCCCGTCGGGTTATGACAGCAGCCATGCAAGAGCACGACATCGCCCTCGCGCAGCTGCGCCAGATCCTGCAGCATGCCGTCCATGTCGATGCCATGGCTGGCCGCGTCGAAATAGCGAAAGGGCACGGCCTCCATGCCCAGATATGCCAGAATGCTGAGATGGTTGGCCCAGGTCGGATCGGTGTGAAAGACCCGCGCATCGGGCCAGGCCATGCGCACCAGATCAAAGCCAAGGCGCACAGCCCCGGTGCCGCCGGGCGTGGCGATGGCGGCAATATGCGCGCCCCGCTCGTCGTCGAGGACGAGGGTTTGCATGGCGCTCAGAAAAGCGGAATCGCCCTCGAGGGCCGTGTAGGTTTTCGTCGTCTCAGTGCTGTTTAGCCGCTCCTGCGCCTGCCGCACGGCGCGCATGACGGGCGTGTTTCCGCTTGCATCGCGATAGACACCGACGCCCAGATCGACCGTGTGGGGCCGGGGATCGGCGCGCAGCTGCTGCATCAGTTGCAGGATGCCGTCGGGCGATTGCTCCGGCAGGTATTCCAGCATGGCCTTCAGGCGTCGCCGGTGGCGACGGGCACCGTCGGAAAGGCGCCCCATTCCGCCCAGGAGCCGTCATAGAGCGCGCCGCCCTCATGCCCGATCCGCGCCAGCGCCAGATTGATGACCGCCGCCGTGATGCCGGACCCGCAGGTGGTGATGACCGGCTTGGTCAGATCCGCGCCCGCCGCGTCGAACACGGCGCGCAAGTCGTCCGGCGCCTTCATCGTGCCGTCCTCGCGCAGCAACTCGGTATAGGGGACGCTGCGCGAGCCAGGGATGTGGCCCGACCGCAGGCCGGGACGCGGCTCGGCCGCCTCTCCGCGAAAACGGGGCGCGGCGCGTGCATCCAAAATGGTGTGATCGCCCAGTTTCGATGCGGCGGCGACCTGAGTGACGTCCTTGACCAGGTGGTTCTGGCGCCGCGCGGTCATATGGCGGTCGCGCACGATCGGGGGCATGTCCTCGATCTCGCGGCCCTCGGCCTGCCATTTGGGCAGCCCGCCGTCCAGAACGGCGATGTCCTTTTGGCCCATCAGGCGAAAGAGCCACCAGACCCGCGCGGCCGAGAAGAGGCCATGGGTGTCATAGACCACCACCTGATGACCGTCGCCCACGCCCATCGCGCGCAGGCGGGACATGAATTTTTCCGGGCTGGGCGCCATATGCGGCAGTTCCGAGCGATGATCGCTGATATCGTCGATGTCGAAGAACCGCGCGCCGGGGATGTGTGCCGCCTCATATTCGGCGCGTGCATCGCGGCCCGTGCCGGGCAGGAAGGTGGTCGCGTCCAGAATGCGCAGATCCGGATCCTTCAGATGCGCGGCCAGCCAATCGGTGGAGACGAGGATTTTGGGATCATCGGCAGACATGGATCAGCCCCTTTTATGACAACGCACCATTAGGTCCCACTTACCTATAACCGCCCCGGCGCCGAGGCAAGCAGCCCGTCATTTGGTGGATTTGCGCGCCTTGCCGCCCTTTGCGGCCCGAGACAGGAGCAGGGTCAGGATGGCCACAACCGCACCGCCCGCAACCGCGCCGGCGACGACGTGCCACAGAATAATCGGCCCCGCGGCCTCGCCCGGACCGATCGCGCCCAGCGCCCACCACGCGCCCAAACCGCCCAAGATACCCAAGGTCGTCGGCGGCCAGCGCCCCGGCACGCGCCGCATCAGCGTGCGCACCACAATGCCGCCCACCGCGCCCGCCATCATGGCAGCCAGCATTTCCATCAACGGTGCTCTTTCAGCAGGCGCTGCTTCTGGCGGCCCCAGTCACACTTGGCCTCGCTCTCGCGCTTGTCGTGGTTCTTCTTGCCCTTGGCGATGCCGATCTTCAGCTTCGCAAGGCCGCGATGGTTGAAATAGAGGACCAGCGGGACCAGCGTCATGCCCTTGCGCTGCGTGTCGTTCCACAGCCGCGCCATCTCGCGCTTCGATACCAGCAGCTTGCGCCGGCGCTTTTCCTCATGGCCGAAGGTCTTGGCCTGCGCGTAGGGGGCGACATAGCTGTTGACCAGCCACAGCTCATGCTCGTCCACGGTGGCATAGCTTTCGGCGATGTTGGCGCCGCCGAGGCGCAAGGATTTCACCTCGGAGCCTTCGAGGATGATACCGCACTCGATATCGTCCTCGATCGCATAGTCGAAGCGCGCGCGCCGGTTTTCGGCGATCACCTTGTAATTCTTGTTCTCATCAGTCTTGGCCATGGGGCCGATCTAATCACGCGCCGTGTCCAAGTCCAGCCCGGACGCCCCCGGAGCCGAAAAGTCGGCCCAAATCATCAATAGATGCGGCGATCGCCATAACGGCGGATACACGCGGCTTGGCCTCACATTCGCGTGGGTCATATTGACTTGGGGCCGCTTGATTTCATCCTTAAAATCATACTGCAAAATGCACGCCTCACCGCAATCGCCCAAAGGGAGGACGAAACCATGACCAAAACACCGATGACCCGCCGCACCTTGCTCGCCACCGGCAGCGCCGGATTGGCCGTCGCGGCATCCGGCCTCGTCTCGCCCTTGCGCGCCGCGACCGTGGCAGCGACGCCGACGATGCCCGGCGGCGCCAACAATTACCTGCCCGGCGCCCCCATCGTCGAGCGGATCGGCGGCGGCGGCTTCTGGATGACCGGCACGGTGCGCCGCGCGGGCGACGGCGCCCCCCTGGCCGGGCAGCGCATTCAGATATGGGCCCACACGACTGAGGGGCACGAGCGCGATCCGCACAGCCACGGTGCCACGCTTACGGACGAAAACGGCGTCTTCCGCATGGAAATGCCGCAGATCGTGCCCGCCTTCGGGCAGGCGCATGGCCATCTGGCCTATGACAGCGACGATTTTCAGACCGTGTTTCTGCGGCCTATCATGAGCAGCGCCAGCGACACGAGCCTTGAGGCGCATTTCGTTCTGCAGCCGGCCTGACCGGGGCCGATGTCCAGATCTTCGACTGGGCCTTTCAGGGGCCGTAATGCTATGAAATGGGCGGCCCTCGCTCTGGTAATAGCCGTTCCGATCGCCTTCGCGCTGACCAGCCCGCTGCTGGCATGGCGCAGCCCCATCTATATCGCGGCGGGCATCGCGGGCGTCGTCGGGCTGGCGCTTCTGCTGGTGCAGCCGCTTTTGGCGCGTGGCCTCTTGCCTATGCATGCGATGCGACAGCGCCGGGCGCATGCTTGGGTCGGCGCCGCGCTGATCCTGACCGTCTTGGTCCATGTCGCGGGGCTGTGGGTCACCAGCCCGCCCGATGTGATCGACGCGCTCACCTTCACCTCGCCCACACCCTTCTCGGCCTGGGGCGTCATCGCGATGTGGGCGGCCTTTGCGGCGGCCCTCTTGGCGGCGCTCAGGCGGCGTCTGCGTGTGTCGCCGCGCAGGTGGCGGCTGGGGCATACCGCCCTTGCGCTGATCGTGGTGATCGGCAGCGCCGTTCATGCCCTGTTGATCGACGGCACGATGGAGAGCGTGTCCAAGGCGGTGCTCTGCGCGCTCGCCGTCATCGCCGCGCTCTACGCCGCCGCGGGGCTGCGCCCCAGGCGCCGCTGAGCGCGGATCAGGCGGCCCCGGTCAGCGGCACGCGGCCCAGCAAATGAAACCGCCCGGCGCGGTCCTCGCCCATCAGGCTCAGCGCGTCGATCCGGAAGGGCCGGGGCAGAAGGGGCGCCAGAAACGGCGCAAGGGCCGCCCGCACCTCCTCGCGCGCGCTATCCTCCAGCCGGGCGGTCAGCGTGACGTGAAACCGGTAGCGCTCCATCACATGCGGATACCCCCAGCGGCGTATCAGGGCTTCGGCCTCGGGCGTCATGCGCCCGCGCCGCGCCATTTCGGCTTCGGTCAGCGGGGCGCGCAGCGGATCGAGCGCATGCACGGCGTCGGCTGCCAGCGCTGATACCGCGCGCTCGTCGCCGTCAAGTTGCAGACAGAGAAACCGGCCCATCCGGGCCAAGGCCAACCCATCGGCCTGCACCGGCGCAGTCCTCGCCGCAAACGCCTCCAGCGCCGCGCGTGCATCTGATTCACTGGCTCCCGGCGCCAAGCAGAACGGCGCTTTCAAGGTCGCATGCAGCCCGTAGCGATCCGGCCCCTCGGTCAGCACGGCCAGGCGATCCTGCGAAATGCCGGGCATTCCGGCGCGCTGTATGGATTGTCCAGCAGCCGGATCCCAGCCCAGCCACCCCGCACCGAAGCGCGCAAGCGGACCCGGAGCGGGCGTCCAATAGATGGCGTAGCGCCGGTATCTGCCGCCCTGCATGGCGCACCTTTCCTTCCGCGGTCGATCCATTATTGAAATGACAGACGCGGGCTGTTTTGCAAATCCCATGCCCCTTGATGGCCCGCACGTCCATTTCTTCTTGCCGAAAGTATCCCCGCCGGAGGCACTTTTCCCTTTTGGCGCAGCGCCCGTTGACTCTGCCCCAATCCCCGATATAAGCGCGGCTTCATTGGTGTTGGTGGCCCCCGCAAGGGGATGCCTGTCAGGAGCAATCCAAAGGACAACGCCCTTCGACAACGCAAAGAAGGAGATCAGCCGTGACAAAACGCACGTCTGCCAAGTACAAAATTGACCGCCGTATGGGTGAAAACATCTGGGGTCGCCCCAAGTCCCCGGTGAACCGCCGTGAATACGGCCCCGGCCAGCACGGTCAGCGCCGTAAGGCCAAGATTTCCGATTTCGGCCTGCAGCTGCGCGCCAAGCAGAAGCTGAAGGGCTACTACGGCGATCTGACCGAGAAGCAGTTCAAGCGCATTTACTCCGAAGCGGCCCGCGTCAAGGGCGACACCGGCGAGAACCTGATCGGCCTGCTCGAGCGTCGGCTCGACGCCGTCGTTTACCGTGCCAAATTTGTTCCCACCATGTTCGCCGCACGCCAATTCGTGAACCACGGCCATGTCAAGGTGAACGGTCAGCGCGTCAACATTCCCTCCTACCGCGTGAAAGAGGGTGACGTGATCGAGGTCCGCGACCGCTCCAAGCAGCTGGCCGTCCTGCTCGAGGCCGTCCAACTGGCCGAGCGCGACGTGCCCGATTACGTGGATGCCGACCACTCCAAGATGACCGCGACCTTCGTGCGCACGCCCGGCCTGTCGGATGTGCCCTATCCGGTCATGATGGAGCCGAACCTCGTCATCGAATTCTACGCACAGAACTAAAGCGCCGCTTTTCCTCTGTGCTCTGCGAAGATTGGCCGCGCCGGGAAACCGGGGCGGCCTTTTCATTGGCACTGGTCAAGGCCGGATGCCATGGGTAGAACGGGCGTCGTTGGAGGGGGCCGCATGAGCAACATCACACCGCAGCCGGGTATCTTGGACATCACGCTCTATCAGGGCGGGGCCGCGCATGTGCCGGGCGTCGCCAACGTGGTCAAGCTCAGCTCGAACGAAAATCCGTTCGGGCCCAGCGAGGCCGCCAAGGAGGCATTTCGCAAGGCATCCTATCACCTGCACCGCTACCCGTCCTCGGACCATGCCGCCCTGCGCGGCGCCATCGCCGAGGTGCATGGCCTCGATCCCGAGCGGATCCTTTGCGGCAACGGCTCGGACGAGATCATCGCCTTTCTTTGCCAGGCCTATGCCGGACCGGGCGACGAGGTCATCCACACCGAGCACGGCTTTGGCATGTACCGCATCAGCGCGCTGGCCAATGGCGCGACCCCGGTCGAGGTGCCCGAGCGCGAGCGCGTGACGGATGTCGACGCGATCCTCGCCGCCGTGACGCCAGCGACCAAGCTGGTCTTTATCGCGAATCCCAACAACCCCACCGGCACGATGGTGGGCGAGGGCGAGATCGCGCGTCTGGCCGATGGCCTGCCCGATCATGTCCTGCTGGTGCTGGACGGTGCCTATGCCGAGTATGTCGAGGGATACGACGGCGGCGCGGCATTAGTCGAGCAGCGCGCGAACATTGTCATGACGCGCACCTTCTCCAAGCTTTACGGGCTTGGTGGGCTGCGTGTCGGCTGGGGCTATGGCCCGGCGCATGTGATGAACGTGCTGGCGCGGGTGCGCGGCCCGTTCAATGTGTCGTCCGCCGCGCTGGCTGCCGCTGAGGCGGCGATCCGCGACACGGAATGGGCCGAAAAGTGCCGCGAGGGCAATACCCGCTGGCGGGCATGGCTGGCCGAGGCGCTGGGCGAGCATGGCGTCTCGTCCGACACGTCGCTGGCCAATTTCATTCTTGCCCGCTTTGCCGACCAGGCCGAGGCCGAGGCCTGTGACGACTACCTGAAGTCCGAAGGTCTGATCGTGCGCCGCGTCGGGGGGTACAACCTGCCCAACTGCCTGCGCATCACCGTCGGGGACGAGGCCAGCTGCCGCCGGGTGGCCCATGCGGTGGGGCAATTCATGGCAACGGCCCGATGAGTCGGATCTATGGCCGCATCGCGCTGATTGGCCTCGGACTGATCGCCGGCTCCATGTCGCTTGCCATTCGCCGCGCCGGGCTGGCGGGCGAGGTCGTAGGCTACGCCCGCTCCGAGGGCACGCGCGATATCGCGCGTGAGATCGGCCTGTGTGACCGGATCGAGGATACTGCCGCCGCCGCGGTCGAGGGCGCCGATCTGGTGGTGCTCTGCGTGCCCGTGGGTGCCATGGGCTCTGTCGCCGCCGAGATCGCACCGGGGCTGAAGCCCGGCGCGACCGTCAGTGATGTCGGCTCGGTCAAGCGCGCGGTGATTGATGCCGTGGCTCCGCATCTGCCGGACGGCGTGCACTTCGTGCCCGCGCATCCGCTGGCTGGGACCGAGCATTCCGGCCCCCGCTCCGGCTTTCCCGAACTCTTCGACAATCGCTGGTGCCTGATCGTGCCGCAGGAGGGTGCGGACCGCGGCGCTGTGGATCGGCTGGAGGCGCTGTGGCAGGGCATTGGCGCTCTGACTGACGAAATGGACGCCGATCATCACGATCTGGTCCTCGCCGTGACCAGTCACGCGCCGCACCTCATTGCCTATACGATGGTGGGGGTTGCCGATGATCTGGGCCGCGTGACGGATAGCGAAGTGATCAAATACTCCGCCGCAGGCTTTCGCGATTTCACCCGTATCGCGGCCAGCGATCCCACCATGTGGCGCGACGTGTTCCTGAATAATCGCGAGGCGACGCTAGAAATTCTGGGCCGCTTCACCGAAGAGCTTTTTGCGCTGCAGCGCGCGATCCGCACCGGCGATGGCGATCACCTGCACGCCTATTTCACTCGCACACGCGCCATTCGGCGCGGCATCATCGAGGCGGGGCAGGACACCGACGCGCCCGATTTCGGCCGGGCCCGCAGCGGATGACCGGGCGGCGGACGAGACGGGTCGCCATGCTGGTTGCCCTTGTCGCCGCCGCTGGCGCCGCACTTGCCAGCGCGCCCGAAACATCGCTTCGCCCCGTCGCGCGCCCGGACAGCGTGGGCGCCCCGCCGCCCGCACCCGCCGCCCCGCAAAGCGCCGCGCGCCCCATCGCCCGCGAGAGCGCGCCCGAGAACAGCCGCCAAGCGCCCCGAACCGGTGGGCCACAGCGCGATGGCCAAGGCAATCGTCCAAGCCCCAGCCGTCAATCGGATCCGCGCGACGAGACACTTCAAACCGCGGAGGCGCCGCGCCGCGTCGAGCAGCCGCGCGGCGGGCTCTTCTCCTCGTTGCGCCCTCTTTTGCGTCCGCTGGGCATTGGACGCGAGGCGCAAAAGCGCAAGGAGGCTCGCGCGCGCGGCATGGTGTGCAATGATCCGGCCATTCAGGGCGAAGAGATCGGCCGCGTGCCGGGCCGGATCTCGGGCTGCGGCATCCAAGACGCGGTCAAGGTGCGCAGCATCGACGGCGTCGCGCTCAGCCAGCACGCCCTGATGGATTGCCGCACCGCCAGCGCGATCAAGACTTGGATCGGCAGCGGGATGAAGCCCGCCGTGGGCAGCTATGGCGGCGGCGTCGCGCAGCTGCGCGTCGTGGCGCATTACGCCTGCCGCACCCGCAACAATCAACGCGGCGGCGAGATTTCAGAGCATGGCAAGGGTCGAGCCATCGACATTGCCGGGTTCCAGCTGCGCGACGGGCGCACGATTACGGTGCTGACCGACTGGAACAAAGGCCAAAAAGGCCAGCTTCTGCGCCAGATGCACCGCTCTGCCTGTGGACCTTTCGGCACCGTTCTGGGCCCGAATTCAGACCGGTTTCACGCGGACCACTTCCATTTTGACACGGCGCGGCACCGGGGCGGCAGTTACTGCCGCTAAGGGCTATTGAAGGCGCAGCACCGGCGCGGGGGCGATCGGCAGCGGCCCCAACCAGATCCGGCCCTGCGCGGCGCGCAGCGGCACGTTCAGGCTACCGTCCGAGCCGGACATCATGGTCAGCGCCTGCTCAGCCGTCGCGGCTATATCGGGCGTGATCGCGCCCGAGGCGCGGGCAATTTGCAGCATCTCGCGCCAGCCGTTCGCGGTAAGGGTCATATCCCCCTCGGGCATGCCCGAGGCGTCGATATCCAGCGCGCCTGACAGCTCCAGCGCCATGGCGCCCCAATTTGCCGAGGCGCGGGCCAAATCGATCCGCACCGGCTGCGGGCGCGCGCCTTCCAATGCGGCGCGGTCGAAAGGCGCGGTGAAATCGGCGGTGGCATCGATGAACAAGCTTTCGATCACGCGGGGCGGCGCGTCGCCTCCGGCCCCGTCCAGCATCGCCATAACGCTGGCCGGCGGCGCCAAATCCTGCGCCGCAAGGCCCAGATGATAGCGCGCCTCGGCGCCCTCCAACCGCTCGGCGGCGAGGCGCAGGGCAGCCATCGACAGTGCCTCGGCCTCCGGCGCGGTCTCGGCCAGGATCGACACGCCCTCGGCGGTCAGCGTCGCGCGGCGCGGGGCCAGTGCGGTGCTGGCATCCACGCGCAGGGACGCGCGCATATCGGTGCTGGTCAGGGTATAGGCGCCCTCCGAGCCGCTCAGCCGCTGCGTGTTGGGCCATATGCCGATCACATGATTGGGCGTATAGCTGAGCGTCATCAGCTGAAGGAACGGCGCCTCCCAACCCAGCCCCGTGACCGGGTCCGACAGGCGCGGCGCGGTAAGTGTGGTGTCGAAGCGGCTGGGAAAGCCCTGTACGGTCAATTCGTCATAGCCCGCCACCCATCCGTCCGCCTCGCGCGCGTCGAACCATGCGGCGACGCCGGACTTCATTGCGCTGGAGCCGATGAACCAGTAGCCCGCCCAGGCCGCTGCCAAGGTCAGGCAGATCGCCAGTAAAATCCGCATCATCGCACCCCTTTTGCGCCTCTTTCCAAAGGTGTTTATAGAGTGTTTCAAAGCAATGCCCATGGTGCCATGGGCGATAGCCACAGGAGCGGCGGCAATATGACGATGTGGGTGTTCGGATACGGATCGCTGGTGTGGAATCCGGGCTTTGAGGTGGATTACCAGATGATCGCCACGCTGCCGGGCTATGCGCGCAGCTTCTGCATGCGATCCATTCACCATCGCGGCACCGAGGACGAGCCGGGCCTTGTCCTTGCCCTCGATGAGGCGCATGGCGCCGAGTGCCACGGTGTCGCGCTTGCCGTGCGGGGCGGCAAGGAGGCCGAGACGCTGGAATATCTGCGCGCACGCGAGCTGATCTCATCGGCCTATCTCGAGCGGGATCTGGATATCCGTCTGGCAGACGGGCGCATTGCCCGCGCCGTTACCTACGTGATTGACCCGCACCATGTGCAATATTGCGGCGGTCTGCCGCTGGAGGAACAGGCGCGCATCATCGCGCGCGCCGTCGGCGGTCGGGGGCCGAATACCGAGTATCTCTACAATACTGCGGCCCATCTGGCCCAGCTGGGGATCAGTGACAGCGATCTGGAATGGCTGTCGGCGCGGGTGGAGGCGCTCTGCGCATAACGCCTTGGCTTGGCGGGGCGATCCGCGTAGGGTGAGCGCAATGAAAACAAGTGCCGGGAGCGTCCGCATGGACAAGCCGGACCGTGAGGTCGAGCAGCAATTTTCTCAGCCGTGGCGTCAGATCGTCAGCATGTTCGTGGTGCTGGGCCTGTCGGGGCTTGGCGCGTTCATGGCCCTGCCGCGCGTGTTGCCGGTGTTCGAGGCCAACCCCTATCTTAACGGCTTCATCTTTTTCGTCTTTTTGATCGGCGTCGTGGCCTGCTTTTGGCAGGTTTTTCAGCTGATCGGTTCAGTCCGCTGGATCGAGAATTTCGCGCGTGAAGTGCCGGGATCCGAGCAGACCAAGCCGCCTTTGCTTCTGGGGCCGCTCGCGACGCTCTTGCGTCAGCGCGGCAAGCGGATGCAGATCTCGCAATCGTCGGCCCGCTCGATCCAGGACATGGTGGCGCAACGCATCGACGAGGCGCGCGAGATTACGCGCTATATCGTCAACCTTTTGATATTCCTCGGCCTTCTCGGTACGTTCTATGGCCTTGCTACCACCGTTCCCGCGCTGGTCGAGACGATCCGCGGCCTTGCCCCGCAAGAGGGCGAAGGGGGCGTCGAGGTGTTCACCCGCCTGATGACGGGTCTGCAATCGCAGCTGGGCGGGATGGGCGTGGCCTTTGCCTCATCCCTTCTGGGCCTTGCCGGATCGCTGATCGTCGGCCTTCTGGAGCTGTTCGCGGGTCACGGCCAGAACCGTTTCTACCGCGAGCTGGAAGAGTGGATGTCGACCATCACCCGCGTCGGCCTTGCGGGCGCCGATGATGGCACCACCGAGCAGGCGCTGCTGACCGGCATCATCGACCAGATGAGCGAGCAGATGGAATCCCTGCAACAGATGCTGACGCAATCGGACATCGCGCGCGCCGCCTCGGATGAGCAGATGGCGGGCCTAGCCGCCGCCGTGACGCGCCTTGCCGATGGCGCGGGCGGCAGCGAGACGAGTGCCGCGCTGGGCCGCGTGGCCGAGGGGCAGGACCGGCTGATCGCCCTTCTGAGTGCGCAAAAGGAAGGCGGCGCCGAGGCCGGTCTCGATGCCGAGAGCCGGATGCGCCTGCGCTCGATCGACGTACAGATGCTGCGTATTCTGGAGGAAATCAGCGCGGGCCGCCAAGAGGCGATGAGCGAGCTTCGCACGGATCTGGCCGGTCTCAAATCCGCGCTTGTCGGCGCGCGCACGGCCCGCCGGGCCAGCTATCGCGCGCAGCCGGGCATCGCATCCAGCACGTCATCTGGACGCGGCGAGCCGGAGCAGGAGGGCTGATCCATGGCCCTGTCGCGCCGCACCGGGCAACGCTTCCAATCCTCGATCTGGCCGGGTTTCGTCGATGCGATGACGGGCCTCCTTTTGGTTCTGATGTTCGTGCTGACCATCTTCATGGTGGTGCAATTCGCCCTGCGCGAGACGATCACGGGGCAGGAATCGCAGCTGGATACCCTCTCGGCCGAGGTCGCGGCACTGTCGCGTGCGCTGGGCCTCGAGCAGGATCGCAACGCCTCGCTTCAGGAGCGGGTGGGTGTTCTGGCGACCACGCTGGAGAACGCGCGCCAGCGGCAGGAGGCGCAGACTGCGCAGATCGCCTCGCTGACCGCAGCGAACGAAGAGGCCCGTGACCGCATCGCCAGTTTCGAAGAGCAGGTGGCGGGCCTTCTGGCCGAGCGCGACCGCGCGCTGGGCCAGGTGGATGACCTTGAGACGGCCCGCGACACGCTGATCTCCGACAAGGAGGCGCTGCAACTGGCGCTGGCCGATCTGCGCGACGAGGTGGATGCCGAGGCCGAGGCCGCCCGCCTTGCCGCCGCGCAGCGCGATGCGCTGGAAGCATTGGCCGCGGAATTGCGCGCGGAGGCCGACAGCAGTGCCGCCGCTCTGGAGCAGTCGGAGACGGAGCTGAGCGATGCCGAGGCCGCGCGGCTGGCGCAGGCCGCTGCCGCCGAGGCGCTGCGCGAGCGGCTGGAAGGCTCGCAGGCCGAGCTGACGGCCATGACCCTCGCCCTCGAAGAGCAGCGCCGCCGGGCCGAGGAAACGCTGACCCTTCTGGCCGCAGCGCGGGAGGGGCAGGAGGATCTGGAGGCGCGCCTCGCCGCCGCGCTTGCCGCGCGCGAGGCCGAGACTGCCGATGCGCAGACCCTCGCCACCGATCTGGACGCGGCCTCGCAAGAGATTGCCGCGCTTGAGGCCGAGCTTGCGGCGCTCAAGGCGGACCGCGCGCTGTCCGAGGCGGAGGTGCAGGAGCAACTGACCGCGGCGCTCGCCGCAAAACTGGCTGCCGAGAACGAGGCCGAGACCCAGATGACCGCCGCCGAGGAGCGCGCGGCGCTTTTGTCCGAGGCGCGAGACCGGCTGGCCGCGCAGGAGGCGCAAACCGAGGCGGCGCAGCGCGAGCAGGAACTGCTGAATCAGCAGGTCGCCGCCCTGCGCGATCAGCTGGGCCAGTTGCAGGCGCTTCTGGACGATGCCAAGGCGCGCGAGGCCGCGAGCGATGTGCAGCTGCAATCACTGGGCCAGGATCTGAACGCCGCGCTCGCCCGCGTCGCCGCCGCAGAAAAGCGCCGCCGCGAGGCCGAGGAGGAAAAGAACCGTCTGCTGGAGGCGGAAAAGCAGGATCTCGAGAAATATCGCTCGGATTTCTTCGGGCGTCTGCGCGACGTTCTGGGCAATCAGGAGGGCGTGCGCATCGAGGGCGATCGCTTCGTCTTCTCGTCCGAGGTGCTGTTCGCGCCGGGGCAGGCGACCCTGTCGAATTCCGGCAAGAACGAAATTGCCAAGGTGGCCGAGATCCTGCGTAATGTCGTCGGCGATATCCCCGAAGAGATTGACTGGGTGATCCGTGTCGATGGCCACACGGATGACGTGCCCATCATCGCCTCTGCCCAATTCGCAGATAACTGGGAGCTGAGCCAGGCGCGCGCCCTCTCGGTCGTGCGCTACATGATCGACTTCCTCGGTCTGCCGCCGGACCGTTTGGCGGCCAACGGCTTTGGCCAGTATCAGCCCGTGGCCGAGGGCAGCAGCCCCGAGGCGCGCGCGCAGAACCGCCGGATCGAGTTGAAGTTCACGGAAAAATAGCTGTTAGCGCGTTTCGATACGGCTTTCGGCGGTGTCGATAAGGGTGCCACCCCGGATCAGCTCGGCCCGTGCCACATAGCTGCCGGGCGGCCACAAGGCGCGGGCGCGCTTGCCTGCGGCACGGAAGTATTGCGCTTGCGGTTTGCTGAGCAGGGTCTCGTGCTCGAACACAGTCTTGCCGTCTGGCCCCAAAATGGTCAGCCGCATGACATCGCCCGCCCGCGCGCCAAAGCCGTAGCCCCAAGCGACCAGCGAGGGTGCGTCCTGCGCCAGCGCGTCCAAGGCGGCGGTGCCGGCCTTGACCGCATCATATTCGGGCACCGTGACCGAGAGGCCGGCGCTCAGAAGGCCGCCGGGCTGATAGGCAGGCGCGTCGATCCAAAGGCTCTCGGTGCCGGGTCCGCCGCAGCCGCCTTGGGGGCGGAAGGGATCGACTGGGACACCGTCCTTGCGCAGGCTGAGATGCACGTGGGGAAACTGCGTGCGCCCCGACAGGCCGATACGGCCCAGCGGCGCGCCGCGCTCGATCACATCACCGGACGCTACCGTCAGCGAGCCCATGGCAAGGTGGCAATACTGCGTCTCCCACCCTCCGCCATGGTCGATCACGGCGCCATTGCCGCAATCGCGGCCCGATAGCGTGTCGTCTTGCGGGGAATATAGCCTGTCGACCATCTCGTCACGCACACCCCGCACAATGCCGGGCGCCGCCGCGATGACCGTGACGCCCGCCTCCATCGCGGCAAGCGAGGGCAGGCCGAAATCAGTGCCTTTGTGGCCGTCGTAACTGAGGCCCTTGCACATGAAATCCTGCGCGGCGGGGCCGGGATCAGCGTCGGGATATTGTTGAATGAAACAGGTCTGACCCAGCGTGCAATCGGCGGGCAGGCCGAGGCGGGGCGCCTCATCGGCGGATGCGGCGCCCGCCAGAAAGGCGAGCGCCGCAAACCGGTAGCGTATCTTCACTCCGCGGTCAGCAGGGGCGGCTTGCCCCCGCTGAGGCGCGGCGTGTCGGGGCCGCTGATCTGCAGGTCAATCTGGCCATCCTTCACGCCGACCTTGACCACACCGCCCTTGGCCAGCTTGCCGAAAAGGAGTTCCTCCGCGAGCGGCTTCTTGATGTATTCCTGAATCACGCGGCCCAAGGGACGCGCGCCCATCTTGTCGTCATAGCCCTTGTCGGCCAGCCACTCGGCGGCGGGCGCTGTAAGCTCGATCGTGACGTTGCGGTCCATCAGCTGCGCCTCAAGCTGCAGCACGAACTTCTCGACCACCTGCATGATCACCTCTTTCGGCAGGGGGCCGAAGGAGATGGTGGCATCCAGACGGTTGCGGAATTCGGGCGTGAAGGTGCGCTCGATCGCCGCCGTATCCTCACCCGTGCGCCGCTCGCGGCCAAAGCCGATAGCCGATTTCGCCAGCTCGGACGCGCCTGCATTCGAGGTCATGATCAGCACCACGTTGCGGAAATCGACCTTCCGGCCGTTATGGTCCGTCAAAGTGCCGTGATCCATCACCTGCAAGAGGATATTGAAGACATCCGGGTGCGCTTTTTCGATTTCGTCCAGCAGCAGCACGCAATGCGGATGCTGGTCGATCCCGTCGGTCAGCAGACCACCCTGATCGAACCCGACATAGCCCGGAGGCGCGCCAATGAGGCGGCTGACCGCGTGTTTCTCCATGTATTCCGACATATCGAAGCGGATCAGTTCGACGCCCAAGGTGTCGGCCAGTTGCTTGGCAACCTCGGTTTTACCCACCCCCGTAGGACCGGCGAAGAGATAGTTGCCGATCGGCTTTTCGGGCTCGCGCAGGCCGGCACGGGCCAGCTTGATCGCGCTGGAAAGCGCCTCGATGGCCGCGTCCTGGCCAAAGACCACGCGCTTGAGCGAGACCTCCAGATCCTTGAGCACTGCCGCATCATCCTTCGAGACGTTTTTCGGCGGAATGCGCGCGATCTTGGCGACGACGGCCTCGATCTCCTTGACGCCGATGCTTTTGCGGCGTTTGGAGGCGGCGACCAGATGTTGCGCTGCGCCCGCCTCATCGATCACGTCGATCGCCTTGTCGGGCAGCTTGCGGTCATTGATATAGCGCGACGCCAGATCGACGGCGGTCTTGATCGCCTCATTGGTGTATTTGACGCTGTGATGCTCTTCGAAATAGGGCTTGAGGCCCTTCAGGATCTTGACCGCATCCTCGACCGAAGGCTCCGCCACGTCAATCTTCTGGAATCGCCGCGCGAGGGCGCGGTCCTTCTCGAAATGCTGGCGGAATTCCTTGTAGGTGGTCGAGCCCATGCAGCGCAGCTTGCCGCCCTGAAGAGCAGGTTTCAGCAGGTTTGACGCATCCATGGCACCGCCCGAGGTGGCGCCCGCACCGATCACGGTGTGGATCTCGTCAATGAAGAGGACCGCATCGGGGTGATTTTCAAGCTCGGTCACCACGGCCTTCAGCCGCTCCTCAAAGTCACCGCGGTAGCGCGTGCCCGCAAGCAGCGCCCCCATGTCGAGCGAGTAGATTGTCGTTTTCGACAGGATTTCAGGCGTCTGGCCCTGAACGATCTTGTAGGCGAGACCCTCGGCGATGGCCGTCTTGCCCACGCCGGGATCGCCGACGAGGATCGGGTTGTTCTTGCGGCGGCGGCAAAGCACCTGGATGCAACGCTCGACCTCGTCCGCGCGGCCGATCAGTGGGTCGACATCGCCGGTGCGGGATTTCTCGTTGAGGTCGACGCAATACTTGGCCAAGGCCGACTCGCCCGGCTCGACAGCGCTGCTGTCTTGCGTCGCGCCTTCGGTATCCTCATCCGCGCCCTGAACGGGGCGCGCCTCGCCGAAGGCGGGATCCTTGGCCACGCCATGCGCAATGAAGTTGACCGCGTCGTAGCGCGTCATGTCCTGCTCTTGCAGGAAATACGCGGCGTTCGACTCGCGCTCGGCAAAGATGGCGACGAGGACGTTGGCGCCTGTGACTTCGGTGCGACCCGAGGATTGCACATGGATCGCGGCGCGCTGGATCACCCGTTGGAACGCGGCGGTCGGGACCGCCTCGGAGCCTTCGATGTCGGTGACGAGGTTCGAAAGCTCGTCGTCGATGAATTCGACGAGGGTGGTCCGCAACTCTTCGGAATCGACGCTGCATGCCTTGAGCACGCGATTGGCGTCCGGCTCGTCCACGAGGGCGAGCAGCAAATGTTCGAGCGTGGCGAATTCGTGCTGGCGTGCGTTGGCCAGCGCCAGTGCGGCGTGAATTGCCTGTTCCAGTGTGGTCGAGAATGAAGGCACTTGGGGTGCTCCTTCTTGTCTGGTGCGGCGGTATGCCGGCAACCTTGGCCTGATACTCTTAAAGTTTGGTCGATAAACGCCGCGCTTCAAGGTTTTTTTCATAAAGCGCCGTCACATTTCCGCAATAATGCGTCGCAGTGCTGTTTCTGTTGGATTTAATTCAGAAGACATCCTTGCGCGCGCGGATTTCGGCAAAGACGGCGGCGTCGGTGGCGTCCTGCATGCCCAGATGCGCCCGGATGGCCGGGTCGGCGGCGCGCAGGAAGGGGTTTGTGGCCAATTCCTCGGCCATGGTGCTGGGAATGGTCGGGCGGCCCTGATCACGGGCCGTCTCGATCTGCTTGGAACGAGATATAAGATCGGGATTGTCCGGATCAACGGTCAGCGCGAATTTCGCGTTGGCGGCGGTGTATTCGTGTCCCGAATAGACGATCGTTTCGGGCGGTAGGGCCATCAGCTTGCTCAAGGAGGTCCACATCTGATCCGGCGTGCCTTCGAACAGGCGCCCGCAGCCCAGTGCCATGAGGCTGTCGGCGGTGAAAACGGCGCGGCTGGCCGGGAAATGCACGGCGATATGGCCCACGGTATGCCCGCTGACATCCATGACACGGCCTGACTGTGCGCCGATCCTGATCTCGTCATCCTCGGCCACCTCGGTATCAAGCGGGGGGAGGCGATGCGCGTCGGCGCGGGCGCCGATCACCTGGGCCGGATGTTCGCTCAACAACTCCTTCAACCCCTGCACGTGGTCCGCGTGGTGATGGGTCAGCAGCACATGGCTGAGCGTCCAGCCGCGCTGCGCCAGGGCCGCTTTGATCGGTGCAGCTTCGGGCACGTCAACGCAGAGTGTCGCACCCGTTCCGGGATCATGGGCCAAGAAGGCGTAATTGTCTGAAAGGCAGGGGATCACAGCGATTTCGAAGGGCGTGTCGGACGGCAAGGGGGATCTCCTTCATGTCAAAGCGTCTGGCGCTTGCCATATGCAGGCACGGGCGGGGCTTTGATGTTTTCCCGCCCCACATCTTAAGCTAGTCTTGACCGTGACGGATCAAGGGCGCGGCTGCAATGCATCTCGATGTGCAGGAGTTTCGGAATTTCTATTACCGCAGCACGCTGGGCCGTGCTGTGCAGAAAACCGTGCGCGCCCAGATTGCCGATGTCTGGCCCGAAGCCAAGGGGCAGACGGTTGTCGGCTTTGGCTTCGCGGTGCCGTTCCTGCGGCCCTATCTTTCCGAAGCGCGCAGGGTGATCGCCCTGATGCCCGGACCGCAGGGTGTAATCGCCTGGCCGCAAAAAATGCCGAATATCTCGGTGCTGTGCGAGGAAACGATCTGGCCGATCGAGACCGGTCATGTGGACAAGCTGCTGGTGATGCACGGGCTGGAGGCAAGCGAGCGGCCCGCCGACCTTCTGGATGAATGCTGGCGCGTGCTGGGACCGGGGGGATCGGCGCTTTTTGTCGTGCCGAACCGTGCGGGTCTATGGTCGCGCAGCGATCGCACGCCCTTCGGCTCGGGGCGGCCTTATAGCCAAACCCAGCTGGAGACGCTGCTGAAAGCCCATAGTTTCCTGCCCGAGCGCCACAGGACAACGCTCTACCAGCCGCCCAGCACGCGGCGGTTCTGGCGCAAGACCGCCGGCATGTGGGAGCGTTTGGGCGGCAACCTGTCGATCATCAACGCGGGCGGCGTTTTGATGGTGGAAGCGACCAAGCGCGTGCAGGCGCCGCGCGGGCCGGGCCTGCGCGCCAGCGTCCGCAAACCGCTTGAGGCGTTGGCGCCCAAGCCCAAGCCGGTCGCGGGCCAGGTCTGAAAACAGCTCTAGGCCCGCTGAATTGCGCCCTGGCTGGCGAGCGGGCCAAAGACTTTGACGCTGGGCATGTCGTTGACGGTGCCGGCGGTGGTAAAGCGGCCCGGATCATCGACTGTGACGTTGAGATTTTCGGTCAGCGTCTCGGTGCCCAGATCGATCACGGCCAACCGCTCCAGCCCATCGACGGGATCGGTGCCCAGAAACTGCGCATCGCTGGGCGCGGAGACGCCGCTGGCCGTGGGTATGAAAGCGATCTCCAATGTGCTGCGCGCCTCGATGACTTCGGCGTTCGAGTCGGATTGCACAGTCTCGCGCGTCGTGACTTCACGCAGGTGATAGGTGCCGTCGGCGCGCCCATCCAGGTAAAGCGTCAGGGTGTCATCCGGGTCTGTCAGATCAACGGTGCTGAGCGCGGCAGGGTCCGCATCGCCGGGCGCCATGTAGAGCGCGATATCGTCGTCGCCCGCGCCGGGTGCGATGTCTGCGCCCTGATCGCCCACCAACGTGTCATCGCCGGGCGTTCCCATGGTTTGCATGGCGATGGTCGGATCCGAAGACAGCGGCACGAACGTCAGGTTCTCTTCACTGAAATCCGGGGCGTTCTGCAAGGTGATCGTCACGTCTGGCAGAGTGTCAAAGGTCAGCCGCACCTCCGTCTCGCTTTGATCCGCGTTCAGCGTGATCGTTGTCGAGGCAGGGGGCGGCGTTTCCAAGAGCAGAATTTCGGTGGCGGCATCGAAATCGGTGATCGTGATCGGGGCGATCTGTGCGGTTTGATCCGCGTCCGTCTGGTAGAGGGACAGACCGAACACATCCGTTCCTGCGCCGCCGGTCAGCACATGGGATGTGCTGGAGGTCTCGTTCGGCAGTTCAAATCCGATCAAGTCGTCGCCCGTGCCGCCATCCACGCTGGCGGCGCCAAAGCCGACCACGACATCATCGCCGCGCCCGCCGAATAGTCGGGCATTGTCCTGCCCGATGATCTGGTCGTCTCCGGCGCCGCCGCGGGCGGTGGCATTGCCCTCCGCGATGATGGCATCGTTGCCGCCGCCACCATTCGCCTCGGAGCGGCCCGCGGCGGTAATCAGATCATCGCCCAGCCCGCCAAAGCCGACGGCGGCGCCGCGCAGGTTGAGCACGTCCTCGCCATCCTCGCCGAAGACGGTGGAGAAGTTGGCGCCGGCAAGAGTGTCGTTGCCATCGCCGCCACTGCCTCTGGCATTGTTCCCAAGTGCCAGTTGATCGTCCCCTGCACCGCCGGTGACGGTGGCATCGCCGCCCGCTGTGATGATGTCATTGCCAAAGCCGCCATCGGCCGTGACCGTATCCGTGGCTGCGATCGTGTCATCGCCGGGGCCGGCGCTGATGATCGCATTGTCAGTTCCGCCCAGCAGGTCGTTGCCGCGCCCCGCGCGCAGCAGATCATTCTGTCCTGCGGCCAACGTGTCGTCGCCGTCGGTGCCGAGGATCAAATTGCGATCCTCCGTCTCGTCGGTGGACGGCGCGGCGTCCTCGTCCTCACCATCAGGCTCGGGCGCGGCGCGGGCCATGTCGTCGTCATCGCTGTTTACGACTGTCGCGCCAAAGATCAGCGCAAGCGCGCCCAATAGCAAAAATTCCATGACTTACCGCTTCCCCCAAAACTCTTTACCCACGGGGACCTTATTGTTTTCCGAACAGGCGTCGGAAGCGTTTTTTGCGATTGGCGAAGGATGCACGCCAATCACCATGCGGGACGTCGTATTGTTTCCGCGCTGCCGCGATATCCCATCCTGAGTGCGCATCGTGCTGCGCGTGCGATGCCGCCGGTGGTCAGTCACCCTCCGCGCCCAAGACGGAATACACAGACCGTCCGTCATGGGTTAGCGCAAACAAGGCTGCCCAGGGGTCTGCGCCGGATTCGGCCTCGAGGGTGATAAATACGCCATTTCGCTGTCAAAATTTTTGGCCAAACAGCCGCAGGCCGCCTAGAGGATTGAAATTACGCGGTTTTGACCGCAATGCGGATTGTGCATGGCAACTTGGCAAGTCGTGAATGCTCTGCTAGACCCACGCCGGATTACATTGATAAGAGTGCCTCGTGCGCGCAAACGCCCCCTCAGATGCCTGATTGCGTCTGTCGCAGGGGCCTAATTGTCGAAAGGGTGGACGTGTCCGAACCAGCTTCGATTTCTACGGGTATCGCCGAACGCTATGCGACCGCGATCTTCGAGATCGCACAAGACAGCAAACGACTGGGTAAATTGGAAACGAGCGTCGACGCGATGGCCGAGGCGCTGGACGCCAGCGCCGATCTGCGTGACATGATTGCAAGTCCCATTGTCAGTCGCGCCGAGCAGGAACAGGCGATCACCGCCATCTGCGAGCATCTCAAGGTGACCCCGTCGCTCGGCCGCGGCGCTGCTCTCATGGCACAAAAGCGCCGCCTTTTCGCGCTGCCGCAGGTCCTTGCGCAACTTCGCGCGATGATTGCCGAGAGCAAAGGCGAAGTCCAGGCGGACGTGACCAGCGCCAAGGCGCTGACCAAGACGCAGTCGGACAAGCTGGCCAAGACGCTCAAGGCGAATGTCGGCAAGGACGTCAAGATCAATGCGACCGTTGATGAAAGCCTCATCGGCGGTCTTATCGTCAAGGTGGGCTCGAAGATGATCGACACGTCGATCCGCTCCAAGCTTGCATCGCTCCAGAATTCAATGAAAGAGGTCGGATAAATGGGTATCCAAGCGGCAGAAATTTCTGCAATCCTGAAGGACCAGATCAAGAATTTCGGCCAGGACGCCGAAGTCGCCGAGGTGGGCCGGGTTCTGTCCGTCGGTGACGGTATCGCCCGCGTTCACGGTCTGGACAACGTCCAGGCCGGCGAACTGGTCGAATTCCCCGGATCGATCATGGGCATGGCGCTGAACCTCGAGGCTGACAATGTCGGCGTCGTGATCTTCGGCTCGGACCGCGACATCAAGGAAGGCGACACCGTCAAGCGCACCAAGTCCATCGTGGACGTGCCGATCGGTGACGCGCTTCTGGGCCGTGTCGTTGATGGCCTTGGCAACCCTCTGGACGGCAAGGGCCCGATCAAGACCTCCGAGCGTGCGCTCGCCGACGTCAAGGCGCCCGGCATCATGCCGCGTAAATCGGTGCACGAGCCCATGGCGACCGGCATCAAATCCGTCGACGCGATGATCCCCGTTGGCCGTGGCCAGCGCGAGCTGATCATCGGCGACCGTCAGACCGGCAAGACCGCCATCGCGCTGGACACGATGCTGAACCAGAAGTCGATCAACGACGCCGCCGGCGACGACGAGAGCAAGAAGCTCTATTGCGTCTATGTCGCCATCGGTCAGAAGCGTTCGACCGTGGCCCAGCTGGTGAAGAAACTGGAAGAGACCGGCGCGATCGACTATTCGATCGTTGTCGCCGCGACCGCCTCGGACCCCGCGCCGATGCAGTTCCTCGCGCCTTATTCGGCAACCGCCATGGCCGAGCATTTCCGCGACAATGGTCGCCATGCTCTGATCGTCTACGATGACCTGTCCAAGCAGGCCGTGGCCTACCGTCAGATGTCGCTGCTGCTGCGCCGTCCGCCCGGCCGCGAAGCCTATCCCGGCGACGTTTTCTATCTCCACTCCCGCCTGCTCGAGCGTTCGGCCAAGCTGAACGAGGATAACGGGTCGGGCTCGCTGACGGCTCTGCCGATCATCGAAACGCAAGGTGGCGACGTGTCGGCCTTTATTCCGACCAACGTGATCTCGATCACCGACGGTCAGATCTTCCTCGAGACCGAGCTGTTCTATCAGGGCATCCGCCCCGCCGTGAACACCGGCCTGTCGGTTTCGCGTGTGGGTTCTTCGGCGCAGACCAACGCGATGAAATCCGTCGCGGGCCCGGTCAAGCTGGAGCTGGCGCAGTACCGCGAAATGGCGGCCTTTGCTCAGTTCGGCTCGGACCTGGATGCCGCCACCCAGCAGCTGCTGAACCGTGGCGCACGCCTGACGGAGCTGATGAAGCAGCCGCAGTATTCGCCGCTGACGAATGCGGAAATCGTCTGCGTCATCTATGCGGGCACCAAGGGCTATCTGGACAAGATCGCGGTCAAGGAAGTCGGGCGCTTTGAAGACGGTCTGCTGAAGCATCTGCGCAACAAGCATTCCGACCTCTTGGAGATGATCACCAAAGAAGATCCCAAGATCAAAGGCGATGCCGAGGACAAGATCAAAGCCGCGCTGGATGAGTTCGCAGCCGACTTTGCGTGATCCATCTTGAATGCAGACTTGGACATAAGGGAGAGATAAGGCGTGCCTAATCTCAAGGACCTGAAAAACAGGATCTCGTCGGTCAAATCGACCCGCAAGATCACCAAGGCCATGCAGATGGTCGCCGCGGCGAAACTGCGCCGCGCGCAGGATGCAGCCGAGCAGGCGCGCCCCTATACCGAGCGTTTCAACGCCGTTATGGGCCGCCTCGCCGCATCGGTGGGCGATTCCGACGACGCGCCCCGTCTGCTGACGGGCACGGGCAAGGACGAGACCTATCTGCTCGTGGTCATGACCGCCGAGCGCGGCCTTTGCGGTGGCTTCAACGCCAACATCGCCAAATTGGCCAAGCAGGAAGCGACCAAGCTGATCGCCGCGGGCAAGACGGTCAAGATCATGACGGTCGGCAAGAAAGGTCGTGACGCGATGCGCCGCGATTACGGTAAGTATTTCGTGCATCACATCGACTTCAGCGACGTCAAGCGCATCGGTTATGCCGACGCGCAAAGCGTCGCGACCGAGGTGCTCGAGCGTTTCGATGCCGGGGAATTCGACGTTGCCAAGATCTATTTCTCGGAATTCGAGAATGTGGTGACGCAGATCCCGACCGCACAGCAGATCATTCCGGCAGACTTCGATGCGCCGGACGAGGATGACGCCACCGCGCTCTACGATTACGAGCCGGACGAGACCACCATTCTGGCCGATCTGCTGCCGCGCGGCGTGGCGACGGCGATCTTTGCGGCTCTGCTGGAAAACGGGGCGTCCGAGCAGGGCGCGCGGATGTCCGCGATGGACAACGCCACCCGCAATGCCGGCGAGATGATCGACAAACTGACCATCGAGTATAACCGCTCGCGTCAGGCCGTGATCACGAACGAGCTGATTGAAATCATTTCGGGCGCGGAAGCGCTCTAGAACACGAACCGGAGACAGCAAACATGGCAAACGCAAAAGGCAAAATCACTCAGGTGATCGGCGCCGTGGTCGACGTTCAGTTTGGCGACCACCTGCCCGAGATTCTGAACGCTCTGACCACCGACAACAACGGCAAGAAGCTGGTGCTGGAAGTGGCTCAGCACCTTGGCGAGAACACCGTGCGCACCATCGCGATGGACGCGACCGAGGGCTTGGTTCGCGGCCAGGAAGTGACCGACACGGATGGCCCGATCACGATCCCCGTGGGCAACGCCACGCTGGGCCGCATCATGAACGTCGTGGGCGAGCCCGTGGACGAAGGCGGCGACGTGTCCCGCGAAGAGACCCGCTCGATCCACAACGACGCGCCTCCCTTCGCCGACCAGTCGACCGAGTCGACCGTTCTCGTGACCGGCATCAAGGTCGTCGACCTGCTGGCACCCTATGCGAAAGGCGGCAAGATCGGTCTCTTCGGCGGTGCCGGTGTGGGCAAGACGGTTCTCATCATGGAGCTGATCAACAACATCGCCAAGGTGCACTCGGGCTTCTCGGTCTTCGCCGGTGTGGGCGAGCGGACGCGTGAGGGCAACGACCTTTACCACGAGATGATCGAGTCGGGCGTTATCGTCCCCGATAACCTCTCTGAGTCCAAGGTGGCGCTGGTCTATGGCCAGATGAACGAGCCGCCGGGTGCACGTATGCGTGTGGCCCTGACCGGCCTGACCCTGGCCGAGCAGTTCCGCGACCAGTCGGGCACGGACGTACTGTTCTTCGTCGACAACATCTTCCGCTTTACGCAGGCGGGTTCCGAAGTGTCGGCGCTTCTGGGCCGTATTCCTTCGGCTGTGGGCTATCAGCCGACGCTGGCGACCGACATGGGCCAGATGCAGGAGCGGATCACCTCGACCAACAAGGGTTCGATCACGTCCGTGCAGGCCGTTTACGTCCCTGCGGACGACCTGACCGACCCCGCGCCTGCGACATCGTTCGCGCACCTCGATGCGACGACCGTTCTGAGCCGTGCGATTTCCGAGCTGGGCATCTACCCCGCCGTGGACCCGCTCGACTCGACATCGCGTCTGATGGACCCGTCGGTCGTCGGCGAGGAGCATTACCAGGTGGCCCGCGACGTGCAGGGTATCCTTCAGCGCTACAAGTCGCTGCAGGACATCATCGCGATCCTCGGCATGGACGAACTGTCGGAAGAGGACAAGCTGACCGTTGCGCGCGCGCGCAAGATCCAGCGTTTCCTCAGCCAGCCCTTCGACGTCGCCAAGGTCTTTACCGGCTCGGACGGCGTTCAGGTTCCGCTGGAAGAGACGATCTCGTCCTTCAAGGCCGTTGTCGCGGGTGAGTACGATCACCTGCCCGAAGGCGCCTTCTACATGGTGGGCGGCATCGAGGACGTGAAGGCCAAAGCCGAGCGTATGGCTTCTGACGCCGCTTAATGCATCTGCCGGACCGCTGAGGCGGTCCGGCACTTTGCCAATCAAGGAGGCCATTCATGGCTGACACAGTGCAATTCGATCTGGTATCGCCCGAGCGCCTTCTGGCATCCGTGCAGGTGACCGAGGTCAAGATGCCCGGCACCGAGGGTGATATGACGGCCATGCCCGGCCATTCGCCCGTCATCCTGACGTTGCGTCCGGGTATCGTGCGCGTCGTCTCTGCCGAAGGCGAGGACGAGTATGCCGTCACCGGCGGCTTTGCCGAGATCAACGCGGATAGCATCTCGCTTCTGGCCGAGCGCGCGATCCACCGCACAGACCTGACCCAAGAGCAGTTCAACGACCTGCTGGAAGAGGCCAAGGTGCGTCTGGAAAAGGCCCGCGAGACGTTCAAGAACGAGCCCGGCCCCGTCGATGATGCGGCCAAGCTCCTGTCGGACATGGTCGCCATGGGCGAGCATATGGGCCTTAGCGGCTACTGATACCGACCGGATCGGCAGACAAATCAGGGGCCTGCATCTTGCGGGCCCTTTTTTTATCGTGGATCATAGTTTTGCCGAATTGAGTGTTTAGGCTTGGCCGCAGGTAATCAGTGAATCCGGTATGAAACGCATCGACACCAAACTCATGGGCATCGACCAGGGCGAGACGGTTCTTTTCTCGGATTTCGAGAAGGGCGGCGCCATGTGGACGGGCGAGGGCGAGCGCACGCGCCGTCATTCCATCCGCTTCACCGAAAGGTTCCGCACGCTACCGGCTGTGCATTGTGCCCTGTCGATGTGGGATATCGACAGCGGTACCAATGCCCGCGTCGAAATCAGCGCCGAGAAGATCACTCAGGATGGCTTTGAGGTGGTGTTCCGTACTTGGGCCGACACACATATTGCTCGCGCCCGCGTGCGCTGGATGGCGATCGGCGAGGTATCCTCGGAAGAGGATTGGGATCTTTACTGACTTGCGGGGGCCTGCGGCGCCATTCAGTTCCCGAACTGGCCCTCGTAGACTGGCTCAAGCGTTGGCGTCTCGAAAAGAGACGATACAGACGTGCCGTTCCAGATATTCAGGATTGCCTGCGCAAAGACCGGCGCGGTCGGGATGATGCGGATGTTAGGCGTCGCGCGCACTGCCTCGGTGGGGGCGATCGTGTCGGTGATGACCATGGATTTCAGCACCGAATTGGTGACCCGCTCGACCGCGGGGCCGGACATCACGCCGTGCGTGGTGTAGGCGTGGACCTCGGACGCGCCGTTCTCCATCAGGACTTCGGCGGCTTTGCAAAGCGTGCCAGCCGTGTCGCACATGTCGTCCACGATGATGCACTTCTTGCCTGTAACGTCGCCGATGATGGTCATTTCGGCAACTTCGCCCGCCTTCTCGCGGCGTTTGTCGACGATGCTGAGCGGGGCTGTGATCCGCTTGGCCAATTCGCGCGCGCGGGCGACGCCGCCCACATCGGGCGAGACGATCATGACGTCATCCATACTGCCTTTGAATTGCTTCATGATGTCCAGCGCGAAGACGGGCGACGCGTAGAGGTTGTCGACCGGAATATCGAAGAACCCCTGGATCTGCGCGGCATGCAGGTCCATCGTCAAAACCCGCTCGATCCCCGCCTCGACCAGCATGTTCGCCACCAGCTTGGCCGAAATGGGCGTTCGCGCCTTCGAGCGGCGATCCTGGCGGGCGTAACCGAAATATGGAATGACGGCGGTGATGCGCGCGGCCGAGGAGCGGCGCAGCGCGTCGGCCATGATCAGAAGCTCCATCAGGTTGTCATTGGCCGGGTTCGAGGTGGGCTGGATGACGAACATATCCTCGCCGCGCACGTTTTCGAACACCTCGACAAAGATCTCGCCATCGTTGAACCGCTCGACCCGCGCATCGACGAGGCCGACATTGACGCCCCTGTGCATCGACATGCGCCGCGCGATGGCGGTGGCCAGCGGCATGTTGGCGTTGCCCGAGATCAGTTTCGGCTCTGACGTGGATGACATGGAATGCGTTCCTTGCGTGGCTACTGTGGCGGATTCGCGGACGTTGACACCGCTTAGCATGGGCGTAGGGTCTGGCAAAGCTGCCGCAGCCGCGAGGGGACCGAAAACATGGCCGTGTTCGTATCTTTTTGCGCGGATCGGCTCGCAGAGGCGGCCTGAGATGCCCCGCGGCGCGTTCGGCGGCTTTCCCACCTATTGGACGACGTTCGGGCAAGGCCCGCGCGCGGCGCTGATGATCCATTGCAGCCTTGCGGAAACGGCTATCTGGGGCGGCATGGCGCGCGAACTCTCAGGCGCCGCGACGATGATTGCGTTCGATCAGCCGGGGCACGGACGCAGCGCCGATTGGGACGGGCGCGGCGAGCTGAGCGCGATTTGCACGGATATTGCCGCAGATTTCGCCGAGCGGGACGCACCGATGGATGTGATCGGGCACAGTTTTGGCGGGGTGATTGCCTTGCGGCTTGCGATGACGCGGCCCGATCTGGTGCGCAGCCTCGTAATGATCGAGCCGGTCTTTTTCGCCGCAGCCTTGCGCGACGGCGCCGCGACGGGCGCGGAACAGGTGGAGGAGATGGCCGCGTTCGAGGCGGCTATGCAGACGGGCGATCTGGATGCCGCCGCACGCGGTTTCATCAGCGCCTGGGGCGGCGGGCGCCCATGGGACAGCTTCGCGCCCGAGGCACAGGCGCGCATCAGGGCGCAGATGCCGGTGATCGCATCAACGCGGCCGGCACTTTACGATGATGCGGGCGGATTGCTGGCACCCGGCGCGCTCGAGGCGTTGCAGACGCCCGTATTGCTACTGGAAGGAAGCGAGGCACCAGGCATCATTCCGGCGATCAACGGCGCACTGGCCGCGCGATTGCCGAATGCACGGCGCGGCGTTATCGGCGGGGCGGGGCACATGTCGGTGGCCACACATTCCGCTCAGGTCGGCGCGGAGGTGCTGCGCTTTTGGCGCGAGACGTGACTGTCAGCCCAGCGCCAGCGCCAGAAAATCGTCAATCAGCTCGTGCGTCATCGACCAGTCGGTGACGAGACGCATCATGATACGCTCATCGGGATCGCCCTCCAGATCACCCCAAAGGCCATAGACCGCGCCGCCCGCCTGAAGCCGCTGATGCTCGCGCCGAGGAAGCGTGGCGAAGATCATGTTCGCCTCCGGCTCCTCGACGAACTCAAGACCCGGCATATCGCGCAAACCCGCTGCCAGCCTTGCCGCATTGGCATTGGCCGCGCGCGCGGCCTCCAGCCAGGCGCCGTCCGTGAGGTAGCCTTGCATCTGGGCTGAAAGATAGCGGTGCTTGGAAAAGAGATGCGCGCCGCGCTTGCGCCGCAGCTCGAATTCCCAGGCATGCGCCGGATCGAAGAAGATCACCGCCTCGACGCCCGCGCAGCCGTTTTTCGTACCACCAAAGCTGAGCGCGTCGATACCCGCCTTCCACGTCATCTCGGCGGGGGTGCAGTCCAGCGCGACCAGCGCGTTGGTGAAACGTGCACCATCCATGAATGTCGGCAGGCCGTACTCGCGCGCGACGCCGGTCAGCGCGCGCAACTCCTCCAACTGGTAAAGCCGCCCCATTTCGGTCACCTGGGTCAGCTGCAAGGGGCCGCGCTGCGAGGTATGCACATCGCCCTTGGTCCAGCCCTCGATGCGCGCGCGCAGCTGATCGGGCGTCATCTTGTCACCATCGCCCACAAGGCTCAGCTTGGCGCCGCCGGTGTAGAATTCGGGCGCGTGGCATTCATCGACATTGATATGCGCCAACGGCGTGCAAAAGACGGCGTCCCAAGGCTTGGTCATCGTGGCCAGCGCCAGTGCGTTGGCCGCAGTGCCGGTGGCCACCAGATAGACCGCCGCCTCGGGCACCTCGAAAATCTCGCGGATCTGCGCGCGCACGCCGTCCATGATGGGATCTGCGCCGTAGCTGGGGTGATAGCCCGCATCGGCGGCCACCATCGCCTGCGCCACGGCAGGGTGCATCGGTCCGGTATTGTCGGAGGCAAAAAACATCAGGTCGGCTCCTCGATAATATGGTCTTCCCAGTCGTCTTCATGGATCTCGAATTCAGGCACTGTGCGGCTTTGCATCGACACGCCCGCGTCATGCACGGTTTGCGGATCGCCCGAAATCAGCGGGTGCCAATCGAAGAGTGGCTTGCCCTGCCACAAGAGCTTGTAGGCGCAGGTTTCCGGCATCCAATAGAGGTTCGCGTCCATGTTTGTGGGCTTCAGCACGATGCATTCGGGCACGAATTGGTGGCGGATGGGATATTGCGAACACTGGCAGGTGGTGTCGTCAAACAGGCGGCAGGCGACGCGGGTCAGCACGACCTCGCCGGTATCCTCGTCCTCCAGCTTGTTCATGCAGCATTTGCCGCAGCCATCGCAGAGCGCCTCCCATTCATCGCGCGTCATGCGGGTGAGGGGGGTATCCTCCCAGTAGCGGGGGCGCAGGGTGCTCATAGCGCCGCCAGAACGCCGCGCGCGCGGTCGCAATCGGCATCCATCTGGGCGATGAACGCCTCAAGGCTGGGAAAGGTCTCTTCGGGGCGCAGATATTCGACCAGCGCGACCGAGATGTCGGCGCCATAAAGATCGCCCGAGAAATCGAAGAGGAAGGTTTCGAGATTGGCCTGCTCGCCGTCAAACATCGGCCGCACGCCCAACGAGGCGGCGCCGGTGTACTGGCCGGCATGGGGGCCGTTCAGAACTTCGGCCAACACCGCATAGACGCCGAAGCGGGGCGGATGCAGCCCGTCGATATTGATGTTTGCGGTCGGATAGCCCAGCTCGCGGCCGCGCTGAAATCCCTTGATGATCTGGCCCTCGATGCGGTGCCAATGGCCCAGCATCGCGGCCGCCTCGCGCGGGGCGCCGCGGCTGAGTGCGGCGCGGATCGCGGTCGAGCTGATCTCGCCCGCGCCGCCTGATACGAGGTCCGAGATGGTCACGTCGAAGCCCATCTCGGCGCCGAAGCCCTGCAGCATGTCTGCGGTGCCCTTGCGCCCCTGGCCAAAGCAGAAATCGCGGCCCACTACGACATGGCTCAGGCCGAGGCCATCGGCGATGACCTCTTGCGCGAACTCGCGCGGGCTGTGGGCGGCCATATCTGCATCGAACGGAAGCTCGAACAGCAGATCGACGCCAAGTTTGGCCAGCCGGTTGGCGCGGGCGGCCGGGCTCATCAGGCGAAAAGGCGGGGCATCCGGGGCGAAGTATTCGCGCGGATGGGGCGCGAAGGTCAGAATGCCCAGCGGCGCATCCGCCGCGCCGCGCGCGAGGTCGATCACCGCCTGGTGGCCCAGATGCACGCCGTCGAAATTGCCGATGGGGGCGCTGGCGCCCTTGGCCGTGGCCGGGACGGCCCTGTAATCACGGTAAATACGCATGAGCGAGGCGTAGCGCGCTCCATGGCGGGGCGCAAGCGGGGATGCGCCGCTGCCTGTGCCCTAGTCGAACTTGCGCGATGGGGCCAGAACGGTGGCCTCGCCGATCAACACCTTTTTGCCGTCCACCATGCAGCGGCAATCGAGGCCGACGCGGCGTTTGGCGTGGTCGATTGCGATCACCTCGACCTCGGCGGTCACCATGTCACCGGGGCGCACGGGCGCAAGGAATTTCAGCGACTGGCCCATATAGACCGTGCCATGGCCGGGAAGCTGCTCGCCGATGACAGCCGAGATCAGGCCGGCGGTCAGCATGCCATGCGCGATGCGGCCCGCAAAGATGGTGTCCTGCGCGTATTCCTCGTCCAGATGCACGGGATTGCGGTCGGTCGAAATCTCGGCGAACATCTCGATATCGCGGTCGGTAATCACCTTTCGCAGATGGCGCGTCATGCCCATCTCGATGTCTTCGATACAGATCGTGCCGCGCGGCATGTTGTCCAACATGATGTCCTCCGGGGAGTGGTCGCCTGGACCGCCTGAGTAATATTAAGACGCCAAGGCGCTTGATGTGGCAACTTTATTACTTTGCGAGCGCAGAAAATCAACCTCTAATCGGGAAAACTCTGTTTCTTGGACGCGCGGGCGTCAGCGCAGATGGCCGATCGTGTACGTCGGACTGGTCTGTTCGCGCGCCAGATACGCCTCCAGTTTCGCTTGGTCGATGCCATCCGCGCCGGTCGTCTCGGCGGCGGCCAGACCGCCGGTGATGAAAAGCGAATCGATGCCTTCGCCCATGGCGCCCGCGATATCGGTGCCGATGCCGTCCCCGATGGCCAGGATATTGCCGTCGGGGACATCCTTGTTCAGCGCGGCCAAACGGCGCCGCGCCAGATCGTAGATGGGCGGATGCGGCTTGCCGAAATAAAGGCTTTCACCGCCCATTTCCGTATAGAGCCGCGCAAGCGCGCCCGCGCACCATTCGCGCGTGTCGCCGCGATCGACCACGATATCGGGGTTTGCGCAGAGCAGCTTCATGCCCAATTGCTTGGCATAGAGGAAATCGGGACGGTTCACTTCGGGATCCGCCATCGGGTCAAAGGGACCACAGCAGACGATCCCTGTCGCCTCGTCCAGCGGCACGCGTTTGATGTCCACCGGGTCGGTGATGACCTCCATCGGCTCGAAGAAACCGGCGTCCCGCTCCCAATCACCCATGAAATAGACCTTGTCGCCCACCGCACCGCGATACATCGCCGCCCGCGCCGAATCGCCCGATGTGGCGATGGCGTCATAGGCATGCTCGGGCACGCCGAAATCGCCCAGTTGGGCGGCGACGCCCTTGCGTGGTTTGGGCGAATTGGTGACCAGGATCACCGTCCCGCCGTCGGCGCGATAGCGCATCATCGCCTCGACCGCGTCTGGATAGGCGGTAACCCCGTTGTGAAGGCATCCCCACAGATCGACGAAAAGCGCGTCGTAGCGGCTGGAAATCTCGGAAAGCGATTGGATGATCTGGGTCACGGGGGCGTCTCCTGCTGTTTGCATTAGATATGGCAGGGGCGCCGTGCCAAGGCCAGCGCCGATACGGCGGGGCAACTTTCAGACCGGAAAGGCCCCGGCGGCCAGCAACAGCCCGAGGGCCGTGGCCCATGCGAGGCCGATGATGTTCAGGGTGCCGGCAAAGGGCTCTTTGCGCGTCTTGTGACGCAGGCGGCGCTGCGCCAGCTTGGCCGCGGGCCAGCCGCCGACCAAGGCCAGCGTCAGCAGGGTTTTCTCAGGCGTGCGCCACGCGCGGACCTCCGAGCGGCGCTTGTCGCTGCGAAAGGCAAGGTAGGTCAGCACGTTGACAGCCAGAAGATAGCCCCCCAGCGCGGCTGGAGGGCCGATGCTCAGCATTACAGCTTGAGGTTGGGGATGATTTGCTTCTTGCGGCTCATCACGCCGGGCAGGACAACGGTGTCGCCCTCGACCGTTGCGTCGAACGATTTTTCCGCCAAACCCTTGACCAGATCGTTGGGCACTAGCAGCGTCGCCTCTTCATTCAGGATGTCGACGACGAAGAGCAGCACCTGATCGACGCCATCCTCGGCGGCCACGGTCTCCATCGATTTCATGAGGCTGTCCTTGCGGTCCAGCACCATCTTGGGTGCGGTGGTCTCAAGCACAGAGACGCGGAATTTTGTGCCCGGCAGCTCGAATTCCTTGCTGTCCATGCGCAGAAGCTCGGCATCCGAAAAGGCCGAGACATCGGATTTGGCGGCAAACATTTCGGCGGCGTAATCTCCGATATCGACGCCCAGCTGCTCCGCCAGATCATAGGCAATCGCCTTGTCTTCCTGCGTCGTCGTCGGGCTGCGGAATTCCAGCGTATCGCTGAGGATGCAGGACAACATCGCGCCTTTGACGCCCTCGGGCATCTGGGCCATGTCCTTGCCGATCATCTTCCACATGATGGTCGCCGTGCAGGCCAGCGGTTCGATCCGGATGTCGATGGGGCCGCGCGTTTGCAGGCCCGCAACAAGGCGGTGGTGGTCGATGATGCCCCGGATATCGGCGCCGTTCACGTTGGCCGGCAACTCGGCGGGATTGTTAGTGTCCACGATGACGACGGGCTGATCATCCGCGACGTCGCTGATGATCTCGGGTTTGTCGAGATTCCAGCGTTTGAGTACGAACGCGGCCTCGGTATTCGGCTCGCCCAGCAGGACCGGCTTCGCCGCTTCGCCCTTTATCTCGTTCAGATACCAGGCCCAGATGATGGGCGATCCGGTGCTGTCGGTGTCGGGGGCGGTGTGGCCGAAAACGAGGGTTGTCATGGGCTGCGGTCCTTGGCTGTGATTTGCGGTTTTGAGATGTGCGAGTTCGGGGCCTTATAGGCGGCGCATCCGGTCTTGTCACGGGGGGCGGGCGCGGCCAATCTGGCACTCATGAGCAAAGCCGCCGAAACCGATCTGTACCCGCCCGTCAAGGCATGGCTGAGCGCGCAGGGCTACGACGTCAAGGGTGAGGTGGGCGCGGCGGATGTGGTGGCGCAAAAGGGCGCCGAGATGCTGATCGTCGAGCTGAAGCTCGGCTTTTCATTGGTCCTGTTGCAGCAGGCGGTGGCGCGGCAATCTTTGTGTGATGCGGTCTATGTCGCGGTGCCGCGCTGGCGCGGCAAGGCAGGTTGGAAGGCGTTCAAGGGCAATATCGCCCTTTGCAAGCGCCTCGGGGTCGGCGTTCTGTCGGTGGACGGGGAGGGCGCCGTGCAGACGCATTGCGATCCGGGGCCGTTTCAGCCGCGCAAATCCCCCAAGAAGCGCGGGCGGCTGGTGCGCGAGTTTGCGGCGCGCGCGGGCGATCCGACCCGAGGGGGCACGAACGGGCAGGTGATGACCTCTTACCGGCAGGACGCGCTGGCCTGCGCCGCGCATCTGGCAGGGTCGGGGCCGTGCAAGGGCGCCGAGGTGGCGCGCGCTACGGGCGTGGGCCGCGCGACGACCATCATGGCGGCCGATCACCACGGTTGGTTCGTGAGGGTCGCGCGGGGCGTCTATGGTGTAACCGAGGCGGGCGCGCTCGCCGCGCAAGGTAACGAGCCGGACGCGCCGACCGCCGGATAATGACGCAGATAGCTGGTCATCTGCCAGCAGGTCAGGAAATCGGTGCCCATCTCGCGGTAGGCGACGCTCGCCGAATAGCCATGCGTGGCCTCGGGTTCGCCCCCGGCGAGGAGCGTGCAGAAAATCGCGGCAAGCCCCAGCTCGTTCAGAGCGTTACCTTCGGCTCGCAGGCTGTTCGGTGGCGCCGGATTTGCCGACAATTCAGCTCCCGCAGGACGAAAAGTTAATGAAAGGTTAACGCCTTTCGCCACTTTGCCCGCACATCTGGCGCGGATTGGTCGGCGCTCTCCCGCCGTATTCACGCTCGCGTGATTTTTTGTCTCACTCGGACGTTGACAGACGCCGCGCTCCTGCCTACCTACCTCTCCGTTAGCACTCTCCTAGAGTGAGTGCTAACGGCTCGAACCCGAGCCGTGAAAACGTAACTTTGAGCTAAGGAGCCTCAGAGATGGCATTTAAACCGCTGCATGACCGCGTCCTCGTTCGCCGCGTTGAAGGCGAAGAGAAAACCAAGGGCGGCCTGATCATTCCCGACAGCGCCAAGGAAAAGCCCAGCGAAGGCGAAATCGTTTCGGTTGGCGATGGCGCGCGCAAGGACAATGGCGAGCTGATCGAGATGGCCGTCAAGGCCGGCGACCGCATCCTCTTCGGCAAGTGGTCCGGCACCGAGATCACGATCGACGGCGAAGAGCTGCTGATCATGAAGGAGAGCGATATTCTGGGCAAGATGGCCTGATATCGCGCAATGCCGCGCCGGCCAATGTGGCAAGGCGCACATTGATCCCTTTTCACTCACATAAAGGAAATTGACACATGTCAGCTAAAGACGTCAAATTCAGCACAGACGCCCGCAATAAAATGCTCAAAGGCGTGAACATCCTGGCCGACGCGGTCAAGGTCACGCTGGGCCCCAAAGGCCGCAACGTGGTCCTCGACAAGTCGTTCGGCGCACCGCGCATCACCAAGGACGGTGTCTCCGTCGCCAAAGAGATCGAGCTGGAAGACAAGTTCGAGAACATGGGCGCGCAGATGGTCAAAGAAGTGGCCAGCCGCACCAATGACGAGGCCGGCGACGGCACCACCACCGCGACGGTTCTGGCCCAGGCCATCGTCAAGGAAGGCATGAAGTCGGTCGCAGCGGGCATGAACCCGATGGACCTCAAGCGCGGCATCGACATGGCGACTGCCAAGGTCGTCGAGCAGATCCGCAAGGCAGCCCGTGACGTCTCCGACAGCGCCGAAGTCGCGCAGGTCGGCACCATTTCCGCCAACGGCGAAAAGGAAATCGGCCAGCAGATCGCGGACGCGATGCAGAAGGTCGGCAACGAGGGTGTCATCACCGTCGAAGAGAACAAGGGCCTCGAGACCGAGACCGATGTCGTCGAAGGCATGCAGTTCGACCGTGGCTACCTCAGCCCCTATTTCGTGACCAACTCCGACAAGATGGTCGCGGATCTCGAAGACTGCATGATCCTGCTGCACGAGAAGAAACTGTCGTCGCTTCAGCCGATGGTTCCGCTGCTCGAGCAGGTCATCCAGAGCCAGAAGCCCCTGCTGATCATCGCAGAAGATGTCGAAGGCGAAGCGCTGGCGACCCTCGTCGTCAACAAGCTGCGCGGCGGTCTCAAGATCGCAGCGGTCAAGGCACCCGGCTTCGGTGATCGCCGCAAGGCCATGCTGCAGGACATCGCGATCCTGACCGGTGGTCAGGTCATCAGCGAAGATCTGGGCATGAAGCTTGAGTCCGTCACCATGGACATGCTGGGCACCGCCAAGAAGGTCACCATCACCAAGGACGAGACGACCATCGTCGACGGTGCAGGCCAGAAGGCCGAGATCGAGGCACGCGTTGCTCAGATCCGCAACCAGATCGAAGAGACCACCAGCGACTACGACAAAGAGAAGCTGCAAGAGCGTGTGGCCAAGCTGGCCGGCGGTGTTGCCGTCATCCGCGTCGGTGGCATGACCGAAACCGAAGTGAAAGAGCGCAAGGACCGCGTCGATGACGCGCTGAATGCGACGCGCGCTGCGGTTCAGGAAGGTATCGTCGTTGGCGGCGGTGTCGCTCTCGTACAGGCTGGCAAGATCCTCGACGGCATGACCGGCGAGAACAACGACCAGACTGTCGGTATCTCGATCGTGCGCAAGGCCCTCGAGGCACCGCTGCGCCAGATCGCCGAGAACGCAGGCGTCGACGGCTCGGTCGTTGCGGGCAAGGTTCGCGAATCCAGCGATGCCAAGTTCGGCTTCAACGCACAGACCGAAGAATATGGCGACATGTTCAAGTTTGGCGTCATCGACCCGGCCAAGGTTGTGCGTCACGCGCTGCAGGACGCCAGCTCGATCGCAGGCCTGCTGATCACGACCGAAGCCATGGTTGCCGATCGTCCCCAGAAGGACGGCGGCGGTGCCGGTGGCGGCATGCCCGACATGGGCGGCATGGGCGGCATGATGTAAGATTTTCGCAACGCGAAAATCGGCAATCGCCGAAAGTTGAGAGGGGTCGCCTACGGGCGGCCCCTTTTTTGTGGACCGCTGCGGGATTGGCGGCGTTCGCCTCGGGCGGGAGTATTTTTTGGAACAATGAAAGCTCTGGGCTTTGCTTGAGGGGTATGCGAGGACGCGGAATGATCTTGAGATTTCCTGAGTTCAGCCGGGACTTACGGCGCGGCGAGGAGCCTGCGGTTGATGCGTTGTTGCTGGCGGCCTTCGGCGATGCGGCGCAGCTGGCGCGGATCGCGGCCTTGCGCCGGGCTGGCGACATCGCGGGTGAGGTGGTTTTGCCCTATCGCGACGAGATTGTGGGATATTACGCCCTCGCCACGATGTGCGCGCCCAAGGGGTGGCTCTGTCTTGCGGCGGTTGCGATTGCGCCCGATTGGCAAGGGGCGGGCCATGGCCGTCGGCTGATGGGGGTCCTGTCGGAATGGGCGCGGCTGAGCGGACAGACCGTGATTGCAGAGGGGCCGCCTCCCTTTTTCGAGCGCGCCGGCTTTGCGCCTGCGGGCGGCCGTCTGGCCTTGGCCGGGCCGACGCCGCCAGATGATATGCCTGGGCTGGTGTATCCGGCGGCATTGGTGCACCGCGCGTGAAGCTGCTTCTTGCAGTGGCAATCGCCATGCTGGCCTTTGCCGCCAATTCAGTGCTGAACCGCGCGGCCCTCATCGGCGGTCATAGCGATCCGGTCGCCTTCGGTATTCTGCGGCTGATGGCGGGGGCGGCGGTTCTCGCGCCACTGATCTGGTGGCGGGGCGGAAGCTTGCGCGCCGTGCCCGGCGGCAGCGTCCGCGCCGTGGGCGTGTTTGCACTGCTGATTTATGTGGGTTGCTTTTCGCTGGCATACCTGCAGCTCGATGCCGGGCTGGGTGCGCTGATACTCTTCGGCTGCGTGCAGATCACCATGTTCGGCGGCGCCGTTTTGTCGCGCGAGCCGGTGCCGGCGCTACGCTGGATTGGCGCCGCCATCGCCTTTGGCGGGCTTGCCTGGCTGCTTTGGCCGGGTGTCGGCACGGTGGTGCCGGTCGGCGCCGGAGCGATGATGGCAGCGGCGGGGGCGGCGTGGGGCGTTTACTCGCTCAATGGCCGCGGCACGGGGGATCCTTTGGCGGGAACGGCGGCCAACTTCGTCTGGGCTGCGGGCGCTGCGGTGTTGCTTGGAGCTGCATGGTCACTCTGGCCGGGCTCTTACCTGCGGGTTGATGCACACGGGGCCGTGCTGGCGATCGTGTCGGGCGCGGTCACTTCGGGACTGGGCTATGCGCTGTGGTACCGTATTCTGCCACAGCTGGCCGCGAGCAGCGCGGGCGCGGCGCAGCTGAGCGTGCCGATCCTTGCCACGGCCGGTGGCGCGCTCTTGCTGGGGGAGGCGCTGACCCCCGCCTTCGCGATTGCCGCGTCCATCGTGCTTGGCGGCGTCGCATTGTCGTTGATACGGCGCTAGGACGCCTTTCGGATGGCCGTGATTTCGAGCTCGACCATGCCGCTGGGCCGGGGCCATTCAACGATGTCGCCCACCTCCGCCTCAAGCAGCGCCCGCGCAAGGGGTGAGGGCGCGCCGATCAGGCCCGCGCCGGGATCGGCCTCGTCCTCGCCAACGATCGTGTAGCTGGCGGGCGCGCCGTCCTCATTCAAAACATCCACCGTGGCGCCGAATTGGACGCGCGGATAGGCACCCTCGGGTGGGGTGACCAGATGCGCAGAGGCCAGCCGCGCCTCGACATAGCGCAGGTCCCGCTCGGCCACGGCGAGGGGGTAGAGCGTCTCGGGATCCTCGGCCGCGCCGCGCAGACGCGTGATTTCGGTTTCCAGAGCCTCGGCGCGCCCCTCAAGTTGGGCGAGGCCGCGCGGCGTCACGTAATTGGGGTGGGGCGAGATCGGCAGATCGTCCAGCCGCTGGGGCGCGGTGCTGCCATCGTCTTCCTTGGTGAATGCCTTGTTCATGGAGGTCTAACCTATGATCTGTTCGAGTGCATCATAGGCGATCCCGCCGGAAAAGGCGATGTTGGCGAGGCTGTCGGGTTTCAACCGGATGCCCTGCAATTCGGCGGGCCGGAACCAGCGGCGCCGCGTTACGACCCCCTCGGGATCCCGCCAGGCATCGTCGAGTTTTCCTTTGACCAACGTGCAGCGAAAGAAGATCTCGACCTGGTGAAACCCTTGGCGGGCGGCATGAAATTCGTTGACGAGGCAGGGGGCACCGACCTCGATAACGAGGCCGGTTTCCTCTTCTACCTCGCGCACGAGGTTCTGGGACAAACTGGAATGCATCTCGGCGCCGCCGCCGGGCGCACACCAAAGGTCGCTGGCCCCATCGGGGTAGGCATTGACCAAAAGCAGCTTGCCGTCATGGACCAGAACGGCACGGGTGGCAACGCGGATGGGCATGGGCGGCGGGCCTTTCACCGGGGGCGGCCCGCATCGGGCCTTTTCGCTGGCCGAGTTTGCGCATATCTCGTCAGGGATGAAAACAACGTGCCTCATAATCGCGCTGGCCGCTGCCGCGTTGCCATTCTCGGCGCGCGCCGATTGCGCCGTGCTGATCCACGGCCTGGCGCGCAGCGATGCGTCCTTTCTCGTGATGGAGGAGGCGCTGGAGGCGGCAGACATGACCGTGGTGCGCCCTTACTACCCCTCGACCGAGGCGCGCATTGCCACACTGGCGGACGAGGCGTTGCCAGCGGCCGTCGCGGCCTGCGGCGAGGACAAGGTGCATTTCGTGACCCACTCGATGGGCGGGATCCTCTTGCGCGCGTGGTTGCCCGCGCACCGGCCTGAAAACATGGGCCGCGTCGTGATGATGGCGCCGCCCAATCACGGCAGCGAAGTGGTGGACGAATTGGGCGGGCTCGACCTCTTTGAATGGCTCAACGGACCGGCGGGGATGCAGCTCGATACCGGGCCGGGCACCTATACCGATACGCTGCCGAAACCCGATTTCGAGCTGGGCATCATCGCGGGCACACGCTCGCTCAACCCCTATTTCTCGCTGCTGCTGGAGGGCGAGGATGATGGCAAGGTCTCGGTCGCATCGACCCGGCTTGACGGGATGGCGGATCATATTTCGCTGCCGGTGACGCATACATTCATGATGAACAACCCCATGGTGATCGCGCAGGTCGAGCATTTTCTGCGCACCGGCGCTTTCGATCACGACATGGACTTTACCGACCTCTTCTGGTGGGCGACGCCGTGACCCTATCACTGCGGTTCATCAATGCAGAGGTGCTGCATCCCGGCGGGCTGAGCGCCGCCCCTCTATCAATAGCGGACGGCGTGATTGCGCCTGATGGCGGGCGCGCGGTTGACCTGAGCGGCTATACGATCCTGCCCGGCATCGTCGATGCCCATGGCGACGGATTCGAGAGGCATCTGGCCCCCCGGCGCGGCGCGATGAAGGATATCGGTGAAGGTTTGATCGCCGCCGAGGCCGAATTGGCCGCCAATGGTGTGACTACCGCCGTGCTTGCCCAGTTCTACAGCTGGGAGGGCGGGATGCGCGGGCCTGACTTTGCGCAGCGCGTGATGGAGGGGCTGGGCCGTATCTGCGGCGAGGTGGTGACGGACCTGCGCGCGCAGCTGCGCTTCGAGCTGTCGATGGTCGACGATTATGACACCGTCGCCGCCTTCATCGCGGCGCATGAAATCGGCTATGTCGTCTTCAACGATCACCTCCCGCATGAGGCGCTGGCCGCCGGCAAAAGACCGCCGCGCCTGACGGGGCAGGCTCTGCGCATCGGGCGCAATCCCGAGAAGCATCTGGCGGCGATGCAGGCCCTTCACGCCGGCATGCACCGCGTGCCCGCGGCGCTGGCACACCTCACCGCCGATCTGGCCCGCGCGGGCGTCCGCATGGGCAGCCATGATGATCGCACTGAGGCAGGCCGGGCCGAATGGCAGCGGCTTGGCGCCACGATTGCCGAATTTCCAGAAACGATCGAGGCAGCCGAGGCGGCCCGCGCCGGAGGCGACTCCATCGTGATGGGGGCGCCCAACGTCGTGCGCGGCGGATCGCATAACGGCAATGCCAGCGCGCCCGACATGGCAGCGATGGGGCTGATCGACGCGCTTGCCTCGGATTATCACTACCCTTCGTTGCGCCGTGCCGCGTTTCTTTTGGCGGATGCCGGCATCCACGATCTGGCAGGCGCCTGGCACCTGGTCTCCAAGGGACCGGCCCAGGTTCTGGGTCTTGCTGACCGGGGCGATCTGGCGCCCGGTCAGCGCGCGGATCTGGTGGTGATCGACAGCCGAACGCGCCGCGTGGCAGCCACCCTTGCGGGAGGGCGCATCAGCCATGCAGCGGGCGACGTCGCGGAGAGGTTTTTCGGTTAGGCCGCGCCCCGCCTGCATAAGCGAAACCTTGCGGGCCGTGTCTTCTGCACGCTTTTACGGCCGCCGATTGTTGCGTAATATGAAACAACCCCATCGGGCAAGTTTGCGGGACAGGAGGCCAACGTGACGTATCTCAAAACAGGCGCTGCGGCGCTGCTTCTCTCGTTTGGCGCCACGATGACGCTTGCCGATACCAAGAGTGATCTGCGCCCCCAGTCCCGGCCCGACGGGTTGCAGGCCACTGCATTGCGCCTAGCCACGTCGGACGCGGGTTTCGAAAAATGGCTGGCGGATTTTCGCAGCCGCGCCATTACCCAAGGTATTGCCAAGCGCACGCTCGATGCGGCCTTTGCGGGCGCTCGGTACGAGGCGGGCATCATCCGGCTGGACCGCAACCAGTCAGAATTCTCCAAGCAAATTTGGGACTATCTCGACACCGCCGTGTCAGACTCGCGCATCGCGGGCGGGCGTGCCGCGCTCAAGCGGCAGGGCAGGACGCTTCGCCTGATCGAGCAGAAATACGGCGTCGACAAGGAAATCGTCGCCGCCATCTGGGGCCTCGAGAGCGCATTTGGCGCCGTGCGCGGGGACACGCCCTTGATCGGTGCGCTGGCCACACTGGCCTATGATGGCCGCCGCGGGGCGTTCTTCGAGGAGGAGTTGATGGCCGCGCTGCGCATCGTTCAATCGGGCGATGTCGCGCCGGGCGCCATGACCGGCAGTTGGGCGGGCGCCATGGGCCATACGCAATTCATGCCCAGCTCGTATCTCGCTCATGCGGTTGACTTCACTGGCGATGGGCGGCGCGATATCTGGTCTGACGATCCGGCGGATGCGTTGGCCTCGACCGCGGCCTATCTGGCCCATTTCGGCTGGACCAAGGATCAGCCCTGGGGTGTCGAAATCCGTCTGCCCGAGGGTTTTGATCCGGTCCGCGCACGGCGCACCCTTCCGCAGACCCCCTCGGCCTGGGCCGCCGAAGGCATCCGCGACACGAGGGGCCAAACCGTGCCGGACCACGGCCCCGCCTCGATCCTGCTGCCCGGTGGCGCAGGCGGCCCCGCCTTCATGATCTTCGACAATTTCGAGGTGCTGGAGCGGTACAACAAGGCAGACGCTTACGTGATCGGTGTCGGCCATCTGTCGGACCGCCTCAAGGGGCGCCCGGCCATCGAAGCCCCGTGGCCGCGCCAGCACCGCGCGATCAGCGCGACCGAGCGCCGCGAATTGCAGCGCCGTCTGCAAAACCGGGGCTTCGCCGTGGAAAAGATTGACGGCATCATCGGCCCCAATACGATCGACGCGATCCGGGAGTTCCAGAAATCTGCGGGGATGAGCGCCGATGGCTTTCCCACCGAAGACCTGCTGGATGCCCTCGGCGGCTGATTTCAACGCCTCTGGAATCGCCCAGAGCTTTCATTGTTCCGAAAATACTCGCGCCGGAGGCGTGGGCTGGATCCTGGACCTCACGCCGCCTTGCGCTGGCGCCAGAGCGTGAAGAGCCCGGCGCCCACCACGATGGCCACGCCAACGGCCACATTCGTGCGGATCGTCTCGCCGAAGACGAAAATGCCGATGACAGTGATGAAGACCAGCTGGAGATACGCGAAGGGCTGCACCGCGCTGGCCTCGGCCACCTCGTAGCATTTGATCAGGGTGAAATGACCCAGCACACCTGTGACGCAGAGCAATGCCATCAGCCAGCGGTCTCCGCCCTCCATCGGTTGCCAGAACCACATGCCGACCGCCGTCATTCCTATCATGCCTACCACACCCGTCCAGAAGAAGCTGGTCGCGGCCGTATCCTTGCGCGCGGCAAAGCGTGTCAGCAGACCGTAAAGCGCGAATAACAGCGCGGATATGATTGGAATGACGGCCAGCGGATCGAACACGGCAAAGCCTGGCTCGAGAATGATCAGTACGCCGACAAATCCGATGCCGATGGCCGTCCAGCGGCGCCAGCCCACCCTCTCGCCCAGGACCGGGCCCGACAGCGCGGCGATCAGCAGCGGGTAAGACGCAAATATGGCGTGGCTTTCGACCAGTCCCAGCAGCGTGAAGGCCGTGACCATCACGCAGATCTGGGTGATCAAGAGCGCGGCGCGAAACGTCTGCAAGATCGGCTGGCGCGTGCGCGCGGCCCTCATCAGCCCGCCCTTGCGCCGCGCCGACAGGGCGATGACGAAGGCGGCAAAGAACCAGAACCGCACCATGATGACCATGTAGACATTGTATTCGCCCGCCAGATAGCGCGAGAGACCATCTTGCACTGCAAAGACGAATGTGGTCGCCACCATCAGCCAGACACCGAGGCGCGCGTTCTGTTCGATCATTCGGGCATCCTCGCGCGGGTCATGTGGCGTTTGCGGCCATGGCCGGGCGCGCGCTCGACGGCAAATCCTGCGTCCTTTAGAGCCCGGCGCACATGGCCGGCGGCGCTGTAGGTGGCCGCCGTGCCGCCCGGCGCGGTATGCGCGAAGACAGCGTTCAGCAGATCCGGCTCCCACAGTTCGGGGTTGCGCGCGGGCGAGAAGCCGTCGAGGAACCACGCATCGGCGCGGCCCGGCCAGCGCGGCAGCGTCTCGCGCGCGTCGCCTATGATAACCGTCAGTTTCACGCCATCGCCCAGATCGATTTCGTACCTGCCGTCCTGCCATGCCTCGATAAGGGGCGCGGCCCGCGCCCTTAGTTGCGGAAAGACGGCAAGCGCGCGCGTCATGTCGGCGGCTTCCATTGGATAGGCCTCGAACGATGTCAGGTGCAGCGTGCCGGGTGCGCCATGCGCAGCCCACTGCTCGGCGCAGGCCAGCATGTTAAGACCCGTGCCAAAGCCCAGTTCGGCCACGGCAAACCCGTCCCGAAACCGCGCGGGCAGATCGTTGCCCTGCAAGAAAACATGGCCGGTTTCGGCCAGACCGTCATCGAGGCTGAAATACGGATCGTCAAAGCGGCGCGATACGGGCACATCGCCCTGACGCCAGTCCAGCTCGGCGCGCTGGTCCTGCATGGCGCGGTCCTTTATGAGATGGCGCTGAATGACGCGACCATGAAGCGGGAGCAATGGGATGGCAATGGCCGATATAACGGTGCGCGGGGCAGGGGTATTCGGGCTGGCTATAGCCTGGTGCTGCAGTTTGCGCGGCGCCCGCGTGCAGGTCATCGACCCGGGCGGTCCGGGCGCTTGCGCCTCGGGCGGTATCGTCGGTGCGCTTGCGCCGCATGTGCCCGAGAACTGGAATGACAAGAAGGCGTTTCAACTCGACAGCCTCTTGATGGCCGAAGCGTTCTGGCGCGACGTCGAAGAGGCCGGGGGCAAATCGCCGGGCTACGCGCGCACCGGGCGGCTGCAACCGCTGGAGCAGGGCGCCGAAGCGCTGGCAGAGGCGCGCGGGCAAGGGGCCGAAACGCTCTGGCAGGGACGCGCGGTCTGGCAGGTGGCGCGCGCCGAGGCGTTCGCGCATCCGCCACGGTGTGACAGCGGCCTCGTCATCCACGACACGCTGAGTGCGCGGGTGCATCCGGCGCAGGCCTGCGCCGCGCTGGCCGCCGCGATCACCGCCCGCGGTGGGCGCATCGCGTCCGACGGCGCGGATGAGGGGCGTGTGGTATGGGCGACCGGCGCCGCCGATCTGGCGGCCCTCAATGCCGCGCATCCCCGTCAAGTCGGTGCGTCGATCAAGGGGCAGGCGGCGCTCTTTGATTTCGCCATGCCGGACCATCCGCAGCTTTTTGCCGGCGGGCTGCATATCGTGCCCCATGCCGACGGCACCACCGCCGTAGGATCGACGACCGAGCGCGTGTTCGACGGGCTGGAGACCGACACGCAGCTCGATGACCTCATCGCCACCGCCTGCGTTGCGTTTCCGGCACTGGCGGAGGCGCCCGTGATCGCGCGCTGGGCCGGCCTGCGCCCCCGCAGCCGCAGCCGCGCACCGATGCTGGGCCCGCATCCGCTGCATCCCGGCCAATTCATTGCCAATGGCGGCTTCAAGATCGGCTTTGGCATGGCGCCCAAGGTGGGTGAGGTGATGGCGGATCTGATGCTGAACGGGCAGGATGATATCCCGCCCGGCTTTCGCCCCGAGGCGTCGCTATAGGAAAGGCCGCAGATGCGATTTGACGACATGACATTGACCCCGCTTGGCCTGATCTATCGCGGGCGCCGCTATCCGTGCAGCATCGGGCGCGGCGGCATCAGCACCCACAAGCGCGAGGGCGACGGCGCGACACCTGCAGGTATCCACCGCGTGGTGATGACGCTTTATCGGCCCGACCGGATCGCGCCGCCGGCGCCCTGGGCCGAGCCGATCCTGCCGGGCGATCTTTGGTCGGACGCGCCCGAGGATGCCGCCTACAATACCCATGTGCGCGCACCCTACGCGCAGAGCCACGAGGCGCTGCGCCGCGCTGATCCGCTCTATGATCTGATCCTGGTAACAGATTGGAATTGGCCGGTGGCCACGCCGGGAAAGGGATCTTGCATATTCATTCATCAATGGCGCCGTCCGGGATTCCCAACCGAAGGCTGCCTTGCGTTGAAAAGGCGCGATCTTTATCGCCTTGCGCGGGAAATTACGCCGGGAACGCGATTTGTCGTTCCCAATTCCATCTGATTTGCGCGTTGCCGTGGCCGATAATTGCGCATTTCTTTTGCGCTTTTGTCAGAATCCGCCTAAGAAATTAAAAAACAATCCACAGGGTGTCTAATGGCAAATCATGATCTCAAGTCGCTGAGTATTCAGGAACTCAAATCGTTGCAGAAGAAAGTCGAACGTGAATTGGCAGGCCGCGACAAGCGCCAGCGCAAGGAAGCGTTGAATGCGGTGCGCGAAAAAGCCAAGCAATTGGGCTATTCGCTGGATGACCTGGTACCCGGCCGAAAGTCCGAGGGCGCGGTCACGCCGACGGGCTCCAACCCCAAGCCGAAATCGCGCGCCCCGGCAGCGCCGAAATACCGCAGCAAGGACGACCCAAAGCTGACCTGGAGCGGTCGTGGCCGTCCGCCTGCATGGATCAAGGACGCACGCGAAAAAGGCATCGACATCGAAACGATGCGGATCAAGGATTGATCTGTCATATGCCTCGGCGCGGTGTCATGACCTCGCCCGATAATTAGAATGAGCATGAACGCGGCGCCGAAAGGGGTCGCGTTCTTTGCTGGAGCACAGCCGATACCGCTCTGCGACGCTCAGCCGTAATCGCGTTCTCCGAAAATCGCACTTCCGACGCGGATATGCGTGGCGCCCTGTGCAATGGCGGATTCGAAATCTCCGCTCATTCCCATCGACAATCCCGCCAAATCGTTTCTTTTCGCGATTTTTGCCAATAGGGCGAAATGCAGGCTGGGTTCTTCCTCGGCGGGCGGAATGCACATCAATCCTTTGATGGGCAAATCCAGCGCGCGGCATTCCGCAATGAAATCATCAGCGTCTTTGGGCGAAACACCCGCCTTCTGATCTTCTTCGCCGGTGTTGATCTGGATAAAAAGTTCGGGGCAATGCCCTTCTTCTTCCGCGATGCGAGCGATTGTCTTGGCCAGCTTCGGACGGTCCACGGAATGGATTACCTGGAAGAGCTCGAAGGCTTGGCGGACCTTGTTGGTTTGCAGCGGGCCGATCAGATGCAATTCGATTCCATCGTATTTCTCTCGGAAGGCGGGCCATTTCCCTGCGGCTTCCTGCACGCGGTTTTCGCCGAATATACGGTGGCCCTCCTGCAACACCGCTTCTACGCGGCTGTCGGGCTGCACCTTCGAGACTGCGATCAGTGCCGCGCTATCGGCGCTGCGTCCGGCAGCGGAAAGGGCAGCATCCATGCGGGCGGTAATTTCGGTCAGGCTCATGAGACGCTCTTGATCAGGTGTTGCATTCGCTGGCAGTTAAACCTCTGCGCGGCAGGATGCAAAGGCGCAAGGCGGCACCTTGGCGCACCGGCGCAACCTGCCAGCGCCGCCTTGCCGCAAACACCTTGCCCCGTCCCGCCGCGTTGGTTACTAGGGGATGAGGCAACGTCGGACGGTAACATGATGCTCTATTCGGTTAAACGCGCGGTCTGCGCCCTTGCGGCACTGACGATTTTGGGTGCCTGCGGGGACGAGCCAGCAACATTCGATCCCGATGCAGTCGTCGTCGAAAGTGGACGTGAGGCCAAAGGGCCCGCGCGCGTCGGCGTCAAACCGAGCGAGCCGGGCGGCTCGATCCTCGATATCTTTCGCGGCGGCGATGCCAGCGTCAAAGTCAACCGCTACCTTTGGACGGCATCATTGCAAGTCCTTGATTTCCTGCCCATCCAATCCGCAGACCCGTTCACCGGCGTGATCTCGACGGGCTACGGGATACCGCCCGGCGGTGGGCGTGCCTATCGCGCAACGATCCTGATCAGCGATCCGGCGCTCGACGCGCGTTCGTTGAACGTGGCGCTGTCGTCGCAAAGCGGGCCGGTCGATGCCGATACGCGCCGCGCGGTCGAGGACGCGATCCTGTCGCGCGCCCGTCAGCTGCGTATCCAAGCCGAAAACTACTGACAAAGGCGCGCAGCCCGTCACTCAGGTGACGAGCGGCGTTTCCATGATCTCATTCACCCACGCCATCTGTCGGGGCAGGCAGATGGTCTCCAGATCGTATTTTTCGATCATCGACTTGCGCGCCGCCGCGCCCAGCCGCGCACGGGCTTCCTCGTCGTCAAGCAGCTCGCTCACCCGGCGCACAAGGGTTTGACGGTCGAAGAAATCCACGAGCAGCCCCGTCTCGCCATCCGTAATCACCTCGCGCACGGGCGCCGTATCGCTGGCGACGATGGCCGCGCCGCAGGACATTGCCTCCATCAATGACCAACTCAGGACGAACGGGTAGGTCAGGTAGACATGCACCCGGCTCAGCTGCAGGATGCGCGTGAAATCTTCGTGCGGGATGCGCCCCAGAAAATGCACGCGGCGCCAGTCGTCCGGCATCATGCGGTCCGCCACCTCCTCGCGGAAGATCTGCTTCCACGTTCGGCCCTTGGGCGGCGCGCTGCCGTAGCTGGTCTCATCGCCGCCGATGATGATCACACGGGCATCGGGACGTGCGCGCAGAAGATCGGGCAGCGCCCGCATGAAGACATGATAGCCGCGATAGGGCTCAAGATTGCGGTTGATGAATGTGATGACCTCAGTGTCCCGCGTGAAGGGCGCGTGGCCCTTCAAAGTGACCTTTACATCGGGCTTTGGCGCCGACCAGCTTGTGTCGATTCCGTCATGGCAAACGGTGATACGGTTGCGAAATTCGGGCGGGAAGGTATCGGCCTGAAATTCCGTCGGGCTTAGCCCCGCCTCGGCGACCGGGAAGTGCAGATGGTTGCCAAGATTTTTCAGCCGGATGCGCAGAGGCTGCACCTCGGGCTCTTCGCTGGCGAATTCCGGATCGAAATCCAGATGCGGATAGCCCGCCTGATGATAAAGCTCGCAATAAAGCGCCATGCGCGCGCCCGGCCACAGATCGCGCAGGAACATCGATTCGCCCCAGCCGTGATGCGCCAGGATCAGATCGGGCGCATAGCCTTCATCCGCCAGCGCGCGCGCCGCGCGCCAGCACGCCTCGCCGCGCGTCACTTTGGTGTCGAGGTCGATCAGCCAGGGATGCACCTGCTGGGCGCGCCGCTCGGGCAGGGCATAGGGGATAACGCGGACGCCGCGCCAGGTGGACTGTTCTTTCACTTTCAGCGTCAGCGCGGTGCACTCATGGCCCGCCGCGGCAAGGGCAGGGGCCAGATGCTTGAACTGGCCGGGGAAATTTTGATGGATAAAGAGGATTTTCATCGCGCCTGCCTGCCTGCGGTGCCCGGTTCGGGGTCTGAACCTTGTATAGGCGCGCGCCGATGGCCTGCAAAGCCTCGCATTTTTGTGCCGCGCCACTGGACGCTGGCGCGCGCGCGGCCTATCACCCTTTGCCAATGACTGCGCGCTGCCTCGCGCCAATTTCAATGCCCGTGAAAGAGCCTGCCATGCCCCGCTATTCCGCCGCCGAGATCGAAGCCAACTGGCAAAAAGCCTGGGACGAAGCCGGAATTTTCCGCGCCGAGGCGGGCGGCGACAAGCCGAAATATTACGTGCTCGAGATGTTCCCCTATCCGTCGGGGCGCATCCATATGGGCCATGTGCGCAACTACACGATGGGCGACGTGATCGCGCGGCACAAGTTAGCGACGGGGCATAACGTGCTGCACCCGATGGGCTGGGACGCCTTCGGCATGCCCGCCGAGAATGCCGCGATGGCGATTGGCGGCCATCCCAAGGATTGGACCTACGGCAATATCGCCGAGATGCGCAAACAGATGAAGCCGCTGGGCCTTTCCATCGACTGGTCCCGCGAATTCGCCACGTGCGATCCAGAATATTACGGCCAGCAGCAGGCGCTCTTCCTCGACATGCTGGAGGCGGGGCTGGTCTATCGCAAGAACGCGGTCGTCAACTGGGATCCGGTGGACATGACCGTTCTGGCGAACGAGCAGGTCGAGAACGGGCGCGGCTGGCGCAGCGGCGCCGAGGTTGAGCGGCGCGAGCTGACCCAATGGTTTTTTGCCATTTCGGACATGGCCGAGGAACTCCTGGAGGCGCTGGACGGCCTTGACGACTGGCCCGCCAAGGTCCGGCTGATGCAGGAAAACTGGATCGGCAAATCGCGCGGCCTGCAATTTGCCTTTGGCCTGGGTGACGGCCCCGAAGGTCATGACCGCGTCGAGGTCTACACCACCCGACCCGACACGCTGATGGGCGCCAGTTTCATTGCCATATCGCCCGATCATCCGCTTGCCAGGAAACTGGAGCAGGGCGATGCGGATCTGGCCGCGTTTTCAGCCGAGTGCCGCAAGGGCGGGACCACCGAAGAGGCGCTGGAGAAGGCGGAAAAGCGCGGCTATGACACCGGCCTGACCGTGCGCCATCCCTTCGATACGTCTTGGGAATTGCCGGTCTATGTCGCCAATTTCGTGCTGATGGACTATGGCACCGGCGCCGTATTCGGCTGCCCGGCGCATGACCAGCGCGATTTCGACTTCGCGGTGAAATATGGTTTGCCAATCATCCCGACCTTCCTGCCCGAGCAAGGGGCGAGCGAAGAATTCACCGAAGCCTTCGTGCCGCCCAAGACGCAGATCGTCCATTACATCCGCGGCTTTGCCGGCGAGGCGGACCAGACGGCGCATACCGCAATTGATGCCGCCATCGCGTTTTGCGAAAATAACGGCGTTGGCCATGGCGTGACAAAGTTCCGCCTGCGTGATTGGGGCCTTTCGCGCCAGCGCTACTGGGGCTGCCCGATCCCCGTGGTCCATTGCGACACCTGCGGCGTGGTGCCGGAGCGCAAGGAAAACCTGCCCATCCGTCTGCCTGATGATGTGACCTTCGACGTGCCGGGCAATCCGTTGGACCGGCATCCGACATGGCGCGATGCGCCTTGCCCCAAATGCGGCGCAGCGGCGCGGCGCGAGACGGATACGATGGACACCTTCGTCGACAGCTCGTGGTATTTCGCGCGCTTCACCGCGCCGCATGCGGACACGCCCACCGATCTGGCAGCGGCGGAATACTGGATGAATGTGGACCAGTATATCGGCGGGATCGAGCACGCGATCCTGCACCTCCTCTACAGCCGCTTCTTCGCCCGCGCGATGCGCATCACCGGCCACCTGCCGCAAAAGGCGGTCGAGCCTTTCAATGCGCTCTTTACCCAAGGGATGGTGACGCACGAGATTTATCAGACCCGCGATGCCAACGGCCGCGCGGTCTATCACCTGCCCGAGGACGTGACGGACGGCAAACTGGCCGATGGCACCGAGGTTCAGATCATCCCTTCGGCCAAGATGTCGAAATCCAAGAAGAACGTCGTCGATCCGGCCCAGATCATCGACGCCTATGGCGCCGATACCGCGCGTTGGTTCGTGCTCAGCGACAGCCCGCCCGAGCGGGATGTGGAATGGACCGCTGCCGGCGCCGAGGCCGCGCACAAGCATCTGGCCCGCGTCTGGCGCATCGCGTCCGAGATCGCGGCCAGCGACGCGCCGGACGCGCCCGAGGCCGATGAGGCGCTCTTGCGCGAGATGCACAAGGCCATTCACGATGTCAGCACAGGGGTCGAATCCTTCGGCTTCAACGCGGCCATCGCGCGGCTTTACGCCTTCACCGCCGCACTCGCCAAAAGCGAGGCGGGTACGGCGGCCAGGCGCGCGGCGGCCCGCACGCTGGCGCAGCTGATGTCGCCCATGACGCCGCATCTGGCCGAAGAGCTGTGGACGATGCTGGGCGGCGAGGGCCTTGTCGCGCTGGCACCCTGGCCGGCGGCGGACCCTGCCATGCTGATCGACGACACGATCACGCTGCCGGTCCAGATCAACGGCAAACGGCGCACCGAAATCGAGGTGCCGCAGGACATGCCCAAGGATGAGGTTGAAAAGATCGCACTGGCGACGGATGCTGTGCAAAAGGCGCTGGAGGGCGGCGCGCCCAAGAAGGTGATCGTCGTGCCGGGCCGTATCGTCAACGTCGTGATCTGATCGCGCAGTAGGAGCAATCCCTTGAGCTTACCCCACCCCACGCGCCGCGCCTTTGCCTTTGGCCTTCTGGCTGTGCTGCCGGCATGCGGCTTTACCCCGGTCTACGGTGTGAATGGTGCGGGGACCGCATTGCAAGGCGCCGTGCTGGCCGATGATCCGGTCACGCGTGAAGGATTCCTCTTGGTGCGCGAGCTTGAGGCGCGGCTGGGCCGTGCCGATCCGGGGCAATATGGCCTCAGCTATTCGGTCGGCATCGAATCCGAATCCGTGGCGATTTCCGCGACCAACGTCACCACGCGCTATAATCTTCTGGGCGCGGTGACCTATGCGCTGCGGGATCTGAATACGCAGGCGGTCATCACCAGTGGCAAGGTCAGCAATTTCACCGGCTATTCCGCCTCCGGCTCGACAGTTGCAACGCAGGCCGCCGAGCGGGACGCGCGCGAGCGGCTGATGACCATGCTGACTGATCAGATCATCACACGGCTGATCGTGGCCGCGCCCAGATCGGGCCTATGAAGCTTAGCCCCCGCGACGCGCCCGGCTATTTCGCCCGCCCCGAGGCGGCGCGCGCGGGCCTTCTGATCTACGGCGCCGATGCGATGCGCATCGCGCTGCGCCGGGCCGAGGTGATCGCGGCCCTTGTCGGCCCCACGGGCGAGGAGGAGATGCGCGTCACCCGCATGCCGGCGGGCGAGCTGCGCAAGGATCCCGCGCGGCTTAACGACGCGGTCAAGGCGGCCAGTTTCTTTCCCGGCCCGCGCGTCGCCTTTGTCGAGGACGCCACCGAGGCGCTGGCTGCGCCCATACTTGCGGCGCTGGAGGATTGGCGCGAGGGCGATGCGCAGATCATCGTGACGGCGGGCCAGCTCAAGCCGACATCCAAACTGCGCAAGACCTTCGAGGCGCATAAAAACGCTTACGCCGCCGCCATTTATGAAGAGCCGCCCAGCCGCGCCGAGATCGAGGCGATGCTGCAAAAATCTGGCCTGAAGAATATCGGCCAAGAGGCGATGCGCGACCTCAATGACCTTGGCCGCGCGCTCGACCCCGGCGATTTTCGTCAGACAGTGGAGAAGCTGGCCCTATACAAGCTGAACGATGACGGCCCCGTCACACCCGAGGATATCGCCGCCTGCGCGCCCGCCTCGGTCGAGGCGGATCTGGACGACATCCTGCATATCGTGGCCGAGGCCCGGTCGGGCGAGATCGGACCGATGATGAAGCAGTTGCGCGCCCAGGGCGTGCAGCCCGTCGGCCTCGTCATCGCGGCCTCGCGGCATTTCCGGGGGCTCTACACGGCGGCCTCCGATCCCGGTGGCGTCAGCCAGGGCATCGCGCGGATGCGCCCGCCGGTCTTTGGCCCGCGCCGCGACCGGATGCAGCGGCAGGCGCAGGCATGGGGCGCGGCCAATTTGCAATCAGCGCTGGGCGTTCTGACCGAAGTGGACCTGACCCTGCGCTCGGCCGGGCAGACGGCGCCGCAAATGGCCTTGGTCGAGAGGGCGCTGATCCGGCTGGCGATGATGGTGCGGCGCTAGTCGCTGCCGGGCGGGCATCCTGCCTCGATCATGGCAAAGAATTCGGCGCCAGTCATGCGGTGGTGATCGCCGCTCAGCGCGTAGCCGCCCGGCTTCTCGTCGATGAACAGCTCTTCGGCGAGGGTGATCCCCGACGGATCGTCGAGCGCGCCCATATTGACGTAGAATGTCCCATCCTGCGGGCCTGCCATGGTCAAACGGAACCAGAGCCCGCTGCCGCAGCGGGTGCAAAATGCCCGTTCGCCCCAGTCGGAGGAGGAATAGACGCCTATTGGCGCGCTCTCGCCAATCTCCAGTCCATCCTTCGGCACCTCGACGGATGTCAGAATGCCCCCCGACCATTTGCGGCACATGCTGCAATGGCAGGCTGCTGCCTGCTTGACGGGGGTGGTAATGGTGAATTTGGCGGCGCCGCACAGGCAGGATCCGGTATGGGGCATTGCCTTGATCTCCAAATGCGCGGCCCAGACTTACTCGGCGGGCGCGGTGTCGTCTGTTGTTTCAGGCGCTGCGGTCTCAGGCGCTGCGGTCTCGGATGCGGCTTCTGGTACGCTGTCGGCTGTCGCCGCGGGTGCGCCCTCGGGCGCTGCATTCGTCGCGGGCTTGCCCGGCTCGGCGGCCAGCGCGCCGTTCTGCCATTGGCCGGTCTCTTCCTGACCGGTCGCGTAGCGCATCGTGCCGGTGCCCTGGCGCTTGCCATCGACAAAAAGCCCCTCGTAGACGTCACCATTGGCATAGGTGGCCACACCGCGCCCGTTGATTTCGCCGTTTTGCCACTCGCCCTCGTAGACGAAGCCGTCGGGCATCTCGATCTTGCCCTGACCGTCGCGTTGCCCGGCGGTGAAGCCGCCGGTATAGACGGTGCCATCGGGGTAGGTGGCCGTGCCCTGGCCTTCGCGCTCGCCCTCGACCCAGTCGCCCTCATAGCGGTAGCCGTCGGCATAGGTCATCACGCCCTGGCCGTGATTGCGCGCATTCTTGAACATGCCATCATAGACGAGGCCGCTGGTATAGGTCGCGCGGCCAACGCCTTCGATCACCCCGTCGACCCACTGGCCCTCGTAAGTGTCGCCATTGGCATAGGTGATCTTGCCCTCGCCATTGGCCTGATCGTCGCGGAATTCGCCCTCGTAGACCGACCCGTCGGGATAGGTCACCCGCCCTGAGCCCGAGATGCGCCCCGCGACCCAGGAGCCGGTATAGACATAGCCGTCGGTCCCGGTGAAGGTGCCCTGACCGTCGCGCTTGTCATCGACGAACTGGCCTTCGTAGATATCGCCGTTGTCATAAACAACGCGGCCCTCGCCCTCGCGGCGGCCCGCGACCAGATCGCCCTCGTAGACATCGCCATTGGGCTGGGTCAGCTTGCCCGCGCCGTCGATCTGCCCGTCCTTCCAGAGGCCGGAGTAGATCAGACCGTCGGGCATCGTCAGCGTGCCGGTGCCGTCGCGCGCACCGCGCCGGACTTCGCCCTCATAGGTGGCGCCATCGGGGTAGGTGATCGAGGCGCTGCCCTCCTTGATACCCTCGACCCAATCGCCCTCATAGACATAGCCATTGGTCGAGGTCATCGTGCCGCGCCCGTGATGCATCGCGTTCAGGAACTCGCCCTCATAGCGGACGCCATTGGCATAGACGGCCGTGCCGCGCCCCGTGATCTTGCCGTTGACCCACTGGCCCTCATAGGTGCCGCCATCGGTAAAGACGATCTTGCCCACGCCATTGGGCTTGCCCAGGGCAAACTCGCCCTCATAAACGGATCCGTTGGGAAAGCGCGCCGTGCCGCTGCCCTTGATCTCGCCCTCGCTCCAATCGCCGGTATATTCATAGCCGTTGGGCAGCGTGTAGGTGCCGGTGCCGTGCTGGAGGCCATCCTTGAACGTGCCCTCGTAAACGCCGCCATCGTCATATTGCTTGGTCTGAATCGCGTCATCTTGCGCGTACGCGCCGGATGCGCTCATGCCCGCGCCAAGCGCCAGAGTGACTGCGAATACGAATTGCCTTGCCGTAATGGATACCATTGCCTGCCCCGGATGCCCTTGCCCGCGACGTCGCGCGGCTTTGGCAGAAGGTAAAGGACCGCCCCCATCGGGGCAACGCGATTCGGTCAAATCGGCTTTCCTCCGCGCGCGCGTCTGCTAGATGTTGGGGCGAAACGGAAGGAAGCGCAGAATGTCCCATCGGCCCGGTACGTCCGACACCTCAGGCACCTCCGGCAGGTTTCGCCTGACGCTGGCCCAACTGAATGCTACCGTGGGCGACATCAAAGGCAATATCGCGCAAGTCCGCGCCGCCTGGGCCGAGGCGCGGGACGCGGGCGCCGACATGCTGGCCCTGCCCGAGATGTTCGCTACCGGGTACAACACCCAGGATCTGGTGATGAAGCCCGTCTTTCACCAGGAGGCGATCGCGGCCATCCACGCGCTCGCCGCCGACTGCGCAGACGGGCCTGCGATTGCGATCGGCGGCCCGGCACTGGAGGGGGCGGAACTCTTCAACGCATATTACGTCCTTCAAGGCGGCACTGTGACGGCGCGCGTGCTCAAGCATCACCTGCCCAACGAGACGGTGTTTGATGAGATGCGCCTTTACGGCTCGGCCCCCGTGGCGGGGCCCTATACGGTCGGGCCGGTGCGGATCGGCAGCCCGATCTGCGAGGACGCCTGGCACGAGGACGTGGCCGAGACGCTCGCCGAGACAGGCGCGCAGATCCTTCTGGTGCCCAACGGCTCGCCTTATTACCGGGGCAAGATGGAGACGCGCCAGACCATCATGGTCAGCCGCGTGGTCGAGACGGGCCTGCCGCTGGTCTACCTCAACCTCGTGGGCGGTCAGGACGATCAGGTGTTCGACGGGGGCAGTTTCGTGCTGAACCCCGCCGGCGGGCTGGCGGTGCAGATGCCGGTTTTCGAGACCGGGCTGGCCCATGTTGATTTCATTCAAGGCCCCGAGGGCTGGCGCGCCGAGGCCGGGGTGCTTGCGCATATCCCGGACCAGATGGAGCAGGATTATCACGCCATGGTCCTCAGCTTGCGCGATTACATGCGCAAGACCGGCTTCAAGAAGGTGCTGCTGGGCCTCTCGGGGGGCATCGACTCGGCCATCGTTGCGGTCATCGCCGCGGACGCACTGGGTGCGGGCAACGTGCGCTGCGTCATGCTGCCCTCGGAATATACCAGCCAGGCGTCGCTTGATGACGCGCAGGCCGTGGCCGAGGCGCTGGGCTGCGCCTATGATTTTGTGCCTATCGACAAGGGGCGCGCGGCGATCACCGAAACGCTTGCACCGCTCTTTGCCGGACACGCCGAAGACCTGACCGAAGAAAACATCCAATCCCGCCTGCGGGGCCTTTTGCTGATGGCGATGTCCAACAAGTTCGGAGAAATGCTGCTGACCACGGGCAACAAATCCGAGGTCGCGGTGGGCTATTCCACGATCTATGGCGACATGAATGGCGGCTACAACCCGATCAAGGACCTCTACAAGACCCGCGTGTTCGAGATGTGCCGCTGGCGCAACGCCACTCATCGCGCGTGGATGATGGGCCCGGAGGGCGAGGTGATCGCGCCGCGCATCATCGACAAGCCGCCCTCGGCCGAGCTGCGAGAGGACCAGAAAGACAGCGACTCGCTGCCCGATTATCCGGTGCTGGATGCGATACTGCAGATCCTGGTCGACGGGGATGGCAGCATTGACGACTGCGTCAAGGCAGGCTTTAGCCGCGAAGATGCGGCGCGGGTCGAACATCTGATTTATATCAGCGAATACAAACGCTTTCAGTCCGCGCCGGGCACGCGCCTTAGCAAACATGCCTTCTGGTTGGACCGGCGATATCCAATCGCCAATCGCTGGCGGGACGGCGCGGCAGGCTGACTGCGGGACGCGCTGCGCGCGATCGAGTATTTTTGCCAAGATGAAATTGGAGCCACGCGCGGCGTGCCGCGGGAACGAAAGAGGCCGGCAGTGCATTGCTTAGGGGAACCCCGTTCAAGGAGACCCAAATGTCCGGCACACGCCTTTTGATCCTGTTTTATTCCACCTACGGCACCAATCACGAGATGGCGACTTGCGCAGAAGAGGCGGCGCGTGCGGCGGGTGCCGAGGTGCGCTTGCGCCGTGTGCGCGAGACGGCGCCGCAAGAGGTGATTGACGGGCAGGACGCCTGGACAGAGCAAGTCGCGCGGATGAAGGACATCCCCGAGGCCGCTCCCGAGGATATGGAATGGGCGAGCGCCTATCTGATCTCGGCGCCGACGCGGTTTTCGTCCATGCCCAGCCAGATGCAGGCGTTTTTCGACACGCTGGGCCCGCTGTGGCAAAAGGGTGTGATGGCGAACAAGGTGGCGGGCGGCATGACCTCGACCCAGAGCGCGCATGGCGGGCAGGAGACCACATTGATGCACCTGCACGCCACGCTGATTCACTGGGGCTGCATCGTGGCCGCGCCGGGCTATACCGATGACATCATGTTCGAGCTGGGCAACCCCTATGGTGCGACGGCGATCGCGGGGGAGGTCAACGACACCGTCAAGGGCGCGATCCGGCATCAAACCAAGCGCATGATTGGGATCGCGGACAAGCTGGGCAGCTAAGGCCCGGCTATTCCCACCAACGGTCGATGCTGGCGATGTCGTCATCTGACCACCCGAAATGATGGGCGAACTCATGCACTGTCACATGGGCCACAAGCTCTTCCAGCGTGACCCCCTCGCGCGTTTCCAGCTCCGCAAGGATCGGCTGGCGAAAAAGCCAGACCGTATCGGCATAAGGCGCGGGAAAGGCGGTTGATTTCTCGGTCATCGGGACGCCATCGTAGAGCCCGGTCAGCTCCATCGGATCGTCCATGCCCAGATCGGCGAGCATGCGGGCGTCCGGAAGATCCTCGACTTGCAGCACCACTTGCCTTGCGGCGGCTGCGAAGGGCGCTGGCAGCACGGCGATTGCGGCCAGCGCGATCTCTTCGATCCGGGCGAGGGTGGGGGTGGGTTTCATCCTACCCATATGGGGCCTGCGCCGCGCGAAGGAAAGCTGCGCGGTGCAGGTCTTTCAGCTTCAGTCAGAGACGGAGCTGATAGCTCTCGGGAACATAACCATAGCCATCGCCACGTGCCTCGACAAAGCCCATGGCGGGGAACGGCATGTGATAGCCGATAAACGGCATCCGCTCGGCCACCAGCATGTCCAGAAGCTTGCGCCGTGTGGCGGCGGCGGCGGGTTTGTCCATGTCGAATTTCACCTCCCAATCCGGCTGTTCAAGCGAGAAGACCGGATGGTTGGCGAAGTCGGCGGCGATCAGCAGGGATTTGCCTTCACTCTCGATGCGGTAGGCCATGTGACCCGGCGTGTGACCGAAGGCTTCGACTGCGGTGATGCCTGAGGCCGCATCCTCGCCGGGGGCGATCATGGTCGTTTGTTCCGCCAGCGGGCGCACCTTGGAGTCAAAGCCGTCATTCCCGGCGGCAGCCCAGTGGTCATATTCGACCGCACCCGCGATGTAGCGCGCATTGGCGAAGGTCGTGCCATTGTCGCCGCTGAGCCCGCCGATGTGATCGCCGTGCATATGCGTCAGCACCACGATGTCTACCTGATCGGCTGTGTATCCGGCGGCCTCGAGCGCAGCGGTGATGCCCTCGGGGTTGAGGCCGGTATCGAACAGAACCAGCTCTTTGCCGGTATTGACCAGCGTCGGCGTAAAGAAGAATTGCGCCTTGTCGGTGGGCAAGAGAGCGTCATTCGCGACCTGGCTGAACGTTTCGGCATCCACGTCGAGGCCGAAAATCGAATGCGGATCATCACGCGGCATCGAACCCGACAGCAAAGTCGTAACTTCGAATCCCCCCAGCGCGACGCGGCGATGGATCGCGGCGGAGGCGCCCATCATCGGGGCGGCGGCCTTTGCAGCATGGGCCAAGGGCAGCGCGGCAGCCGCGCCCAGAAGGGTGCGGCGGGTTATGTGGGAAGTGCTCATCATGTGTCTCCTTGTTGCTGCGACTTTAAGTAGCGCGTGCCGGGTATGGGCGCGCTCACAAATCCGTGACTGCATTGCGTGCGTGAAGGCGGGGTCAAAAAGGCAGGCGGATGCGGCAGAAGCCGCCCTCGACATCGCCCAGATCCACAGCGCCCTCAGCGACCAGCGCGGCCATCGCCGCAGGATCGCTGCGCAGGCCCGGCCCGGTATCCAGAAGGGCCGACGCGCCGGGAATGGCCGAAAAACGCCAGTTGCTCTCATAGTCCGGCGTCGGGGCAAGGGGTGTTTGCCCCACCTCATCTGTCAGATCCTGCCGCAACAGGCTGTCCGATATATGCACGATGCGCTCCCGCGGGATCGGAGCGAAAGCGCCCGCACCGAAGGCGCGATAGGTGTTCGTGGCGAGAATGAACTGCGCCTCGTCTGCGACTGACCTGCCATGATGGCGCAGATCGCGGACACGCCCGAGCGTGCCCGGCTGGCGCTGTCCCATCCGGTCATAGAGCGGTTGCGCGGTCAGATCGAGACTGTAGGTGACACCCGAAATGACGTCAAAATCATGCCCCGGCACATTCATGTTGCGCAGCACCTGATCCGGCACGCCGGGGTGCAGCCTTGCAAAGCAAATCGCCGCGCGCTCCAGCCAGTCGCGCAAGTCCGCGCCGCTGATCGCGATCCCGCAAAGGCGGTTGGGAAAAGGATAGAGATCGGCCGCATGGCGCACCGAAAGGGTGCCTTCCGGCAGGTCGGTGAAGTTGCGGGGGCCGCCCCGCCCGCCGGTCTTGAAGGCGGGCGTGGCCGACAGCACCGCTCTGCCCTCATATGCTGTACCTCTCAGCCTGCGCGTCATCAGCCGCGTCTGCACCGCATTGAGCGCCGAAACCGATGCGTCGGGCCGCGCCAGGGCGAGGTAGCTGTGCAGGCGCATCGCGGCCGTGCCTATGGGCTGTCGCATATGTTGCAGCGTCATCTGATGCGCCGCTGCCAGCCGCGCCTCGAGCGGCGGATCGCAGGGCAGCGACGCTGCGCTGCGCAAGGCGGCGCCGTGGCCGGCGATGGCCCATCGCCCCTCTCGCGCCTCTAGCGCCAGGTCAAGAACGCCCAGGTGACCACCGCAGGCACCTGCCATGACTGCAGGCACACCCGCCAGCAGGCCACGGCCGTGGTCGACGCCACCGCTGCCCTCTGTGGCGCCGCCAATTGGAAAGAGACCGTGACTATGCCCCGTCATGATCGCGTCGACCCCGTCCAGCCCCGCGAGGGCGAGCGCCGCGTTTTCTGCCATCGCCTCGTGGGTTTCTGCGCCAATGCCGCTATGGGCCAGCACGACGACCAGATCCGCGCCCGCGGCCCGCAGGCGCGGGATGGTCCAGCGCGCGGTCTCGACCATGTCATGGACGGCCAGGCGGCCATCCAGATGCAGCCGATCCCACATGGTGATCTGCGGCGGCACCAGGCCCAGCACGCCAACGCGCACTGGATGCTGCGTGCCATCCTCGCATGTCAGCAAGCGATCGAGGATCAGATAGGGCTTGACCGGCCAGTCGCGCCGCGCGGCGCCGCTTGGTATCTCGACATTGGCACAGGTCACAGGATGCGCGGCAGCGCCAATTGTCCGCACCAGCCAGTCGATGCCGAAGTTGAATTCGTGATTGCCGAGGCCCGCCGCGTCATAGCCAAGCGCATTCATTGCATCGATGACGGGGCTTGGGCCAGCCCAACGCGTTTTCGGGCATAGCGTCAGATCGCCCATCGGCGTCCCCTGAAGCGCGTCGCCATTGTCAAAAAGCAAGGTGTTTTGCACTTCGGAGCGGGCGGCGCGGATGGCGGTTGCGATGCGCACCAGCCCGTAAGGCTGCCCACCTTGGTCAGCGTAATAATCGTAGGCCATCACATGTGCGTGCAGATCGGTCGTTCCCAGCAGGCGTAGTTGCGCCGTCGTGCCGTCCGGCAATGGTGTGGCGGCGTCGACCCTGTCTGGGGCGGCTGATATGACGTTCATGCTTTCTCCCTTGGGCCCTTGGGGATTTTTCAGTGTAGAGGGTCGTCTTTGGTAATCATTGCAGTCTGCGCCGGGGTGGGTTTTCGGGCGCCCGTCCCTTTTTGGGCTAATACACCCACAAGAATTTACAAAGACTTATGATGCAACCTTAAAGCGAAAACCGGATTTCCGCGGGGAGTGTTGCGTCACTGCATGCACGGCTTGCGCGGGGCGGGCCTTCGTGGCACCCCGGCGGGATGGGGCGAGCGGGGGAGAGCGCGGGTGAGGTTGGCAGAGACGGTGACTTTCGGAGGTGGCACGCTGGACCGTGCCGCCGAGTTGCGCGGCACCGATTTGGACGCGGCGCTGCGGCAAGGTTCGCGCGCTCAGACGATCCTGACATGGCGCGGCAAACCCCTGGTTGCCGAAGGCGCGCTGGCGCCGCTGATCAGATTGCCGATGGATCACCCGGTATTGGACGGTGCGCGCCGCATCTTCTTGGGCCGCGAAGAGGATGGCCAGCTGATCTTTGCGCATGACATTTCGCGCTGGGAGCCGGATGTGGGCGATGCGCCCGGCGTCATCGACACATTTTCCGACCCGACCGAGCAGCGCCACCCGGCGCTGGAAGCCGGCGTCTTTGCCGAACTGCGGCGCATCATGACAGTGCTCACCGCCGATGACGCGGCCCTGGCGGCAACCGCTCGTGCGCTGTCCGGCTGGCACGACATTCACGGGTTTTGCGCGCGCTGCGGTGCGGCAAGCAACATCACGCAAGCCGGGTGGCAGCGCCTTTGCCCGGCCTGCGGCGCGCATCACTTTCCGCGCACCGATCCCGTCGTCATCATGCTGATCACGCATGGCAATTCGGTGCTGCTGGGCCGCTCGCCCGGCTGGCCCGAGGGAATGTATTCGCTGCTTGCCGGCTTTGTCGAACCGGGCGAAACGCTGGAGGCCGCGGTGCGGCGCGAGGTCTGGGAAGAGACGCATGTCGAGGTGGGCGAGGTCAGCTATCTTGCCAGTCAGCCATGGCCCTTTCCGGCATCGCTGATGATGGGGATGCGCGGCACGGCGCGCACCACGGAAATACAGATTGACCCGGTCGAGATCGAGGATGCCGTCTGGATCACACGTGAAGAGTTAATGGACGCATTCGCCGGGCAGCACGCCTTCTTGATGCCCGCACGCGAGGGCGCCATTGCGCAATTCCTGCTGCGCAACTGGCTTGCGGACAATCTTGAATGAGGCGACAATAGCGACGAGGCATCACGCGCCGGGGCCTATTTTGCGACCCGCGCTGCAAAGCACCCGAAGCGGTGCATCGAAACAGGGCACCAACATGATTTTCACGACCCGCGAAGATATCGAAGCGCCGATCGACTTCGTCTTTGCGCAACTCTCCGACTTCGCCGCGATCGAGCGGTCGATCCTGCGCCGCGGCGCCGAAATTCAGCGTAAGCTGGATCATACCCCGCCCGCCGCTGGCATGATTTGGGACACCTCGTTTCAGATGAAGGGCAAGCGTCGACAGCTGGAAGTCACGCTCGTCACGTTTGAGCCCCCCGCGATGATGCGCTTTGAGGGGATCGGCAAGTCCTTGAGTGGCGATCTGGTGGTCGAGCTGGTGGCGTTGTCGCGCGGTCGTACCCGGGTCGCGCTGACTTGCGAGCTGAAGGCAAAGAACCTGTCGGCGCGTCTGATGCTGCAGTCGCTTAAGCTGGCGCGGGGCAATGTGACCAAACGCTTCGAGATGCGTGTCGCCTCCTACGCCAAGGAGCTGGAAGAGCGATACATGCGTAACGCGTGACATAATGCGACATGCGAAAAGGCGTCGGACCGCAGTCCGACGCCTTTTGCAATGCGACCACTACATTTTTTAGCTGATCTGGAAGCCGTCTTCGCGGTCTGCGATGTCACGGGCGTTGGGCGTCGTGTCGAGACCGCCACGCTCGTCGGCGCTCAGCTCGCTGATCTGAAAGCCGTCTTCGCGATCTGCGATGTCACGGGCGTTGGGTGCCGTGTCGAGACCGCCACGCTCGTCGGCGCTCAGCTCGCTGATCTGGAAGCCGTCTTCGCGGTCTGCGATGTCACGGGCGTTGGGTGCCGTGTCGAGGCCGCCACGCTCGTCGGCGCTCAGTTCGCTGATCTGAAAGCCGTCTTCGCGGTCTGCGATGTCACGCGCATTGGGCGTCGTGTCGAGGCCGCCACGCTCGTCGGCGCTCAGCTCGCTGATCTGAAAGCCGTCTTCGCGGTCTGCGATATCGCGGGCGTTGGGTGCCGTGTCGAGGCCGCCACGCTCGTCGGCGCTCAGTTCGCTGATCTGAAAGCCGTCTTCGCGGTCTGCGATGTCACGCGCATTGGGCGTCGTGTCGAGGCCGCCACGCTCGTCGGCGCTCAGCTCGCTGATCTGAAAGCCGTCTTCGCGGTCTGCGATATCGCGGGCGTTGGGTGTCGTGTTGAAGCCGCCACGCTCTTCGGCGCTCAGCTCGCTGATCTGGAAGCCGTCTTCGCGGTCCGCGATGTCACGGGCGTTGGGCGTCGTGTTGAGACCGCCACGCTCGTCGGCGCTCAGTTCGCTGATCTGAAAGCCGTGTTGGCGATCTGCGATGTCACGGGCCGCGACGGCTTCATTGGCGGACGAGGTGAACCCGACTGCCAGTGCGGGGCCGGCGGTGGCGGTGGCGGCGATAAGGGCGATGAGTGCAAAGCGTGTCATTGTGTTAATCCTTTGTGCTGGTTGCGTTATTCAATGTGGTGTAGGGCGTCTGTCGCCGTGCTGTGAGATGAATATGAACCTAATGGTCTAAATTAAAAACCCGCCTCGCAACCCTGTGACTCTGGCCTCGCAATGCGTCACTTCGGCGTGACTGCTTTCGTCCTCCGGCGTGAGGGGCTGTAACCTCCGACCATGAAAAAACGCCCATCCGGAGGCCGGATGGACGTTCGATCGTCAACGCAGGAAGGCGTTTGGTCAGTCCCGACGCGGATCGCGCGGGTAGACGCCCAGAATTGTCACTTGGCTGGTGAAATAATCGAGTTCCTGCAGCGCGAGTGCAACATTCGCATCATCCGGGTGCCCCTCGATGTCGGAATAGAACTGTGTAGCGGTAAAAGATCCGCCCACCATGTAGCTTTCAAGCTTGGTCATGTTGACGCCATTGGTCGCGAATCCGCCCATGGCCTTGTAAAGCGCGGCCGGAATATTGCGCACCTCAAAGACAAAACTGGTCATCATGCCTGCCGTGCCGCGGCGCGCCCTGTCGGGTGTCGGCGACATTACCAGGAAGCGGGTGGTGTTATTTCCCTCGTCCTCGATGCCGCGCGCCAGAATGTCGAGACCATAGATCTCGCCCGCCAGAGGGCTGGCCAAGGCGGCCATGGCCGGATCGTTCAGCTCGGCGACCTCGCGGGCCGATCCGGCGGTATCGGCGCCAGTGACGCGGGCGATGCCATGCGCGCCCAGAAACGCGCGGCACTGGCCCAACAGCATCGCGTGGCTCATTGCGCTTTCGATCCGCTTCAGCGGCGTGCCGGGCACGGCCAGAAGCGCGATTTCCACCCGAACGAACGCTTCGGCGATGATGTGCAGCCCGGTGCCGGGCAGCAGATGGTGGATATCGGCGACCCGGCCGAAAGTGGAATTCTCGACCGGGAGCATCGCCAGATGCGCGGCATTGCTGCGCACCGCTTCGATCGCATCCTCGAAGGTGCGGCAGGGCAGGGGCGTGGCGTCGGGATAGGTCTGCAAGCAGGCTTGATGCGAATAGGCTCCCGGCTCGCCCTGAAAGGCAATGATCTGGCTCATGTCGTGCTGTCCCCCGTGCCGTCGCCCGCGGGCGCCGTGATCGGGGCAGGGCGGGCATTTGGTCGCGGAAACTATACCTTGCGCAAGGGGAGGGGAAGCGGATAGATACGCGGCCAACGGATATCAAATGGAAGCGGGCTCATGTTCGATACAATGACATTCACCAAAATTCTGGGCGGTTTCGCCGGCGCCTTCCTGGTGTTCCTGCTGGGCAAGTTCGCGGCCGAGACGATCTATCACGCCGAGGCCGGTGGGGATCATGACGGCGAGGTCGTGCAAGGCTACATGATCGACACCGGCGAGGACGAGAGCGCCGAGCCCGAAGAGGCCGCTGTCCCCTTCGAGGAAGTCTATGCCATGGCCGATGCGGGCCGCGGCGAGCGGATCTTCAACCAGTGCCGTGCGTGCCACGCGCTGGAGGACGGTGTGAACGGTGCGGGCCCCTATCTTTATAATGTCGTGGGCCGCGATGTTGGCACCGCCAACGGCTATGCCTATTCCGGCGCGCTCTCCGAGGCGGCTGACGTCTGGACGCCCGAGAACTTGAATGGCTTTCTCGAAAACCCGCAGGGTTATGCGCCCGGCACATCGATGGGTTATTCGGGGCTGAAGGATGTCGAGGACCGCGCGAACCTGATCGCGTATCTGGATTCGGTCGGCAGCTAACACCGCATTATAGCGGATCATGGGCCGTCATTCCCGATGGAGTGGCGGCCCTATTTATGTCCGGTGCCCCTCGGCGCGCGCGCTGACAAATTTTTTACCCGCTTGAATGTCGCGCTGCCCCTCCTTTAGCGTGCGGCTTGTATATATAAGACTGTATTCACATCACTCGGGAGGGACGGCATGAGATCTGGCGACACCAAGGCACAGACGGCAGGCGGGCGCAGCTTTGGTCTGCGCGCGGCCCTTGCCGGACTGGCCATTGCGGCCCTCATGGCCCATGGCGCGCTGGCCGATGATGCCGCAGCCACTGGCAATAACCAGGACGCCGAGATCATCACAAGCCATGGCTACAGCTATTTCGGTGATCTGAAATACCCCGCCGATTTCCCGCATTTCGACTATGTGAACCCCGAGGCGCCCAAAGGCGGCGAGATATCGCTGGCCGTGACCGGCACGTTCAGCTCTATGAACCCCTATTCGCGCAAGGATCGCGCGGGGGCCTATTCATGGATGATGTACGAAAGCCTGCTGGGCGACATGCCCAGCACCAGTGAGGGTCTGCCCGCCGATGTCTATGGTCAGTCCTACGGCCTGCTGGCCGAGCGGCTGGAATATGATGCGGGCAAGAATTGGGTCATCTTTTATATGCGCCCCGAAGCGCGGTTTTCGGACGGCACGCCAGTGACGGCGCATGACGTCGTCTTTTCGCACAATCTGCTGCTGGATCAGGGCCTGCAATCCTACGCCGAAGCGGTAAGGCAGCGTGTGCCGGGCGCCGAAGCGCTGGACGATCATACGGTCAAGTTCACTTTCGCCGAAGGTATCTCGCGCCGGTCGCTGATCGACCAGGTTGGCAATGTGCCGGTCTTCTCGAAGGCGTGGTACGAGGAAACGGGCGCGCGCCTTGATGAGCCGCGCATGGACCCGTCCCCCGGCTCGGGGCCCTATGTCCTGCAAAACGCCGAGGCCGACCGCAGCATCACCTACACGCGCAACCCCGAGTATTGGGGCCGCGACCTGCCGATCAATCTGGGACGGCACAATTTCGATACGATCAGCGTGCTTTACTTCGCCGATGACGCCGTCGCGTTTCAGGCATTCACCGGGGGCGAATACAGCTTCCGCGCCGAGACGACATCCAAGACCTGGGCGACGGGCTATGATTTTCCCGCCGCGAACGAGGGCTGGGTCAAGCTGGAAGAGATCCCCGACGGCTCGCCCCCTGTTCCTTCCGGCTTCGTCTTCAACCTCGGCCGTGAGAAGCTGCAGGACAAGCGTGTGCGCGAGGCGATCTCTCTGGCCTTCAACTTTGAATGGACCAACGAGAGCCTGCAATTCGGCCTTTTCGAGCAGCGCGACAGCTTTGTTCAGGATACGCCGCTGGAAGCAATGGGGGCGCCCGAAGGCGCCGAGCTGGAATTGCTGCAAAGCCTCGGCGACGTCATCCCCGAAGAGGTGCTGACCCAGCCGGCAGTCACGGCGCATACTTCGGATGCCAGCCGCCTGACGGACCGGCGCAACCTGCGCCGCGCGATGTCGCTGCTTGACGAGGCCGGCTGGCCCGTAGGCGAGGGCGGCATGCGGCGTAATGCGGAGGGTGAGGTGCTGAGCATCGAATTGCCCGTCTCCTCCTCGGGGTCGGCCACGATCGTCGCCGTGGTCGAGAATTTCATCAATAATCTCGAGGCGATGGGCATCGATGCCAAGATGGAGAAGATCGACTCGTCGCAATACACGCTGCGCAACCGAGACCGCGATTACGACATGATTTTCGACAGCTACATGGCCTTTCTGGAGCCCGGCACCGGCCTGATGCAGCGTTTCGGCTCGGAAGGGGCGGAATACAGCCTGTTCAATCCCGCGGGCCTCGCCAGCCCCATGGTGGACGCCATCATCAACGCGGCGCTGGACACCAACGATCTGGCCACGCAGGAGGCGGCGCTGATGGCCCTCGACCGTGCGCTGCGCTATGAGCGGTTTATGATCCCCGTTTGGTACAACGATTCTCACTGGGTCGCCTATTGGGACAAGTTCGCCCATCCCGAGCCGATGCCGCCCTATGCGCTGGGCGTGCTGGATTTCTGGTGGGTTGATCCGGACAAGGCCGCCGCGCTCGCCGCGTCGGGCGAAATGAGGTAACGCCGCATGGGGGCCTATATCCTGCGGCGGCTCTTGCTGATCATCCCGACCCTTCTGGGGATCATGGTGATCAACTTTGCCCTTGTGCAATTCGTGCCGGGCGGCCCCGTCGAGCAGGCCATCGCCAACATGCAGGGCAAGGGCGACGTCTTTGACAGCTTTGCCGGTGGCGGCAGCGATGCGGGCACGGCCATGGGCACCCAAGGCGAAAATGCCTATGTCGGCGCGCGCGGCCTGCCGCCCGAGATGATCGCAGAGCTGGAAAGGCAGTTCGGCCTCGACAAGCCGCCGCTGGAGCGGTTCGGCCTGATGATGTGGAATTACATGCAGTTCGATTTCGGCGAGAGTTATTTCCGCAAGATCGAGGTGACCGATCTGGTGCTGGAGAAAATGCCTGTCTCGATCTCGCTCGGGCTATGGTCCACGTTGATCGCCTATCTCATCTCGATCCCGCTGGGCGTGTCCAAGGCGGTGCGGGATGGCAGCACCTTCGATACCTGGACCAGTGGGATAATCATCGTGGCCTATGCGATCCCGGCCTTCCTCTTTGCCATCATGCTGCTGGTCCTCTTTGCGGGGGGCAGTTATTTCAAGATCTTTCCTCTGCGCGGCCTCACCTCGGACGAATTCGACACGTTCACGCTGGCCGGCAAGATACTCGATTATCTGTGGCACATCGCCCTGCCGGTGCTGGCCAGCACCATTGCAGCCTTTGCGACGCTGACGCTACTGACCAAGAACAGCTTTCTCGACGAGGTGAAGAAGCAGTACGTGATTACCGCCCGCGCCAAGGGGTTGTCGGAAAAGCGTGTGCTCTACGGCCATGTCTTTCGCAACGCGATGCTGATCGTGATCGCGGGATTTCCGACGGTCTTCATCGGCATCTTCTTTGGCGGGTCTGTCCTGATCGAGACGATCTTCTCGCTCGATGGTCTGGGGCGACTGGGCTTCGAGGCGGCCGTGGGGCGCGATTACCCGGTGATGTTCGGCACGCTGTTCCTTTTTGGCCTGATCGGCCTCGTGGTGAACATCTTTAGCGACCTGATGTATGTGCTGGTCGATCCGCGCATCGACTTCGAGAAGCGGGAGGGATGATGCGCTGTTCTGTCCATCTGGTTAGCCGCGCAGAGGGGCGTTGCCCCTCGCCTACGGATTTCTGCGAAATCCTCCGGCTCACCCCAGGATATTTTTCGCAAGAAGAAACGGGGGGGCGGCGCTGATGGCCCTTTCGCCGCTCAACCAGCGTCGGTGGCGCAATTTCCGGCGCAATCGGCGTGCGTTCTGGTCGCTGGTCCTCTTTTCGATTGTCTTCGGGCTGAGTCTCTTTGCCGAGTTCATCGCCAACGACAAGCCAATCCTGGTGCAGTACCGGGGCGAGTATTATACGCCGATCTTCAATTTCTATCCCGAGACGGAATTTGGCGGCGATTTCAAGACCGAGGCGGTTTACCGCGATCCCGAAGTGCGCTGCCTGATCGCGTCCGGCGGGCTTGATATCTGTTTCGACGATCCGGAAGGGGTCATCGGAGATGCCGCCGATGGCGTGGTGGAGGGCGAGGAGATCGCCAAGGGCTGGGCCATCTGGCCGCCCATTCCCTACAGCTACGACACCCCCGTCGACCGGCCCGGGGCGGCGCCGCTGCCGCCGAACGGGCAGAATCTCTTGGGCACGGACAATACCAAGCGGGACGTGCTGGCGCGCGTCATCTACGGCTTCCGCCTTTCGGTGATGTTCACGCTGATCGTGACCACGCTCGCCTCGGTCATCGGGATCGCGGCGGGGGCGGTGCAGGGCTATTTCGGCGGCTGGCTGGATCTGACCTTTCAGCGGTTCATCGAGATCTGGGCAGCGACCCCGCAGCTTTATGTGATCATCATCCTGTTTGCCATCCTGCCGCGGGGTTTCTGGCTGTTGGTCGGGATCACGGTGCTTTTCGGGTGGATGGCGCTGGTGGGCGTGGTGCGGGCCGAGTTCTTGCGCGCGCGCAACCTGGAATACGTGCGCGCGGCCAAGGCGCTGGGCGTCAGCAATCGGCGCATCATGTTCCGCCACATGCTGCCGAATGCGATGGTGGCGACGCTGACCATGCTGCCCTTCGTGATCACCGGGACGATCTCGCTCTTGGCGGGGCTCGACTTCCTCGGCTTTGGCTTGCCGTCTTCGTCGCCCTCATTGGGCGAGCTGACCTTGCAGGCCAAGCAGAACCTGCAGGCGCCGTGGCTGGCCTTTACCGCCTTTTTCGCCTTCGCGATAATGCTGTCGCTGCTGGTCTTTATCTTTGAAGGGGTGCGCGACGCCTTCGACCCCAGAAAGACGTTTAGATGAGCCTTCTGACGGTCGAAAACCTGACCATCGCCTTTCGGCAGGATGGGACGCTGACGCGCTGCGTGCATGGCGTCAGCTTTACCGTGGACCGGGGCGAGACCGTCGCTCTGGTGGGCGAGAGCGGGTCGGGCAAATCCGTCACCGCGCTCAGCACCGTGTCGTTGCTGGGCGATGCCGCGGAGGTGGGCGGCAGTGTAAAATATGACGGGCAGGAGCTGATTGGCGCGCCGGCAAAGACCCTGCGCAAGGTGCGCGGCAACGACATCAGCTTCATATTTCAGGAGCCGATGACCTCGCTCAATCCGCTGCATACGCTGGAAAAGCAGCTGGGCGAGTCGCTGGCGCTGCACCAGGGATTAACCGGGGCGGAGGCCCGCGCGCGCATCATCGAACTGCTGACCGAGGTCGGCATTCGCGAGCCCGAGAGCCGTCTGGGCGCCTATCCCCATCAGCTGTCGGGCGGGCAGCGGCAGCGCGTGATGATTGCAATGGCGCTGGCAAACGAGCCCGACATCCTGATCGCGGACGAGCCGACGACGGCGCTTGATGTGACCATTCAGGCGCAGATTCTTGAGCTGTTGGCGGAGCTGAAGAGCCGTGACATGGGGCTGCTCTTCATCACCCACGATCTGGGGATCGTGCGGCGTATCGCCGACAAGGTGTGTGTGATGAAGGACGGGATGGTGGTCGAGGCCGGGCCCACGGCCGAGGTCTTTGGCAATCCGCAGCATGACTATACCCGCAAGCTGCTGAATGCGCAGCCATCGGGAAGGCCGGCGCCAGTGGCGCCCGATGCGCCCGTCATCCTTGAGGCCGACAAGCTGCGGGTCTGGTTCCCGATCCAGAAAGGCTTCCTCAAAAAGACGGTTGGTCACGTCAAGGCGGTCAACGAGGCCAGCCTGAGCGTGCACGCGGGCGAGACGCTTGGCATCGTGGGCGAGAGCGGGTCCGGCAAGACAACGCTGGCGCTGGCCATGATGCGGCTGATTGGCTCCGAAGGGGGCATCCGGTTTTGCGGCGAGGATGTGCATGGCTGGTCCACCAAGGCGCTGCGCCGCCGGCGCGCGGACATGCAGATCGTCTTTCAGGACCCGTTCGGCAGCCTCAGCCCGCGTATGACCTGCGCCGAGATCATTGCCGAGGGTCTGGGCGTGCATGGCCTGCCCGAGGGGCAAGAGGGCCGATCGCAGCGCGATCTGGTGGCCGAGATGCTGGACGAGGTGGAATTGCCGCGCGCGGCGATGGATCGCTACCCGCACGAGTTCTCGGGCGGACAGCGCCAGCGTATCGCGATCGCCCGCGCGATGATCCTGCGGCCCCGGCTCTTGGTGCTCGACGAGCCGACAAGCGCGCTGGACATGACGGTGCAGGTTCAGATCGTGGATCTGCTGCGCCGGCTGCAGCAGAAATATGGACTGGCCTATCTTTTCATCAGCCACGACCTCGCGGTGGTGCGTGCGATGAGCCACAAGATCATGGTTATGAAGCAGGGTGATGTGGTCGAGGCCGGCAGTGCCGAAGACCTCTTCGAGCGTCCGCAAACCGAATACACCCAAGCCTTGCTGCGCGCCGCGCTGGATGTGGCGCATGAGGGCGCGGCGCGCTAGCCCTAAGCCTCTGTAGCGATTGGTCGATCCCGCCCTGCTCAGGGTAGGGTCGCTGCGTGTCTTTGACGCATGGGCGGTGCGGGCTACCTCAATTCCAAGCAAACGCAATCATCGGAAGGACCGACCAATGGCCGCAACCGAAAATCGAACTGGCGCCCGCCTGATGGACCGCCCCGAATATCCCAGCAAACCCGAGCCGCTGACCTGCCGCGAGGACAGCACGGTCGCCGCTGCGGTGGCCGACATGACCGAGCGTAATTTCGGGTGCATCATCGTGGTGAACGACGACGAGAAAGTGACCGGCATCATGACCGAGCGCGATATTCTCAAGAAGCTGGTCGACAAGGGGCTGGATCCGGCCAAGACGAAAGTGTCCGAGCTGATGACGCGCAACCCACGTTGCGCCCGCGAGGATGATCAGATCATCGACTGGCTGCGCATCATGTCCAATGATCGCTTTCGCCGCTTGCCCGTCACCGACGAGAATGGGCGCATCAAGGCGATATTCACACAAGGCGATTTTGTCAGCTACACATGGCCCGACCTGCTGGCTCAAGCGGGCAATTTGGCCAAGGCGCAGGTCATGGGCAGGTTTCCCTATTTCCTAATAGGCGGCGGCATCTTGATGTATGCACTCGCGATGATCATCGTGCTGAGCGTGATCTGAACGCATACCCCACGGCAGACATGCATCGCCCGCCTCCGGGAAATCCGGGGGCGGGCCGTTTTTGTTTAGTCGCGGCGCCGCGCGGTCAGATGCGCCTCGATCTCGGCCTCGCGGCGCGATTCAAAGCGGTGACGGGTGCCTTGATGGCCTTTGACCTCGGGCTGACGTGCGGCAGTCATGAAAGTTTTGGCAAAGATACTGAGCATGGCGCGATCCTTTCATTGCGCTGATATGCTATACAATTGCGCTTTTGCGTGACATGATGCGAGTCTGGAATATTACCCACATGTAAAGCAGGCTAACGAATGAATTGGTGCGACCTTCCCTCGCTGAACGCCTTGCGCGCGTTTTCGGCGCTGGCGCAGGCGGGATCCGCCAGCGGCGCGGGGGCGGCGCTGAATGTCAGCCACGCCGCGATCAGCCAGCAGATCAAGGCGCTGGAGGCGCATATGGGCCTGGCACTGGTTCGGCGCGAGGGGCGCGGCTTGGCTTTGACGGATGAGGGCAAGCATCTGGCCGCTGCGCTGGACGAGGGCTTTGGCCTCATCGCGCAGCAGGTGGCGGCGCTGACGGGTGCGGATGCCGCGCGGCCGCTTCAGATCTCGACGACGCCGCAATTTGCAGCGGTCTGGCTGATGCCGCGGTTGCGTGATTTTCAGACGCGCCATCCCGGCGTGGACCTGATGGTGCATCCCTCGCCACAGCGCGCCGATCCGGCGCCGGGCGGTGTTGATCTGGCGCTGCGGTTTGGTCTTGGTCACTGGGACGGGCTGGAGGCCGAGCTGCTTGTGCCGACAGATATCGTCGTGACGGCGGCGCCTTCGCTGGTCGGGGATCGGCAGTTCACTACGCGGGAGGAGTTGCTGGATTATCCGTGGCTGACAGAGCTGGATCAGAGCCCTGCCTCGGACTGGATGTTTCGTGCCGGGCTGGAACTGCCGCGTGGTCATTCGATCACTCAGGTGCCGGGCAACCTGATGCTTGATGGCGCGCGCGCGGGCCACGGCGTTGCGGTATTGACGGCTTCGTCCGTCGAGGCAGATGTCGCGGCGGGCCGGTTGCGCATCCTCTTTCGCGATTGCGGCGAGACGGGGTATTTCATCGTGACGCGGCCCGGCATCCTGCGCCCTCAAGCCAAGGCGTTTCGCCGATGGTTGCGCGCGCAGCGTGATGTTGCACCTGCAAAATGAAAAAGGCGCTAGGGGACATGCCCGCCGCGCCTTTGTCCGATGCCCTGTGAAATAGCTCAGCCCGGCTCGATCATGAAGCAGGTGAACTGGCGCGACTGCAGGCGCCGGCAGGCCAGATCGGCCGTCTCACGCGTCAGGCCCATGAAATTCGCGTCATACCCGTTCGAGCGGGTCACAACCTTGCGCAGCGATCCGTCCAGTGTGCTCATCTCGCTGAGCGCGGTTCGCAGCAGGATTTTGCGCGCTGCGTATTGGCTGGGATAGCGGCCTACATTGATGCCCCAATTGCGCCCACCCGACGTGGAGATGCGCGTGACGACTTCCTGCACCGGATCTTCGGTCTGGGTCTGGAGGCTGGCCAGCGTCAGGCCCTCGGGGCGGCGCACGGGGCGCGGCATGTCGGGATCGGCACGCGCGACGGCGACCGCCGCGGTGGCGGGTGTCGTGGCCGGTGCGGGCTGCTCGGCGCCGGGCAGGGACGCGGCGGCGATATCCGCCTCTTGCGCAGCGGCCAGCGCCTTTTCGATGTCATCCGCGGCGGCGATCAGCACCGGTTCGGCGGGCAGGGGGCGCGCTTTGGGACGTAGGCTGGTCTTGACGGCGGCGGCCGTGGTCAGGCGCACGGTCTTGCCGGCGACGCCATGTTCTTCGTTGTCGCCCACGGTCACAACGCGTGTGCCGCCAGGCCCCTGATAGCGTGGCTTGGCTGGCCGGTTAAGGGCCATCTGCGTGGGCGCCTGGCGAAAGCCGAGATCCAGAAGCTCGGCCACGCGGGCGTTGCGCGTCGCGGTAGAGCGTCCGCCAAAGACGGTTGCGATGATCCGCTCGCTGCCCAACTCGGCGCTGGCGACAAGGTTGAAGCCGGCAGCGCGGGTATAGCCGGTCTTGATGCCGTCGGCGCCCTTGTAGTCGCGCAGAAGTTTGCGGTTGGTGTGCGAAACCTTCCGCACGCCCGCATCGGCAGTGATGCGCGAGAAGAGGTTGTAGTATTCCGGGAAGTCGTAAAGCAGGTGACGCCCCATCACCGTCATGTCGCGCGCGGTCGACAGGTGCCCCTCTTCGGTCAGGCCATGCGCGTTCTTGAACGTACTGCGTGACATACCCAACGCCTGCGCGGTGCGGTTCATCCGGCGGGCAAAGGCCGCCTCGCTGCCCTCGATCGCCTCGCCGATCGCGGTGGCGGCGTCATTGGCGGATTTCACGGCGGCGGCGCGGATCAGATAGCGGAGCTTGATCCGCTGGCCCGATTTCAGACCGAGCTTGCTGGGCGGCTCGGACGCGGCAAAGCGCGAGATGACCACCTCGTCATCAAGGCCGATCTCGCCATGCTCGATGGCCTCGAAAGCGATATAGAGGGTCAGCATCTTGGTCAGCGAGGCGGGATGCAGCCGTGCATCCGCGTTTTCAGCGTGCAGCACCTTGCCGGACCTCGCGTCAATCACCATCGCCGCATAAGGGGCCGCTGCCGCGCTGAGCGGCAAAATGACCAACATCCAGAGCGTTGCGAACGCCCACAGACCCAGCCGAATGGGCTGCCTGTTCCGATTTTTCATGGAACCACTCTTTTTTACTGCCTCACGCCGCCGATTTGCCCGGCTGACTTAATTATTTAAGTAAGGTAGCACATGATTTCTTTCGAATAAAGTCTTAGATTCAATGGAATTTTCAGGCTCTGGCAGGGTCCTGCGCCTAGATATGGGGGCGGGCGCCCAGTGACCTACCAGACTGGCCATTGTGGCGAGAATGTGGCGCATCGCTCGCGCGAGAGGCGAGCGGGTAGACCGGGATCAGGCGCCGGTGTCTGGCCGCCGGGCCATCTCGGCCACCGGCGCATGGCGGTGGCAGGTAGTCAGGTGATCGTTGACCAGACCGCAGGCCTCCATGAAGGCATAGACGATGGTCGGCCCGCAGAATTTGAACCCGTGGCGCTTCAGGTCCTTTGAGATCCGGGTCGAAAGGGCGGTATGGGTCGGCACGTCGGCCTGACTGGCAAAGCTGTTCTGAAGCGGCGTGCCGCCGACATACCCCCATAAAAAGCGGTCGAACCCGCCCTCATCCTCGATTCGGCGCCAGGCGCGGGCATTGCCGATGGTCGCCTCGATCTTGCCCCGGTGGCGAATGATTCCCGGATCGGCCAGAAGGCGCGTGACGTCCGCTTCACCCCATTTTGCGATGATGTCCGGGTCGAATCCCGCAAAGGCCGCGCGAAAATTCTCGCGCTTTTTAAGGATCGTGATCCAGGACAGGCCCGCCTGAAATCCATCGAGGATCAGCTTTTCCCACAAGGCCCGGCTGTTCCATTCGGGCACGCCCCATTCGGTGTCGTGATAGGCGATATAGATGTCTTCGGGCCCCGCCCAGGCGCACCTTTGGCACATCGGAACAATCCTCTATACTTCTTTGCAAAGTGTTAAGTCCTGATTAGCCGCTTGGCGATAGCGTGTCCCTACTCAAATCGGAGCGTGACATGCTGGACCATCGCAAGGGGAAGTGGGCGGACGTGCCCGAGGGTCATCAGGACCCGCTATCATATGCCATCTCGGCGCGGGATCGCACGACCATCCAGATGGTCGACGACGCGGTACGCCATAAACAGGTGATGCTTGCCTATCAACCGGTCGTGCCCGCAGGCCAGACCGAGCGTGTCGCCTTCTACGAGGGTCTTGTGCGGGTGCTGGACGCCACCGGGCGCATCATTCCGGCGCGCGAATTCATCGGCGCGATCGAAACGACCGAGACAGGGCGCATCATTGATTGCGTGGCGCTGGAGAAGGGTCTGCGCACGCTATCCGTGCATCGTGATCTGCGCCTGTCGATCAATATGTCCGCCCGCTCGATCGGATATGCGCGCTGGTTGCGCACCTTGAACGAGGGGCTCCAGAACGATCCGACCGTGGCCGAGCGCCTGATCCTCGAGATCACCGAAAGTTCGGCCATGTTGGTGCCCGAGTTGGTCACCGGTTTCATGGATGAGGTGTCGCAGCGCGGCGTCAGCTTTGCACTGGACGATTTCGGGGCCGGCTTCACCTCGCTGCGCTATCTCAAGGATTTCTTTTTCGACATTCTCAAGATCGATGGCCAGTTCATCCGCGGTATCGCGCAGGACGCGGACAATCAGGTGCTGACCACGGCACTGGCCACCATCGGTCGACAGTTCGACATGATTACGGTCGCGGAAAGCGTCGAACGCCCCGATGACGCGGCCTATCTCACCTCGATCGGGATCGACTGTCTGCAGGGGTATTACTTCGGCGCGCCTTCGGTCAAACCCGTCTGGCTGAACCGCGATGACAGGCTCGGCGCGGCGTGATCGGGAAGGCCGCTTGCCGGTCGCTGTTGCGCGAGGCGGGGGCCATGGCGCCGGTTGCCGCAGTGCGGCGCATGGTCTATCAATCTAATCAGGGGCGGCGCTGACACGCGCGCCAATCATGATCCTGGTGGAGGGAATCCTATGACCAAAGTCGTTATCGCATCTGCCGCGCGCACTGCCGTCGGCTCGTTCGGGGGCGTGTTTGCCAATACGCCTGCACATGACCTGGGCGCTGCCGTACTCGAGGCGGTCGTCGCGCGCGCAGGCATCGACAAATCCGAGGTGTCAGAGACGATCCTGGGCCAGGTTCTGACCGCCGCGCAGGGCCAGAACCCCGCGCGCCAGGCGCATATCAACGCGGGTCTGCCAAAGGAGTCGGCGGCCTGGAGTATCAACCAGGTATGTGGCTCGGGCCTGCGGGCTGTGGCGCTGGGTGCGCAGCACATCATGCTGGGTGATGCATCGATCATTTGCGCGGGCGGGCAAGAGAACATGACGCTCAGCCCCCACGCCGCGCATCTGCGCGCCGGGCAGAAAATGGGTGATCTGTCGATGATCGATACCATGATCCGCGATGGTCTTTGGGACGCATTCAATGGCTATCACATGGGCCAGACCGCCGAGAACGTGGCCGAGCAGTGGCAGATCAGCCGTGAGCAGCAGGATGAATTCGCCCTCGCCAGCCAGAACAAGGCAGAGGCGGCGCAAAACGCCGGCAAGTTCGACGACGAAATCGTCCCCTTCACCGTCAAGACCCGCAAGGGCGAGAACATCGTCGACAAGGACGAATACATCCGCCACGGCGCCGTCATCGAGGCCATGCAAAAGATGCGCCCCGCCTTTACCAAGGACGGCAGCGTTACCGCCGCCAACGCGTCGGGCATCAACGACGGTGCCGCCGCGACCCTGCTGATGAGCGCGGATGAGGCCGCCAAGCGCGGGATCGAGCCGCTGGCACGCATCGCCAGCTACGCCACAGCGGGCCTGGATCCGTCCATCATGGGCGTGGGCCCGATCCATGCCAGCCGCAAGGCGCTGGAGAAGGCAGGCTGGAGCGTGGGCGATCTGGACCTCGTCGAGGCGAACGAGGCGTTTGCGGCTCAGGCCTGCGCCGTGAACAAGGACATGGGCTGGGATCCGTCGATCGTGAACGTCAACGGCGGCGCCATCGCCATCGGCCACCCCATCGGCGCCTCGGGTTGCCGCGTGCTCAACACCCTCCTCTTCGAGATGCAGCGTCGCGGCGCCAAGAAGGGTCTTGCGACGCTGTGCATCGGCGGCGGCATGGGCGTGGCCATGTGCGTGGAGCGGGACTGAGAGACCGGCGGGGGCGCGCGGCGTTGAGCCCGCGCCCGCCCTATGACCAGCTTGTCTTCTCCGGCGGCGGGACGCGCTGCTTCTGGCAGGGCGGTTTTCTGGATGTCGTGCGCGATCCGCTACATCTGGATCCGGCGCGCATTTCGGCCGTCAGTGGCGGCGCGCTGACCGGGGCGGGCTTTGTCACCCGGCAAGGTCCGCGGATTTTGTCCCTCATGAAGGACGCTTTTTCCGAGCAGGACAGCAACGCGCCGATGCACGAGATTGCCGAGGGCGCCGGGATCAGCCCGCACCAGCGCATCTATCGCGAGGTGGTTGAGGCGGCGATGACACCCGATGCGGTCGAGGCCGTGGCGAATGGCCCGGTCTTTCAGATCTATCTCGGCCATCCGCCCACTGGCGCGCTGGCCTCCGTGACAGGCGTTGCCGCGACGATGGCCTACGAGGCCGAGCTGCATCTGATTTCTTCCCCTCACTTCAACTGGGCCGAGCGGATCGGCGTCACCGCGACCATGGTGGACGCGCGTCAGGCCGCGCGTGACGGTTTGCTCGTGGACCTCATCTGCGCCGCGGCGGTCATCCCGCCGCTGTTCGAGTTGGCCCGCTGGGATGGCAAGGACGTCATCGACGGCGGCATGTCGGACCAGGCACCAATGCCGGAGCCGGACGAGGGGCGAAGCCTTATCCTGCTCACACGCGCGTATCGGCGGATCCCCGAGATCGAGGGCCGCCATTATGTCGCGCCGGGCGATGAGGTGGAGGCCGACAAGGTGGATTTCACCGATCCGGCAAAAATTGACCGCACCTGGAATCAAGGTAAGAATGAGGGAGAGCGTTTCCTTCGAAGCGCCGAAAAATAAATCATCTCGGGAGGATGAAGGACATGGCAAGAACGGCATTGGTGACGGGCGGCACCCGCGGGATCGGCGCGGCGATTTCGAAACAGCTGAAGGCGGACGGATGCAACGTGGCGGCGACTTATGCCGGCAATGATGAGGCGGCCAAGGCGTTCACCGACGAAACGGGCATCGCGACCTACAAGTGGAACGTCGCCGATTACGAGGAAAGCGCCGCGGGCATCGCCAAGGTGGAGGCCGATCTGGGCCCCATCGACATCGTCGTGGCCAATGCCGGCATCACCAAAGACGCACCTTTCCACAAGATGACGCCCGAGCAGTGGCACCAGGTGATCGATACCAACCTCACCGGCGTCTTCAACACCGTCCACCCCGTCTGGCCCGGCATGCGCGAGCGCAAGTTTGGCCGGGTTATCGTCATCAGCTCGATCAACGGGCAGAAGGGCCAGTTCGCGCAGGTCAACTACGCCGCGACCAAGGCCGGCGATCTGGGCATCGTCAAATCTCTGGCGCAGGAGGGCGCGCGCGCGGGCATCACCGCGAACGCGGTCTGCCCCGGCTATATTGCGACCGAGATGGTGATGGCGGTTCCGGAAAAGGTGCGTGAGGCGATCATCGGCCAGATCCCGGCAGGCCGTTTGGGTGAGCCAGAAGAAATCGCGCGCTGCGTGTCTTTCCTGGCGGCTGACGGGTCGGGTTTCGTCAATGGCTCGACCATTTCGGCCAATGGTGGACAGTTCTTCGTCTGAGGGCGCATGACCCCTTCGAAATTCAAAAGGGGCCGGTGCATCCCGCACCGGCCCTTGACGATTTGAATGGTATTCCGGTGGGAACGGAAGGTCAGAGGCCCGACAGGCGAGCGATTTCTTCCTTCAGGCGCAATTTTTGCTTTTTCATTTCCGCTACATCGAGCGTGCTGATACCCGGCGCGCGTTGCGCCTGATCCACTTTGGCCGAGAGGTCCTGATGCTTTCTCTTCAGTTCTTCGATGTGGGATGTCAGGCTCATGAAAAGCTCCTCTGCTTGTGTGTGTACAAAATAGTACATGGGCAGTGCAGCACATAATTTTAAGTCTGTCACGCCGCAGTCGCAGCATCGTGGCGGATTATTGCGAACAGTTTTGCGCAACTTGTGCAAAAATAAGCTCTTACGCGGGCGCGACATTTCCGCCCATGGTGCGGCTCAGGGGCCGTCATGCACCTCGATGCCGTTGTCGCGCAAGGCAGTCGCGGCGTCCTCCCAGTCATCGGGATGCACCATCAAACGCCTTGGAAATATACCGATGCCGCCTTCCAGGACGCTCATATTTACGTCCATTTCAAAGCAGTCTATACCCTCGCCTTGCAGCAATGCCTGGGCGAAGGCGATGGTGGACATATCGGTCGTGCGCATCAATTGTTTCATCGTCAAAGGTTTAGGCAGAGCGGCCGAATTTGTCGAGCCGCGCATTCAATGAGTAGCACAAGTGAGAGTGAGCGGCGTTTGACGACAGATCCAAGCAAACCGCATGATCGGCTGGCGGCCCGGTTCGAGACCAAGCTGGACGCCGTCGGCACATTGATCCGCACCAGGATGGAGTCGCGCCATGCGCCGCGTATCCCCGAGGTAACCGCCCACTTGGTCGGCGCCGGGGGCAAGCGCCTGCGGCCCATGCTGACGCTGGCTGCGGCAGATATCTGCGGCTATCGCGGCGTCGATGACGAGAAGCTGGCAGCGACGGTGGAGTTTATTCATACCGCCACACTGCTCCACGACGACGTCGTGGACGAAAGCAGCCAGCGCCGCGGGCGCGCGACTGCCAACCTATTATGGGACAACAAGTCCAGCATCCTGGTCGGTGATTACCTCTTCTCGCGGTCCTTCCAGTTGATGGTTGAGACCGGCTCGCTGCGGGTGCTGGATATCTTGGCCAATGCCTCGGCGACGATCGCCGAGGGCGAGGTGTTGCAACTGACCGCCGCTCGCGATCTGGCGACCACCGAAGAGATTTATCTGCAAGTTGTGCGCGGCAAGACGGCAGCGCTTTTCTCGGCGGCGACGGAGGTGGGCGGCGTCATCGCGGGCGCGCCCGAAGACCATACACGCGCGCTGTTCGACTACGGTGATGCCCTGGGTATCGCGTTCCAGATCGCGGATGATTTGCTGGATTTTCAAGGGGATGCGGCGGCAACCGGCAAGAATATCGGTGACGATTTTCGTGAGCGCAAGCTGACCCTGCCCATCATCAAGGCGGTCGCCAAGGCGGACGAAGAAGAGCGCGCGTTCTGGCGCCGCACCATCGAGAAGGGTGATCAGCAAGACGGTGATCTGGACCATGCGATGACGCTGATGACCCAGCATGGGGCGCTGGATGCCGCGCGGGACGACGCCGTTGCCTGGGCCACCCGCGCCACGGATGCGCTGAAGGTGCTGCCCGCCCATGATGTGCGGGACATGCTCTCGGATCTGGCAGATTACGTGGTGGCGCGGATCAACTGATCTCAGGCGCCGCCGCCGGGGTTGAGGCGTGTCGCGGCCACCCACCAACTCGGATGGCTGAGCTGCAAGCGCCCTGCCGCCGAGGCGGCGGTCTCGGCATCTGCATAAAGACCGAAACAGGTCGCGCCTGACCCCGACATGCGCGTGAGCAGACAGCCCGGCGTCACTTCAAGCGCGCCAAAGATCTGTTCGATCACTGGCTCGGCGTCGATGGCGGGCCCTTGCAGATCGTTGCGCTGCGTGCGCAGCCACTCGATCAATTCCGCCGCATCGCAATGCTGTGGCAAGGCGTCCGGCATCGGGGTATTGTCGCGTTTGCCCAGCCGGGCAAAAACATCGGCCGTGACGACCGGCACATTGGGATTGACCAGCACGGCATGAAGCTCGGGCAGGTTTGTCACCGGCTCGACCATATCGCCTATTCCGCCCATGCGCGCCGCGCCAACACCCGCTGCGCAGCACACCCGTGCATCGGCGCCAAGCGACATCACGTCATCCGGGATGTCACGGCCCGACAACTCCGACAGGGCGCGCAGCGTGGCGGCGGCATCGGTCGAGCCGCCTCCGATCCCCGCAGCGACGGGCAGCCGTTTGTCCAGCGTGATCGCGGCGGTGACGCCTATCAGATGTGCCGCGCGCAGCACCAGGTTATCGTCGCCCGACGGCGTCTTGTCGGCCATCGGGCCCGTCATGGTCAGCTCGGTCTGGGGGGCATGCCGCACCGTGATGTGATCGCCCACATCGGCGAACATCACCAGCGAGTCGAGCGTGTGATACCCGTCTTCGCGCTGGCCGGTGACATGCAGCGCCACGTTGACCTTGGCGGGGGCGAAAATCTCTATTACGTCGCCCTCCGGTTGGGTTTGATCATCCTTCATTGCCACTCACTTTCAAGGGCGCTGCGCCCTCCTGCTCAAGAACGGTATCGAGGCCGACCTCCAGTTTGCGGCGAATGCGCTCGGGGTCGACATCCTGGCTGGGCGTGTCCTCGTTGATGAGCGACAGCGCACGGCGCCACTGGAATCTGGCCTCTGTCGTGCGGCCCACGGCCCACATTGCGTCGCCCAGATGGTCATTCACCACGGGATCCACGGCATAAAGCTCGGCGGCACGCTCCAGTGTGACGACCGCCTCCTGGTAGCGGCCCAGCCGGAATTGCGCCCATCCGAGGCTGTCGACGATGGCGCCGCTATTGGGTTCGGCGGCGACGGCCCGCTCGATCATGTCCAGCGCTTCGTCCAGCTTCTCGCGCTGCTCGACAAGGGAATACCCAAGGTAGTTCAGCACCATCGGCTCGTCCGGGTTCAGCTCTAGAGCGCGGCGGAAATCGGCCTCGGCGGGGGGCCAGTTGCCCTGCCGCTCGTGACTGATGGCACGCGAATAGTAGATCACCCAAGGTGCATCACCCTCTTGCGCCTCAAATATCTCGAGGGCGGCGTCATATGCGTCCACAGCCTTGGCGAAATCGTTGTTCTGGCGGTAAAGATCCCCCGCCGAAGCATGGACCAGCCCCAGATCGGGATGCGTCTCGCGCAGCTCGGCCACAAGCGCGATCGCGCCCTCCAGATCACCAGAGCTGCGCAGTGCCTCCGCGCGGCCCAGAACGGCGGTGTAATACGCGTGCGAGCTTTCGGGCACGCGGGCGAAGGCTTGGGTTGCCAGCTCATAGCGGCCCAGCTGTTCCAGCAGCTCGCCGGTTAGAATGATGGCGTCAACGTCGGTTTCGTCCAGATACTCCGCCATGCGGCTATAGAGCAGGATGTAATCCGGGCTGGTGTCCTGCAAGAGGGCCATCCCGAGGGACAGGAACACTTCGCCTATGCCTTGCGCCGGCGTCTCGATCCGGCCCATGTCCAGCGTCTCGCCTGCCGCGAGGCGCGCGCGCAGATCGGCGATCTGCGGGTCGGGGTCGGTGCCGAACGTGTCATCCAGCACCTTGATGGCGTCTTCCGACCGCTCCAGCTGGCTCAGAACCTCGACCCAGGCCAGTGTGCTGCGGCGGGTGGTCTGCATCGGTCCGTCGCTGTCGCCCGAATAAATCTTGTCTGCGCTCTCGAAGTCGCCGACCGAGGCAAGCGCCAGCGCCTTGTGATAGATGGCGAGGCCGCGGAGGCCCGGCTCGGCGGCGATGGTATCAAATTCTTTTAGCGCGGCGGCCATGTCGCCTTGGCCCAATGTGGCCCAGGCGCCGATCAGGCCATCGGCCAGCGGGCCGACGCCATGTTCGGCGTCAATGCGCGCCTGAACCGCGTCGTAATCCCCGCGCGCGACCTCATCACCCAGAAGCACCATTTGCGCAACCTGGCTGCGGATATCGGCGTCGTCCATGCGTTTGGCGATGGGGATCGCGCGCGCCACATCGCCTGTGGCCAAGAGCGCTCCAACCGCACTTTCCATCAGCAATGGGTTGTCCGCGTCTGATTTCAGCGCCTCGAGCGCGTATTTCGCCGCGGCGGCATAGTCGCTGTCATAGCGGGCTTGCCGCGTGGCCAGATACGCGCCTGCGGCCTCCTGCGCCTGAACCGGCGCGGGCAGGGCAAGGGCGGTGGGGGCCACAAAGGCCAGAATGGTCAGAAATCGAAGGGTCACGCGCGCTGCCTTTGCATTGATGTCAATCGGCTGTTGGGGGCAACGTAATGCGGCGCCGCCCTCAGGGCAATGCGGGCCCGCGCTATCCGCGCGGGCCCGCCTATGACTTCTGCGTGTGAAGGCGCCCGATCTGCCTACATGTTGGGATAGTTCGGGCCATCGCCGCCTTGAGGCGTGGTCCAGACGATATTCTGCGACGGATCCTTGATGTCGCAGGTCTTGCAATGCACGCAGTTCTGGAAATTGATCTGGAAGCGCGGCGCCTTGCCGTCCTCCTCGACGAATTCATAGACGCCCGCCGGGCAGTAACGCGCGGAAGGCCCTGCATATTTCGGCAGATTCACGTCCACCGGGATGCTGGCATCCTTGAGTTTCAGATGCGCGGGCTGGTTTTCCTCGTGGTTGGTCATCGAAAAGCTGACATTGGTCAGCCGGTCAAAGCTGAGCGTGCCATCCGGCTTGGGATATTCCAGCTTCTTGTGCTTGTCCGCAGGCTCGGTCGCCTCGGCGTCGCTCTTGCCGTGCTTGAGCGTGCCGAGAATGGAAAAGCTGAGCTTGCCCAAGGAGTTGGTCCACATATCGAGGCCGCCCAGCGTCAGCGAAGCGGTCAATCCATGCTTGGACCAGAGCGGTTTGACGTTGCGCACCTTTTTCAGGTCTTCGCCGATATCGCCATTGCGCACCTCGGCCTCATAGTCCGACAGCTCATCACCGCTACGCCCGTCCTTGATGGCCGCATAGGCGGCCTCGGCGGCGGCCATACCCGAGAGCATCGCATTATGGTTGCCCTTGATGCGTGGCACGTTGACCATCCCGACCGAGCAGCCCAGCAGGGCAACGCCGGGCGCGACCATCTTGGGCATGGACTGATAGCCGCCCTCACTGATGGCGCGGGCGCCGTAGGCCACACGCTTGCCGCCCTTCAAGAGCTCGGCCACCATCGGATGATGCTTGAACCGCTGGAACTCCATATAGGGGTAAAGATGCGGGTTCTTGTAGTTCAGGTGAACGACAAAGCCGACATAAACCTGATTGTTTTCAAGGTGATAGATGAACGACCCGCCGCCGGCATTCTTGCCCAGGGGCCAGCCCATCGTGTGCGTGACGCTGCCCTCGCTATGCTTGTCGGGGTCAATCTCCCAGATTTCCTTCATGCCGAGGCCGTATTTCTGCGGCTCGTGCCCGTCTGCCAGATCGAACTTGGCGATCACCTGCTTGGACAGCGATCCGCGCACGCCCTCGCCGAGAAAGACGTATTTGCCGTGCAGCTCCATCCCCGGCTCATAGTTGGGGCCTTCGGTGCCGTCGGGATTGCGCCCGAATTCGCCGGCGACGACGCCCTTGATGCCGCCATCCTCGGCATAGACCAGCTCCGAGCAGGACATGCCGGGAAAGACCTCGACGCCCAGCTCTTCGGCCTGTTCGGCCATCCAGCGGCAGACATTGCCCATCGAGGCAATATAGTTGCCGTGGTTATTCATCAGCGGCGGCATGGGGAAATTGGGGATGCGCACCTGGCCGCCTTCGCCCAGCAGATAGAAATTGTCGTCCTTGACCGGCACGTTCAGCGGCGCGCCTTTTTCCTTCCAGTCGGGGATGAGGCGGTTCAGCCCCACAGGGTCCAACACTGCGCCTGACAGGATATGCGCGCCTACTTCGCTGCCCTTTTCCAGAACGACAACGTCCAGATCCGCGTCCAGTTGCTTGAGCCGGATCGCCGCCGACAGGCCCGCCGGCCCGGCCCCGACGATCACAACGTCATATTCCATCGTCTCGCGCGCCTGATCGGCCATGAAGCATCCTTTCACTGGGCGCCCCAATGGGGCAATTTCCGGTCGCACGTTGCTAGCGCGGCGGGCCGGGGCGCGTCAATTCAAACACGACGCCTTGCGGGGTGCAAAACGGCATTTCGCCGCTGTTGCGGCGCGATTGCGCGCGACCCCCCGATGCCCTATTGCAAAGCCGCGCATGCTCGGGCCATCCTCGGGCGGCACGAAAGACAAGAAAAGGCCGATGCGGGAATGCTCGCATCGCCGGTTTGGGGGATTTCCATGGATAAACTACCGATGACACGCGCCGGATACGACGCGCTGAATGCCGAGCTGAAGCAGCTGAAATCGGTTGAGCGTCCGGCAATCATCCGCGCCATCGCGGAGGCGCGCGAGCATGGCGATCTGTCGGAAAACGCCGAATACCACTCCGCCCGCGAAAAGCAGAGCTTCATCGAGGGCCGCATCAAGGAGCTGGAGGGCGCGCTGGGCCTGTCGGAGGTGATCGACCCCAAAAAGCTGTCGGGTCCGATCAAGTTCGGCGCGACCGTCACGCTGGTCGACGAGGATACGGACGAGGAAAAGACCTGGCAGATCGTGGGCGAGCATGAGGCCAATATCGAAAAGGGTCTTCTCAACATCAAATCGCCCATTGCCCGTGCTCTGATTGGCAAGGATGAGGGCGACAGCGTCGAGGTGCGCACGCCTGGCGGCGACCGTGCCTATGAAGTGCTGAAGATCCAGTATATCTGAAAAGGCGCAGCGCATGCCCCCCTCCAGCCACGCCTCGCGGCCCGGACAGACGCCGAAACCGGCGCAGGACCGCACGCCAAGGCCGTCGCCCGCCCCCGCACAGGGCCTGTCGGGGCCGGAGAGGGCGGCGCTGGTGCTGTCCGCAGCATGGCTGGTTCTGACGGCGGTGGTCTTTGCCGTCTTCGGGATGGCGGGGACCGACGGCGCGCTGGGCTTTCTGGTAATTGCGCTGGTCATTTTCCTGCCGGTCGCGATGATCTGGGTCGCCGCGACCGCGGCGCGCACCGCACGCGTCATGCGAGAGGAGAGCGCGCGCCTTCACGCCGCAATCGACGCCATCCGGCAGGCCTATATCACCCAGAGCCAAACGCTCGCGGCGCCCGCGAACAGTCAGGTCAGCGTCGCGCGCAAGCTGGACGAGATCGCGGCGGCGCAGCGCAAGACCGAGACCGCGCTGGCCACATTTTCGTCGATCCGGCCCATGGCCAATCCTGCGCCCGTGCGCCGCGCCCCGGCGCCAGCGCCTGCCGCGCCCTCCGATGAGGCGCAGACCGCGCTGCCCCTCGGCACGCAGGCCGAAGATATGCGGCCCCCGCTGGAGCGCAGCGACTTTATCCGCGCGCTGAACTTCCCCGAGACGGCCGAGGATAAAGAAGGTTTTGCCGCTCTGCGCCGCGCGCTGAAGGACCGCCCCACGGCGCAGCTGATCCAGGCGGCGCAGGACGTGCTGACGCTGCTCAGCCAGGACGGCATCTATATGGATGATCTGCGTCCCGATATGGCTCGCCCGGAAACGTGGCGCAACTTCGCGGGCGGCGCGCGGGGTCGCGCGATTGCCGCGCTGGGCGGGATCCGCGACCGCTCGTCGTTGGCGCTGGCGGCGGCGCGGATGAAGAACGATCCGATCTTTCGCGACGCCGCGCACCATTTCCTGCGGCGCTTCGATCAGATGTTTTCGAGCTTTGCGGATGATGCGACGGACAGCGACATCTCGGATCTGTCGGACACGCGCACGGCGCGGGCCTTCATGCTGCTTGGCCGGGTGGCGGGCACGTTCGATTAGAGCGCGGCGCCCTATGGCTGGCCGCGGACTTGAGTATTTTCAGAACAATGAAAGCCTAGACCTGCCGCGCTTGCATGCGCGAGGTGCGGCGCGTGATCGCGATGCGGCGCAGGAAGGCGGCGATGAAGATGGCCGTCAGGATCAGCACGATCGTCGCGGCGGGGGCTGAATCGAGGAAGAAGCTGGCGTAAGTGCCGCCCACCATCGACGCCGCGCAGACCAGCACCGAGGTGATCAGCATCGCGCCGAAACTGCGCACCAGCAGGAACGCGATGGCGCCCGGCGTGACGAGGAGGGCAACCGCGAGGATCAGGCCCACCGAGCTAAGCGTGGCCACGATGCAAAGCGAGAGCGCGGTGAGCAGGCCGTAATGCAACAGGCCGGTGCGCAGCCCCGATGCCTTGGCCTGCGCGGGATCGAAGGCATGAAGCAGAAGGTCGCGCCATTTGAGAGCCAGCAGCCCGGTGACGACGAGGGCGATGAGGCCCGAGGTCCACAGGTCGCGCGCGCCGACGCCCAGCATGTTGCCGAAGAGGATGTGGTCAAGATGCTCGTTCGTGCTGATCGAGGTGTACATCACGATCCCGAGGCCGAACATGCCCGAGAAGACGACGCCCATCACCGTGTCCTCCTTGACCCGGCTGTTATAGGACAGATAGCCCGTCGCCAGCGCGCAGGCCATGCCCGCGGCAAAGGCGCCCGTGATCAGCGGCAGGCCCAGCATCCACGCCAGAACGATGCCCGGCAGCGTCGCGTGGCTGACCGCGTCGCCCATCAGCGCCCAGCCCTTTAGCACCATGAAGCACGATAGCAGTGCCGTCGGCGGCGCCACCAGCAGCGCGATCCAGAAGGCGTTCTGCATGAAGGGAAACTGGAAGGGCAGGAGGAGCTGCTCGATCATGATCGCGCCTCGCTTGTCGCAAGCATTGCCTTGCGACGGGCGGCCAGCATGCCATGCTTGGGCGCGAGGTAGAAGGCGATGAGGAAAATCACCGTTTGCAGTACCACGATGATGCCGCCCGTCGCGCCGTCGAGGAAGTAGCTGATATAGGCCCCCGCAAAACTGGTGAGCGTGCCGATGAGGACCGAGACGATAATGAGGCGCGGAAAGCGGTCGCAGAGCAGATAGGCCGTGGCGCCGGGCGTGACCACCAACGCGATCACCAGAAACGCGCCGACGGTGATCATCGCCGCGACAACGGCGGCCGAGAGCAGCATGAAAAAGACGGCCTTCAGCAATTCCGGGCGCAGGCCGATGGTGCGCGCATGGTTCTCTTCAAAGAAGACGACCATGAGGTCTTTCCACTTGGCGAGGAGGACCGCCAGCGCGACAAAGCCGATGATGGCGAGTTGCAGCGTATCCTCGGGCGTGATGGCCAGGATGTTGCCCATGATGATCGTCTGGATGCTGACCGACATGGGCGAGAGCGACACCATGAAAAGGCCGAGGCCAAAGAAGGAGGTAAAGATGATACCGATGATCACGTCAATTTTCAGGCCCGAGCGCCCCGACAGCAGCAGCATCGCCCCCGCCGCCAGTCCGCCCGCCAAGAACGCACCCAATGCAAAAGGTAGACCCAGCATGTAGGCGCCCGCGACGCCCGGCACGACCGAATGGCTGAGCGCGTCGCCGATCAGGGACCAGCCCTTGAGCATGAGATAGCACGAAAGAAACGCGCAAACGCCGCCCGTCAGCGCCGACACCCACATGGCGTTGAACATATAGCTGTAGCCAAAGGGCTCTAGCAGGACACTGATCATTCGGCGTTCTCCGGCTTGGCCGCTTTCGGCTTTTTCCGGCGCTCGCCATAGTGGACGAAAGGGCGTTCGTCATCGGTGATGATGCGCAATTCGCGCGGGTCATCATCGTCGTGCAGGTCTTGGCCGCCCAGCGTGAAGTGGCGCAGGACGCCGCCGAATGCCTCTTCCAGTGTGTCGCGGGTAAAGACCTCTTCGGTCGGCCCGTAGGCCAGCACGGTGCCTTTGACGAGAACCGTACGATCGCAGAATTCCGGCACCGACCCCAGATTATGGGTCGAAACCAACATCACCCGGCCCTCGTCGCGCAGTTCGCGCAGGAGGGCGATGATCTGCTCCTCGGTCTTGACGTCGACGCCGGTGAATGGCTCGTCCAGCAGGATGACCTGGCCGTCCTGCGCAAGGCTGCGGGCGAGAAAGACGCGCTTGCGTTGGCCGCCCGACAGCTCGCCGATCTGGCGGTGGCGATACTCGGCCATGCCAACGCGGGCCAGCGCCTGATCCACGGCGGCGCGGTCGGCGGCGCGGGGGCGGCGCAAAAAACCCATATGGCCGTAGCGCCCCATCATCACCACATCCTCGACCAGCACGGGGAAGGCCCAGTCGACCTCTTCGGATTGCGGCACATAAGCCACGAGGTTTTGCGCCAGCGCCTCCTTCACCGACTTGCCCAGCAGGCGAATCTCGCCGCTGGCGGCGGGGACGAAGCCCATGATGGCCTTGAAAAGCGTGGATTTCCCGGCGCCGTTGACGCCGACAAGTGCGGTGATCGTGCCGCGCGGGATCTGGAATGTCGCATCCCGCAGCGCAGTGTGTCCGTTGCGATAGGTGACTGTGACGCCGGTGGCGGTGATGCCGTCCATAGCCTCGGTTTCCGGCGTGGTGCTTGGCTGGGGCGTCATAGACTTCCTTGGCGTTTCAATGTTGGCGTCTCACCGTTCGAGCGCATTTGCGATTGTCTCGGCGTCGACGCGCAGAAGGTCGATATATGTCGGCACGGGGCCATCGGGACCGCTTAGACTGTCGACGTAGAGCACACCTCCATATAGCGCGCCTGTCTCTCGTGCCACCTGCTTGGCCGGGTCGGTATTGACGGTGCTTTCGCAAAAAACGACGGGGATGCCTTGGTCGCGTACACCGTCGATGACGCGGCGCACCTGCTGGGGCGTGCCAACCTGATCGGCGTTCATCGGCCAGAGATAAAGCTCCTTCAGCCCGAAATCACGGGCGAGATAGCTGAATGCGCCCTCGCAGGTCACCAGCCAGCGGCCCTCTTCGGGGATGGCCTGAATACGCTCGCGCAGAGGGGCGACGGCGCCGCGGATGCGGGATTTGTAGTCTTCGGCGTTGGTGGCATAGGTCTCGGCATTGGCTGGATCATGCTCTGCCAAGGCGGCGGCGATATTGTCGACATAGACCATCGCATTGTCGAGACCCATCCATGCGTGCGGATTGGCCTTGCCTTCGTAACTGCCGGACGAGATCGAAATGGGGTCTATCCCGTCACTCAGCGTTGCAGAGGGGATATCGCCAAGATTGGCGAGGAACTGCTCGAACCAAAGCTCGAGATTGAGACCGTTGTAGAGGATCAGATCTGCATCCGAGGCGCGCACGATATCCTGCGGAGTGGGCTGATAGCCGTGAATTTCCGCGCCCGGTTTGGTGATCGAGACGATCTCGGCGGCATCCCCCGCAACATTGGCGGCCATGTCCTGAAGGATGGTGAAAGTCGTGACGACTTTCAGCGGATCGTCGTCCGCAGCGGCGGGCGAGAAATGAAATGCAGCCGTCAGCAACAGAGCGGCGCGCAGGGATGTCGTGAGTTTCGAAGTCATGGCGTCCTCATCGTTAAATACGGGGTAGTGTAAATGCGACGCACTCGCAAGATGCAAGTAAAATGATAATCATTCGCAAAAGTGACTGCTGCGATTGCAGGAAGTGACCGGATGCCTGTGTCAGGCCGTCGCGCGCGCCTGCATTGTGATTGTATTATTGGACAAACGGCGCACCCGAAGCGCAAGACCCGTCGGTTCGGATATTGCCTCGACGCGCACAGGCTCGCCGCAGATCAATGGCGCGGTTCCGCGATAGTCGAAGCGCGCGGGCGCATGACCCATCACTGTGGAGGCAAGGTTCTGCATCCAGATTGCCTGCATGGGGCCATGCACGACAAGGCCGTCATATCCCTCGACCGCGCGCGCGTAGGGCGCATCGTAATGGATGCGGTGGCCATTGAAGGTGAGGGCCGAGTAGCGAAAAAGGAGCGTCGGCGTTGTGGTAACATCCCATGCGGTGGCCTCGGGCCAGGGATCGGCTTCGGGCAGGATGGGTGCGGGGGCGCCGGGGGCGGGATCCTCGCGATAGACGATATCCTGCCGCTCGTCGATCCGTGTCTCGCCTTCGGTCTTATAGAGGTGGCGCACGGTGACGAAGCCCAGTTGCCCGCTCCGCCCCGTCTTGAAGGTCACATCCTCGATGGTCGAGACGCGCGTGACCACGTCGCCCTCGGCCAGCGGAGCGTGCCGCATGATCCGGCCACCCGCCCACATCCGGCGGGGCAGGGGCAGGTCCGGCAGGTAGAGGCCCGTGCGCGGATGACCGTCACGGCCTAAGAGGTCCGGCGCGCAGATATCGGGCGCGAGACAGAATTCGACGCCGGGCGGCACATCGAGCGGTGCCAGCACGCCATCGAGCGTGGCGCGAAACTCGGCCAAGAGGCGCGGCGCCACCGGGTCCGTGCGCGTTGTGCTGCGGCCGATCCAGTCGGAAAAGTCGCTCATGCTTCGGCCTCCACCAGATCCCCAAGGGCACGGGCGCTCATCCTGTCCATTGGTGCCAGCGCATCGCACAAAGCCGTCCCCTCCTCGCCCAGCAATGCGGCGGCCTTGTCCCGCAAGCTCTGCATCAGAACGTTTAGCGGGATTGGCGCGGCCAGATCATGTTCAAAGCCAAGCGTGCCGCCATCGGCCAGTGTGATCTCGCCCGCGGCGTGCATGTCGGTCAGCGCGCTGTCGCCGGTCACGGTCACCGCCTTTGCAAACGCGGCCAGTTCCGGATCGGCGGCCAGTGCGTCGGTATAGGTTCGGTCGCTTCCGGTCGCATCGCCGCGCAGGGCCATCCCGGCCAGCCAGGCGTAGCTGAACTTCACCTCCAGTCCGGTACGGGGCGCCTTGATGTCGCAAACGCTCAGCCAGCGGGGGTTTGTGCGTAAGGAGACGGCGCGCACATCCTCCAGCTTGTAGCCTTTGAGTGCCTCGATCATTGCGTGTGTGCCGTGGCAGCAGGCGTGCAGCTTGTACTTCATGTCATCGATCAGCCATGCGCCATCCGGCGCCAAAATCTCGCCCGGCGCATCGCTGTGGGTGGCCAGATAACCGTTCGGCCCGAAAAGCCCGTCATCGGGCGCCGCCATGCCCAGTGCCGCAAGCTGCGCGCATTCCACGCCGGCAGAGGCCGCGACGCCGGCATTATAAGGCTTGCCCATCGTGCCGAACTGGCAGCGCAGACCGGCCGCGCGGCTGGCGCAAAGGCCGATGGCGGCGCGCATTTGTGCGCGGTCCAGCCCCATGAGGCGCCCGGCAGCGACGGTCGCGCCAAAGGCGCCAGCGGTCGCCGTCTGGTGAAACCCACGCTCGTAATGCGCGCGGCCAAGGGCCAGCCCGACGCGGATCGCCGCTTCGCCTCCGACGGCGAAAGCGGCGCAGACCGCCTTGGTGCTGGCATCCACCGTCTCGCCGATGGCGAGGGCGGCGGGATAAATCCCGACCGACAGATGCCCGACATGGGCGAAATGCGTGTCATCGTAATCGAGCGCATGGCTGACCGTGCCATTGACCAGCGCCGCCATCCGCGCGGGTGCGCGGCCCCCGCCGAACATCGCGGCCTGAGCTGCGCCACCTTCCGCAATTGCCAGGTTGCGCAGGATGCCGGCCACAGGCTCGGGCACGCCTGCGCGGCCGCACATCATCCAGTCCATCAGCGACAGGCGTGCGATGCCCATGCTGGTCTCGGGGATGTCCCCGTCCGGCAGCGCGGCCAGGTCCAGAAGCGTGTCCAGCCCGCTCATGCGCCGTAGGACTTGGGCAGGCCCAGCACACGCTCGGCAATGAAGCACAGGATGAGGTTGGTCGAGATGGGCGCCACCTGATAAAGCCGCGCCTCGCGGAACTTGCGCTCCACATCGTATTCCTCGGCAAAGCCGAAGCCGCCATGGGTCTGCAGGCACGCCTCGGCGGCCTCCCAGCTGGCATCGGCGGCCAGCATCTTGGCCGTGTTTGCCTCGACGCCCGGATTCTCGCCCGCGTCATACATCGCGGCGGCGCGGTATACGATGGCCTCGGCGGCCATCATATGCGCATGGGCGCGGGCCAGCGGGAATTGCACGCCTTGATTGGCGCCGATGGGCTTGCCGAAAACCACCCGCTCGCGCGCGTAGTCTGAGGCCTTTTCGAGGAACCACTTGGCATCGCCGATACACTCGGCGGCGATCAGGATGCGCTCGGAATTCATGCCCGAGAGGATATAGCGAAAGCCTTGGCCCTCCTCGCCGACGAGGCTGGAGGCGGGAATTCGCGCGTTTTCAAAGAAGATCTCGGTCGTCGCGTGATTGATCATCGTGCGGATGGGCCGGATCTCGACGCCATTGCCGCGCAATTCACGCAGGTCGATCAGGAAGACCGAAAGCCCGTCGGTTTTCTTCTCGCACTGATCGCGCGGGGTGGTGCGCGCCAGCAGGACCATCAGATCGGAATGCTCGGCCCGCGAGATCCATATCTTCTGACCGTTGACGACATAATCGTCGCCGTCTCGCTTGGCGGTGGTTTTAAGTCCCAACGTGTCGGTGCCGCTGGTCGGTTCGGTCACGCCAAAGGCCTGGAGGCGGATGCTGCCATCCGCGATGCCGGGCAGATACATCTGCTTTTGTGCGTCGCTGCCGTGTCGCAGCACGGTGCCCATCGTGTACATCTGGGCATGGCAGGCGGCGGCATTCCCGCCGCTGCGATGGATCTCCTCCAAGATCACCGCGCCCGCTGTCAGGCTGAGGCCGAGGCCGCCATATTCCTCGGGGATCATCGCGCCCAGATAGCCGCCCTTCATAAGCGCTTCGACAAAATCGGTGGGGTAGGCGCGGCGCGCATCCAGATCGCGCCAGTAGCTGCCGGGGAATTCGGCGCAGACGGCAGCGACGCCTTCGCGGATGTCGCGATAGTCAGCTGTGGGGTGGAACGATGTCATGATGGCCCTCGCAATGCTGGATAGCGCAATATGTGCAACAACGGAGCCGGATCGGCCAATAGGGATGCGATCTGGCGGCTATCGGCGCTGCCTATGCCTCCAGTTCGCCTTCCCAAATGCCGCGCTGCACCAGGTCGCGTGCGACGTCCAGGGTCACTTGCGCGATGGCCTGACAGGCACGGCTGCTTTTGCGGGCGGGGTTGCTGGCCAAGTAGACCGGGCGGACCATGTCGGGCTCGCGAATGGGCGCCTTGACCAGATCACCGCGCGCCACGAAATCATGTGCGGCGGCGGGGGCAAAGATGGCATAGCCCGAGCCGCGCGCCACCAGCTCCTTGATCTGGGTCATCGCGTCCATCTCGATCGTGACGTTCAGCTGCACGCCGCGTGGCTGCGCGTAATCCTCGATCGTCTTGCGTAGGCCATGCGACGGGCTGGGCAGGATCAGCTCCAGCTTTTGCAGATCGCGCAGGCGCACGGGCGTTCCGGGGGGCGTGTCCAGCGGCCAGGCATCAGGCGCCGAGAAGAAGAAGAGGCGCTCGTTCAGCACATGGATTGTGCGGAAGTGATCGGCCTTGGCGAGGTCATAGATAAAGCCGATATCGACGGTGCCGTCGTCGATCCATGTCTTGATATAGCCGCTCATCGCTTCGATGGCCTGCAGGCGCAGATCGGGAAATTCGACGCGCACCGTTTCGGCCAGCGGGACCGCCATGACCATCGACACCGAAGGCGGCATGCCAAAGCCGACCTTGCCGCGCAAGGCGCCGCCCGCCTCGCGCATCTCGTCGAGGCAATTCTCGAACGCGGCACATACAGTGCGGGCGTGTTTCAGGAAAAGTGTGCCGTCATCCGTGAGGACCGTACCGCGCGGGCTGCGCTCGACCAGGCGCACGCCCAGCTCTTCCTCCATGCGCACGACGTTCTGTGACAGCGACGGCTGCGCCACGCCCAGCGTGCTGGCTGCGACCGAGAGCGAGGGCGACTCGGCGATGGCGATGAAGTAGCGAAGCTGGCGGATGTCCATAGGTGGGCCTTTGCACTTTAAACGGGTAGCTAAAGGCGCCGCCTATAGGTTTGTCAAGGTCGCGGGCGCGGCGCCGTTTAGTCGAAATCGACAATCTGGCGGATCGCGCTGCCATCATTCAGCCGGTCCATCGCCACGTTGATCTCGTCCAGGCGCACCCGGTGGCTAAGCATTTTTTCGACCGGCAGCTTGCCCTGTTCGTACAGCGAGAACATGCGCGGCAGATCGCGCTGCGGCACGCAGGATCCGATGTAGCTGCCTTTCAGCGTGCGCTCTTCGGCCACCAGTTTCAGCGCGGGCAAGGCCATGCGCTGATCCGGGTGAGGCAGGCCCGCCGTCACGGTCAGACCGCCGCGGCGGGTGATCTCGTAGGCTGTCTCAAGCGCCTTGACGGATCCGGCCAGTTCCACCGCGCAATCGACGCCGCCATTGGTGAGGTCGCGCACGGCCTGAATGGTATTCTCGTCCGCCTTGATGCAATCGGTCGCGCCCATGGTGCGTGCGGCTTCCATCTTGGACTCGAAAGGGTCGATCGCGATAACACGCCCCGCGCCCGCTGCCGCCGCGCCGAGAACCGCCGAGAGGCCCACACCGCCCAGGCCGATCACGGCCACTGTCTGGCCCGGAAGGATGCGCGCCGTGTTGAAAATGGCGCCTGCACCCGTCAGCATAGCGCAGGAAAACAAGGCAGATACATGCGCAGGCAGGTCATGCTCGACCTTGACCAGCGAGCGGCGGTCCATCACCGCATGGGTGGCGAAGGCCGATACGCCGACGTGGTGATTGATCGGCGCGCCGTCCATCGTCAGGCGCCGCGCGCCGGTCATCAACTCGCCCACGCCATGATGCTTGGCCGCGCGCTCGCAAAGGGCGGGACGCCCCTCGGCGCAGGGGGTGCACTGGCGGCAACCGGGGGCAAAGATGCACACGACATGATCGCCGGGCTTGAGATCATCGACGCCGTCACCCACCTCCTCGACATAGCCAGACGCCTCGTGCCCGAGTGCCATCGGCAAGGGCCGGGGGCGGGTACCGTTGATCACTGACAGGTCGGAATGGCAGACGCCCGCGGCGCCCATGCGGATCAGAACCTCTCCGCGGCCCGGCGGCGCCAGATCGACCTCGCGCACCTCCAGAGGCGCTTCCTTGGCGAAGTTTTCGGTGATGCCATCGCGCATCAGAACGGCTGCGGTGATTTTCATATCTTCGTCTCCCATTGTCACGGATCGGGTCGGCCCGGCTGCGCAAACGGCATGGCGCGCGGCGTCCGCTCTGCGGTGATCTTGCATTGGGGCATCCTATTGCGAAAGGTCCCGTAATGCCAAGAGTGATAGGCTCGCGCTATGGCGGCGCAAGGCATAAACTATTAGTCGGCGCCCGATGATCGTGCGTAAGGTATAGCTGTTCACACCTTTGGGAGGAGGATTGACCATGTCTGCCACTCGCAATGCAGCGCTGGCCGCGCTTTTGGCACTGACGGCCGGTGCCGCCGCCGCGCAGGACACCAAGCCTGAATGGGCCACGTCGCAATGGGGCCCTGATGACGAAATCGGCGCCGCAAACACCATGACGCCCGAACGGATCAAGTCCGCTGCCGGCCTTGTGACGGAAGGCAAGATGTACAGCCTCGGTATGATCGTGGGCAGCGATACGCCCGCTTTCCCGCCCCGCAGCCTGTCCGTGACGGTGCTGCAGCCCAACCAGACAGAAACCAGCGGTCTGGGCGAAAACGCGTTCACCTATAATGACGACATCTTCATGGGGTGGCTGGGCATCGGCCCGCAGATCGACGGGCTGGGTCATGCGGGCGTCGATCACATGTACTACAATGGTCATACCGTCGATGAATTCGCCGGTGCCGCCGGCCTCAGCAAGCTGGGCCTCGAAAAGCTGCCGGGCCTCGTCGGGCGCGGCGTGATGCTGGACATGGCCAAGCATTTCGGCACCGACATGGTCGAAGAGGGCACGCCCTACACCGAGGACGACATCAAGGCCGCCGCCGAGGCGCAAGGTGTCAGCATCGGCGAGGGTGACATCGTCCTCTTCAATTCGAACTGGATGAATCTGCTGGACGGTGACGCGCCCGATCCCGAGCGTTTCGGCGCGGCCGAGCCGGGGCTGGGCGTCAGCGGCGCGGAATACCTCGCCTCGCTTGGCGTGATGGCCGTTGGCGCCGATACCTGGGGCATGGAGGTCGTGCCCGCCGAAGAAGAGGGCCAGGCCTTCCGCGCGCACCAGATCCTGCAGCCCGAGCATGGCATCTACATCTTGGAGAATATGGACACGCGCGAATTGGCACAGGACGGCGTCCATGAATTCCTGTTCGTCCTGGGCCAGGCGCGCATAAAGGGCGCCGTTCAGATGATCATCAATCCGATCGCGATCCGCTAGAGACGCATCGAACCGCCGCGGCTGCCGTGGCGGCCACGACATCAAACCAAGGGGAGAGATTACCAATGAAAAAACTACTCATGTCCGCTGCCGCCTGCGCCGTGGTGCCGCTTGCGGCCTTCGCGCAGGACAAGCCCGAGACGCTGCAGGTTGGCGTCACCGCCTTCCTGACCGGTCCGGCCTCCGTCTTTGGCGTTCCGGCCAAGGACGCAGCCGAGATCATGGCCGAGGACATCAATGCCGCAGGCGGCATTCAGGGCGTGCCGCTCGAGCTGACCTTCATTGATGAGGGCGCGGGCACCGAGGTTCTGACCACCGAATATCGCCGCCTGGTCGAGAATGGCGCCGATGCGATGCTGGCCTCGATTTCTTCCGGCAACTGCAAGACGATCGCCCCGCTGGCTGAGGACCTCGAGGTCATCAACATCATGTGGGATTGCGGTACACAGAAGATCTTTGAAGAGGGCGAGTACAACTACGTTTTTCGTAGCCAGGCCCATGCCGGCACCGAAATGCTGGCCACGGTCGCCTACCTGCTGAAAACCAAGCCGGACTTCAGCACCATTGCCGTCGTGAACCAGGACTATGCCTGGGGTCGTGACAGCTGGGACATTTTCAGTGCCGCTCTCAAGGCGCTCAAGCCTGATGTCGAAGTGGTCGGCGAGTTCTTTCCCAAGTTCGGCTCGCCTGACTTCTCGACGGAAATCTCGCGCCTGCAAGCCCTACAGCCTGACGTCATCCTCAGCACGTCCTGGGGCGGCGATCTGGACACCTTCGTTCAGCAGGCGTCGCAGCGCGGCCTGACCAATACGTCGACCTTCGTCCTGCCCCTGGCCGAAAGCTCGCTCGAGCGTCTGGGCTCCAGCCTGCCATCCGGCCACATCGTGGGTGCGCGCGGTGATCACTATTGGAACCACCCCGAACGCCGCGATGACGAGGACTTCAAATCGTTCATGGCCAAATTCGAGGAAAAGACCGGCGCCAAGGCGATCTATCCCGTCTTCCACATGAGCCAGGGTCTGGCTGCACTTCAGGCCGCCTACGACAAGGCAGCCGATGCGAATGGTGGCAACTGGCCCAGCGAAGACCAGGTGATCGAAGCGATGGCCGGTCTGGAATTTCAGGGTCTGGGACGTCCCGTGACACTGCGCGAAGACCATCAGGGCATCGAGGCGCAGCTCTTGGGCATGTCGGTTCAGGGCGGCGAGCTTCCCTTTGCCACGCTGGAGAATATCATGATCTTCGACGGCGCCGAGCTGACGACACCCGTTGGAGAAGAATCGGTCGCATGGGTCGGCACGCTGGATCAGGCGTGGCTCGACGGTTTGTCCGTCGACAGCTACGAGAATTGATCCTTCGGGTCTGAGCATCGGGGCCTTCGCCAGTCGAAGGCCCCGTTTTCGCCCCCGGCGTCCGGCCGCATGCCACGCCAAAGGGTGGCTCCAAGGCCCATGAAGGCAAAGGATCGACCGGCCTGACAGGCTGAAGACTGCCGGTTCGATCCCGACTTGCCGCACACGCCCAGCACGCGGCTTACGCAAAATTTCCGCCGCCAGATTACAGAGTGGACCCCCATGAACCTGACCCTGTTCCTGCTAGCCCTCTTCGACGGTATCGCCTACGCGGCGCTCGTCTTTATCGTCGCCGTCGGGCTGACGCTCATTTTTGGCGTCATGCGCATCCTCAACGTGGCGCATGGATCGCTCTATGCGGTGGGGGCCTATCTGACGGCCTCGCTGACGACATTCATCGTCTCGGCGGGATTGCCGCCGATCTTTGCCTTCCCCTGTATGCTGGTCTCGGCCATCCTGATTGGCGCAGTACTGGGCGGGCCATTGGAATGGCTGCTGTTGCGGCGGATCTATCACAAGCCCGAGGTCCTGCAGCTGCTGGTCACGTTTGCGATTTTCATGATCCTTGAGGACGTACAGCGCCTGATCTGGGGCACGCAGCCGATCTTTCAGTCGACCGCGCTGCAGCTGATGGGCAACGTTCGTGTGTTTTCAGTTAATTACACCGTCTATCAGCTGATCTTGCTGCCTTTGGTCGCTGTCGGATTGCTGGTCGGACTACGGTTTTTCCTGCGCAAGACGGTTGCGGGCAAGCTGATCCTGGCCACGACCGAAGACCGCGAGGCGGCGCAGGCCATCGGCATCGACGCCGACAAGGTGTTCCTTCTGACCTTCATCGTAGGCGCGGGCCTTGCGGGGCTTGGCGGCGCGCTGGCCTCGCCGACCACGTCGATCCTTCCGGGAATCGGCGCGGATATGATCGTGCTTAGCTTTGCGGTCGTCGCCACTGCGGGCCTCGGCCAGATCGAGGGCGCGGCGCTGACCGCGCTGCTGATCGGGCTTGGCCGCTCTTTCGCGGTCTATGTCTGGCCCGAGACGCAGGTTCTGGTGCCTTATCTCATTATGGTTGCCGTGCTTCTGGTCCGTCCCGAGGGACTGTTTGGCAGCCCCGCGGCGCGCAAGATCTGAGGGGGCGAGCATAGCATGTCGATCCGTACACTCATCCCCATTATCCTGCTGATCCTGCTGGCGATCGTGCCCTTCGGCGCGCCCGGCCTGCAGGTTCTGCTCACCCTCGCTCTGGCCAAGGGCATCGCGGTCATGGGTATCACCGTCCTTTTGCGCAGCGGGCAGGTCTCGTTCGGCCACGCGCTCTATTTTGCGATCGCGGCCTATGGCGGCGCGTTCACCCTCATGCTGATGCCGGGAGCGGACCTGATCGTGGTGTTCCTCTTGGGCATCATCGCGGCGGTGCTGTCGGGCCTGATCGTGGGCCTTTTCGTGGCGCGCTACCGCTTCATTTTCTTCGCGATGCTCAACCTCGCCTTCTCGATGATTTTCTGGTCGATCCTCGAGAAATTCTATCACTACACCGGTGGCGCCGACGGCATGCGCCTGCCACGCCCCACGGTTTTCTGGATCGAGATGGAGCGCGGACCCTACGAGCTTTTCATGTTCTATCTCGCGCTTGCGCTAGCGCTGGGGCTGGGCTGGTTCTCGATGCGCTGGCTGGAATCGCCCACCGGGCAGCTGTTCCGCACAATCAAGACGAACGAAACGCGCCTGCAATACCTGGGCATGTCGCCGCAGCGGGTGATGCTGACGGGCTACGTCCTCTCGGCGCTTCTGTGCGGGGTGGGCGGCATCATAATGGGTCTGGTGCAGGGCGTCGTGACGCCGGAATACGCATTCTGGGTCCGCTCGGGCGAAATGGTGTTCATCGCCGTTCTGGGCGGCGCAGGATCAGTGCCCGGCGCGTTGGTGGGCGCCGCGATCTACGAGATCGTGCGCACCTATGCCTCGGCCTATGCCGCGGATGTGTGGCAGCTGGTGCTGGGCACCTTCCTGCTGATCATCATCCTTTTCGCACCGGGCGGTATCGCCGGCATCTACAATAGCGTGATGGACCGCATCGCCGGCAAGAAGGAGGAGGGCGAATGACCCATCTGCTGGAAACGAAGGGGCTCGAGATCCGCTTTGGCGGGGTCGTGGCCGCCGACAACATCAATCTTCAGATCGATGCGGGCAAGAACTTGGCCATCATCGGCCCGAATGGCGCGGGCAAGACGACCTTCCTGAATATCTGCACCGGCTGGCTGAAACCGGCCAAGGGCAAGGTTTATTTCGAGGGGCGCGACGTCACGCCCCTCTCCCCGCGCGAGATCACCCGGCAGGGCGTTGCGCGCGCTTTCCAGATCCCCCAGCTTTTCACCGAGCATACGGCGCTGGAGAACCTGCTGATCGCCGTGGCCGCGCGCGACCGTCTGCGCAACCCGATCCGCGCGCTCAAGGATCGCAGCCAGCGGGCCGAGATGATGCATCTGCTGGACATGATCAATTGCACTGACGTCGCCCACCGCCAGGTGGACGAGCTGTCCGAGGGCCAGCGCAAGCTGATCGACATCGCCGTGGCGCTGGCGCTCAAGCCCAAGCTGCTCTTGATGGACGAGCCGACATCGGGCGTTGCCAGCTCCGAGAAGTTCGGGGTGATGGAGATTCTGGTCAAAGCGCTGGCCGAGGCCGAAGTCACTGCCGTCTTTGTCGAACATGACATGGGCATCGTCGAGAAATACGCCGACGAGGTTGCCGTGTGGAACATGGGCAAGATCGAGATGCGCGGCACGCCGGAGGAGGTGCTGGCGCATCCCGACGTCATCCGCGAAGTGATCGGGGAGGTCGCCTGATGCTGAGCTTTCACAATGCCAACGCATCCATCGGGAATATCCCCATTTTGCGCGGTCTGGATTTCACTATTCCTGCATCCAGCACCGCCGCGCTGATAGGGCGCAATGGCGCGGGCAAGACAACCCTGCTGCGCTCGGTCATGGGGTTTACCAATGTCACGGGCGAGATCCGCTTTGACGGGCAGGACATCAGCGAGATGACCCCGGCCAAGCGCCCAGCGCTTGGCATCGGCTACGCGCCCGAGGATCGGCGCCTATTCTCGGCCTTCACGGTCGAGGAGAATATCCTGCTGCCGGCACAAGTGGCCAAGCTGGACGCCGCCACCACCAAACAGCGTCTCGACCGGGTCTATCATATCCTGCCAGAACTGAAGGAGATGGCGGGCCGCCCGGCCGGCAATGTCTCGGGCGGGCAGGGCAAGATGGTGGCGCTGGGCCGGGCGCTGATGCTGGGCACCAAGCTGATCATGCTGGACGAGCCGTTTCAGGGCCTCGCCCCCGCGCTGGCCAAACGCTACGCCGATGCACTGCGCGATCTGCGCGACACGGACCAGAACGTGACGCTTATCATTACTGAATCGAACCCATCGCTTTTGCGCGGTTTTGCCAGCGATACCTTCGTGATCGAGCGGGGCGCCGTCGCGATAGGGTCACTCGACGATAAGAAGGAAGACGCATGATGGTCACCAATACAATACTGCCGAAACCGCTTAATCTGATTGGCGGTAAATGGGTGCCTGCCGCCTCCGGCGATGAAATGGACGTGCGCTCGCCTCTCGATGGCGAGGTGTTCACCACCATCGCCGCGGCCCAGCCCGAGGATGTGGACGCAGCCGTTCAGGCCGCGCGCGAGGCGTATCATACCGGCGCCTGGGGCCAGCTCACTGCCGCCGAGCGGGGGCGCCTGATGCAGAAGATGAGCCTTGCGATCCTCGAGGAGGCCGAGGCGCTGGCGCAGCTCGAGACGCGTGACAACGGCAAGCCGCTGAAGCAGTCGCGCGCCGACATGGCCGCCTGCGCGCGCTATTTCGAATTCTATGGCGGCGGTGCCGACAAGGTGCATGGCGAGATCATCCCCTTCATGGATGGCTATAATGTGCAGGTCCAGCGCGAACCTTTTGGCGTCATCGCTTGCATTATCCCGTGGAATTACCCGTCGCAGATGTTCGGCCGTGCGCTGGGGCCTGCGCTGGCAATGGGCAACGCGACCGTTCTGAAGCCCGCTGAGGATGCGTGCCTGACCTGTCTACGACTTGCCGAAATCGCGGGCGAAGTCGGCTTTCCGGACGGTGCCATCAACGTGGTCACGGGTCGCGGCGATGTGGCGGGCAAGGCCCTGAGTGAGCATCCGGGCGTCGATTTCATTGCCTTCACCGGCTCGCCCGAGGTGGGCCAGATGATCCAGATCGCGGCGGCGAAAAACTACATCACCTGCACGCTGGAGCTGGGTGGGAAATCCCCGCAGATCGTCTTTGACGATGCCGATATCGACGCGGCACTGCCGTTCCTCGTGGGCGGCATCATCGCCAATGCGGGCCAGACCTGCTCGGCGGGGTCTCGCATCCTGATCCAGGAAGGCGTCTATGACCGTGTGGTCGCAGGGCTGAAAGAGCGGTTCGAGGCATTGGAGGCGTCGGACCTCGCCGAGGAGGCAGCCCTCGGCCCAGTGATTTCCGCAAAACAGAAAAAGCGCGTCGAGGCCTATATAGAGGGCGCAGATGCGCCGCTGATCGCGCGCGGCAAGGTACGGCAGGGCGCGCCCGAGGGCGGCTATTTTGTGGCGCCGGCACTCTTCGGTCCCGTCGATCCGCAGTCGAAAATCGGCCAGGAAGAGGTGTTCGGCCCGGTCCTGTGCGCCATGACGTTCAAGGATGAGGCGGACGCGATCCGCATCGCGAACGACACCGAATACGGCCTGATGGCTTCGGTCTGGACGCGGGACGGCAACCGTCAACAGCGCGTGGCGAAAAAGCTGCGTGGCGGCCAGGTCTATATCAACGGCTTCGGCGCGGGCGGCGGGATCGAGCTGCCCTTCGGCGGGGTGCGTAAATCCGGCCATGGCCGCGAAAAGGGCTTTGCCGCGCTGCTGGAATTTTCGCAAATCAAGACGATCATACACAAGCACGATTGAGGGCAGTATCATGAGATTGCAGGGAAAAACGGCACTGGTGACGGGCGCGGCGTCGGGCTTTGGCAAGGGAATTGCCGAACTTTTCGTCGCGGAGGGCGCGCGCGTTGCCATCGTCGATCTGAACGAGACCGGCGCGACCGAAGTCGCAGCCAGTCTGGGTGACAAGGCCATCGCCATCGGGTGCGATGTTTCCGACGGCGCGCAGGTCGCGCAGGCCGTGGAAAAGACCAAAGAGGCGTTCGGCGGGCTGGATATCGTCGTCAACAACGCGGGCTGGACCAACAAGAACAGCCCCTTGATGGAGACGGATGAGGCGACGTTCCGCAAGATCTATGACGTTAACGTGCTGTCGATCTTTCACATGACCAAGGCCTGCGTGCCGCTGTGGCGCGATCAGGGTGGCGGCGTGATGATCAATATCGGATCGGTCGCCGGCATTCGGCCGCGCCCCGGCCTGACATGGTACAACTCGTCCAAGGGCGCGGTGAACCTGATGACCAAATCGCTGGCGGTCGAATTGGCGCCGGACAGGATCCGCGTGAATTGCGTGGCACCGGTGATGGGGGCGACCGGCCTTCTCGAGCAGTTCATGGGGATGGAGGACACGCCCGAGAACCGCAAGAAATTCATCGCAACCGTGCCGATGGGCCGCTTGTCAGAGGCGCGCGATATCGCCAATGCAACGCTTTATCTCGCCTCGGACGACGCCGATTTCATCACTGGCGTGGTTCTGGAAGTGGATGGCGGCCGCACGATCTGAGACGACTGCCTCGAAGTGAATTTCAGGCCCGTGCCCATTGGCGCGGGCCTGTCTCGTGGATGGAATTCCCGCGCGTGTCCACGGCCACGGTCACCGGCATGTCCTCGACCGTGAATTCGCGGATCGCCTCCATGCCGAGGTCGTCATAGGCCACCACGCGGGCCGCCTTGATCGCCTGGCTTACCAGATAGGCCGCGCCGCCCACGGCGATCATGTAAACCGCGCCATGCCGCCGGATCGCCTCGATCGCCTCCGCCCCGCGCTCGGCCTTGCCGATCATGATCTTGAGGCCGGTCGCGGCCAGCACCTCCTCGGTAAACTTGTCCATCCGTGTCGAGGTGGTCGGCCCGGCGGGTCCGATGATTTCGCCCGGCACGGCATCGACCGGGCCAACATAATAAAGCGCGCGGCCTTTCAGATCGACGGGCAGGGTGCCGCCCGCGCGCAAGGTCTCGACCATGCGCTTGTGCGCGGCGTCGCGGCCCGTATAAAGCGTGCCCGATAAGAGCAGCGTCTCACCCGGCTGCAGCGCCGCCAGCGTCTCATCCGTGAGATCATCCAGCGAAAAGCGCCGCCCAATAGGCCCCTGACCCTCGATTTCGGGCCAAAGCGACAGATCGGGCGGCGTGAACTCCGCCGGTCCGGCCCCGGTCAGCACGAAATCCACATGGCGTGTTGCCGCGCAATTCGGCACCAGTGCGACGGGCATCGAGGCGGCATGGGTGGGAAAGGTCTCGATCTTGACGTCGAGCGCGGTCGTGATCCCGCCCAGCCCCTGCGCCCCGATCCCGAGCGCGTTGACGCGGTCGAGGATCTCCAGCCGCATTTCCTCGACCTTGTTTCGCGCGCCTCTGCTGCGCAGATCGGTGATGTCTATGGGTTGGTTGAGCGCGGATTTGGCCATCGCCATCGCCTTGTCCACGCTGCCGCCCACGCCGATGCCCAGCATGCCGGGCGGACACCAGCCTGCACCCATCTGCGCCACACGCTCGACCACCCAATCGGCCACGGATGCCGACGGATTCAGCACCGCGAATTGCGTCTTGTTCTCGGAACCGCCGCCCTTGGCCGAGACGGTGACATGCACCGCCTTGCCAGCGACCATCTGCGTCTGGATCATCGCGGGTGTATTGTCGCCGCTGTTCTTGCGAGCATCGAGCGGATCGACCACGACCGACGCGCGCAACGGATTCGTGTCGAGCTTCCACGCCTGCCGCACCGCATCATCCACCATATCTTGCACGGGGCGCGTCCAATCGGTCCGCGCCTCGACGCCAATATCGATAAAGACATTGACGGTGCCGGTATCCTGGCAGATCGGGCGATGCCCGAGGGCACACATTCGCGAGTTGATCAGGATCTGCGCGATGGCGGCCTTGGCCGAGGCACTTTGCTCGCGCGCGTAGGCATCGGCCATGGCGGAAATGAAATCGGGCGGGTGATAGTAAGAGATGTATTGAAGCGCGTCCGCGATGCTGGCGATCAGGTCGGCCTCAAGGATGCGTTTCATAAGGTGGCCTCGCTGCGGGCGATGATCTGCCGGGCGCGGGCGATCACCGGCGCGTCGATCATGGCGCCGTTCATCAGCACTGCCGCGCCGCCCTTGGCTGCCTCGACCACGTTGCGCGCCCATGCCGCCTCGTCCGCCGAGGGGGCAAAGCCGCGCCGGGCGGGCGCGATCTGCGCGGGGTGGATGATCAGTTTGCCGGTCAGGCCCATCTCGGCGGCGTGGCGGCAGTCGTCTTCGATCAGCGCGTCGTCGCGCACAGCCGTCGTCACGCCGTCGATGGGCGCGGGCTGCCCGGCCAGCCGCGCAGCCAGCACCAGCGCGGCGCGCGCGGTGAGCAGGGACTGGCGCGTGTGACCCATCCCCAGATCGGCTGCGTAATCGATCGAGCCAAAGGCCAGCCGCGCCGAGGCGCCCGTGATCTCGGTCAGATTTGCGATGCCGCGCGCCGTCTCGATGAGCGCAATCACCGGCTTGCCGGTGGCTTGCACGACCTCGGCGCAGGCGTCCCCCGTTTCGGCCTTGGCCAGCATGACGGCGACCAGCGGCAATTCCTTGGCAGCGGCCAGGTCCGCCGCATGCTCGGGCGTTTCCGCCGTGTTGATCCTCAAGATCAGCGGCGCGTCGATCCCGGCCAGCGCCTTGGCCAGCCCGGCGCGCGCCGCCTCGCGTGCCTCGGGCGCAACCGCATCCTCCAGATCGATAATCACCGCATCGGCGCCGGCAGCCGCCGCCTTGGCAATGCGCTCGGGCCGGTCGGCTGGCACAAAGAGGGGAAGGGTCATCTCGTCTATCGGGCTGGTCATCGGGGGCGCTCCGTCAGGCTGGATAAGCGTTATGCTAAACTGCGCGGTGATGTGCGGCCAGATGCATCGGTCCGAGGGCATAGCCCTCGCCTATGCCCCCCCGCCGCCTATGGCTATTTCCGGCCATCCGCCGGATCGGGCATCATTCCATGTGCAAAGCGGGAACAGGCGGGTTTATGGCGGGCGATCTGGCAGGATTGATGGTGGTCTCAATCGAGCAGGCAGTGGCCGCGCCCTATGTATCGGGCCGGCTGGCCGAGGCGGGGGCGCGCGTCATCAAGGTCGAGCGCCCCGAGGGCGATTTTGCACGCGGCTATGACCATCTGGTGCACGGTGAGAGCGCGTATTTCGTCTGGCTCAATCGCGGCAAGGAATCGGTTTGCCTTGATCTGCGCCAGGAAGCAGACAAGGCGTTGATGGACCGGATGCTGGCCAAGGCTGATGTATTCATCCAGAACCTCGCGCCGGGTGCTGTGGCGCGGCTGGGCTTCGATCAGGCAGAGTTGCGCCGCACATATCCGCGCCTGATAACGGTGGCCATTTCCGGGTATGGCGAGGAGGGGCCGCTGAAGGATCTCAAGGCATACGACCTGCTGGTACAGGCCGAAAGTGGCCTGTCGCAGATCACGGGAACCGATGACCAGCTGACCCGCGTCGGTGTGTCGGTCTGCGATATCGCGGCGGGCATGACGGCCTATCAGGCGGTGCTGCAGGCGCTGATCGGGCGCGGCATCACGGGGCAGGGGCGGCATCTGTCGATCTCGCTGTTTCATGCGCTGACCGACTGGATGAACGTGCCCTATCTGCAATATGTCTATGGCGGCAAGGCGCCGGTGCGCAGCGGGCTCAATCACCCCACGATCGCGCCCTATGGCGCCTATACCTGCGCGGACGGCAAGGATGTGCTGTTTTCCATTCAGAATGAGCGGGAATGGCGCGTGTTTTGCTCCGATATCCTAAGCTTGCCCGACTTGCCGCAGGATCCCCGCTTTGACACCAACTCCCACCGGGTCGAGAACCGCGCGGCCTTGGACGATATCATCCGTCCCGTCTTTGCCGAGGTCTTGCGCGACCAGATGGTTCAGCGGTTGGAGGCGGCGCGCATTGCCTATGGCCGCGTGAGCACTATGGAAGATCTGGCGCAGCATCCGCAGAACCGTTTTGTCGAGGTGGGCAGCCCCACGGGGCCGGTCAGGATGCTGGCCCCCGGCGCTCTGGCAAATGGCACAGTGCCCCAGCCGGGCGATGTGCCGGCCCTTGGTCAACATACAGACGCCCTGCGCGCCGAATTTTCCGCCTGAAGGAGGAGATTGAGATGAGCCACGCCGCCGAACGCAAGGAGGCCACCGATGCCTTTATCGCTGACGCCCGCCACATCGCCGGCGAGGGCGCGATGACCCGCACCCGCCTTGATCGGATCAAGGAGCGCCTCATGGAGATCGCCGCACGCCCCGAGCTGTGGGGCGAGGACGATTTTCCCGCGCCCAGCCCCGAGGAGAAGCAGAACCGCTATTTCATCGCTGACGATCCCAGCGGCCTGACGCTCTATCTGAACGTGATGCAGCCGGGCAAGGTGATCCCGCCGCATAATCACACCGTCTTTGCCTGCATCGCCGCTGTCGAGGGTGCCGAGCAGAACAAGGTGTACGAGCGCGTCGATGATGGATCGGTGCCCGGAAAAGCCGACTTGAAGTTGCGCGCGGAGGTCGATCTGCGCCCGGGCAATGCACTGGCCATGATGCCCGACGATATCCATAGCGTGGTCATCGAGGGCACCGAGGTGATCCGGCACCTGCACTTCTACGGCCAGCCGCTGGAATCGCTGGATCAGCGGATCAGCTACGATCTGGAGGCGGGCACCTGCAAGGTGATGGATATCGGCGCCAAGACACGCAAATGAGCGCGGCGCGCATCAGCGTTGCAAAGGTGCGCGCCGCGCTGACGGATGGCAGCGAGGTCGCGCTGATCGACCTGCGTGAATTCGGTCGATACGGCGAGGGTCATCCGTTTTTTGCCGTGAATATCCCGTTCAGCCGGCTGGAGCATGACGCGCCCCGCCTGATGCCGCGCCGGGCCGTGCGCTGCATCCTCTTCGATGACGGAGATGGCATCGCAGATCGCGGCGCCGAGGTACTGGGCGCGCTGGGCTACGGCGATCTACACATCATGGAGGGCGGCGCGCCGGGCTGGGCGGCGGCGGGGCATACGCTCTTCAAGGGGGTGAACCTGCCGTCCAAGACCTTCGGCGAGATCGTGGAGCATGAGCTGGGCACGCCCTCGGTCTCTGCGGAGGAGCTGCGCGCGATGCAAGAGAGTGGGCGCGCGCCGGTGGTGCTCGATGGGCGCAGCGCAGGTGAGTTTACCAAGATGTCGATCCCCGGCGCGCGCTCCTGCCCCAATGCCGAGCTGGGCTATCGCGCAGGCCAGATGACTGCCCCGGGCACGCCCATCGTGGTCAATTGCGCCGGGCGGACGCGGTCGATCATCGGCGCCGAGACGCTGCGGCTGGCGGGCTGGGATGGTCCGGTACACGCGCTGCGCAACGGCACGCAGGGCTGGCGGCTGGCGGGGTATGATCTGGATCACGGGCGCACAGCCGGGACGCTGCCCGAGGTGCCGCCCGAGGGCCGCAAGGCGGCGCGTCGCCGGGCCGCCGCGTTGATCGCGGACTATGGCTTGCCGGTGCTGGACATGACTGCGCTGGACCTTCTCGAGGGCACCGCGCGCACGATTTACCGCTTCGACGTGCGCAGCGAGGCCGAGTACCGCGCGGGCCATGCCGCAGGGTTTGCCTCGGCGCCGGGTGGGCAGCTGGTGCAGGCAACGGACGAAAAGCTGGCCGTGCGCGGCGCGCGCATCGTGCTGAGCTGTGACACCGGCCTGCGCGCCGCGACGACGGCGATCTGGCTGCGCGGGATGGGGCAGGATGCCTGTATTCTGCAAGGCGCTCCGATGGAGGAGGTGGCGCCCGATAGCGCAGCCGAGACGCCAGAGATGCGCCGTATGCGGCCCGGCACATGGCTGGATGCGTCGCGGGGTCTCGATTTCCGCGCCGCGCATATTGACGGCGCAACATGGGTCAACCGCGCGCATCTTTGGCGGGAGCGGCCGAGGTTCCGGGCGCCGATCACCGTGGTCGGGCGCGATCCTGCGCTGGTCGAGGGGGTCATCGCGGAGCTGAAGCATCAAGGCCATGCCGACGTCGAAGCGATCCCCAGCGGGCCGGAGGCGTGGCAGGCAGCAGGCCTGACCGTCGTCGCCTCCCCCGATAGCCCCACGGAGGCCGAGTGCATTGACCATCTTTGGTTCGTGCATGACCGGCATGATGGCAATCTCGACGCCGCGCGCCGGTATCTTGAGTGGGAGACGGGCCTGCTTGCGCAGCTGGACGCGGATGAGCGCGCGGCGCTGGCGCCTTTAAAACCGCGCTAGCGGCTCATCTTGGGGCCGCGCCCCTCAATCAGGCGGAAGGCCAGCGTGATGATCCCGGCGATGACCAGATATCCGGCGGCCAACAACAAGAGAGGCTCGTAGACGATGAACGTGTCCTGCCGCACGCGGCTGGCGACGGCGTAAAGCTCGACGATCGTGATTGTGGCCACCAGCGGGGTCGCCTTGAGCTGCAGGATCGTCTCGCCGCCCAGCGTGGGCAGGGCGCTGCGGATCGCCTGGGGCAGCCAGATACGGAAAAAGATCTTGTGGCGCGGCATCCCGTAGGCGCGCGCCGCCTCGATCTGACCCTTTTGCACCGAGGCAAACGCACCGCGCATCACCTCGCCCTCGTAGCCCGCATAGGACAGCGTGAGCGACAGCACGGCATACGGCCAGGCCTGCCGAAGATAGGGCCAGAGATCGGAATTTCGAATGGCCGGGAATTGCGGAAAGAGCGAGCCGAGGCCGTAATAGAGCAGCCAGATCTGCAACAGCAGCGGCGTGCCACGGATCACGGTGCAAAACGCGCGCGCGGGCGCCGCGAGATACCAAGGCCCGATTGCCTGCGCGAGGCCCAGAGGCACGGCTAGCATGAAGCCCAGGATAAGCGAAACGGCCAAAATCCAGATCGTCGCCCACAGCCCCTCCAGGATGAGGGGCGTGTAGCGCGGCAGCCAGCTCCAATCCATCGACAGCGCGCACCAGATCACGAAGGCCGCGAAGAGGCCCAGCATGATGATGCGGCGAGGAATGAGCATGGCGCGGATAAATCCCATGGGTCAGCTCCGATGCGTCGGCTGACCGCGCCGCGCCCATTTCTCGATCCGCCCGAAGATGACGCCCGAGAAGAGCGTGACCATCAGGTAGAGAAAACCGGCGGCGAGGAAGAAGGTAAAATAGGCGCGGGTCGATTGCGCGGCCTGGCGTGTCTCGAGCGTCAGTTCGCTAAAGCCGACGACGGCCAGAAGGGCGGTGTCCTTGGTGGCGATCAGCCACAGGTTGGCAAGGCCCGGAATGGCAAAAGCGGTCATCGCGGGGATCGTCACGCGCCGGGCCATCAGCCCGCGCGGCATGCCATAGGCGCGCGCCGCCTCGATCTGGCCCACGGGGATGGCGGTGATCGCGCCGCGCAGGATTTCAGTGGAATAAGCGCCCTGCACGATGCCCAGCACCCAGATGCCGGCGGCGACGCCGCTGATCTGGACGGGGCCGCGCCCCATGGCTGCGGCGGCCTGATTGATCAGATCCGTGCCGACGTAATAAAGGATGAGGATCAGGACCAGCTCGGGCACGGCGCGCACGACGGTGGTATAGACCTCCAGCAGGTCCCGCACCCACGGGCTGCCATAGAGTTTGCCCATGGCGCCGAAGAACCCGATGATCAGGCCAAAGCCGAAAGCCCCCAGCGCGATCTGGATCGAAGCGGCCAGACCGCGCAGAAGGTTCGCCCCCCAACCGGGGGGCGACAGCGACAGAAGTTCGAGCGTTTGCTCCAAACCGGCGGCTTACTTGCTGTAGATCGGGGCCGAGAAATACTTGGCCGTGATCTCTTCGTGGGTGCCGTTCTCGAGCACGGCGGCGATGCCCATGTTGATCTTTTCGCGCAGCGCGTCGTCGCCCTTGCGAAGGCCCGCGCCCACGCCCTGGCCCAGAACGGCAACGTCATCGGCGACGGCACCGACGACTTCGCAGCAATCGCCGATATCGCTTTCGACGAAGTCCGCCATGGCGATGCTGTCGGCCTGGATCGCGTCGATGCGGCCCGACACCAGATCCTGATTGGCTTCATCCTGCGTCTGATAGATGCGGATTTCGGCCGCGGCATCCTCGAAATGCTTTTGTGCATAGGCTTGGTGCGTGGTCGAGGCCTGAACGCCCAGGATCTTGCCCGAGAGGCCCTCGACCGTCGGCTCGATATCTGAGCCTTTGGCAGCGACGACGACGGCAGGCGTCTTGTAGTAGTGATCCGAGAAGTCGATCTGCTTGGCGCGCTCTTCGGTGATCGACATCGAAGCCATGATGACGTCGATCTGCTCGCCCATCAGCGAGGGGATGATGCCGTCCCATGCGACGGGTGTCAGCACACATTCCAGATCGGCGGCGGCGCAGACGGCGTCGATCATTTCGACTTCCCAGCCGGTCCAGTTGCCGGCGCTGTCGGGCGCGGCGAAGGGTGGATAAGGCTCTGCGGCGATGCCGACCTTGACGGGATCGGCCAGCGCGGCGCCGGTCAGAAGGGCCAGCGCGGCGGCGCTGGCGGTGAGGGTTGTCTTGAGTGTCATGAATAGTCTCCCTGGTTTTTTGATTGGATCGGTTTTTTCTTGCGTGCCGACGTTAGCCGACGGTGCGCAGAAACTGTTGCAGCCGCTCGGACTTGGGATTGCCGAACACCTCTTCGGGTGGGCCTTCTTCCTCGATGCGGCCTTCGCTGAGATAGATGACGTGGCTTGCCACCTCGCGGGCGAATTTCATTTCATGCGTGACAAGGATCATGGTCCGCCCTTCGGCAGCCAGATCACGGATCACGGTCAGAACCTCGCCCACCAGCTCGGGGTCGAGCGCGCTTGTCGGCTCGTCAAACAGCATCACCGACGGCTCGACCGCCAGCGCGCGGGCGATGGCCGCGCGCTGTTGCTGCCCGCCCGAGAGGAACGCGGGATAGCTGGCGTGCTTTTCGGCCAGCCCGACACGCTCGAGCAGCGTCATGGCGCTGGCGATGGCCTCTTTCTTGGGGACTTTCAGAACATGGACCGGCACTTCGATCACGTTTTCCAATAGCTTGCGATGCGTCCAGAGGTTGAAGGACTGGAACACCATCGCCAGCTTGGTGCGGATACGCTCGATCTGTCGCGGCTTGGCGGGTGAGCCGTCGGGCTTCATCGCCACCTCTTCGCCGCCCACGATGATCCGGCCGCTGCTGGGCGTTTCCAGAAAGTTGATGCAGCGCAGCATGGTCGACTTGCCCGAGCCCGAGCCGCCGATAATCGCCACGACATCACCGCGCGCCGCGGTCAGCGACACGCCCTTGAGCACTTCGAGATTACCGAAGGACTTGTGCAGATCCTCGACGCGAATCGCCTCGGCGGCGGTTTCGACCTCGTCCGAGGCGTTATGTGCGGCGTTCGCCTCCGCTTTTGGCGCGGATTGTGCAGAACTCATGCAATCGTCTCCCTTGTCGCTTGCAGTAATTCCGATTCTGGCTAATTGTGCAACTGTATAATTACTGCCATCCTCATCACGCTCTCATTTCAAGGTTCCGCCAATGTCGCCCGATCGCAAGCCATTCCGCCGCATCGGCCCGGATCAGCGCCGCGAAGCGATGATCGATGCGATGCTGGCGATCATCGCCGAGGAGGGGATCACCGCCGCGACCACCCGCGCGGTCGCGGCGCGGGCGGGGGTGACCCCGGGCCTCATCCGGCATTACTTCGACAGCAAGGACGCGCTGCTGAGCGCCGCCTACGAGCGGCACATGGACGATCTGACCCGCGCGACAAGCGAGGCGGGGCAGGGTCCGGGGCAAGGCGGCAGTGCCGCCGCGCGGCTGACGGCGTTTATCGAGGCCGGCCTGCGCGCGCCCATCGTCAGCACCCAAGCTGTCTCGCTCTGGGCGGGCTTCCTGACCCATGTGCAGCAAAGCGCCGAGATGCACGCTGTGCACGCGCGGACCTATGCGGCCTTTCGGGACCACCTTCAGATGCTGGTCGCGGATGCTCTGCGCGAGGCGGGGCGCCCGGCGCCCACGCCCGTGCTGCGCCGTCATGCCATTGCCTGCAATGCGGTCATCGACGGGCTATGGCTGGAGGGTGGCATGCTGCCGGGCGCTTTTGGACCCGATGAGTTGGCGTCGATCGGTCGCGAGGCGATCGGCGCGATGCTGGATTTGCCGCTGAACGACGCGGCGCAGGTAACACGGACCGAAGAGGTGACATCATGAAATTCGCAGACATTACAGAGCGGCTCAGCGGCCTTGGCGGTGCCAAGTGGAAGGTTCACATCCGCGCCCGCGCGCTGGCCCGCGAAGGGCGTGACATTGTCGAACTGACGATTGGCGAGCCGGACGTGCCGCCGATCGATGCGCTGATGGAGGATGCGGCGGGCGCGATGCGCGGCGGGCGCATGGGCTATTCCGATGGCATGGGCGAGCCGGGACTGCGCGCAGCCCTCGCGCGCCGCTATACGGAATCGACGGGCCGGGACATCCATCCCGACATGGTCATGTGCCTGCCCGGCACGCAGACGTCGCTCTTTACCACCTTGATGGGCATCACCCAGGAGGGCGACGAAGTGCTGGTGGGCGACCCGATGTACGCCACCTACGAGGGCTGCATCCGCGCCAGCGGCGCCGCGATGGTGCCCGTGCCGCTCGCCCCCGAGAACGGCTTTCGCATGCGGGCCGCCGATATCGAGGCGCGCATCACGCCGCGCAGCCGCGTTATCATGCTGAACACCCCGCACAACCCGACGGGCGCAGTGCTGACGCAAGAGGACATCCGCGAAATCGGCGCGGTCGCGAAAAAGCACGACCTCTGGATCATCTCGGACGAGGTTTACGAAGAGCTGATCTTTGACGGCGTGGCCTTCGCCTCGCCCCTGGCCGAGCCCGATCTGGCCGAGCGCACAGTGATCGTCTCGTCCATCTCGAAAAGCCACGCGGCGCCGGGGTTTCGCAGCGGCTGGGCCATCGGCAGTATCGAGTTCACCCAAAGCCTGCTGCCTTTGTCCGAGACCATGCTCTTCGGCAGCCAGCCGTTCCTCGCGGACGCGACCGCTGCTGCCGTGTCATCCCCCTCGACCGTCGCGCCCGGCATGCGCCAGCGTTTTGCGGCGCGGGCGGGCTACATCGCGACTCGGCTGGAGAACGAAAGCGTGCTGACGGTCAGCCGCCCGCAGGCGGGGATGTTCGCGCTGATCGACATATCCAGCACCGGAATGGATGCCGAGACATACGCGTTTGACCTGCTGGAGCAGGCGGGCGTAGCGGTGATGCCCGGCACGTCTTTTGGCACCACGCTGGACACTTGGGTGCGCGTCGCGCTGACCGCGTCAGATGCGGCAATCGAGACCGCTTGCGACCGTATCATTGCACATGCCGCCGATATTGCCGCCAAAAGGAGCGCCGCAGAATGACCAGCCCCGCCACTCATTTCACCCATGCCATCTCGCGCCGTCCAGGCCAGTCCGTCACCGGTGGCTTGCGCGCCGAGGATCGCGGCGCACCCGATCATGTGCGCATGTTGGCCGCGCATGACAATTACATCGCCACCCTGCGCGCAACCGGCGCCGAGGTGACGCTGCTCGATCCGCTCGAGGACTATCCCGACGCCCTTTTTGTCGAGGACACGGCGCTTTGCCTGCCCGAAGGCGCGATCATGATGCGCCCCGGCGCGCCCAGCCGCATGGGCGAGGTCGCGCATATGCGCCCCACGCTGGCCGGCCTCTTTGCCGATCTGCGCGACATTACCGGGCCTGGCCATATCGAGGGCGGCGATATCCTTTATACCGGGCGCGAGGTGCTGGTGGGCAAATCGGCCCGCACCGATGCCGAAGGCGTGGCAGAGCTTCGCAAGATCCTGGACGAATGGGGCCACAGCTTGCGCGAGTTGCAGACGCCGGACGGCGTGCTGCATTTCAAGACGGATTGCTCGCTTCTCGATCCCGAGACGATCCTGTCGACCAGGCTGCTCGATTCGGAGGGCTGTTTTGACGGCTACCGCGTCCTGCACCTGCCCGAAGGCGAGGAAGCGGCGGCCAATGCCATCCGCTTCAACGACGTGGTGCTCTTGCCGGACGGATTCCCCAAGACAGCAGAGATGCTGACGCGCGAGGGATATGATATCCGGCCCATCGACAATACGGATTGCGCGCTGCTGGACGGTGGCATGTCCTGCCTGTCGCTGCGCCTCAATCCGACGAAGTAGGTTCTACTTCAACTCGACCTCCACGAAGGACATCGGCGCGTCGCCACCGTTGATGACGTTGTGCTCGATGCCTTCGCTGCGGCGATAGACCGTCCCGGCGGCCACATTGTTCTCGGCGGTCTCGCCGCCGGGAAGCTCCAGCCGCATCTGGCAATCGGTCAGCGCGGTGATCACGTAATCCATCCCGTGCGTATGCCAGCCCGTCTGCTGACCCGGCTCGAAGTCGAAACGTGTGACGCGCACGCGGGCGTCGTCGATGAGTTGAGTTGCGGTGCAAGTCATGGCCATGAAAATGTGCCTCCGGCGGGAGTATTTCGAGAACAGTGAAGTCTGATTCCGCCACACTCCGCAGCGCTTGTCCAGTGGCGTGCGAGGTGCTGAAGGGCGGGGCGCGCACGATTCGACCATGCCGTCTGAAGAGGCCCATTGCGCAAATGTGCATCTCTAAAATGCCGTTTTTCGCCCAATCGAGGGGTCACGTACCCCGTGCTAGCATTGCCCACGACCCTTGAAGGTAAGGGCCATGCTCCGCCTAGGGGCAAGATATGGCAACACTGTGTGCCAAAATCATCACAGCGCGGGCAACATCCACCCGGGCCGGGCGGGGTTCGTTGACAGCAGAGGGCGAAATGCAGCATTTGATCTTCAAGTCGCGTCCATCCTTGGAGGCGGCGGATCATGACACACATCATTCCTGCTACTCTGAGGAGGGACCTACCTTGAAAAAGCATCTGCTTAGCACCAGCGCGATTGCCCTGGGCACCGTCGCACTCGCGGCACCTGCCGCGGCCCAAGAATGGGACGTTTCGTTCGGCGGCTTCATGAGCCAGCACGTCGCATACGCAGACCTGAGCGGTTCTGCTGTCCCAGCGGGCAGCGCCCAAAGCCTGAGCGCCGGCGACTTTGACGGCGTCGACATTCACTCGAACTCCGAAATCATCTTCACCCCCTCGATCACGCTGGACAACGGCCTGACCTTCGGTGTGAACGTTCAGCTCGAGACCGAGCAGAACGGAGCGGGTGAAATCGACGAGTCGTACATGACGATCAGCTCGGACACTCTGGGTCAGATCATCATCGGTTCCGAGAACTCGGCCGGTTACAAGTCCATGGTTGGCGCGCCCGGCGTGACTTCGATGTACATCAACTCGCCATCGATCTCGACGTTCATCCCGTTCTCGGCGGCATATCCCGGCGGTTTCCGTCAGGCGGGCCTGTCGAGCTTCACCGAAGTTGCGGGTAACAACGACGTTCAGCGTCTGACCTACTTCACGCCTTCGTTCAACGGTCTGACCCTGGGCGTGTCCTACGCACCCACCGGCAACAACAACGTCGCCAACAGCTTTGGCGTCAACAAGAACACTCCCGGCGTTCTGTCGGATATCTTCGACATCGGCGTGAACTACAGCCAGACCTTCGGTACCACCAGCGTCACGCTGTCGGGTCGTTACGGTGTGGGCGACACCAACATCGCAGGTGTTTCCGATCCCGAGACATGGGCACTGGGCTTCCAGGTCGGTTTTGCTGACTTCACCTTCGGTGGTTCGTACGCTGAGAACGACAACGGCGTTGCAAACGGCGCCGGCGACAGCTCGGGCTACAGCCTTGGCATGACCTACGACATCGCTGGCCCCTGGGCTGTCGAAGCACTGGCCTACATTGGTGAGACCGACGTTGGTGCATCCAACGCTGACTACGAAGCCTACCGCATCGGCGCAAGCCGTGACCTGGGCCCGGGCGTTGACTGGGACATCTACGTTGTCCAGCTGGACGCAGACAATGGCGGCGTCGGCGCGGCAAACCGCGACGTGTCCGGTACTGTCATCGGCACCGGCATCAACCTGTCCTTCTAAGACTGGCTGATACGACCAAGATCGAGCGGGAGGGGTGGCAACGCCCCTCCCGTTTCTCGTTTGAGAAGCCGAAGTTTCGCGGCTCACCCGCCTGATTTTTCCAACGTGCAGCAGTCAGACGCCGCGCACCGGGAGGGAGGCCTTGGGGACTAGGGGTGGCAACGCGCCGCGCCTTGGTTTATTCCCGCTGGAACACGGCATTCGCACGCAGGGCCTGACGCATGAGCAAGAAACCCAAGCAGAAAACCGCAGGAAAACCGGCGCCCAAACCTGGCTCGGCAACGCCCCGGCCCAAGCCGAAAGCGAGCATCGTCTGGCTCGCCTCCTATCCCAAATCCGGTAATACTTGGACGCGGATCTTTCTGGCCAATTACCTGACCAATCCGGACAAGCCGGTGTCGATCAATGAGGTCCACCGCTTTGGCATGGGCGACTCGATCGCCAAGACCTACAACATGGTCGCGGCGCCCCACACGCCGGACCTGCACGACTATCAGGTGACGCTGCAACTGCGTGACAAGGTGCTGCGCGGTATCATCGGCAACGGCGCTGATGTGAACCTGGTCAAGACCCACAACATCCGCGGGCAAGCCTACGGTGTCACGCTGATCCCGCCCGCCTATACCCGCTCGTCCGTCTATATCGTCCGCAATCCTCTGGACATGGTGCTGTCCTACGCGCGGCATTACGGGATCGAGCCTGCCGCCGCCGCCGAGGCGATCGGGCGCAGCGACAACGCCAACGCCACCGATGGCGCGGCGGTCTGGCAATTCCTCGGCTCTTGGTCCGAGCATGTGGAAAGCTGGACCAACAAATCGCCCTATCCCTCGCTGGTGCTGCGCTATGAGGATATGCTGGAGAAACCCGAGCAGGCGTTTGGCGCGCTGGTCCGCCATTTGGGCGTGCCGCTGGACGAAGAGCGGCTGAAAAAAGCGATCCGGTTCTCCAGCTTCGACGAGGTATCGAGCCAGGAAAAGACGACCGGCTTCAAGGAAAACCCCGGCAAGAGCGAGACGTTCTTTACCTCCGGCAAGGCGGGCAAGGGACGCGAGGCACTGGGCGAGGAATTGACCACCAAAATCTGCACCGAACACAAGGCGACGATGAAACGGTTCGGGTATCTGTGATGGCGCCGCTGAACCGCATCATCTGGATCGCGTCCTATCCGAAATCGGGCAATACTTGGATGCGCAGTCTTCTGGCGCATTACTTCATGCCGCCCGGCCAGGCGCCCGATATCAACAATTTGCGTAATTTCACCACCGCCGATGTGCGCCAGGATTTTTACGACGCGGCCAATGGCGGGCCTTACAAGGGCGCCGACCTGGACGACTGGATGCGTGTGCGCCCCCAGGCATTGCGCCTGATCGCGCAATCGCGGCCCAACCATCATTTCGTCAAAACGCATTGCCAGACGATCCGCATCGGCAATCAGGACGTGATCCCGCCCGAAGTGACGGCGGGCGCAATTTACCTCATCCGCAATCCCTTCGATCTGGCGCCCAGCTTTGCCCGCCACCAGTCGGCCGATATCGACACTGCGATCGAGCGGATGTGCAACCCCGACACGGTCATGGGCACGCCCAGTGGCATTTTCGATGTGCTGGGCCGCTGGGACGATCACGTGCATTCCTGGACCCATGCGCCCGGCCTCAAGCGGCGCGTCATCCGCTACGAGGATCTGCTGACGAGGCCCGCCAAGGAGATGCGCGGCCTTCTGGAAGTGTTCCTCGGCCAGAAGGTGGATGCGGCCAAGCTGGCGCGTGCGGTCAAGGCCACCGCCTTTGCCAACATGCAAAAGCAGGAGCGCGAAAAGGGCTTCACCGAAAAGCCCGAGGGCATGGGCAGCTTTTTCGCAAAGGGGCAGGCGGGCGTGTGGAAGGACGATCTGACACCCGCACAGGTCGCGCGCCTGCGCGAGGCTTTTCTTCCCGCGCTCGAGACCCATTATCCAGAGATGCTGGCCGAAACCGAAGCCTTCGCGCGCAAGGCGTGATAAGATGGGGCACCACTTGGTCCCCAGCACATGATAGCTAGGATGAGACGCATGACAGTTTCGCACAAGATTTCCCTGGCCCTGGTTGCCCTCGTGGCACTTGGCGCCTGTGCATCGCCCAATATGCCTGCAGGCCAGGCCACTCTGGGCCAATCCCCCACGTTGGGCGGCGGCACCTTCACTTCGCCCGGTGGTCTGACAGTGGCCGCCGACGCGCGCAATATCGGCGGGCTGACCGGCATCTGCGGGGTCTGGGCCGAAAGCATCAATCAATCCGTGATGACGCGCAATTCCGCGCCCAAGATCCTCGACAGCGCGGGTATCACGCTGGGCGGCGAGGGCGTGGCGCGCGGCCTGAAATTCATGCGCGAGGTCGAACCGGCCAAAAGCTATGCGGGCATGCAGGCCAATTGCATCACGACCGAGCGACGCTGGCGCCCCGGCGACGAGGCGCGCGCGCTAGAAATCCATATCCCCAGGCAAATCGTCTATAACGATCTCGACGGCGGTTTCGGCGAGTCTGGTGGCATCCTGATCTGGTTCCGCCCCGGCGGACCCGGTGCGCATCCCAGCGACAAAAAACCGTGGTATCATCTGGGCGGAACCGGAGTGTCCGGCAGTCTCGGCGCTGACGAATAGGGCGCCGCGGGTCTTGCGCCGTGCGCCATGTCGCGGAACCGCAGCGTCGAAGCGGCGTTGGCGTTTACGCTATTTTGCGAAAACAACTCTAAGGGAGTGCGACAATGGTTGAAGTGACCAGCCTTGGCGGCCTCATCGTTCTAATATGCGACGTCTGGGCCATCGTTTCGATCTTCGGCGCGTCTGCCTCGACCGGCAAGAAAGCAATCTGGATCGCGGTAGTCATTCTTCTGCCCATTGCCGGGTTTCTGGCGTGGTTGCTTTTTGGACCGCGCGCCACACGTAATACGGCATGAGCGAACGTGCAAACGCAGCCTACGGAAGTCCGCGCCGGCCCATTGGGATCTGGCGCGCGCTGAAGGGTGTCTGGGTTCTGATTGGTGAGAAGAACCTCAACCTGATCGCGTCGGGCATAGGCTTTTATGGTCTTCTCGCCACGTTCCCCGCTATTGCCGCATTGATCGCACTGTGGGGGTTCGTGGCAGATCCGGCGTTGGTCGCAGCGCAGGTGTCCGAATTCACGACGCTCTTGCCCGACGAGGTAGCGACGTTGCTGACGGCGCGCGTGACCGAGCTGGTCGCCGCTGACAGTACGACATTGGGCTGGGCAGGATTGGTTTCTATCGCCATTGCGCTGTGGTCAACGCGGGCGGGCATCGCGGCCCTCGTCGTCGGGCTGAACGCGGTCTACGGCGAGCGGAACCGCGGCGGATTGCGCCACATGATGGTCGCCTTTGGACTGACTGGTTCGCTCATCGTGCTCGCCTTGGCCTGCTTTGCGGCACTTGTCGTTGCGCCTATCGCGCTGGCATTCCTACCGGTTGGACCCTTCCTGAGCTTCATCGCCGAGGTGTTGCGCTGGTGCGTCGCTATTTCGACGGTGCTGCTCGCCCTGGGGCTTGTCTATCGTTACGCGCCCAACCGACGCGGTGTCGCTCGGGCGGGGTGGATCACACCGGGTGCCATTGCGGCGACCATCCTGTGGGCACTGGCGACATGGGCCTTCACCGTATATTTGCAGAATTTTGCCAATTACAACAAGGTCTACGGCTCGCTTGGCGCCGTGATCGTGATGCTTTTGTGGTTGTATATCAGTGCGTTCGTGTGCCTGCTGGGCGCGGCTTTGAACGCCGAGCTCGAGTTGCAGCAAAAGGCAGATACAACGCGCGGTCCGGCCAAGCCGATGGGCCAGCGCGGCGCGTTCGTAGCCGACAACACCAGTCGGAACTTTGAAAATGCAGATGGATAGCAAGTTTCGCCCAAAAGGCAGCATTGCCATTGGGCGAAACGGTCACGCTACTTTTGGCGGCGTGCAGCCTGCGCGGCGTTGAGGCCAATAATGAACGCCTCGGCGAGGGGCGAGAGGCCGCCCATCGGCGGCGGTGTTGCAGGATGCATCGCGGCAGCTTCGGCTTTCATCATTTCGGCGCGGCGCTTGGCCCGTGCGGAAATGCCAAGAAAGATAAGGCCCGCGCCGACAAAAGCGCCGCCCAAAATAAGCGCGGCAAAAAGCGCGGAATAAGCTTCAGCCAGCATGATCCACGCGGCGCCTGCCAAAAAGCACGCCCCGACCGCGACAAGCACGCCACCTATGGCACTCAGAAGCGCGCGCCGAATGGCGCGCGCCGAGCGATACTTGATCGCTGTGAACAAACCAATCACGGTGCTTAGCGCCGGTTGGTGGAGAGGATGCCCACGACAAACCCCAATGCCGCAGCCATTCCCAGCGACAGTGCGGGCTTCTCCTGGACGAAGTCATGCGCTTGCGCGTTCAGCGCATTTGCCTGCGCCTGTGCGCTGTTGATCGCGTCGGCACCGCGAGCACGCGCATCTTCAAAGCGCTTTTGCGCAGCGTCGGTCATGCCCTCTTTTTGAGCCTTGGCCATAGCGCCCAGCGTTTCGGTGATGCCGGCCAGATCCTGACGCAGGGTTGCGATCTGCTTTTGCAGGTCTTCGCTATCGGGGGATTTGGTCTGTGCCATGTTGAGGTCTCCTGAATTTCCTAGTGACGTCTTTCAACGCTTTGGTCCGGCTTTGGTTCCAACCACGATCACAAGCGGGTGAGCCGCAGGAACCTTAGAATTACGCACGCGTTCGGCCAACATCGAGATGCAAAAAAGTTCATCGCGTCCCTCATCTGTCAGGGACGCCAAATGCTCCTCGAAAGGAGGAAGTATGTTATATTGGGCCGTTGTCTTCTTTATCGTTGCAATCGTTGCCGCCGTCTTTGGATTTGGCGGCATCGCATCAGCATCGGCGGGGATTGCCCAAATCCTGTTCTTTGTCTTTATCGTATTGTTTGCTGTGGCCCTGATCGCGCGCGTATTGCGCAAGTAGAAGGCGCCACGCCAATACGCAAAACGCCGCCCAGATCCATTCGGGGCGGCGTTTTTCACGTCACTTAGCTGGGTCTCAAGCGGTTTTAAGCGTCTCGGTGGAGGAGAAGAACATGGCCTGGCCCACGGCCGAGCGCACCTGATCCTCGGTGTAGGGTTTGGCGATGACAAAGGCCGGTTCGGGCTTGTCGCCTGTCAGCAGTCGCTCGGGGAACGCAGTGATGAAGATCACCGGGATGTCGCCAATCTGCTGAAGCAAGGCATTGACTGCATCAATTCCCGACGAGTTATCAGCAAGCTGAATGTCTGCGAGGATAAGATTGGGTGTTTTCTTGAGGCCCAATTCGATCGCAGCGTCGCGCGTGCGCCCAATCCCGGTGACATTGTGCCCGATGGAGGTGACAATGCTATGAAGGTCCATTGCGATGATCGCTTCGTCTTCGATGACCAGAACATCGCCCGCCATGCTCTCTTCGATCTCGCGGCGCGCGGCCGCAATCAGATCTTCGGCATCCTGGGTGCTGATATCCATGATCTGCCCGATTTCCTCAGCCGAAAACTCCTCGATCGAGTTGAGGAGCAGCGCCTGGCGTGTGTCGGGTGTCAACTGCGCCATATGCCCTTGCGCGGCTGTTTCCAAGCTGCGCGGCATCGGCATGTCTGACTGCTGGTCAGGAGCGCCGGCGCTTTGCCAGACAAGGCGAAACGCCCTGAACAGCGCAACACGCGGGCTGGCGTCATTGGCATATGCGTCGCGATCCATCAGAATCGCTTCCAGCGTGGTCGTCGCGAATGCATCTCCGCTGGACTGGCTGCCGGTCAAAGCGCGGGCATAGCGTCTGAGATAGGGTAAGTGATGCGCGATTTGCTGAGAAAAGTTTGCGCCAGCGTCAGAAGTTGTCATCGTTTCTCCGTCGTATCGCTTTATTTTTGAATATTAAGGAACCAACAGTGTAAAGAGACGTTCGGTTCCAACGTGCGTGTAAATTATTAATCGAAGGTAGCTACCATGGATTGGCAGACGTGACGATGGGGGGCAAGAGCGACAAGGAAAGTAGGGTCGGAGTCGGCGGATCTTCGGGCAAGGTTCCGAAACGCAATCAGATTGATGAAAGCCTCAAACGCGTCTACAAAGAGATGCTGGAAGAGGATGTGCCCGATCGGTTTGAGGAATTGCTCAAGCAGCTACGTGAGCAGGACAAGTCATGACATCGAAAACAGATGCGGGCGCCGCGCAGATGGATCCGCGCGACGAAATCGTGACGCATCTCAAGCCGATGCGCGCCTTTGCGTTGTCGCTGACCCGCGATGTCGCCCGCGCTGATGATCTGGTGCAGGACACCGTCGTAAAGGCGTGGACAAATATCGACAAGTTCGCCGTCGGCACGAACATGCGTGCATGGCTCTTTACCATTTTGCGCAACACGTTCTATTCCGAGCGCCGCAAGGCAAAGCGCGAAGTCGCGGATGTAGATGGTGCGATGACGGAGCGGATGTCCGAAAAGCCGGCGCATGATGGCCGTCTGGCACTGACAGATTTCCGCCGTGCCTTTGATCAACTGCCAGCCGAGCAACGCGAGGCGCTGATCCTCGTCGGGGCGCAAGGCTTTGCCTACGAAGAGGCTGCGCAAATGTGTGGTTGCGCTGTGGGGACGGTTAAAAGTCGCGCCAATCGTGGGCGCAAGCGCTTGGCCGAGATGTTGAACATGCAAGAGGACGAAGCGATGGAGCTGACCGATCAAGCCACCGTCGCCGTCATCAGCCGCAACCCGACCATGTGATACCTGTGGAAGAACCGCGCGCACAAAAACCCATCGTACCGGAGGAGGGTTGGCAATTGCTTCGACGGCGCGACGCGCTGTTGCCGCGTGTCGCCCTCATGTTGACGCTGGCGCTTCTTCCGCTTGGGATCATTGCGGTCGCGCAGACTCAAAGCGCCATCGTTGCCGCGCGCGACACATATCGCGCCAGCCTGAGCGCCCAGACCTCGCGCCTCATCTCATCCGAGCGCGAGGCGATACAGACCGCGCGCGGCATTACCGAAGGGCTTGCCAATGCGTTGGCGGTGTTGGGGCCCGATGACACCATTTGTCAGGACCTGATGCAGTTCTCGGCCGACCGGAACGAGGAGGTCGTGTTTCTAGGCTATATCGATAGAGAACGCCGTTCGACCTGCAACAATTTCGGGGTCAATTACGACTTCTCCGGGATCGGCGCCCTCAATCGCGCGATGGATCTGGAAGACCTTGCCGTGACCTATAATCCGGCCGGAGGTGCCAGCGGTATGCCGGTGGTTGTCCTTCAGCAGCCGGTCTACACAGGGCAGGGCGTTTTTCGCGGCTTCGTGACCCTTTCCATGCTCAGCGATGACATGTCCGCGAGCCGCGCGTCGGATCCTACCGCCGAGGACGCAGTGGTTGTGACCTTCAACGCCGACGGGACCGTTCTGACATCCGATGAAGTGCCTGGGGGGTATGCGGAATTCCTGCCATCCCAGACTGAGTTGGCCAGTCTGGTGGGACAGGGGACGCAACTTTTCTCAGAGACTGCGCGAAACGGCCAGTTGCGCGACTTTTCGGTTGTTCCGATTTTGAATGGAAAGGTCTATGGCCTCGGCAGTTGGCAGTCACAGCAGCCGCTGTTGCGAGAGCGGGCATTCTCGCTCTTTACCCTGCTTTTCCCTATCTTGATGTGGTTGATCAGCCTTGTTGTTGCGCTAATGGCCATTCGGCTGCAAGTGATCGGCCCGATCAGGGTGCTGGGACGTCAGATGCGTGATTTTGCCCAAGGACGCCGCGTTTTTCGGAGCGAGACCTTGACGAACGCGCCGACCGAATTGCGTGAGATCGGCGAAATCTTTTCGACCATGGCGCGCAAATTGACACGCGACGAGGCCGACTTGGAGAATACCGTTCACGAGCGCGATGTGTTGATCAAGGAAGTGCATCACCGGGTAAAGAACAACCTTCAGCTGATGTCATCGATCCTCAACATGCAGTCGCGCAATGCGATGAACACAAGCACCCGCAGTGCCTTGCGCAAGGTGCAAAATCGCCTGACCAGCCTCGCCGCCGTGCATCGCGGCCTTTACGAGACGCCGCTGGTCAGTCAGGTGCGGGTCGATACGCTGCTTCAAGACCTTTTGGGCCAGCTGGCCAAATTGGGCGATAGCGAGGAGGCGCCGCTCGATGTCTCGCTCGAGCTGCAGCCTGTGACCTTGGTGCCCGATCAGGCGGGTCCGCTGGCGATGCTTGCGGCGGAAGGATTCACCAATGCGCTGAAATACGCCACCGCAGGCGATGACGGACGCCGCCGCATCCGCGTGCGCCTTCACCCGGACGAGTCCGGTCCCGACATGGTGATGTTCGAGATCGCGAATACCGTCCAGAACGAGATGCGCGCCGAGACCGAAGAGGGTCTGGGCCTCAAGCTGATACAGGCCTTCTGTGCGCAGCTGGATTGCCGCATGAAAAGCAGCGAGGAAGAGGCCGGCTGGTACGCGATGCAGGTCTGCTTCAAGCAACAACAATTTGCGCCCGAGCAGCATACGCCGCGGGTCTGATCCCGGACCGAGGGAACCACGCTTGGACAAATGAAAAAAGGCGACCCGCCGGGGCCGCCTTTTCACCATTCGATGAGGGTTGCTTTAGCTTTTCGCGCTTGTGTGATGCGCGCCGATAAACCATGCGTCCTTGCTCACGTCGCGGCTGACGCCCGTGAAAAGATCTGCCGTCTCTTCGTCGCCGGACTCGCCCACTTCCTTAAGGCTGTCATGGACAAGAGCCGCGAACTGGACCATGCGCTTTTTCAGCTCTTCAATATGGGTGTCCTGATGGACGGCATCGGCCGGATAGGGGGCCAGCTTGCCGTCTTTCTGCGCGGCTTCGACCGTACCATCGGCTGTGCCGCCCAAGATCACGCAGCGCTCGGCAATGGTGTCGATGTGCTCGCCCATGCGGTCGTAGACGTCGTCCAGAAGTTCATGGATGCCGATAAAGCTGGGACCCTTGATGTTCCAATGTGCCTGCTTGATCGCAAGTTGAAGCTGGATGCCGGTCGCCAATGCAACGTTCAGGTGATTGATCGACGCCTCGCGGGCGTTATCGCTAAGATAGTCTGCAAATGCTTCGGGCATGGGAAATCCTTTCTTCCTTACAAGTCGCGTCGCGCGTCGGTGCTGCGCGGACCAGTAAGGATAATGCCGCCGGCCCTTCCGGGTTCCCGCCGGTGCAATGCATCGGCGGGTAATGGCCTAACGTCCGCTCATGATCATGCGGAACCGCAGCTGGTCAAAGATCACGGCGAGGATCAGAAGCGCGCCCAAAAGGACCATTTGCATGTATGAGCTGACCTGCGCCAGATTCATGCCATTCTGTACCAGGATGATGAAGAAGCCGCCCAGCACCACGTTCTCGACACGGCCGAGGCCGCCGCGCAGGCTGACGCCCGCGATGACGCAGGCGGCTATGGATTCCAGTGCGATGGTACCGCCCAGATTGGCCTCGCCGGATTCCACGCGCGCGGTCAGCAAGAGGCCGGTCAGCGCCGCAATCAGCGAACAAAGGATATAGGCGGTCATCAGCGTCCGCTTGGTGTTGATGGCCGAGAGGTGCGCCGCCTTGATATTGCCGCCCACCGCATAGATTTGCGCCCCGGCGCGGGTGCGGGCCATGAAGACCCACATCAGCACAACGCAGATGGCCGCAACGATCACCGGCACCGGCACGCCCCAAAGCCTGCCGAAGCCAAAGACATTGCCGAAGGCGAAGGGCAGGCCCGACACCGGGATACCGCCGGTCAGGAAAAGGGCGAGGCCCGCGCCCACGGAACTCACGCCCAGCGTCATGATGAAGGGCGACACCTCGAACACCGCAACGCCGATGCCGTTGATGCCGCCCACGATCAATGCGGCGCCAAAGCCCGCCAGCGCGCCGATGGCGATGGCGATCCAGACTGCCTCGGGAAACATGGGCGCCATGGCCGCCATGGTCATCGCCGACACGACCGAGCTGAGCGCAATCACCGTGCCCACCGAAAGATCGAAGCCCCCAGAGATCAGCACCAGCATCTGCCCCAGCGACACGAGGATCAGATAGACTGACTGACGCCCCACATTGACGAGGTTTTGGACAGTGAGGAACTTGTCCGACAGAATCGTGAAGACAATCAGCGCGATCCCGAGGAAGAAGGGCAAGACACCGACCCGGATGAAAATCCGCTTAAGGACGTTGTCCTTTGGGCCATCGTCGTCAGTCATGCTCATGCGGTTTCTCCAGTGTCGTCAAAAAAGTTGCGCAGCACGTTGTCTTCGGTGCGCGCGTCCCCGGTCAGCTCGGCGGTGATGCGGCCGCCCGCCATCACCAGAACGCGGTGCGCGAGGTTCAGAACTTCGGGCAGGTCGGATGAGATGACGATCACCGCCTTGCCCGAGGCGGCGATATCGCCGGTCAGCCGGTAGAGCGCGGCGCGCGTGCCCATGTCGACGCCCACCGTTGGCTCATCAAAGATGAAGAGGTCGGCATCATGGCCGAAACTCTTGGCGAAAAGCACCTTCTGCTGGTTCCCGCCCGAGAGCTGCGCGACCGCCTTGGGGCGATAGCTGTCCTTCAGCTCGACCGTCTCGAAAATCTGGGCCGAGCTGTCGCGCAGCGCGCGGGGGCGGATCATCGCGCTCGCCTCTCGCCCCATCATCAGGTCGATTCCGAGGTTCTGCCAGGCGCTCTTGGCAAGGTCCAGCCCCTCGGCCTTGCGGTCGGACGAAAGGTAATAGAGCCCCGCACCAATCATGTGCCGCGTGGCGGCGCCGGTGATATCTTCGCCTTTCCAGCGCACTGTGCCGCTACGGATGGGCTGGATGCCCATGAGCGCGCGGAATAGCCGCGACTTGCCCGAGCCGACGAGGCCCGCCATGCCCAGAACCTCGCCGCGTCTTGCGGTCAGGGAGGCGCCATTCACGCCCCAAGCGCGCAAGTTTTCCACCTCCAGCAGGGTCTCGGCAGGGTCGTGGGGGATATCTGGATAGATGTCGCGGATGGCGCGGCCCGCCATCATCTCGACCAGCGTGGCCTCGTCCGTCTCGGCCATCGGCACGGTGCCGATATAGGCGCCGTCGCGCAGCACGGTCACGCGGTCGGCGATCCGCTCGAATTCATGAATGCGGTGCGAGATGTAGATGACCGCGACGCCCTCGTCGCGCAGCTTGAGGATCGTCTCGAAGAGGTGATCGACCTCGCGGTCTGTGAGCGATGCTGTCGGCTCGTCCAGAATGAGACATTTGGGCTGGCCGTGAAACGCCTTGGCGATCTCGACTATTTGCTGCTGCGCGCGGCTGAGATGCGCGACGGTCTCGCCCACCGGCACGTCAAAGCCGAGGCGGTCCAGTAGCTCTTGGGCGCCGCGCCGCATCGCGCGGTGGTCGGTAAAGGGGCCGATCCCCGGCTCGCGGCCCAGAAACATGTTCTGCGCGACGGTCATCGTCGGGATCAGCGAAAATTCCTGAAAAACGGTATAGATGCCAGCGGCTTGCGCATCGGCGACGGAGGCAAAGCGCACCGCGCGCCCCTCGACCTCAATCGTGCCCTCGCTGGGTATATTGGCCCCGGCCAGCAGGGAAATCAGCGTCGACTTGCCCGCGCCATTCTCCCCGAAGAGCACGTGGACCTCGCCGCGCGCCACATCGAAATCGACATGATCAAGCGCGATCACGCCGGGATAGGCGCGCGTCAGGCCGCGTGTCTGGATGAGAGGCGTATCGGTCATGGGGAGTTTGGCCCTTCGAAAGGGGGCGCCGGGCGGCGCGGGGCCGCCCGGCGGGTAGGGTCACTCGACCGAGAAGACGGGCGAGAAATCTTCGGGAGGCAGCACGGCGCTGCGGTCTGTCTCGGCGATATTGTCCTGATTGATGACAAAGATCTTGGGGCCGACATGCTTGATCACATCCTTGCCTTCGAGGATGCGGACGGCCTGATCGACCGCCATGCGCGCCTGGATCACCATCGAGTCGGCGGGCGCCGCGGTGATGAAGCCGCGCTCGATCCCCGTCCAGACGCCCGGCGTCAGGTAGAAGGCCAGAATGCCCGTCTCGCCCATCAGCCCGCGCTCGCGAATAAGGCCTTGCGCCGCCTCGGCGGTGACGGCCGTGCCCGCGATGTAGTCGACCTCGGGATTGGCTTGCAGCACGTCCTCGACCAGCTTCAGCTGCGCTTCCTTGCCGGTATCGCCATAGCGCGGCTCGAGCACGGTGACGGCGGTGCCCTCGACGGCCTGCATGAAGCCGGTATTCGCGGCCTCGACCCAGCCCGCGCCCGCCGGGCCGGGGAACCAGCCAACGGTGACTTCATCGCTGCCCGCGGGGTGCTTCTCGGCCAGGTAATTGCCGATCTCGCTGCCCATGGTCTCGAAGGACACCAAAGCCTTGGCCGCGATGTCTTGCGACGACACGCCATTGATCACGTCGATCACGGGAATGCCCTGGCCCGCGACCTCGGAGATGACCGAGTTGAGACCGTCGAAGGAAATCGCGCCGATGATGACGGCGTCGGCGCCGCCTGCGACGCAATCCTCGATCTGGCTGATCTGGTTGGCCAGCTCGGTATAGCCGCCCGCCTCGGTCACGTTCAGCTTGACGCCAAGGCGGCGCGCCTCCTCGACGAGGCCGTAATCGACGCCCAGCCAATAGGCGTCCTTCATGTGGGGCAGGGCCGCGCAGATGTTCCACGCCTTTTCGGCCTTGTCGAGCGCCTCGTAGGTGACGGGCGCGCGCTCGCCATCGGCGGCAAAGGCGGGCGTCGTTTCCTCGGCCTCGTAGGGGAACCACGCGTCCTGCGCGACGGCGGCCACTGGCATCAGCGCGGCCAGCGCGGTGCCAAGGGTGAGTTTTGTGAGGGTATTGGTCATTGATCGTTACTCCCGTCTGGTATGCGGGCGGGCGTCATGCCCGCCTCGTTGGTGCCGCGCGCGGTTATGTCAGTGCGCTGCGGATCTTCTCGAGCCGGGCAGTGCGCGCGCGGCGCGCGTCCAGCGCCTCGGCCATGTCGACCTCGACAAACTTGACCGGCGTGTTGGGCTGCAGCTGCCCGATCAGGTCCATGTCCGCGGATATGATCGCGCCGACAGTGAAATAGCCGCCGCCCGACACCGCGTCGCGGTGCAGCACGATGGGCTCCGTCCCACCGGGGATCTGTATCGAGCCGTAGGAATAGCAGCCATCGACGATGTTCGACGGGTCCGAGCCTGCGCCAAAGGGCTGCTCGCGCTCGACGAACTCCATCGGCTTGCCGCCGCGAAAGCGGTATCCCATGCGGTCCGCCTCGGGCGCGACCTTCCACTCATCCGCAAAGAACTGCTTTTGCGACGCTTCGGTGAGGCGATGCCAGTAAAGGCCGGGCAACACGCGCAGCTCCACGGGTTTGGGCAACTCGGCCAGCAGGCTCTGGTCCAGCTTGCGAGGCTTGGCATTGGCGCTGGGCTTGCCCACGGGCACCGTATCGCCTGCCGCCAGCGCGCGGCCCTCGAAGCCGCCAAGCGCTCCGATGGGATAGGTCGAGCGGCTGCCAAGCGCCGGGGGCGTGTCGATGCCGCCCGCGATGGCGATATAGATGCGCGCGCCGGTCTTGAGATAGCCGAATTTCAGCGTCTGTCCCGCCTTGACCGGAAAGGATTCCCAGCATCCATGCTCCTCGCCATCGACGAAGACGGGCATTTCGGCCCCGCCCACGGCGACCAGCGCATCGTGGTTGAACTTCAGCTCGGGGCCCATGAAGACCGCCTCGAGCCCGGCGGCATCCTCGGGGTTGCCGACCAGCATATTGGCGATGCGCATCGCGGCGCGGTCCATCGCGCCGCCTTCGGGGATGCCGAGGTGGAAATAGCCCGGACGCCCCAGATCCTGAATGGTGGTCAAAAGGCCGGGTTTGATGACTTCAAACGTCATTGAGAGCCTCCATCAGCTTGGCGTTAGTGCCTTCCATATCCGCGTTGAACTCTTCCAGATCGAAGGTCACGGTCGCGATGCGCGGCGTGTAGGTGCCCTCCTCGACCGCCTTGAGGATACGGTCGTATTCGGCGCGATCGATCGGCTTCCATTTCACGATGTCGCCGGGCTTGAAGAAGACCATGAAATCCTTGAGGTAACTCACCTTCTGGTCGGCATCGAAGATGGTCATCGGCGTGATGCCGAACATCTGGTAGCCGCCCGCGCCGCGCACGGAATAGACGCAGGAGAAGCAGCCGCCGTAGCCCACGGTCTGTTTCGGCGTATCGGTGCGCGGCTTGAGGTATTTCGGCACCTCGATCTGCTTGTCGCGCTCGACCAGCTGGTAGAGGAAGGGCAGGCCCGACACGAACCCGACCATCGACACGAACCAGGGCTGCGAGTGATGCGCCTCGATGAACGCCTCCACCGAAGGATAGCCATTGATGCGCGCGGCATATTCCAGATCCGTGCCGCTCGGGTCCTGGTGCCGCTCGCGAAAGCGCATCACGCAATCATGCGTCCAGGGATCTTGGTAGAAGACCGGCACCTCGACGATGCGGGTCTCCAGCCGCTTCTCGGCGTTCTCGGCCTTGGCCTCCAGCTCTTTCAGCTTGGCCATCATGTCCTCGGGCGCGATCACCTCGGGATCATAGCGCACCTGAAACGAGGCGTTGGCCGGGCAGATCTCGCGCACGCCGTCGATCTTGGCGTCGCGCGCCGCGTTGCTCATGGCGAGCGATTTGAAGAACGCGTCGAGCGACATCTCCTCGTCCATTTCGACAAAGATATGCTCGTCGCCGCCGTATGAATACCGTGTCTTCACGATGCTCCTCCTGTCTCTGGGGTGAGGTTGCCCGCCTCCAGCCACGGCTCGAGCCATTGGGTATGGATGCGGCCCGCGCGCACGTCGGGCGATGTCGCCAGCGCCTTGTGCAGCGGGATGGTGGTCTTGAGCCCGTCGATCTTTACCGCGTCCAGCGCGCCCGCCATCTTGTCGATGGCCGCCTCGCGGGTATCCGCGTGCACGATCAGCTTGCCGATGAGCGAGTCGTAGAAGGGCGGGATCTGATAGCCCTCGTAGAGGAAATGATCGACGCGGATGCCGTCCGATTCCGGCAGATCGAGCGCGCCCACGACGCCGGGAAAGGGCATGAACTTCTTCAGCGGATCCTCGGCATTGAGCCGCACTTCGATGGCATGGCCGTTCAGCGCGATCTCGTCTTGGCTGACGGGCAGCGCCTCGCCGCCGCAGACGCGGATCATCAGCGCGACCAGGTCGAGACCTGTGACCATCTCGGTCACCGGGTGCTCCACCTGAATACGGGTGTTCATCTCGATGAAGTAGTATTTGTCGGCCAGCGCGTCGTAGAGATACTCGACCGTCCCCGCGCCCATGTATTGAACGGCCTCGGCCAGATCGACGGCGCTGTCGCACATGGCAGCCCGCGTCGCCTCGGGCAGGGCGAAGGCGGGCGCCTCCTCCCAGACCTTCTGGCGGCGACGCTGGAGCGAGCATTCACGCTCGAAGCAATGCACCGCGCGTTTGCCATCGGCCAGAACCTGCACCTCGATATGGCGTGGCTCGCGGATGACCTTTTCGATATAGATGCCGCCATCGCCGAAGGCCGCTTGCGCCTCCTGCCGGGCCTGGGGCGCCAGCTTGGCCAGTTCCTCGGGTGTCTCGGCGATGCGGATGCCGCGCCCGCCGCCGCCCGCGCTGGCCTTGATCATCACCGGATAGCCGATGCGTTCGGCGATCTCGGCGGCGGCGTCCATGTCATCGACGCGCCCGTCCGATCCGGGCACGACCGGCACGCCCGCCGTCTCGGCGGCCTGCCGCGCTGACACCTTATCGCCCATGCTCTGGATCGTGTCCGCCGACGGGCCGACGAAGATCATGCCGGCCTCGGCCACCGCGCGTGCAAAGCGGGGGCTCTCGGCCAGAAAGCCGTAGCCGGGATGCACCGCGTCGGCGCCCGCATCCTTGGCGGCCTTCACTACGGCATCGACGTTCAAATAGGATTTCGACGCTTGCGCCGGACCGATGCACACGGCCTCATCGGCCATGCGCACGGCCATCATCTCGGCATCCGCCTCGGAATGAGCCTGAATGGTGTGGATGCCGAGGGACTGCGCGGCACGCACGATGCGCACGGCGATCTCGCCCCGGTTGGCAATGAAGAGGCGCTGGATGCTCATATTACTTCAAGGTCGCCAGAACGTCGCCTGCCGAGACGGCCGCCTCGTTCTCGGCAGAATAGCCGCCGAAAGTGCCGTCCGCTTCGGCCTGTACCTCGATGAAGGATTTCATCACCTCGACGAGGCCAATCGTATCGCCCGCCTTGACCGCGTCGCCTTCGGCCTTGAACGGCGCATCCTCGGGCGAGGGGCGGTGGTAGAAGGTGCCGGGCACCGGGGATTGAATGTCGGACATGGTGTCGTCTCCTGTTTCAGCTGTTGCTTTGGGCCAGCACATCGGCGGCGGGCGCGATGGCAATGCCGTTTTCCGTCAAGGTCTTGCGGATGGCGCGGCCGATTTCGAGCGCGCCGGGTGTGTCGGAGTGAAAGCAGATCGACTCGAACTCGACCTTGATATCCTTGCCGTCCACCGTCTCGACCACGCCTTCGCGGCAGGCGCGCAGGCATTTCTGCGCGATCTGCTCGGGGTCCATCTGGGCGCCCTTGCGGGTGAAGACAATCATCCCGTCTGCGCCGTATTCGCGGTCGGAGTAGAATTCGCGCACCACGGGGTGCGAATGGCGGCGGGCCACCTCATGCGTGATGGCGGCGCCCATGCAGAAGAGGATCAGATCGGGAGCGGTCGCCTGCAAAGTCTCGACCAGATGGCGCGACAGATCCTCGTTGCGCGCGGCCTCCATGTAGAGCGCGCCATGCGGCTTGACGTGCTGGAGCGGAACATCGTGGCGCCGCCCGAATTCGCGCAGCGCACCGACCTGATAAAGGATGTCGTTGACCAGCTCGTCATCGGCCGCGTCGATCTTGCGCCGCCCGAAGCCTTGCAGATCGTTATAGGCCGGATGCGCGCCGAGGCCCACGCCATGCGCCTTGGCCAGACCCGCGACGCGGTTCATCGAGTTGGGATCACCGGCATGAAAGCCGGTCGCCACATTGGCCGAGCTGATGACGGCCATCAGATCCTCGTCGGGGGCATCGCCATAGGACCAATGGCCGAAGCCTTCGCCCATGTCGCAATTGAGATCCACAATCTTGCGCATTTCGCATCCCCCCGGAAGTAATCTTGCGTGAAAGATTGCGCCCAGTCTCGGGATTTGTAAATTGTGGAATATTGCAGCAGCATTATCGGATTTTCCGATACGTTAATTTTCCGAGGCATCGCATGAACTTCAGGCAGCTCAAATATTTCGTCGCCACCGCCGAGACGGCTCAGGTCAGTCGTGCGGCCTCGGCGCTCTCCATCTCGCAAAGCTCGGTGACGACCGCGATCCGCGAGCTTGAGACGTCGCTGGGCGCCGCGCTGTTCATCCGCACGCGGCATGGGATGGACCTGACCGATGCGGGGCGCGAGCTGCTGGCCTCGGCCTATGCGATCCTCAGCAAGATTGACGAGGCGCAGAATATCCGCCACCGCGACACCGATGCTTCGGGCACGATCCGGGTGGCCGCCAGCTATACGGTGATCGGGTATTTTCTACCCTACCATCTGGATCGTCTGCGCCGCTTGCACCCCAACTTGACCATCGAGCTACACGAGCTGAACCGTGACAGTATCGAGGAGGGGCTGCTGTCGGGCCGTTTCGACGTGGCCGTCCTGCTGACATCGAACATCACCAATCCGGGCCTGGAGAGCGAGACGCTCCTGCGCTCGGCCCGGCGGGTCTGGTGCGCCAGCGGCCATCCGTTCGCGCAGCGGCGCAACATTACCTTCGACGAGATTGCGGACGAGGATTACATCCTGCTGACCGTCGACGAGGCCGCGAATACGGCCATGAAATACTGGAGCGCCCAAACCCGTGAGCCGCGCGTGCGTCTGCGCACCATGTCGATCGAGGCGGTCCGCTCGATGGTGGCGAACGGGCAGGGGATCACGATCCTCAGCGATATGGTCTATCGGCCCTGGTCGCTGGAGGGCAAACGCATCGCCACCGTGCAACCCGCCGTTCAGGTGCCGACGATGGATGTGGGTCTGGCCTGGCGCCGGGGCGCGACGTTCAGCCCTCAGATGGACCTCATTCACACCTATTTCCGGCAGGCGTTCAACTCGCCCTACGCCAGCTAGTGTCTAGAGGATCGGCCCGACGGTCGCGACCGCGTTGTTCCAGATGCGCCGGTGATAGGGCCAGGCATCCACATCGCTCAGCGTGACCTGCCGCGAGGCAAGGATATAGTCCGCCTGCCGCGCCTCGATAGCCTTGGCGATGGCGGGATCCTCCAGCAGGATGTTGTTCTCGAAATTCAGATCAAAACTGCGGATATCGATATTGGATGAGCCGATCAGACACGCGGCGCCGTCGATCACCAATGTCTTGGCATGCAGCAGGCCGGGCTCGTATTCGTGCACGATGCAGCCCGCCTGTAATAGGCGGCGATAATAGCTGTGGCTCGCTGCGGCGACGACCCAGCTGTCGTTCTTCTGCGGAAAGATGAGCGTGACGGTGACACCGCGATAGGCCGCGGCGCAAAGCGCCTCAAGCACGGTGGCGTCCGGCACGAAATAGGGGGTCGAAATCGTCACACGCTCCCGCGCGCAGGCCAGCGCCGTGGCGAAAAGCTGCGGGGTCGAGCTGCGCCGCTCGGTCGGGCCGTGGCCCATCGCCTGCGCGGGAAATCCGTCCGGCAGGGGCGGGCAGGGACGGGCCAGTGCCTCGGGCGGCTCGCCGGTGGCGCGCATCCAGTCGCTGGCAAAAAGAAGCTGATTTTGCGCCACGACAGGCCCGGTGAGGCGCAGCATGATATCGACCCAGGGGCCGTATTTCGCCTTGGGCCGAAATTCGGGGTCGGCGGTGTTGCGACTGCCGCAATATGTGATCGTGCCGTCGATCACCGTGATCTTGCGGTGGTTGCGCATGTCGAGGCGGCTGGTCAGGATTGTGCGGATGGGGCGGGTGATCGGCAACGCCACCGCCAGATGCACGCCCGCCGCGCCCATCCGGCGCCACAGCTCCGACTTGATCAGCCCGCGCGAGCCGAGGCCGTCCGCGAGCACGCGGCAGGTGACGCCGCGCTGCGCGGCGCGCATCAGCGCCTCGGCCATTTCAGTGCCGGTGCGGTCTGTCAGCCAGATGTAGTAAAGCGCGTGCACATGATCCGTAGCTGCGTCGATATCGGCCACCATGCGCGTCCGGGTCTCGGCGGCGTGCGCCATCAGCTCGCCTTGGTTGCCGGTCGTCGGGTGAAAGCCGTTGATCGACGCGGCATAGCCAAAAACGGGACGGAAGGCGGCGCTTATCTGATCTGTCAGCGTTTCGGGGTCGCCCATCAACTGACCCCCGGCGGCGCGGTGTACCTCATCATGAATACTACGCTGCTTCGCGCGCGCCTCGCGGCCCAGATCAACCTCGCCAAAGAGCACGTAGACAATGGTGCCGAAGACAGGCAGCAGGATCAGCACGATGATCCAGGCCAATCGCGCGGGCGGCGACAGATCATTGCGCAGCATCAGCCGGATGGTGAACCCGACGACGACCGCGATGTGAGCGATCAGCGCGATATTCACGGGCGCATCTCGGGCTCGGGCTGGCGCAGTCCGGCAGGCCAATCGAGGTCCAGCACCACGGGCAGATGATCGGACGCGCGGGCGGACAGATCCGAGGCATGGACATGAGCCGACGCCTCTTGCAGTCCGCCCTTCAGGACAAAGCGGTCGAGCGGCGCACTGGGCCGCGTCGTGTGAAAGCTTTTGCCCGGCAGGATCATGCGCGCACCGCCGCCCAGAAGCCGCGGAATTGCCGCATCATGGCGCCATGCGTTGAAGTCGCCGGCGATCAGGACGGGATGATCCGCCTCCGTAACGTGGCGCCCCAGCGCCTCGAGCTGGCGCATCCGCATGCCGCGCCCGAGGGCCAGATGCACGCCGATCACCTCCAGGTCGTTCGGGCCGAACCGGGCCGAAACAGCGCCGCGCGGCTCGAGCGACGGAAGCTCGATCCGTGTCGCATCTGTAAGCACCAGCGATCTGTCGCGGTAGAGGATCAGGTTTCCGTGCCAGCCGTGGCTTTCGGCGCGGGTCGAAAGGTCCACGGGGCGATACCCCAGCCGCGCGTAGAGGTCGCTGGGCTGCAACACGCCGGCGCGATCCCCGAAACGCTTGTCGGCCTCCTGCAACACGACCACATCGGCGTCGATCTCGGCCAGAACATCCAGGATGCGGCCCCCGTCCCGACGCCAATCCAGACCGACCGCCTTTCGAATATTGTAACTTGCGATGCGCATGAAAGTATCAGAGCAGTCCCCGACCCGGATGGCAAATGGCCAATGTCAGCTCCGTTCGGCGCGGATGATCTGGCCGTCCTGCGTGGTCAGCATCAACGCACCGCCCTTGTCGAACGTGTAGTTCGTAATTTGCGGCATAAGCTCCAGCAGACGCGTTTCCTGCGCCATTGCGCCTTCGGGGCAGGCCATCATCGTGACGCCTTGGGGGCTCAGAGTGATCGCGCCATCGGCGCCGACCTCATAATTGCCTATCAGGCGGTTGCAGCCCGCGTTCCCCGCCAGTGCGCCGTCCTTCAGAAACTCAAGCTCGGTCGGCGCCTCTGCCGGTAAAACCGTGTCGGAAACTTCGGTGACCTTCCAAGGTCCGATCAGGCTTGCATGCCCGTCTCCGGCCAATGCCATGCTGCCGATTCCGGTCAGAAAGAGGGCGGTGCACAGCGATTTCAGCATGGTCGGGCATCCTTCATGAACGTCTGCTTCAGTCATTTGTGCGTTTGCGCCCTGACCGTCAAGGTCCGCAGTAATGCACAGCTTTGCCGACCCGGCTGCCTTTGCGCTTGAACGCACAGGCGCGCGCCCATAATTTGCGGCGCAGATCAGGAGATGCCATGACCGCCACCCCCACCCGCAAACCGGCCGAGCGCAAGCGCGGATCGGGCGTGCAATTCATCTACGGCGTCCTGCGCGACGAGATATTGAACCTCACTCTCGCCCCCGGTAGCCCCATCGACGAAGTGCAGCTGTCCGAGCGGCTTCAGATGTCGCGCACGCCCATCCGCGAGGCGCTTGTGCGCCTGGCCGCCGAGGGGCTGGTCACGACGCTGCCCAACCGCTCGACCGTGGTGGCGAGCATTGATTTCCTCAATCTGCACACGTTTTTCGACGCAATTACCCTGATGTACCGCGTCACCACCCGGTTGGCCGCCGAGAACCGGACCAAGGCCGACCTCGAGGCGATCCGCGCGCGGCAGTCGGATTTTGCCCGGGCCGTGGCGGCGCAGGACGCGCTGGAAATGATCGGCACGAACCGCGAGTTTCACGCGGCCATCGCCGCTGCCGGACGCAACCCTTATTACGAGGGACTGTTCTTGCGCCTTCTGGACGAGGGGCGGCGGCTATTGCGGCTATACTATTCGTCCTTCGACGACCGTTTGCCCCAGCAATACGTAACCGAGCACGAGGAAATCATTGCCGCGATCGAGGCGGGCGACATCGCGGAATGCGACAGGCTGGCCAAGGGTCATGCCGACCAGATCACCAACCAGATCCGCAAAATGATCGCCGCCGACCGTCGCCACGACATCGCGCTCTGACGCAGAGATGCGGGGCTGACCGCACTGGCGATATTTGTGTCGACAAATAAAATACAAGTGGTATATTTTGGGCGAGTCTCCCGGTTGCGCCATAAAGGCGCGTGGGAGCGATCCCCGGTTCGATAAGGAGACCACCATGACGACCAGCATTTTCTCGGGTACCATTCCCGCATTGATGACGCCTTGCAAGGCGGACCGCAGCCCTGACTTCGACGCGCTGGTGCGCAAGGGGCGCGAACTGATCGACATGGGCATGCGCGGTGTTGTCTATTGCGGCTCAATGGGTGACTGGCCCCTTCTGACGGACGAAGAGCGCATGGAAGGCGTCGCGCGGCTTGTCGAGGCGGGCGTGCCCGTCATCGTCGGCACCGGCGCCGTGAACACCAAGATCGCGGCCCAGCATGCGGCTCATGCGCAAAAGGTTGGCGCGGCCGGCCTGATGGTCATCCCTCGGGTTCTGTCGCGCGGGATTTCGCCTGCCGCACAGCGCAATCATTTCAAGGCCGTTCTCTCGGCGGCGCCGGATCTGCCTGCGGTGATCTACAACAGCCCCTATTACGGCTTTGCCACACGCGCGGACCTCTTCTTTGCGCTACGGGCCGAGCACAAGAACCTCGTCGGCTTCAAGGAGTTCGGCGGCCCTGCGGATCTCAGCTATGCGGCCGAGAATATCTCCAGCGGCGATGATGACGTGGTGCTGATGATCGGCGTCGATACCACCGTCTATCATGGCTTCGTCAATTGCGGCGCGGCGGGCGCGATCACCGGCATCGGCAACGTGCTGCCGCGCGAAGTTCTACACCTTGTCGCGCTCAGCCAAGCCGCAGCGGCGGGCGACGCCGAGGCGCGCGTGCGCGCGCAGGAGCTGGATGCCGCGATGCAGGTGCTGTCCACCTTCGATGCGGGCCCTGATCTGGTGCTCTATTTCAAGCATATGATGGTGCTGAACGGCGAGCCGGAATACGCGCTGCATTTCAACGAGGACGACGCGCTGACCGAAAGCCAGCGCGGCTTTGTCGAGGCACAGCTCAAGCTCTTCCGCGCGTGGTATGCCGAGTGGAGCAAGCAGCCCGGCGCGGTCAGCAAATACGCCGCCTAACACCGGCCAGACGGGCAAGCGGCCCCGCCAGCGATGGCGGGGCCGTTTCGCGTTTTACGCGACTGCGTCCAGACCGCGCTCTTCGAGCCGGTCCAGATGCGCGATTTCCTCGGCGCTCAGCGTGATGCCATGCGCCATCGCCCGTTTGCGGGCCGCAAAACGGCGCTGCGACGGTAGGCGCGCGCCTTGGCCCGTGATGGCATCGAAGAGCGTCTCGGCCCGCGCCATCGCATTGCCCTCGCGCCCCGCCGAGAAGCGCGCGGGATCGAAGGCGAGGATCAGCTCGCCATGGGCGGGCAAAAGTGTGAAGTTGCCCAGCCGGTCCAGCGCCTCTCTGCTGTTCAGATCGCCGATCATCACGCCCGCAAGCAGCTCGATCATGGTCGCGATGGCCGATCCCTTGTGCCCGCCAAAGGGCAGCATCGCCCCGTTCAGCGCGGCCTCCGGGTCGCTCGTGGGGTTGCCGTCTGCGTCCACCGCCCAACCCTCGGGCAGGGGGGTGCCCGCGCGGCGGTGCAGCTCGATCTCGCCGCGTGCGGCGACGCTGGTGGCGAAGTCGAAGACGTAAGGGTCGGTATTCTCGCGCGGCCAGCCGAAGGCGAAGGGATTGGTGCCCATCAGCGCCTCGTTGCCGCCGGTGGGCGCGACGCTGGAATAGCTGGGGCACATCGCCATCGCCGCCAGATCATGGGCTGTCAGCGCCTCGATCTCGGGCCAGAGGGCGGCAAAATGTGTACAGTCGTTGATAACCAGCGCAGCCATGCCCAGCTCTTTGGCGCGGCGCGCAAGTTCCGGCGCGCCCAGCTCGAACGCGGCGTTGGAAAAGCCGCCATGGGCCGCGACGCGCACGATGGCGCCATCCTCGGGTGCCAGTTCCGGCACCGCATCCAGCGTGACCATGCCCGCCTTGATGGTGCGCAGGCACCCGTCGATGCGGTAGATCCCGTGGGATTTGCACGCATCCCGTTCGCCCGCGGCGATGGTGCGCGCGACCGCATCCGATTGCAGCGGCGACAGGCCCGCGCGTTGAAAGATGCGGCTGACACGGGCGGTCAGATCGTCATGGCTAAGGATGGTGTCTGTCATGTCTGGCCTCGTCTTTGGGGCGGGTATGGTTGCGTTCTTGCATACAAACTGTATGCGTAATAGCGACAAGGCAAGGGCGTCTGACGCCCAGCCAAAAGAAACATGGAGAATGATATGCCTTTCACACCGCATGGAAAACACCTGATCGCCGGCGAGCGGATCGCGGGCGAGACGACATTCGCCTCCACCCCCGCGCATGGCCCTGCCCATGACTACGCCGTCGGCACGCCCGATCTGGTCAACCGCGCGGTCGAGGCCGCCGAGGCCGCCTTTGCCGCCTACGCCGCCACGTCGCGCGCGGCGCGGGCCGAATTTCTGGATGCCATCGCCGACGAGATCGACGCGCGCGGGCCCGAGATCACCGAGATCGGCACCCAGGAAACGGGCCTGCCCGAAGGTCGGCTGGAGGGCGAGCGGGGCCGCACCGTGGGTCAGATGCGCCTCTTTGCGGACCACATCCGGGGTGGTGATTATCTGGACATCCGCCATGACGCGGCGATGCCCGATCGCGCGCCCGCGCCGCGCCCGGACCTCGTGATGATCCAGCGCCCCATCGGCCCTGTCGCTGTCTTTGGCGCGTCGAACTTCCCGCTCGCCTTTTCGGTCGGCGGGGGGGATACCGCCGCCGCGCTGGCCGCGGGCTGTCCGGTGGTGGTCAAGGGCCATTCGGCCCATCCCGGCACGGGCGAGATCGTGGCCGAGGCCATTCGCGCCGCCGCCGTGCGCACCGATATGCCCGCCGGTGTCTTCTCGCTGATCCAGGGCGGCGATCGCAAGGTGGGGCAGGCTTTGGTGCAGCACCCGCTGATCAAGGCGGTCGGCTTTACCGGCAGCCTCGCCGGGGGGCGCGCGCTCTTCGATCTTTGCGCCCAGCGGCCCGAGCCGATCCCCTTCTTCGGCGAGCTGGGGTCCGTGAATCCGATGTTCGTGCTGGACCATGCCGCGGCGCGCCGGGGCGAGGAGATCGGCAAGGGCTGGGCCGGATCGCTGGTCATGGGGGCGGGGCAGTTTTGCACCAATCCCGGCATCGCCATCGTCACCGAGGGCGAGGGCGCCGAGCGCATGATCGCCGCTGCTGCCGCCGCGCTGAAAGATGTGCAGCCTCAGGTCATGCTGACCGACGGCATCGCCGAGGCCTATGGCGAGGGCCGCAAGCGCGTCAGCGGCGCCGCCGATGTTCAGCCTGTGCAGGTGGCCGATGCAGAAGGACGCCAGGCCGCGCCCGCGCTCTACCAGACAACCGGCGCCGCGTTCCTGGCCAATCCCGAGCTGCATCACGAAGTCTTCGGCCCACTGGGCCTTGTGGTACGTGCGGCGTCCAAGGACGAGGCGCTGCAGATCGCGCGCGGCCTCGAAGGGCAGCTGACCGTCACGATGCATATGGACGACGAGGATATGGAGGACGCGCGCGCGCTGGCCCCGGTGCTGGAGCGCAAGGCGGGCCGCATCCTGGTCAACGGCTATCCCACCGGCGTCGAAGTCGTCGATTCGATGGTGCACGGCGGGCCGTACCCGGCCAGCACGAATTTCGGCGCGACCAGCGTTGGCACTCTGTCGATCCGCCGCTTCCTGCGCCCGGTTTGCTATCAGAACATGCCGGCGGGCCTGATGCCGGAAAGCATCGGAGACTAGTCCGGCGGGGACAAAGCACCTTAGTCAATGCAGTGACTTGAGAGAGCGGCGCGCACGAGACTGTGCGCGCCGTTCTCATACGCCGCGGCGCGAGGCGTCATGTGGCGCATGCGCGATAGCTGGCCGGAGGCATCGGTCTCGCACGTCGGCCTTTCCAAAAATCCGTCAGCCAGCGCTTTCAGCGCGGATATGAATTCTTGCTCGGACGTGCCGAAGGACGCTCCACGTCATTGCGCTTAATCGGCTGATTGCGGTTCTGCTGGCCTTCGTGCCGTGGTCCAACGGGTGACTGCCCGCGAGGGGCGCACGCTTCCGAGGCAACTGGCGCTGCAGCAAATCGTGCCTTCGCAGCAGTATACAACTTGTATTTAGTTGGCTTCTGGTGTTGGCTTGCACCAAGGCCCGACTCGATGTCGCACGCGACAGGGGCGGCCGGAACGACAACAGGGAGACAACCTATGAAATTTCTCAATCTCGCCGGCGCATTGATTGCCTCGGCGCTGGTGGCACCTGCCGCGCAGGCCGACAAGCTGGACGACATCATCGCCTCGGGCACGCTGCGCTGCGCGGTCGTGCTGGACTTTCCGCCGATGGGGTCGCGCGATGCGAATAACGAACCCGTGGGCTTTGACGTTGATTATTGCAACGATCTGGGCAAGGCGCTGGATGTCGAGGTCGAAATCGTCGAGACGCCGTTCCCGGACCGTATCCCGGCACTGGTTTCGGGCCGCGCGGATGTGGGCATTGCATCCACGTCTGACACGCTGGAGCGGGCGCGCACCGTGGGCTTTACGATCCCTTATTTCGCCTTCACCTTCAACGTTGTGACGAATGCCGACGCCGGCCTGCAGACCTACGAAGACCTCGCCGGACAGACCGTCGGATCGGTTGCCGGCACCTACGAGGCGATCCGCCTCGAAGAGGACATCAACGAATGGGGCAATGGCGGCACGTTCCGCTCGTATCAGAGCCAGGCGGACGTGTTTCTGGCCCTGTCTCAGGGACAGATCGACGCCACTGTCGTCACATCGACCGTGGCCTCGGCCATCGTACAGGGCGGCACCTACGAGGGGCTCAGCATGACCGGCGAGGCGCCTTATGACGTCGATTATGTCGGCCTGATCGCGCTGCGCCAAGAGTACGGTCTCCTGAACTATCTGGACCTCTTCGTGAACCAGCAGGTGCGCACCGGCCGCTACGATGAGCTTTACGAGAAATATATCGGCGGCGAAGCCCCCCGCCTGACCGTCGACAAGGTCTATTACTGAGCCTACTCGTGACCGGGCGGGGGCGTTCGCGGCCTCGCCCGTCCCATTTCTGACGGCCCCGCGCGGAGCGTGCATGTTCGACTACACCTTTCAATGGCGGCAAGCCTTTCGCGCCCTCCCGCAGATGCTGGAGGGCGCGGTTGTCACGCTGCAGATCTCGCTTTTGTCCATGGCCCTCGGCGTCGCAATCGCGGTGCTCTTGGCCGTGGGACGCAACTCGAGCTCCATCTGGCTGCGCGGCCCGGCGACCGCCTGGGTCGAGGTGGCGCGCAACACGCCCGCGCTCTTCCAGATCTACATGGCGCATTTCGGCCTTGGATCCTTCGGGATCTATCTGAGCCCCTTTGTGGCGCTGCTGGCCGGGATCACATTCAATAACGCAGGCTATCTGTGCGAGACATTCCGCGGCGCCCTGCGCGCGATCCCCGAAACACAAGTACGTGCGGGCCGCTCATTGGGCATGGGGCCGGTCCAGGCGTTTCGCCTGATCGTGCTGCCACAGATGTTCCGCATCGCCTTCCTGCCCAGCACGAACCAGATGGTCTGGGCGATCCTCATGACCTCCCTGGGCGTGACGGTGGGCATGAACACGGACCTCACCGGTGTCACACAGGCGCTCAATTCGCGCACCTTCCGCACGTTCGAGCTCTTTGCGCTGGCGGGTGTCATTTACTACTGCATCGCCAAGGCGGTGATGCTGGGCGCGCGTCTGCTCGCCTGGCGTCTCTTCCGGTATTGAGGGGGCACTGATGTTCGATACCGGCCTCACCCTCAACGATCTTTGGTTCATGCTGAAAGGCGCGGGCGTCACGCTGGCGATCACGTTTTTCGCCGTGACGGGCGGCACGGCTTTGGGCCTCGCCTTCGGCGTGATCCGCAGCCATGTGAACCCGTGGTTCACGCTGCCGCTGGTCTTCGTGCTGGATATCTTCCGCTCGGTCCCGCTGCTGATCCAGCTCATCCTCGCCAATGCGTTTCAGGCCATCGCAGGGCTTCAGATCTCGCCCTTCGTGACCTCCTGCATCGTGCTGGCGCTTTACACCTCGGCCTATTGCACGGAAATCGTACGCGGCGCCATTGATGCCGTGCCGCCCGTCACCCGCCGCGCGGCGCGTTCGCTGGGGATGACCTGGGGCCAGGACATGACGCAAATCACCTTCCCCATCGCCTTGCGCGTCGGCCTGCCCAGCTGGATCGGGCTTACCTTGGGCGTTATGAAGGACAGCGCGCTGGTGCTGTGGCTGGGCATCATTGAACTCCTGCGCGCCAGTCAGATCATCGTGACGCGCCTGCAAGAGCCGATGCTGATCCTCCTGATCGCGGGCGCGATCTATTTCGCCATCAGCTTTCCCATCGCGCGGCTGGGCGGACATCTGGAAAGAAAGTGGCAAGAGAATGATTGAGATCGAGAACGTCCATAAATCCTTCGGCTCCTTGAAAGTGCTGAAGGGCATCGACCTGAATGTCGAAAAGGGCGAGGTCGTCTCGGTCATCGGCGGATCGGGCTCGGGCAAATCGACGCTACTGACCTGCATCAACGGGCTGGAGCCGATCGACAGCGGCACCATCACCGTGGACGGCACCGTGGTTCACGCGCGCGGCACCGATCTGAACAAGCTGCGCCAGAATATCGGCATCGTTTTCCAGCAGTTCAACGCCTTTCCGCATCTGACGGTTCTCGAAAACGTCACGCTCGCGCCCCGCAAGGTCAAGGGCATGGGCCGCGCCGAGGCCGAGGAAATTGCGGTCAAGCAGCTGACCCATGTGGGCCTCGCCGACAAGATCAAGGTCTATCCCGGGCGCCTGTCGGGCGGGCAGCAGCAGCGCATGGCGATCGCTCGCGCGCTGGCCATGTCGCCCGATTACATGCTGTTCGACGAGGTGACATCTGCGCTGGACCCGCAGCTGGTGGGCGAGGTTCTCGATACGCTGAAACTGCTCGCGGAGGGTGGCATGACCATGATCTGCGTGACGCATGAGATGGGCTTTGCCCGCGATGTGTCGAACCGCGTCGCCTATTTCGAGAGCGGCGTCATGGCCGAGATCGGCCCGCCCGCGCAGATCTTTGGCGCGCCCGAAAACGAGGCCACGCGCAAGTTCCTGTCGAGCGTGCGCTGATGCGCGATGTGCTGGTTGTTGGCGCAGGCGTTGTGGGCCTCTCGATCGCGCTCGAGGCGCAATCGCGCGGCCTATCGGTGCGCGTGATCGAGCGCGAGGGGCCCGCCGCAGGCGCGTCTGCCGGCAATGCCGGCGCCTTCGCCTTTCCCGACATCCTTCCGCTGGCCTCGCCGCGCATCATGCGGCAGGCGCCGAAATGGCTGCTGGACCCACTCGGCCCGCTCAGCGTGCCTCTGGGCTATGCGCCGCGCCTCTTGCCGTGGATGTGGCGCTTTTGGCGGGCCAGCCGTCCGGCCCAGGTGGCCGCGTCCACCGCTGCGCAAACCGCGATGATGCGCCACGCGCAAGGCACGCTCGACGGCTTTCTGGCACGTGCGGGGGCGTCCAACATGCTGCGCCGCGAGGGTCAGCTTCAGGTCTATGAGGGCCGCGCAGAGTTCGAGGCGTCGCTTGAGGGCTGGCGCGCGCGCCAGGAGGCCGGCGTGGAGTTTCGCCATCTTGAGGGGGACGAGGTGCAGGTGATGCAGCCCGGCCTTTCGCCGCGCTTCACTCATGCGACCTTCACGCCCGGCTGGGCCACCATCGACGAGCCCAAGGCCTATGTCGAAACGCTGGCCGAAAAATTCCGCTCAAATGGCGGCGAGATCATCATCGCCGATGCCGAGGCGCTGACCGCGGACGGCCTGCGCACCAGCGCGGGCGAGATGACGGGCCGCGTCGTCATCGCCGCGGGCGCGTATTCACATCATCTGGCGCGCACCGCCGGTGCACGCATTCCGCTGGAAACCGAGCGTGGCTATAACACCACGCTGCCCGAGGGCGCGGGCGGGATCGATCTGCGCCAGCACATTACATTTCCCGCTCATGGCTTTGTCATTTCCAGGCTGAATGGCCGTCTGCGCGTCGGCGGCGCGGTCGAGCTGGGTGGGCTGAAAGCGCCGCCCAATTACAAGCGCGCCGATGCGATGCTGCAAAAGGCGCGCGCGTTTTTCCCCGCGCTCGATACCTCGGGCGGCACGCAATGGATGGGGCTGCGCCCGTCGCTGCCCGACAGCCTTCCGGCCATCGGCCCGCTGCCGGGGCATCCGAATGTGATCTGTGCCTTCGGTCATGGCCATCTGGGCCTGACGCAATCGACGGCGACGGCGGATATCGTCGCGGATCTCTTGACAGGCAAGGCGCCGAGGATCGACATGGCGCCATTCTCACCCGCACGGTTTTAAGAGGCAGCCATGCAACACACCTTTCCCTGTATCGACGGCCACACCTGCGGCAATCCCGTGCGCCTCGTCACCGGCGGCGCGCCTATTCTGCACGGGCAAACCATGCTGGAGAAACGCGCGCATTTCCTGGCCGAGTATGACTGGATCCGCACCGGCCTGATGTTCGAGCCGCGCGGCCATGACCAGATGTCGGGCGCGATCCTCTATCCGCCGACGCGGCCCGATTGCGATATCGCGGTGCTGTTCATCGAAACATCCGGTTGCCTGCCCATGTGCGGCCACGGCACCATCGGCACCGTCACCATCGCGCTGGAAAACGGGCTGGTGAAGCCCGCAGTGCCGGGCCAGCTGGCGCTGGAGACGCCTGCGGGGCGGGTCGATGTGACCTACCGGCAGGAGGGCCGTTTCGTCGAGGAGGTGCGCCTCACGAACGTGCCGGGGTTCCTGCATTCCGAGGGGCTGACCGCCGAGGTCGAGGGGCTGGGCGAGGTCGTCGTCGATGTGGCCTATGGCGGCAATTTCTATGCCATCGTCGAGCCGCAGAAGAACTTCGCGGACATCGCCGATTTCACCGCCTCGCAGCTGATCGGCCTCAGCCCGAAACTGCGTGCGGCGCTCAACGCGAAATACGAATTCATCCACCCCGAGCATCCGGCGATCAATGGCCTCAGCCATATCCTGTGGACCGGCGCGCCGCGCGCGGAGGGCGCCCATGCGCGCAACGCCGTCTTCTACGGCGACAAGGCGATCGACCGCTCGCCCTGCGGCACCGGCACCTCGGCACGCATGGCGCAAAGGGTGGCCAAGGGCCTGCTGAATGTCGGCGATGAATTCGTCCATGAGAGCATCATCGGCTCGCTCTTTCGGGGCCGCGTCGAGGCGTCGGCCGAGGTGGCGGGGCAGCCCGCCATCATCCCCTCCATCGCTGGCTGGGCGCGGGTGACGGGCTTCAACACGATATTCATCGACGAGCGTGATCCATTTGCGCACGGCTTTGTCGTCATCTGAAAAGGGGGCCGCATGGGCCAGATCATCGTGGCGGCAGATGCCTCCGGCCCGGTCCTCGCCAGTGCCGAGGGCCTGAGTTTCTGGGGAGGCGTCGATGCGGCCACGGGCCGGGTGATCGACGCGCATCATCCGCTGCATGGGCAATCCCTGGCCGGGACGATCCTGATGTTGCCTACCAGTCGCGGCTCCTGCACGGGCAGCGGCGTCCTGCTGGAACTGGCGCTGGGTGGCAATGCGCCCGCTGCGCTGGTCTTCCGCGAGGAGGAGGACATTCTGACCTTGGGCGCGCTTATTGCGGGCCGGATGTTTCATGTGCCGCTGGCCGTGCTGCGGCTGAGTGCCGAGGAATGGGACCAGTTGGCCAGCGCCGAGCGCGCAACTATCACAGGCGCGCGCCTGATCTCAGGCGACTGGGCGCTTGACCTTGCACCGCCGCCTACCGCCGCGCTGGAGCTGAGCGAGACGGATCGCGCCATGCTGACCGGCGCGCATGGCGCAGCGGCCAAGCTGGGGATGGACGTCATCTGCACCATGGCCGCGGGGCAGGGGGCGACGCGGCTGACCGACGTGACGCGCGCGCATATCGACGGGTGCATCTACGCCAGCCCGGCAAACCTGACCTTTGCGCGGCGCATGGCGGATGTGGGCGCGCGCGTGCGCGTGCCGACCACGATGAACGCCATCTCGGTCGATCATGCGAACTGGCGCGCGCAAGGCGTGCCGGCGCTCTTCGGCACGCCCGCGCAGAAGCTGGCCGATGCCTATGTGGAAATGGGCGCGCAGCCCAGTTTCACCTGCGCGCCGTACCTTTTGCAGGCGCCGCCGGCCTTGGGCGAGATGATCGGCTGGTCTGAATCGAATGCGGTGATCTATGCCAATTCGGTTCTGGGAGCGCGGACGGTCAAGCATCCGGACTTCATGGATCTCTTCATTGCCCTCACCGGCCGCGCGCCGCTGTCGGGCGTGTATCTGGACGCGGGTCGCCGCGCGTCCCGCGTGGTGCATGTCGACCTGCCAGCCGGACATGATGACGCGCTCTGGCCGCTACTGGGCTGGCTGGTGGGGCGCGCCGCGCCAGACCGGATTCCGCTGATCCCCGGACTGGAGGACACCGCGCCGACGCCCGACGATCTCAAGGCGCTCTGCGCCGCGTTCGGCACGACATCCGCCGCGCCCATGCTGCATGTGGCTGGCGTCACGCCCGAGGCGGAGGGCGCGCTGCGCCCCGATGCCGACGCGGTCCGCATCGGCGCCGGGGATCTGGCGGCGGCATGGCGGCAATTCAACGACGCGCCAGCGGGTGTGGACCTGATCGCCTTCGGAAGCTCCCATTTCTCGCTGCCCGAATGTCATGCGCTGGACGCCGCGCTTGCGGGGCGTCGCCGGGCGGATGGCACGGCTGTGATCGCCACCGTGGGCCAGCAGGTGCTGGACGCGATCCGCGCCGACGGGACACTGACCCGTCTTGAGGCGTCCGGGGTGCAGGTGGTTCCCGATATCTGCTGGTGCTCGATTTCCGAGCCGGTCTTTCCGCCCTCGGCCAAGGTCTTGATGACGAATTCGGGTAAATACGCCCATTACGCGCCGGGCCTGTCGGGCCGCAAGGTGCGCTTCGGCAGCCTTGCCGATTGCGCCGAGGCTGCTGTCACCGGCATCGCGCCGGATCATCCGCCAGCCTGGCTTACCTAGAAAGGCACCTAATATGCGCAGCACCAAGACCATTCACGTTGTCTCGGCCCATGCCGAGGGCGAGGTGGGCGATGTCATCGTCGGCGGCGTCGCGCCGCCCCCCGGCGATACAATTTGGGAGCAGAGCCGCTGGATCGCCGCCGATGGCACTTTGCGCAATTTCGTCCTGAACGAGCCGCGCGGCGGCGTCTTTCGCCATGTGAATCTGCTGGTTCCTCCCAAGCACCCCGAGGCGCATGCTGCCTTTATCATCATGGAGCCGGAAGACACGCCGCCCATGTCGGGCTCGAACTCGATCTGCGTCGCCATCGTGCTGCTGGATAGCGGCATCGTCCCCATGACCGAGCCCGTGACCGAAATGCTGCTTGAGGCGCCCGGCGGTTTGGTCAAGGTCCGCGCCGAATGCAGCGGCGGCAAGGCGCAGCGCATCTATGTGCAGAACCTACCCAGCTTCGCCGCGCAGCTGGATGCGACGCTGGAGGTGCCGGGGCTGGGCACCTTGACGGTCGACACGGCCTATGGCGGCGACAGTTTCGTTTTCGTGGATGCGGCTGCGCTGGGCTTTGCGCTGGTCCCCGAGGAGGCGCATGCGCTGGCGCGCCTCGGCGTGCAGATCACGGCGGCGGCGAATGAGCAGCTGGGCTTTCACCACCCCGACAATCCCGATTGGCGCCATATCTCGTTTTGCCTCTTTGCCGGGCCGGTCACGCGTGAGGGCAGCGCCCTGCGCGCCGGGGCCGCCGTCGCGATCCAGCCGGGCAAGATCGACCGCTCGCCCACCGGCACCGCACTGAGCGCGCGGATGGCGGTTCTGGCGGCGCGCGGCCAGATGGCACAGGGCGATACGCTCACGGCGGTGTCGCTGATCGGCTCGACCTTCGCGGGGCAGATCGTGGGCGAGGCAACGGTGGGCGGCAAGCCCGCGATATTGCCCGAAATTTCCGGGCGCGGCTGGATCACCGGCACGCATCAGCACATGCTGGACCCAGAGGATCCTTGGCCCGAGGGCTACCGTTTGTCCGACACATGGGGCGCAAGGTAGCGTCAGAAATCGAAGCTGCCGAACGGGATGTAGCGGACCGGATCGCCCGGCGCGACCTTTGCCGCACCATCGGGCAGCTCGACCAGACCCTCGGCCCAGCTGAGGCTGCTGACGCGGCCCGACCCTTCGGAGGGAAAGACCTCGGCACGCCCTTCGCGGATGCGTGCGCGCAGGTATTCCCGGCGTCCTGGCTTTTTCGACTTGGCGAAACCCGCAGGCACGTCAAAGCCCTGCGGCAGGCTCCAACCCGCGCCCGACAGGATACCAAGCGCCGGGCGGGCGAAGATCAGCGTGCAGACCAGCGCCGCCACCGGATTGCCAGGCAGGCCGAAAACGGGCGTGCCATTCCAGAGGCCCAGTGCAAGGGGCCGGCCCGGCTTCAGTGCGATGCGCCATTCGCGCATCGCCCCCGCCTCGCGCAAAAGGGCCGAGACGTGGTCCTCATCCCCCGCCGAGGCGCCGCCCGACGTGAGGATCGCATCCGCGCGCCCCGCCGCGTCATCAAGCGCGCGGCGCAACGCGGCGCGGTCATCCGGGATGCGGCCCATGTCAATCGGGTTCATCCCCCAGCGCGCGATCTGCGCCAGCAGCATCGGGCGGTTCGCGTCGAAAATCTGGCCGGGTTTCGCCTCTTCGCCGGCTTCAATCACCTCGTCCCCGGTCGAGATGACGGCAACGCGCAGCGGATCGTACACGCGGACTTCGCCCAGACCGACCGAGGCCAGCAGCGCCAGATCGGCGGGCGTCAGAACGCGGCCCTCCGGCAGCACCTCGGCGCCCTGCATCATGTCCTCGCCCGCGCGGCGGGTATTCGCGCCCGGCTTGATCCCGGCACGAAAGGCGAGCTGGCCCGCGGCCTGGCGCGTGTCCTCTTCGAGTATGACGGTATCGACACCGCATGGCAGGATTGCGCCCGTGAGAACGCGCAGCGCCTGTCCGGCGGGCAGACGGCCCGCGTAGGGCGCGCCTGCCGCCGCCCGGCCCGGTGCCAGCGGCATCACCGGATCGCCAGGCGGGAGGGAGGCATGGGCAAAGCCATAGCCGTCGACTGCCGAATTTGCGTGCGGCGGGCTGGCGCGCTGCGCTGCGACGGGCGCGGCCAGAACGCGGCCCGCGGCCTCGGCCAACGGGCGAAGGCCACTGCGCACGACCGGGTGGAGCCCCCGCTCGAGCGCGGCCAGTGCGTCATCGACGGGCGTCCAATGCGTGCCCGCTGGCATGGCGAAACAATCATCGCGCAGGGGCGGCGGTGCTGGCGGTGCGCTGGCGCGGCCCATGGCGAGCGCGGTCAATTCGGCGGCATGGCCAGCGCCCAGGATCCACGCCTCCTCCCGCGCCTCGGGCGGAAGGTCCGACATCAGCGTATCGAGCTCTGCGCCCGGTATCTGCGACAGCGCGCGCGACAGAAGATCAACCTGCACGGCATCGCGGATACGCTCTGGCCGCTCAGCTACGGCGGCGCGCACCGCAGGCTCGATGAGGCCGGGCCAAATCTCGGCCAGCACGACATCCGCCTCTCGCCACGGCTGAAACGGCCAGACCGCCACACCGGGCAGGCGCCGCAGACGCGAGAGCATGGGCAGGCCCATCAGGATCTGGCTACCGACGGTGGGGTTGTAGCAAAGCTGAAAACAGCTGCTGGCGGCCTGTGACGCCAGATCGCAGGCGCGTTTCTCGGCCACTTCGTCATAGGCGATCCCCTCCTTGCGATAGGGAATGCCCGGCCAGCGGTCGCGATGCGTCTTGCCCCAGAAGGGGCCGGCGCCGTCAAAGAGCGCGTTCAGCGCCTCGGCCACGTCGAAGCGGTTATTGGCTCCCGTCTCGCTATCGGTGATACGTTCGGCGAGCCAATCCCACAGCGCCAGCGGATCGTCCCCGCCGGTCACACGCCGCGCAAAGCCGCGCGGATAACCGAAGGGGAAATCGAAGCCAGCCAGAAGGCGCCGCCCGGCTGCGCGCTCGGCTGCGATGATCTCGGCGATGCGCGCCTCTGCGTCGATCCGGGTGCGGCAATAGATCGGGTCTTGCGCTGTGCCGTCCTGAACCAGACCCAACCATATCGCGTCCTTCGAGGGGCGCGCGGGCGCGCGCTTGTTCGCGGCGGACCAGTCCACGATGAGGATGCTGTCGAAGCCGCTCACAATCCCACCTCGCGCAGGATGAAGTCTGCGATGGCGGGCGTGTCGTCGAGGTCCATGACAAGGCAGGGCGCCTCGATGGGGCTGTCGGCGGCCACGGCGCGAATGCTGGGATCGCTCGGCGCGATCAGCGCATGGCCTGCCGCCGCGCGCCACGCCTCGATCTTGGGGTGGCCCGCGCGCTTGTAACCCTCGATCAGCACCAGATCGACGGGCGAGAGGCGGGCGAGCAGCGTGTCCAACTCCGGCTCGGGCGCGCCGCGCAGTTCCTGCATGATCGCAACGCGCGTGCCCGAGGCCAGCAGCACCTCGCGCGCGCCCGCAGCGCGGTGGCGATAGCTGTCGCGCCCCGGCTGGTCCACGTCGAAACTGTGATGTGCGTGCTTGATCGTCGAGACGCTCAGCCCGCGCGCGGTGATCTCGGTGACGAGCCGCTCCATCAGCCCGGTCTTGCCCGCATTCTTCCAGCCGGTGACGCCGTAGATCTTCATCGGGCGCGCGCCTGTGCCTGGGCCAGATCCTCGGGCGTGTTCACGTTGAAAAAGGGATCGCCCTCTGCCGGGAACATGGCCATTCGCGCGCCGTGCGCGTCCGTCCACTGCACGACCTTGCGCAGACCGCCCGTAAGGGCCGCGCGCAGATCATCGCGCAGCGCAACGGGCCAAAGGCCGAAGGTGGGATGGCGTCCGTCGGGCGTGGCGGCCAGCGCCAGGGGCGTGTCCATCCCCTCGGCGGCCAGCACCAGCTGCGGCACCAGATCGCACGGAAAGAACGGCGTATCGGCGGCGACGGAAACGACCGTTTCCGCGCCCTGCTGCGCGCCCCAGTCCATGCCCGCCAGAACGCCCGCCAAGGGGCCGACGAAGCCTTCGACCGGATCGGCCAGCACCGGCAGGCCAAAGCGCGCCAACCGCGCCGGATCACCATTGGCGTTGAGCGCGGCGCCTGCCACCTGCGGGGCGATCCGGTCGATCACATGATCGAGGAGGGTGGTATCGCCCAGCGGCAACAGCCCCTTGTCGCCGCCGCCCATACGCGTGGCGCGGCCTCCGGCGAGGATGATCGCATGGGGCTGTTTCATGGGTTTTCCTCCTTGCGGGCCGATTTGCGGCGGTGCTTGGCGTCTTCTTCGGCCACGCTGTCCGGGTCCGCGTCGCGCAGCAGGCGCTCTTCGCCCGCAAGGCAGACAAAGCGCCGCCCGCGCATCCGCCCGATCAGCGTGAGGCCAACCTGCCGCGCAATCTCGACCCCCCAGGCGGTGAAGCCTGAGCGCGAGGCCAGCACGGGAATGCCCATGAGCGCGGTCTTAATCACCATCTCGGAGGTCAGCCGCCCAGTGGTGTAGAGCATCTTGCCGTACGGCCTGACGCCTTCGGAAAGCATCCAGCCCGCGATCTTGTCGACGGCGTTATGGCGCCCGACATCCTCCATGTAGACCAGCGGGCGGTCGCCTTCGCATAGGACCGTGCCATGGATCGCCCCCGCCTCGAGATAGAGCGAGGGCGTGGTGTTGATGACATGGGCGAGCGTGTAGAGATGGGATGTGCGCACGGTCGCGTCGGGCAGCGTCACGCCCTCCAGCCCCTCCATCATGTCACCGAAAACGGTGCCGACCGCGCAGCCGCTGGTGCGCGTCTTTTTCTTCAGCTTGTCCTCGTAGGTGGTGCGCCCGTCGGTGCGTACCACGACCGTCTCCAGCTCGTCGTCGTAATCGACGCGCAAGACAGCCTCGCCATCCTTCAGCATGCCTTGGTTGCGCAGGAACCCCAACGCCAGGTATTCGGGGTAATCCCCGATGGTCATGGCGGTCACGATCTCCTGCGCATTGAGGAAGATCGTCAGGGGGCGCTCTTCGACCACGTTGATGGTCTGCGCGCGCCCCTCGTGATCCGTGCCGGTGACGGCGCGTGTCAGGCCCGGCGCGCCGGGGGCGGGGGCAATGAGGTAGGGGCTGTCACCTTGCGCGGACAATTGCATCTCCTGTGCCGGGCGGCTAAGCCCACGCAAACGGCGCGCCGGGCGCAGCGCCGTCAGCCGCGCGGGGGCAGCCGTCATGACACCACAAAGCACCAAATCCACCTACTGGCAAGGCGTGGGCGCGGGCGCGCCCTTCATCCTCGTCATCGTGCCCTTCGCCCTCCTCTTTGGCGTGGTGGCCAGTGAGGCGGGGCTGGACATCGTGCAGACTTTCGCGTTCTCGGTGCTGGTCGTGGCGGGCGCGGCGCAGTTCACCGCCGTGCAGCTTTTGTCGGAACATGCGCCGACGATCATCGTGGTGATCACGGCGCTGGCCGTCAATCTGCGCATGGCGATGTATTCGGCCTCGCTGACGCCGCATCTGGGGCAGGCGCCGCTGGGGACGCGGGCGCTGGTGGCCTATTGCATGGTCGATCAGGCCTATGCCAGCTCCATCCTTGCCTTTGAGAAGCATCCGGATTGGACCACGCGGCAGAAGGTCGCCTTCTATTTCGGTGCCGTGACGCCGCTGATGCCGCTTTGGCTGCTATTCACGCTCGTTGGCTCGCTGGTGGGCGGGCGCATCCCGCCCGAATTCGCGCTGGATTTCGCGGTGCCGATCACCTTCCTTGCGATGATTGCGCCGATGCTGCGCACGGCGGCGCATGTGGTCGCGGCGCTGGTGTCGATCGCGGTGGCCCTGATGTTGGCCTTCGTCCCCTACAGCATGGGGCTGCTGGTGGCAGGATTGGCCGGCATGATGGCGGGCGCGCAGACCGAATGGGTGATGACCCGTAAGGAGCGCGCGCCATGAAGGATATCGCTGCACTCGACGTGTGGATCACCATCGCCTGCCTCGGCCTGGGCAGCTTTGGCTTGCGCTTCGTCTTTCTGGGACTGATCGGGGATCGTCCGCTGCCGGCCTGGGTGCTGCGCCATCTGCGCTATACCGCCGTCGCGGTGCTGCCCGGCCTCGTTGCGCCCATGGTGGTCTGGCCGCCCGCGACGGGTGGCGCGCTGGACGCGCCGCGCATGACTGCGGCCTGTGCCACGATCCTTGTCGGCCTCGCCACGCGCAATGTCGTGGCGGCCATCCTGGCCGGCGCAGCGACGCTTTACGGCATGCTCTACCTTTTGGGCTAGGCGCCCTGTCGCGATCTGCGGACGCCTCCGGCGGGAGTATTTTCGGAACAGTGAAACAGCTTGTCTCTGCCGCAGGCCAAGGCCCGCGCGGCAGAGACACGGTATTCCTGTCAGCCAAAGACTTTGGTCAGAGCCTTGTCTGTGGCCTCTATCAGCTCGTCGATATCGCTTTTCGTGGCGATAAGCGCGGGCGAGTAGCAAAGTGTATTGTTGTAGCCCGGCAGTGAGCGGTTGGTCATGCCGATGATCACGCCCTGGGCCATGCAATCGCCGGTGACGGCTGCGACGGATTTTTCCTCCATCGGCTCGCGCGTCGTGCGGTCCTTGACCAGCTCGGCCCCCAGGAAGAGGCCCTTGCCGCGCACATCGCCGATGACCTCGTGCTTGTCCTTCAGGGCATGCAGCTGATCAAGCATGTAATCGCCCATCTGGATGGTATTTTCCAGCAGGCCCTCTTCTTCGATGATGTTCATGTTCTCCAGCGCGGCTGCCGGACCGGCCGTGCAGCCACCGAAAGTGGAGATGTCGCGGAAATAGTTCATCGGATCACTGGCGTCGTCCTTGAACATGTCAAAGACCCGCTCGGAGGTGACGCAGCAGGCAATGGCGGCATAGCCACTGGCGACGCCCTTGGCCATGGTCACGAAATCAGGCTCGATGCCGTAATGCTGATAGCCGAACCACGTACCGGTGCGCCCGAGGCCGCAGACGACCTCGTCGATATGCAGCAGCACGTCGTATTTGCGGCAGATTTCCTGCACGCGGGGCCAGTACCCTTCGGGCGGGACGATCACGCCGCCGCCGGCTGTCACCGGCTCGAGGCAGATGGCGCCGACGGTGTCGGGGCCTTCGCGCAGGATGACCTCCTCGATGGCATTTGCCGCGGCCTCGCCATAGGCTTCGCCGCTCAGATCGCCCCAGCCCTGTTCATGCGCGCGGTATTCAAGGCAATGGGGCACGGGAACGAAACCGGGCGTGTAGGGCCCGTATTGCGCGTTGCGTTCGGGCTGACCGCCCGCCGACAGGCAGGCAATTGTGGTGCCGTGGTAGTCGCGCTCGCGGAAGAGAATCTTGTGCTTCTTGCCGCCATACCGCTTGTGCGCGATCTGGCGCACCATCTTGAACGCCTTCTCATTCGCCTCGGATCCGGAATTGGTGAAGTAGACACGGGTCAGACCCGGCATCTTGGAGATAATACGCTCGGAGAAGACCGCGCCGGGGATCGAGCCTGCGGAGCCCGCAAAATAGTTCAGCTTGATCAGCTGGTCGCGCACGGCGTTGGCGATCCGCTCGCGGCCATAGCCCACGTTCACCGTCCAGACGCCGCCCGAGACGCCATCGAGATGCTCCTTGCCGTTCTGGTCCCAGACGCGCATGCCCTTGCCTTCGACGATCACACGCGGATCGGATGTCTCGTAAGGTTTGTGCTGGCTGAGGTGGTGCCACACATGGGCGCGGTCGGCTGCGACGACCTTGTCGATATCGTTGTCCAGAAATTTGCCGTCCATCATGTGTCCTCCACCTGGTCCAGGCCCGGCAAAAGGGCCAGGCGCGGTGCAATTCCATATCCTAGCACCTTGAACCGCGATTCGGCGATAAGTCCAGAGCGGCGTTGCGCCGGGGCTCAGGGCAGCTCGTCCGAGGGGATGAAGCCGAAGAATTCGCCCTGCGACCAAAGGCCGAACCAACCCTCGTGATGCACGCCGATATCCACCAGCCGGTAGAAGGACTTGCGGTCGATCAGCGCCTCGAGATCATGGCGCACCAGCACATAGGGCGACGGCTCGCCCGTGTCGTTGTCGCGCACCACGCGAATCGAATTGTCCGGGCCGGCGGTGACGCTGTCATCCACGTTGGTGTGAAAGGTCAGGCGCTGATCGCGGCCCGTGCCATGGACGTCGAAATCGACGGCGACGAATGGCGCATCCTCGACGGTGATCCCCACCTTTTCGACGGGGGTCACCAGGAAATACTTGCCCTCGTCGCGCCGCAGGATGGTTGAGAAAAGCCGCACGAGGCCGGGTCTGCCAATGGGCGTGCCTTGGTAGAACCACGTCCCGTCGCGGGCGATGCGCATGTCCAGATCGCCGCAAAAGGGCGGGTTCCAGTCATGCACCGGGGGAATCTTGCGCCCCTTGGTGGCGGCCTGCGCCGAGGCGGCGATGCCGTCCGCTGACGGGGTCGTGATCGGATGGTCGCTCATTGCTTTTGCCATTTCCGCTTCGCGCTATACACTCAAGGTCACAGTATAGCCCAATCCGGAGAATTTCCATGAGTGACAGCGCTGATCGCCAGCCGGGCAGTCCCGACGCCGACCTTGTCGCCGATATCGACGCGCTTCAATCGCGGCTGGCCGAGGCGCGCGCGCAGGTGGCACGGCGCTTTATCGGACAGGAACGGGTGGTGGACTTGTCGCTGGCCGCACTGCTCAGCGGAGGGCATGGCCTGCTGGTGGGTCTGCCGGGCCTCGGCAAGACGCGGCTGGTCGAGACGCTGGGCACCGTGATGGGTTTGGCGACGAACCGCGTGCAGTTCACGCCCGATCTGATGCCAGCCGATATTCTGGGCAGCGAAGTGCTTGAGACTGGCAAGGACGGCAGCCGCGCGTTCAAATTCATCGAAGGGCCGATTTTTTGCCAGCTTCTGATGGCCGACGAGATCAACCGCGCCAGCCCGCGGACGCAATCGGCCCTTTTGCAGGCGATGCAGGAACGGCAGGTGACGGTGGCGGGCGAGAACCGCGCGCTCGACGCGCCGTTCCACGTGCTAGCGACCCAAAACCCGATCGAGCAGGAGGGCACCTATCCGCTGCCCGAGGCGCAGCTGGACCGTTTCCTGGTGCAGATCGACGTGCCTTACCCTGACCGCGACGCCGAGCGCGCGATCCTTCTGGCCACCACGGGTGCCGCCGAGGATGCGGCGAAGCCGGTCTTTACCACGGACGAGCTGATCGCGGCGCAGGCCCTTTTGCGGCGGATGCCGGTGGGCGAGGGGGTGATGGACATGATCCTGGACCTCGTGCGCGCCTTCCGCCCGGAAGAGGCCGGCGCCTCGGCCCGCGTACAGGAAAGCGTCGCTTGGGGCCCCGGCCCACGCGCCGCGCAGGCGCTGATGCTGACGGTGCGCGCGCGGGCTCTGCTGCAAGGACGGCTGGCACCCAACGCCGAGGACGTGGCGGATATGGCGCAGCCGGTGCTGATCCACCGCATGGCGCTGAATTTCGCGGCGCGTGCGCGGGGCGACAGCCTGACCGCGCTCATCGAGGATACGCTGGCCGATCTGGGCCACATCCGCGCCGCCGCCGCGTGATGGAGCCCGCCGCCCTTCCTGCCGCAAATCTGCGCAACCGCGCCGAGGCCGAGGCGGCGCGCCTGCCCGCGCTCTTGGCGCGCGCGCAGCGTTTGGCGGGGGCGGTCCTTATGGGGCAGCATGGACGTCGGCGCGCCGGGCTGGGTGATGACTTTTGGCAATACCGACCGGTTCAGGAGGGCGATCAGCGCCGCCAGATAGACTGGCGCCGTTCGGCGCGGTCGGACGCCGAGTTCGTGCGCGAGCGCGAATGGCAGATCGCGCAGACCGTCATGCTCTGGGTCGATCCGGCGGCCTCGATGCGCTTTGCCAGCGATACCGCCCTGCCACAAAAGGCGGATCGCGCGCAGCTGCTGGCGCTGGCGGCAGCCATTGTTCTGGACCGGGGCGGCGAGCGTGTGGGCCTCTCGGGCCATGCGCTGCCGCCCCGGCGCGGCGCGGCCCAGATCACGCGATTGGCGGCCATGCTGATCGCGCCCGGCGGCGCGGATGACTACGCCGCGCCTGACGCGCGCGGCATGCCGCCGAAGGCGCGCGCGCTTTTCCTGTCGGATTTCTTCGGCGATATGGCGGCTATTGAGCGCGCCGTGGGCGAGGCTGCCGATCGCGGTGTGGGCGGTGTCCTGCTGCAAATTCTTGATCCAGCAGAAGAGGCGTTTCCCTATCGCGGCCGCGCGATTTTCGAATCCATCGGCGGCACGCTGGCGCATGAGACGCTAAAGGCCAGCGACCTGCGCGCGCGCTATCTGGAGCGTCTGGCCGCGCGCAAGGACGCGCTGCGCATGCTCTGCCGCCGGACCGGGTGGGAGTATCTCTGCCATCACACGGATGCCAGCCCACAGGCCGCGCTGATGCAGCTTTACCGCCTTCTGGGCGAGGGGGCGCGATGACCATCGGGGCCATCGGTTTCGCCGCGCCTTGGCTGCTGATCGCGCTGGCGCTTTTGCCTATTTTGTGGGTGCTGCTGCGCGCCGTGCCGCCCGCGCCGGTGCGGCGGCGCTTTCCCGGTGTTGCCCTGCTCTTGGGCCTGCGCGACGAGGATAGCGCGGCGGATCGCACGCCGTGGTGGCTCCTTCTGCTTAGGATGCTGGCGCTGGCGGCGGTCATTATTGGGCTGGCCGGTCCGGTCCTGAACCCGCGCGATGAGGGCGATGCGCCGGGCAACCGCCCGCTGCTGATCGCGCTTGATGCCAGTTGGGCGTCGGCCCGCGATGATCGCGCGGCGCGCGCGCTTCTGAACGGTGTGCTGGCCGAGGCGGGGCGCGACGGGCGCACTGCCGCGATGATCGAGCTGAGCGCGCCCGAGGCGCCGGAATTTCAGGCGGCAAGCGCCTGGCGCACCCGGCTGACCGGGATGGCCCCCGCGCCTTGGGCTCCGATGCCCGAGACGATGGAGCGCGCCGGCACGCTGCTGCCCGAGGGTCCGTTCGACACGCTCTGGCTGTCTGACGGGCTGGCGCGGGATGGGCGCGAGGCGCTGCTGAGCGCCTTGGAGGCGCGCGGCAACGTCACGATCCGCGAGGGCACGGCACCGCTCCTGACGCTGGCCCCGCCGCAGAGCGAGGGCGGCGCGCTGGAGTTGACCGTGCAGCGGCTGGCGCCGGGCGCCGCGCGGCAGATCGATGTTCTGGCCCATGGACGCGACCCGGCGGGTGCGCCGCGCGTTTTGGCGACCCTGCCGATCACCCTTGAAGAGGGCGCGCGCGAAGGGACCGGCGCGCTCAGCCTGCCGGCCGAGCTGCGTGCCCGCGTCACACGCTTCGAGATCGCGGGGCAGGGGCATGCGGGCGCCGTGCAACTGGTGGGCGATGCGCTGGGCCGGCGGGAGGTGGCGTTGATCGCAGGGCGTGAGGATCGTGAGGGGCTGGAGCTTTTGTCGCCGCTCCACTACCTCAGCCGCGCGCTGGCGCCGACCGCCGATCTGCTGACCGGCAATCTGATGGATGTCCTGCCTGCCAACCCGGACGCCATCGTGCTGGCCGATGTGGCCACCCTCTCGCCCGGTGAGGCGGAGGGTCTGCGCGATTGGGCCGAGGAGGGCGGCACGCTGGTGCGCTTTGCCGGTCCGCGCCTTGCCGCAAGCGACGTGTCGCGCCGCGCCGAGGATCCGCTGATGCCCGTCCGCCTGCGTGCCGGTGGCCGCAGCGTGGGCGGCGCGATGAGCTGGGGCGCGCCCAAATCACTGGCGCCCTTCGCCGAGGACAGCCCCTTTGCGGGCCTCGCCATTCCCGATGACGTGACCGTGACATCGCAGGTCATGGCACAGCCCGATCCCACATTGGCCGAGCGGGTAATCGCCCAGTTGGGCGACGGCACGCCGCTGGTCACGCGCAAGCGCATCGGGCAGGGACAGGTCGTGCTCTTCCATGTCACCGCCAACGCGGAATGGAGCAGCCTGCCCCTATCCGGCCTCTTCGTGCAGATGCTGGAGCGGCTGGCCATCGCCGATACCGATGGCGTGCCCGCCGCCGAGGAACTCGCCGGGACCACGTGGCAACCCGCCGAGGTTCTGGACGGCTACGGAATCCTGCGCAGCGGCGATACCATGCCGGGCGTCGCGGGCGAGCGTCTGCTCGAGGATGATCTTGGCCCTGACCTGCGCCCCGGCCTTTACAAGGGCGAAGAGCGGCGCATCGCGCGCAACATCATGGCCGCGGGCGCGGCGCTGGAGCCCGCCGCATGGCCCGCCCGCGCCAATGTGATCGGGCTGGACCGGGCCGAGGAGACGCCGCTGATGGGCTGGCTGCTGGCGGCGGCACTGTTGCTGCTCAGCGTGGATATCCTGGCCTCACTGGGCCTCTCGGGGCGGCTCTTGCCCGCACGTGCCGCCGCTGTGGTCGCGGCCCTGCTGATGCTGCCCGATCCCGGCACGGCGCAGGACCGCGTGCCTGCCGCCCTCGCCGACGAGGTAACGCTGGCCTACGTGCTGACCGGTGACGCGCCGCTCGACGATCTGTCTGAGGCGGGCCTCGAGGGGCTGGGCCAGACGCTTTTCTTCCGCACCACGGTAGAGCCCGCCGCGCCGCAGGGCGTCGATCTGGAGACGGACGAGCTGGCCTTCTTTCCGCTTCTCTACTGGCCCATCAGCCCCGCGCAGGCGATCCCCTCGGACGCCGCCTATGCCAAGCTCAATGCCTATCTGCGTAGCGGGGGCATGATCCTTTTCGACACGCGCGACGCGGATGTGGCGGGCTTCGGCGCGTCCTCGCCCAATGGCGCGATGCTGCAGCGGCTGGCGCAGCCGCTGGATATCCCCCCGCTGGAGCCGGTGCCGAACGATCATGTTCTGACTCGTGGCTTTTACCTCCTGCAGGACTTCCCCGGCCGCTATTCGGGCCGTCCCGTCTGGGTCGAGGCCGCGCCCGAGGATGCCGAGGCGGCGCCGGGCATGCCCTTCCGCAACCTCAATGACGGGGTAACGCCCGTGGTGATCGGCGGGAATGACTGGGCCGCCGCCTGGGCCATCGACGCCAACGGAAACGCGCAATTGCCCGTGGGGCGCGGTTATGCGGGCGAGCGGCAGCGCGAAATGGCCTACCGCTTCGGCGTCAATCTGGTGATGCATGTGCTGACCGGCAACTATAAATCCGACCAGGTCCATGTGCCTGCGCTGCTCGACAGGCTGGGCCAATGACCAGTGTCATCGTTTTCCATCCGGTTCTGCCGATCTGGCTGATCGCCGCGCTGGCAGGAATGGCCCTGACCGCGCTGGCGCTGGCGGTGTGGCGGGGCCTGTCCGGCTGGGCGCTGCGCGGGGCGGGGGCGGCCCTGATCCTTGCTGCACTCATGGGGCCGGGCCTCAGCCGCGAGGATCGCGAGGATCTGACCGATATCGCCGTCATCGTCGAGGATGGCAGCGCCAGCCAGCAACTGGGGGATCGCGCCGCCATGACGACAGAGGCTGCGGAGACGCTGGAGGCGCGGCTGGCAGCGGAAGGCGTGGAGGTGCGGCGCGTGCAGGTTGCCGACGGCGCCGACAATAGCGGCACGCAGTTGATGACCGCGCTGGGCGACGCGCTGGCAAGCGAGCCGCAGGGCCGTATCGCGGGCATGTTCCTGCTCAGCGACGGGCGCCTTCATGATCTGGAGCGCGCCCCCGGCCTACCCGCGCCGCTGCACCTGTTGCATACCGGCCGCGAGACGGACTGGGACAGGCGCCTGATTGTAGAGGGCGCGCCGGCCTTTGCCATTCTGGATGAGGAAATTACGCTGACCCTGCGGATCGAGGATAGCGGCGCGGCCCCCGATGATGCCGAGGTGCCGCTGGATATCTCCGTCGATGGGGAGCGTCCCCAACGCTTTACCGTGCCGGTGGGCCGTCCTATCGAATTACCCCTCGCCTTGCCCCATGGCGGGCGCAACGTGCTCGAATTCGTCACGCCCGAGGGCGAGGGCGAGTTGACCGCGCGCAACAATACCGCGCTGGTGCAGATCAACGGCGTGCGGGACCGCCTGCGTGTCCTGCTCGTCTCGGGCGAGCCTCATGCCGGCGGGCGCACATGGCGCAATCTCCTGAAATCCGACAGCTCGGTCGATCTGGTGCATTTCACCATCCTTCGCCCGCCCGAAAAGCAGGACGGCGTGCCGGTGGACGAGCTGAGCCTGATCGCCTTTCCCACGCGCGAGCTGTTCCTCGAAAAGATCGACGATTTCGATCTGATCATCTTTGACCGCTACAAGCGGCGCGGCATCCTGCCCGCGCTCTATCTGGAAAATGTCGCCGATTATGTGCGGGGCGGTGGTGCGGTGCTCTTTGCCGCCGGGCCGGATTTCGCGGGGGCAAACAGCCTTTACCGCTCGCCCCTGGAGGCGATTGTGCCCGCCGCACCGACGGCCCGCGTGATGAGCGAGGCGTACCGCCCAGAGATCACCGATCTGGGCGAGCGTCATCCCGTTACCGCAGGCCTGCGCGCGATGCATGACGGGCCGTGGGGCCGCTGGCTGCGCCAGATCGAGGTGGGCGCGCCTTCGGGCGACGTGCTGATGTCGGGGGCCGAGGATGCGCCCCTGTTGATGCTGAACCGCGTCGGTGAGGGGCGCGTGTCGCTTCTGGCGTCCGATCACGCCTGGCTCTGGAATCGTGGCTATGAGGGGGGCGGTCCGCAGCTGGAATTGCTGCGCCGTCTCGCTCATTGGATGATGAAGGAGCCGGAGCTGGAGGAAGAGGCGCTCTGGGCCGAGGCGACGGGCCAGACCATGCGCATCATCCGCCGGTCGCTGGGCGATGATGTGGATGACGTGACCATCACCGGGCCGGACGGGGCCGAGGTGACGATGCCGCTCGACGAGGTGTCGCCGGGCCGATTCGAGGCGATCTTTGAGGGGCCGATGATCGGTCTTTATCGGCTTGCCAGTGGCGACCAGACGGCTGTGATCGGCCTCGGCCCCGCCGCTCCTCTGGAATTTGAGCAGACGATCGCCACGGGCGATGCGCTGGAGCCTCTGATCGACGGCACGGGCGGCGGGATCCGTGCGATTGAGGAGGGCGTCCCGAATATCCGCGCGGTACGCGAGGGGCGCCCGGCCGCCGGGCGAGGATGGCTGGGAATCACGCCACGCGGCGCCTATGTGACGCAATCGGTGACGCTGACGCCCCTTTTGCCTGCGTGGCTTGTCTTGGCGCTGATCGCTGCCTTGATAACGGGTGCCTGGCTGCGCGAGGGGCGCCGCTAGAACGGAAGATCGACCGGTGTCAGCGGCGCCGAGACATCGCCGGTCGAGCAGCGGGCACGGATGAAGACCCGGCGCGTGCCATCGGGCAGCACGATCTGATGCAGGCTGCGCGTGAAGGGCTGCTCTTCCACATGGGGGTGATGCAGAATGCGTGTGGCCAGAACGGTGCCGTCCTCGGACAGAATCTCCCACGCATCGGCATAGTGATCCCATCCGGTATCGGGATGCTGGACGGTGACCTTGAATTCCCACCCCATATCGTCGCGCTGAACGGCAACATCGGTCACTTTCGGCGGCTGGGCGAGGGCTGCCAGAGGCGTGAGGATGGCAAGGGCGCAAGCGAGAATCATTTTCATGAAACCCGTGATATACGATCTGCGACCCATCCGCACGTCCCGCCCCATTGGGAGCCGCCGAACTTGCGTCCGGGTCGGTCGGCGCTTAACCTCGCCCGAGGAGGAATTCCCATGGAAATGCCAGCCCCCAATGCATCCATCGTCGCGGGCAAGGACCGCATCGTCGCGCGTCTGCGCGCTGTTCTGCCGCAGGATGCCGTGATTTCGGACCCTGCCGAAACGCGCGCCTACGAATGCGACGCGCTGGCCGCCTATCGCTGCGCGCCGCTGGCCGCTGTCCTGCCCCGCAGCACCGAGGAAGTCGCGGCGACCCTCAAGGTGTGCCACGAGATGGGCGTGCCCGTCGTGCCCCGCGGCGCGGGCACATCGCTGGCCGGGGGCGCATTGCCCACCGCCGATTGCGTGATCCTCGGCACTGCGCGCCTGACAGAGGTGATCGAGACAGATCTGGACAGTCGCATCATCCGCGTCGGCGCCGGGCGCACCAATCTGGCCGTCACCGGCGCGGTGGAAGAGCACGGGTTTTTCTACGCGCCCGACCCGTCCAGCCAGTTGGCCTGCGCCATTTCGGGCAATATCGCGATGAATTCGGGCGGGGCGCATTGCCTGAAATACGGCGTCACCACGAACAATCTGCTGGGCGTCACGATGGTGCTGATGGACGGCACCGTGACCGAGATCGGCGGCGCGCATCTGGATGCGGGTGGCCTCGACCTACTGGGGCTGATCTGCGGGAGCGAGGGCCAGCTGGGCGTCGTGACCGAAGCGACCTTGCGGATCCTGCGCAAGCCCGAGGGCGCGCGCCCCGTGCTGATCGGCTATGACAGCAACGAGGTCGCGGGCGCTTGCGTGTCGGACATCATCAAGGCGGGTGTCTTGCCCGTGGCCATCGAATTCATGGATCGGCCCATCATTCGCGCGACCGAAGAATATGCCCATGCCGGCTATCCTGATTGCGAGGCACTTTTGATCGTCGAGGTCGAGGGCAGCCCCGCCGAGATTGACGAACAGCTGGAGATCATTCTGGAGATCGCGCGCCGCCACGATCCGGTCGAGCTGCGCCAGAGTGCCTCGACCGACGAGAGCGCGCGCATCTGGCTGGGCCGCAAGTCGGCCTTCGGGGCGATGGGGCAGATGGGCGATTACATGTGCCTCGACGGCACGATCCCGGTCAGCCAGCTGCCCTTCGTACTGCGCCGCATCGGCGAGCTGAGCGAGGAATTTGGCCTCATGGTCGGCAACGTCTTTCACGCGGGCGACGGCAATATGCACCCGCTCATCCTTTATGATGCCAACACGCCCGGCCAACAGGATTTGTGCGAGGCGCTGGGGGCCGAGATCCTGAAACTATGCGTCGAGGCGGGCGGCTGCCTGACCGGCGAGCATGGCGTCGGCATCGAGAAACGCGATCTGATGAGCTATCAATATGCGCCCGAGGATCTGGAGATCCAGATGGCGGTCAAGGATGTGTTCGATCCCGGCTGGCTGCTGAATCCGGCCAAAGTATTCCCGCTGGACGTTAGCGGCGCGCGGCGGATGGCGGCGGAATGAGCCGGGCGATTGAATCCGGCATTTTCGGTCGATTGAGTATTTGAGGAACAATGAAAGTCCTGACACCTGAAACCGAAGCCGATCTTGCGCAGGCGATCGTGCAGGCGAATAGTCCGTTGCGCATCATTGGCGGCGGCACGCGCGGCATTGGCACTGGTGTGGGCGAGGCGCTGTCGACCGCGGGTCTGAGCGGCGTCACGCTTTATGAGCCGGGCGCATTGACGCTGGTGGTCAAGGCGGGCACGCCGCTGGCCGAGATCGAAGCCGCGCTGGCCGCTGAAGGGCAGAGCCTGCCATTCGAGCCAATGGATCATCGCGCCCTGATGGGCACCACCGGCGTTCCGACGATCGGCGGGGTCGTGGCCTGCAACGTGTCGGGGCCGCGCCGCATCGCGTCGGGTGCGTGCCGTGATTTCATGCTGGGTGTGCGGTTCGTCGATGGATCAGGACGCGTTCTGAAGAATGGCGGGCGCGTGATGAAGAACGTGACCGGATACGATCTGGTCCGGTTGATGACGGGCAGTTTTGGAACCTTGGGCGTTCTTACGGAGGTCGCGCTGAAGGTGCTGCCCGCGCCGCGCGCCTCGGCGACGCTGGCGGTGGAGGGGATGGAGCCAGAGCGCGCTGTCGCTGCGCTTAGCCGCGCGCTGGGCTCGCCCTTCGAGGTGTCGGGGGCCGCGCATGTGGCGGCGGATGCAGGGCGCACCCTGATCCGCCTGGAAGGATTCGAGGCCTCTGTCGCCTACCGTGCCGACGAGATGCGGCGCCTCTTGGCCGAGTTCGGCGCATGGGAGACGGTCGAGGACGCGGCTGAGGTCTGGCGCGACATCCGTGACGTCACGCATTTCGGCCCCGACGGTGATGTCTGGCGCATTTCGGCCCGCCCGACCGAAGGCCCGGCGCTGGCGGCGCGGGTTCCCGAGGCGGAGGTCGTTTTCGACTGGGGCGGCGGTCTGATCTGGCTGTGCGTGCCGGAGGGCACGGACGTCCGCGCCCGGCTGGGCATGTTCGGTGGGCATGCCACACTGGTGCGCGCGGCGCCCGAGACCAAGGCCCGGCTGGGCGCCTTTCACCCCGGTGCGGCCCCTGTCGCCGCGCTTGAGGCTGGGCTGCGCGCCAAGTTCGATCCACGCGGCCTGTTCAATCCGGGGCTGATGGCGCCCGTTCAATCCTACGGCGCAGGAGCTGCCTGATGCAGACCCACTTCACCGACGAACAGCTGGCCGACCCCGAGATCGCGCGATCGAACGAGATCCTCCGCGCCTGTGTGCATTGCGGCTTTTGCACGGCCACTTGCCCAACCTACCAGATCCTCGGGGACGAATTGGATAGCCCGCGCGGGCGGATCTACCTGATCAAGGACATGCTGGAGAACGAGCGGATCCCCGATGCAAAGACGGTCAAGCATATCGACCGCTGTCTGTCCTGCCTGGCTTGCATGACCACCTGCCCATCGGGTGTGCATTACATGCATCTGGTCGACCATGCCCGCGCCTATATCAACGAGAATTACAAACGGCCCCTGTCGGATCGCGCGCTGCGCTGGATCCTGGCGCGCATCCTGCCCTATCCCGGGCGCTTTCGGCTGGCTCTGCTGGGCGCCAAGATGGGCCGACCTTTTGCGCGGCTGATGCCGGATCCGCGGCTGCGCGCGATGCTGGAAATGGCGCCGAAGACGATCCCGCCGGTCAGCCGCAATGACGATCCGCAAACCCATGCCGCCCGCGCGCCGCGGCGCAAGCGCGTCGCGCTGATGACGGGCTGCGCGCAAAAGGCGCTGAACACCGATATCAACGACGCCACCATTCGCCTGCTGACGCGGCTGGGCTGCGACGTGGTGGTGGCCAAGGGCGCGGGCTGTTGCGGGGCGCTGGTGCATCACATGGGCAAGACCGGCGAAAGCCATGAGACCGCGGCCAGGAACATCCGCGCCTGGAGCGCGGAAATGGAGGGCGGTGGCCTCGATGCGATCGTGATCAATACGTCGGGCTGCGGCACGACGGTCAAGGATTACGGGCATATGTTCCGAAATGATGCACTGGCCGAGGAGGCCGCGCGCGTGTCCGGCATCACGATGGATATCAGCGAACTTCTGATGCAGCTGGGCCTGCCAGAGGGCGCACCAAAGGGGCTGACAGTGGCCTATCATGCCGCCTGCTCGCTCCAGCATGGTCAGCAGATCAAGACCTATCCCAAGGATCTGTTGCGCCGGGTCGGTTTTGACGTGGTCGAGCCTGCCGATAGCCATCTTTGCTGCGGGTCCGCGGGAACGTATAACCTGATGCAACCCGAGATCTCCAAGCAGCTGAAAGCGCGCAAAGTCGAAACGCTGGAGGCGAAAAAGCCCGATGTGATTGCTGCGGGCAATATCGGCTGCATGATGCAGATCGCCGGGGGCACCGACATTCCGATGGTGCATACTGCCGAGCTTCTGGATTGGGCGACGGGCGGGCCGATGCCACCCGCCATGGAGGGCGGCGAGCGTGTGCCGAATTTGCGTTTCGCGGCGGCAGGCGCCTAAATTTCGCCTCAAACCGTTGCTACTCGATTGATCATGCCTTTCCTGACTGCCGAGGATCTTCATGTCGCGCATTTCGCTCATCATCCTCGCCCTATGCCTTGGCGGCGTTGCGCAGCCGGCGCTCGCTCAGGAGGCGCCGCTTAAACGGCTGGATACGGGCGATGACGGGCGCGGCTGGGAGGCGGTGGGCCGTCTGGAGCTGGCGGGGCGGGGCTTTTGCACCGGCGCGCTGATTGCGCCCGATCTGGTGCTGACAGCGGCGCATTGCCTCTATGACAGCGATACGGGCGCGCGGCTGGACCATCAGAAGATCGAATTCTTAGCCGGTTGGCGCAACGGGCGGGCCTCGGCTTACCGCTTTGTGCGGCGCGCGGTCGTACATCCCAGTTACGTGCAGGATGGCGCCGTCGCGCCCGAGCGGGTGCGCAACGATGTGGCCCTTCTGGAGCTGCGCCATCCCATCCGCAACGCGCGTGTCGCGCCCTTTGCGACCGATGTGCGCCCCGAGCCGGGGCAGCGCGTGGGGGTCGTCAGCTACGCGCGCGGACGCGCCGATGCGCCGTCGCTGGAGGAGGTGTGCGAGGTGATCGCCAAGCAGGAGGGCGTTCTGGTCATGTCCTGCGATGTGGATTACGGCAGCTCCGGCGCGCCGATCTTCACCTTTGACGGCGACGTGCCCCGCGTCGTCTCGGTTGTCTCGGCCATGGCCGAAGTGGACGGTCGCAAGGTATCGCTGGGCACGCAATTGCAACTGCCGCTCGAAGTGTTGCGAGCCGAGCTGGCCTCCGGCGGGGGCGGCACGGCGGGTGACGGACCGTTCATGGCCGAGGTGGGCCAAGTGCGCGAGACCGGCGCAAAATTTGCCAAGCCATGATGCGGCTGCGGGATATCCTCGCGGCCACTGCCGCGCTTGTTGCCCTGGCTGCACCGCTGGGCGCGGGCAGCAGTCTGATCCGGCTGACGGATCGTGAAGACCTTTTCGGCTGGGAGGCCGTTGGGCGACTGGACCTCGAGGGCAAGGGCTATTGCAGCGGGGCGCTGATTGCGCCCGATCTGGTGCTGACGGCGGCGCATTGCGTCTATGACGATGCAGGCGCGCTGATTGCGCCTGATCTTATCACGTTCAGTGCGGGGCTGCGCGATGGTCAGTTTATCTCGCAAACCGGCGTGGCGCGCATTGCGGCGCATGATGGATATATCCCCGGACGACGGATGACCGCCCAGATGATCCGCCACGATGTGGCCCTGCTGAAGCTTGCAGAGCCGATCTTGGCCGCAGTGGCCAGCCCCTTCGTTCTGTCCAGCGCCGAGGCCCAAGCGGGCTTGAATGTGAGTGTCGTCAGCTACGGGCAGGGGCGCGATGCTGCCCTGTCTTGGCAGCGCGAATGCGGGGTCACGGCGGCGGGGCAGGGCCTGATGGCCTTCGACTGCGACGTGACCTTCGGCAGCTCGGGCGCGCCGGTTTTCGCGCGCGGCAGGGGGCAGCGCGCGCGCATCGTCTCGGTGATTTCGGCGGGTGATCAGGATACGGCCTATGGAATGGAATTGCCGGGCCTCGTCGAGGATCTGAAACGCGCGCTACGCACCGCGCCGCGCGCGGCCGGTGCCATTCCGCGCAGTAACAACCTGGGCTTTGGTGGCTCGGCCAGCGGTGCAAAATTCGCCAAGCCGTGAGGCGCCAGGCAGCTCTTGAAACGGGGCTGCCCACCTCCCAAATTATAATAGGCGGACGCCGCAAGGGTCCGCGCTACGACCGCCTGTCCCTTAGGGGAAGGCATATCATAATGGTATCGCTCAATGGAGGATGACCCATGCGAAACTTTGATTTGGCCCCGCTCTATCGGGCCACTGTCGGGTTTGACCAGATCGCGGACATGATGGACCGCGTGCTGACCGCGGATACCCCGCAGCCGACCTATCCCCCCTATAATATCGAGAAGACTGGCGAGGATGCCTGGCGCATTTCCGTCGCCGTTGCCGGCTTTGCCGAGGACGACCTGTCGGTCGAGCTGCGCGAGGGCGCGCTGATCGTCTCGGCCCGCAAGGCCGATGACGGGCAGGAACGCACCTATCTGCATCGCGGCATCGCCACCCGCGCGTTCGAGCGGCGCTTCCAACTGGCAGATCATGTCCGCGCGACCGCCGCGACCCATGCGGATGGCATGCTGCATATCGACCTGGTGCGCGAAGTGCCTGAGGCGCTCAAGCCTCGCCGCATTGCGATCGAGAGCCGCAAGAGCGGTGACGAGGATGTCGTCGACGCCAAGTCGGTGAACTAAAACGAATGACGCCCCGCCGGAGGACCGGCGGGGCGCTTTGTGTTCTGGCGAAGATCGGTCCGAAATCAGACCGACATGCAGATGTATTTCATCTCGAGATAGTCCTCGATGCCGTGATGGCTGCCTTCGCGGCCAAGGCCCGACTGCTTGACGCCGCCGAAGGGCGCCAGCTCGGTCGAGATGATCCCCGTATTCACGCCCACGATGCCGTATTCCAGCGCCTCGGCCACCTTGTAGACGCGGCTCAGATCCTTGGCGTAGAAATAGCTGGCAAGGCCGAAGATTGTGTCATTGGCCATCGCGATCACATCGTCCACATCATCGAACTTGAAGAGCGGCGCCAGAGGCCCGAACGTCTCGTCCGTGGCGACCTGCATCTCTTGCGTCGCGCCGGTGATGATGGTCGGCGGCAGGAAGTTGCCCTCGCGCTGCGCCGGTTCGCCGCCGCCCAGGATGACCTTGCCGCCCTTGGACTTGGCGTCGGCGACATGCTCCTGCACCTTGGTGATCGCGTCCTTGTTGATGAGCGGGCCGAGGTTCACGCCCTCTTCCATGCCGTCGCCCATCTTCAGCTTTTCGACGGCTGCCTTCAGCTTTTCCGCGAAGGCGTCATAGACGCCGGCCTGCACATAGATCCGGTTGGCGCAGACGCAGGTCTGGCCGTTGTTGCGGAACTTGCACATAATGGCGCCCTCGACGGCGGCATCGAGATCGGCGTCGTCGAACACGATGAAGGGCGCGTTGCCGCCCAGTTCCATCGAGCATTTCATCACCTGGTCGGCGGCCTGCTTCAGCAGAATGCGGCCCACTTCGGTCGACCCGGTAAACGTCAACTTGCGCACGGCGGGGTTCTCGCAGAATTCCTTGCCGACGTCGGAGGAGCGCGATGAGGTCACGATGTTAAAGACGCCTGCGGGGATGCCCGCACGCTCGGCCAGCACACCCAAGGCAGTGGCGCTCAGCGGTGTCTCGGCAGCGGGGCGACCCACGAAGGCACAGCCTGCGGCCAGCGCAGGCGCGGCCTTGCGGGTGATCATCGCGTTGGGGAAGTTCCAGGGCGTGATCGAGGCGGCAACGCCGATGGGCTGCTTGATGACCATAATGCGCTTGTCGCGCTGGTGGCCGGGGATCGTCTCGCCATAGACGCGTTTGGCCTCTTCGCCAAAGAATTCGACGAAGGACGCGCCATAGGCGATTTCGCCCTTGGCCTCGGCCAGCGGCTTGCCCTGCTCGGCGGTCATGATGGTGCCCAGGTCGTCCTGATGCTCCATCATCAGGTCGAACCATTTGCGCAGGACGGCGGCCCGCTCCTTACCGGTCCACTTGGCCCAGTCTTTCTGGGCTTTCTCGGCTGCGGCGATCGCCTCGGCCACCTGATCGCGGCTGAGGTCGGCCATTTGCGCGATAACGTCGCCGCGCGCGGGATTCGTCACGTCGAAGGTCTTGTCACCGCTGACCCATTTGCCATTCACATAGGCCTTGTCGGCCAGCAGGCCGGGGTCTTTGAGCAAAGATTTGAGATCTGTCGTGCTCATGTCATGCATCCTTTCGATTGTCTCTGCTGCAAGGCAAAGCACCTTGCAGTCGGCTTGTCCAGCCGGACCGCCTCAGCGGCCCGGTACATAGCTGTCGAGCACCCGGCTCCAGGCATCGGTGCGCAGATAACTCAGCAGCGCGCGGTTCATCGGCTCGCGCAGCTCGGAATCGGTGGGCAGCGCGATGCCATAGTCCTGGCGGCCGATTTCATCCTCAAGGATACGGATGTCACTCTCGTATTCTTGTGTGACGATCCACTGCATCAAAGGCCGGTCATAGACAAAGGCACTGACCTCGCCCGCGACCAGCGCGTCGAGCGCTTCGCGCGGGCCGTCATAGCGGCTGATGCGGATGCCGCGGCCCACCATCTCGTCCGCGCCGGTGCTGTTCTCGACGACGCCGATGCGGTAATTCTTCAGGTCCGTCACGCCCTGGATCGGATTGCCGAGGCTGCCCACAGTCAGCGAGGCGGCGATGGCAGCGGTAAAGCTGGCGACGATCAGCATCGCGGTGAACATCCAGATCAGCCCCACGATGCGTCCGCCCAGAGTGCGCGGCGCCTTGTCGCCATAGCCAACGGTGGTCATCGTCACCGCCGCCCACCAAAAGCCGTCGCCGAGCCCCTGAACCGGATCGCGAGGGAATTCTTCGTTATGGCCGCGCTCGAAAAACCACATCGCCGCGCCCGCGATCAGGAGCACGGTCGAAAGCGTGGCAATGGCAACGGCGAATTGCCATGTGAACATGTTGCGGACGACTTGCAGCCATCCGCTACCTGCATCGGGGTCGATCGCGATGCCAAGGCCGGTCGTGTAGAAGGGAAAGGTAAAGTCCAGCTCGGCCTCGCGCGCCGGGGTGATGGTGATCGCAGCGGCGGCGCCGTCTACCGTGCCCGCCTCGACCTGGCTCAGCATGCCGGGCAGCGTGTCCTCGCGCCACTCGACTTCATAGCCCAGATCGCTTGCGATATTGGTCACGGCGTCGATGGTGATCCCACTCCACGCGCCATTTGCGCCGACAAAGGAAAAGGGCGGCGATTCCTTGGTCAAGAAGACCAGCGGCCCTTGGATGTCCATCTCGGGGATCGGCACGTCGCTGTTCTGCGCGGTGGCGGGCAGGGTTGCCAGCAGCAGAAGGAGCAGGGCGATGACGCGGGCGCCGAGGCGGGGCAGGGAGGTGAACACGGTCGATGCGGGCCTTTATGCGGGTTCGGACGGTGGTCTTATCCCGATTAACGCCGCGGCGCGCAAGTGTGGCGCGTTCCGAGGCATCTTCGCGGCCCCTCAGCGACCAAACTGGTCGCGCCAGCAGGGCATGACGTCACCGGGCGCGGGACGCGCCAGATAGACCGCCCGCGCGATGGCACGGGCAAGGCAGGTGGCCGCGGCATGGCCCAGCAGCACAGCGCCGGACGCATCCTCAAGAGGCCGCGCGCCAGTGCTGACCCCAAAGACCAGATCGCCATCCATCGGCGTGTGAGACGGGATCAGCGCCCGCGCCATACCATCATGCGCCGCGATGGCCAGACGCGTGCATTGCGATTGGTCGAGCGCGGCATCGGTGGCAACGATGGCGATCGTCGTGTTGCCGCCGTCCATCTTGGTGCGCGGCGTGTGAACCTCCCCAAATTCCTGCGCCGCGCGCAATCCGCCGAACTCGCCTGCGATTTCGAACGGCGCGGCCCAGAAATGTGGCCCCGAGTCCACGGTCGCCGACCCCAGCGCATTCACCGCAACCAGTGCGCCAACGGTATGGCCCGAGGGCAGCACAAAGGACGCCGACCCAAGCCCGCCTTTCAGAGTTGCAGTCAGCGCGCCCGCACCCGCGCCCGTGCTGCCCAGATCGAACTGCGCACCCTGCGCCTTGAACGCCTCGCGCCCCAGCCGCTTATACGGGTTTTCGGCCCAATCCTTGTCGCCGCCATTCAACAGATCAAAAAGGATCGCGCCCGGCACAATGGGCACGCGCGCTGCGCCCACCGCAAAGCCGCGCCCCTCCGCCGCCAGCGCGTCCGCAACACCCGACGCTGCATCCAGCCCAAATGCCGAGCCGCCCGATAGGACCAGCGCATCGACCTGTTGCACCGTGCGGTCCGGCGCGAGCAGGTCCGTCTCGCGCGTGCCGGGCGCGCCGCCCATCACATGCACGCCGGCGGTGAAGGGTGTGTCTGCGCACAGAACCGTGACGCCGCTCTTGATCCGCGCATCGGCTGCATTGCCGACACGGAGCCCCGCGACATCGGTGATCAGGTTCAGCGCGCCGGGGCCGCCGCTACGTTTATGCGCTTGGGTCATGCAAAACATCTTGCCAGAATCCGCGAGATCGGCAAGATTAGCGTCAGCCGGAGCGGTGGCGCCGCTCGCCCGGATCTATGGGCCAAGGCCATTTACATCAACAGTCCTGAACGCCGGGATCTTTCTGTAGAAGGAAGGTCGAAATGACTGCACGTCCTGAAATGTATCGCTTTCACAATGGTGAAAAGGCACCCCTCCAGTTCGAGGCTGCCGAATATGAGGCCCGTCTCAAAGGTCTGCGCGCCCGCATGAACGACCTTGGGGTCGATGTGGCTGTCTTCACCTCAATGCACAACATCGCCTACTATTCGGGCTTTCTCTATTGCGCCTTTGGCCGTCCCTACGGCCTTGTCGTCACCGCCGATCAGGATGTGACCATTTCGGCCGGCATCGACGCGGGCCAGCCCTGGCGCCGCTGCCATGGCGACAATATCACGTATACTGACTGGCAGCGCGACAATTACTGGCGCGCGATCCTGTCCGTGTCGGGCGAGGGCAAAGTTGTCGGCTACGAGGCCGATCACCTGACGCTGCTGCAAAAGTCCAAGATGGACAGCTTCCTCAAGCCGTCGAAATCGGTCGATATCGCCCCCACCACGATGGTGCAGCGCATGGCGAAAAGCCAGGCCGAGCTGGATTTGATCCGCCGCTGCTGTAAGGTGGCAGACGTGGGCGGCTACGCGATCAAGGACGCGGTCAAGATCGGCACCCGCGAGATCGACGTCGCCATGGCAGGCCGCGACGCGATGGAGCTGGAGATCGCCAAGGAATTCCCCGATGCGGAATACCGCGACACATGGGTCTGGTTCCAGTCCGGCATCAACACCGACGGCGCGCACAACCCCGTCACCGCGCGCAAGCTGGAACATGGCGATATCCTGTCGCTCAACACCTTCCCGATGATCAGCGCCTATTACGTCGCGCTGGAGCGCACGATGTTCGTGGGCGAGGTCGACGATGCGTCGCTCAAGATCTGGGAGGCGAACGTGGCCGCGCATGAATATGGCATGAGCCTGCTCAAGCCCGGCGCGTCCTGCTCGGAGATCACGCACAAGATCAACGATTTCCTCGAAGAGCGCCAGCTGCTGCAGTACCGCACCTTCGGCTACGGCCACAGCTTTGGTGTCCTGTCGCATTACTACGGCCGCGAGGCGGGCCTGGAGCTGCGCGAGGATATCGACACGGTGCTCGAGCCCGGCATGGTCATCTCGATGGAGCCGATGCTGACCATCGCCGACGACCAGCCTGGTGCAGGCGGCTACCGCGAGCATGACGTGTTGATCATCACCGAGGACGGCAACGAGGATATCACCGGCTATCCCTACGGGCCGGAGTTCAACGTCGTCGGCTAAGGCCGAACGCCATTTAATCTAGAAAGGCGGCCTGTTATGGGCCGCCTTTTTTGCGTTCCGCGCGTGATGCTGCCCATCGACTTCAAGACGAACGCGCCTTGATAAGGCGGTCCTCCTATCTTGGTTTCGGGACCATGCGCCGCGCGAGAGCGGCGACGGCGAAAGCGCTGAGTCCGCCGACCAAACCGCCCATCATCCAGAAACGGATCGGCCCGAAAATGATGATCGTCGTCCCTTGGTTGAATATGCGCTCAAGTAGCATCGGCAAGGCCACGGCCCTGCGCCGGGACATCAGGCTGGCGATGATGCCAATCTCGATGATGAACGCGGCCAAAGCGCAGCCGGCGCGGCCATCAACACCATCGCGGCAATATCTGTCGCCCCCGGCCCCAGCCGTGCCTGACACGCCCTCGCAACCTTGGGCGCGAAGATCAGTGGTAGCAGCAACGCGATGGGGATCGTGTATGCTGCCAAGATGTTGAAGCGGAAGATCGTCGCAAGCTGATACAGGGCCAGAAGCGCGATCCATACCCCCGCCGCATGGGCTACGATCCGGATCGCCGCCTTTTGCCCTTCGAATTCATCGCGCATGGCAAGCCGTCCTGTCTGGCGTCCGAAGCCACGGTGAAGCAAGCTCCCGTCGCCCTCAACGGCAATTGACGGCACGCTGTCCATCCGCCTTCCACCACATCCTGTTTCCAAACCCCCCGATCCGCCCTACAAGGGGACAGCGCATCCGGAGGGGACGCATCATGGCCGCACTTTTGAAACTGATCGTCTTCGGCGGAGCTATCCTGACGCTGATCTATGCCGTGCTGTCGATCTATTCCCGGCAGGTGCGCCGCGGCAAGCTGGAGGCCGAATGGCTGATCCAGGGCAAGCCCGGCAGCGAGGAGGAGTTCGTCGAGGCGGGACTGAAGGAGTACGATAGTTCCTTGCGCCGGAAACTGATCTTCGGCGTCTACGTTATCCCCGTGACGGTGGTGGCGGTGGTCATTTACCTGACGAATTTCAACTGAAAAGGGGCCCGGAATGGTCTATGTGAAATGGGTTTTCTGGGGCGCGTTCTGGGCGGTCGTTCTGGCATTCCTGCACTATACGCTGCCGCAGCACGACATCGTGCGCATCACCGACACCTACGAAACGCGCGAGGATTTCGACTATCCGTTCTTCTGGGCCAATCCCCCAAGCAGCGAGACGGGCGCGCCGACCAACCGGGACGTGTTTTTCATCCAGACCTTTCTGGAGAGCGGCAAGCCGATGATCTATCGCAACGAGGATACGGGCTGGGGCTGGCCGCCCTATTTCAAGTTCGACACGGCCAATCTGCAGGCCGAGGCGTCGGACCTTGTCTCGACCCGTAGCGCGGCCGTCGCGCAATGGGTGTCGATCACGCATTACGGATGGCGCAACGAATTCCTGTCGATTTATCCCAACGCCGTTTCCGTCAAGCCGGTCGCCGGTCCGGACGTGCGCATTATCCCATGGTTCAACATCATTCTGCTGACGGTTCTGGCGGCGTTCGTCTGGGGCATCTGGGCGCGCTGGCGCAAATTCCGCAACCGGCGCGAACGGCGCAAATCCGATGAGCTGACCGAAGGCTGGGGCTGAGCGGGCCGCGTCAATGCGCAGCGATCGATCCAAGCAAAAGGTCCGTGACAAACGCGCGCCGCATATGCTTGGATCAGCCTTGAAAAAGGCCGCCGCAGCACGAGTAAACCGCAGCCTCTCGCCCCAGCAATAGGCCGAAAATCGCAGTGATGCATCCCCAGCCCGATCTCGATCTCAGCCCGCCCGTCTCGGACGAGGTGCGCAAGACCACCTGCTATATGTGCGCCTGCCGTTGTGGGATCGATGTGCACATGAAGGATGGGAAGGTTGCCTATATCGAGGGCAACCGGGATCACCCGATCAACAAGGGTGTGCTCTGCGCCAAGGGCAGTGCCGGGATCATGCAGCACAATTCACCCGCTCGGCTGCGCGCGCCCTTGAAACGCACGGGGCCGCGCGGATCGGGCGAGTTCGAGGAAATCAGCTGGGACGAGGCACTCTCGCTCGCCACGGACTGGCTCGCGCCTCTGCGCGCCGAGGCACCCGAGAAGCTGGCATTTTTTACCGGGCGCGACCAGTCGCAAAGCTTTACCAGCTACTGGGCGCAAAACTTCGGCACCCCGAATTACGCGGCGCATGGCGGCTTCTGCTCGGTCAACATGGCGGCGGCGGGCATATACACGATGGGCGGCGCCTTCTGGGAGTTCGGCAGCCCCGATTGGGAGCATACCAGGCTATTCATGCTCTTCGGCGTGGCCGAGGATCACGACAGCAACCCGATCAAGATGGGTATCGGCAAGATCAAGGCGCGCGGCGCGCGTGTCATCGGCGTCAATCCGATCCGCTCGGGCTATAATGCCGTGGCCGATGACTGGGTCGGCATCACGCCGGGCACCGATGGCCTCTTCATCCTCGCGCTGGTGCACGAGCTGATGCGCACGGGCCGGATCGACCTCGACTACCTTGCGCGCTACACCAACGCGCCGGTGCTGGTGAACGGCGATCTGAAATCGCCCGAGCATGGATTGTTCTTGCGGGATGGCGAGGGCAAGCCACAGGTGATCGACCGGAACACCGGCAAGCTCGCGGCGTTCGACGCAAAGGGCATCCGCCCGGACCTGCATGGCACCCACCGCGCGGCAGGCGTCACGCATCGCCCCGTGATGCATCTCATGGCCGAGCGATACCTTGATCCGCAATACGCTCCCGAGGCCGTGGCCGAACGCTGCGGCATACCTGCGCTGAAGATCCGCGCGATCGCCGCCGAACTGGCCCGCGTCGCCTTCGACGAGGCGATCACGCTGGACCGCGAATGGACCGATTTCCGCGGCGAGACGCACCAGACCATGACGGGCCGCCCGGTCAGCTTTCACGCGATGCGCGGCATCTCGGCCCATTCCAACGGGTTCCAGACCTGCCGCGCGCTGCACATGCTGCAGATCCTGCTCGGGACGGTCGAGGTGCCCGGCGGCATGCGGTTCAAGCCGCCATACCCCAAGCCTGCGCATATCCACCCGCGCCCGCACAGCAACACTAGCCCCGGCAAGCCGCTCGATGGCCCGCATCTGGGCTATCCGATGGGCCCCGAGGATCTCTGCCTGAAATCCGATGGCAGCCCGGCGCGCATCGACAAGGCCTTTACATGGGAGAACCCGCTGAGCGCGCATGGGCTGATGCACATGGTCATCTCGAACGCGCATGCGGGGGACCCCTACAAGATCGACACCCTGTTCCTCTACATGGCTAACATGGCGTGGAATTCGTCGATGAACACGTCAGGCGTCATGCAGATGCTGACGGACAAGGACGAGAACGGCGAGTATGTCATCCCCCGCATCATCTATTCCGACGCCTATAGCAGCGAGATGGTCGCCTATGCCGACCTCATCCTGCCCGACACGACCTATCTCGAGCGCTACGACTGCATCTCGCTCCTCGACCGCCCGATCAGCGAGCCGAACGGCGCCGCGGATGCCATCCGTTGGCCCGTAGTCGCGCCCGACCGCGACGTGCGCGGCTTTCAATCGACGTTGTGCGATCTGGGTGCGCGCCTGAACCTGCCCGGTTTCGTCACCGAAGATGGCGGCCAGAAATATGCCGATTACGCCGACTACATCACCCATCACGAGCGCAAGCCCGGCATCGGCCCGCTTGCCGGCTGGCGCATGGGCGAACACGGCCTGACCCACGGGCGCGGCGCCCCCAATGAGGCGCAGCTGGACAGCTATATCCGGAACGGCGGTTTCTGCGTCCAGCACATCCCTGAGGATGCGCAATACTACAAGCCATGGAACATGGCCTATCAGGACTGGGCGGTGAAGATCGGCATCTTCGACGCGCCACAGCCCTATATATTCGAGCTCTATTCCGAGCCGCTGCGCCGCTTCCAACGCGCCGCGGAGGGCCACGGCGACCGCCAGCCCCCGGACGATCTGCGCGAGCGGATCAAGGCCACGATGGATCCGCTGCCCATCTGGTATGCCCCGCTCGAGGACGGCCACGTCGATGAGGCCGAATACCCGATCCACGCGCTGACCCAACGCCCCATGGCGATGTACCACTCCTGGGGCAGCCAGAACGCGTGGCTCCGCCAGATCCACGGGCATAACCCACTCTACCTGCCGACGCAGCTATTCGAAAAGCACGGGTTCAAGGATGGCGACTGGGCGTACGTCACCTCTGCCCATGGCGAAATCACCGTGCCCGTCGCGCATATGGCCGCGCTCAACCCGCATACCGTCTGGACATGGAACGCCATCGGCAAGCGCAAGGGCGCCTGGGCGCTGAGGGAGGGCGCCCCCGAGAGCACCAAAGGCTTTCTTCTCAATCATCTCATCCACGAATTGCTCCCGCCCAAGGGCGACGGGCTGCGATGGTCCAACTCCGATCCCATTACCGGCCAAGCCGCCTGGTTCGATCTGCGCGTGAAGCTCGAAAAGGTGCCCGCCCCCGCCGAGGCGCATCCAATCACGCCCGCTCAAAACTCCCCGGTCGGCACCGGCCCAGACACACTCGCATGGAAGGTAGGCAAATGAGCGGACCGCAGCGCACCCTTCTGGCCATACTCGTCTTCGTGGCCCTCGTCCTCGGCTCATTCATCTGGTTCATCGCCACATGGGGCGACGAGGCCGCGGCGCGGCCCACCCCCATCCTTCTTGCGACAAATATCCCGGGGTCCGGGGCAGCGCCCCGGTCGGGCGCGGCAAAAGGCACAACAGCATGACCGCGCTCCCGCCCGATACTCCCCGCAAGCTTGGCCTCGTCATCGATCTCGACACCTGCGTCGGCTGTCATGCCTGCGTCATCTCCTGCAAGGGCTGGAATACCGAGAATTACGGCGCCCCGCTCAGCGATCAGCGCCCCTACGGCCCTGACCCCAGTGGCACCTTCCTCAACCGCGTCCACAGCTACGAGGTCCAGCCCGAGGATGGCGCAGCGCAGCTCGTCCATTTCCCGAAATCCTGCCTCCATTGCGAGGACGCGCCCTGCGTCACCGTCTGCCCCACGGGGGCCAGCTACAAACGGGCCGAGGATGGGATCGTGCTGGTGAACGGGAGCGATTGCATCGGCTGCGGCCTTTGCGCCTGGGCCTGCCCCTATGGCGCGCGCGAGATGGACGCCGAGGAAGGTGTCATGAAGAAATGCACGCTCTGCGTCGATCGCATCTACAACGAGAACCTGCCCGAGGTGGACCGCGTCCCCGCCTGCGTGCGCACCTGTCCGGCCGGTGCGCGGCATTTCGGCGATTTTGCCGATCCGGATAGCCATGTCAGCCAATTGACGGCCGAGCGTGGCGGGTTTGACCTCATGCCCGAGCAGGGCACGAAGCCGGTCAACAAATACCTGCCGCCGCGCCCGCGCGACACACTCGGGCAGGGCGAGCAGACAGATATCCTCGCGCCCTTCCTCGACACCCCCATGACCGAGCAAAGGGGCTTCGTTGCCTGGCTCGACCGCGCCCTTTCAAAGGTCTGAGATGCATCCCGCCCCGTCCGTCATCATCTTCACCACCCTCTCGGGTCTCGGCTTTGGTCTGCTCTTCTGGCTCGGCGGCGGCCTCATCGCGCCCACGGGCTGGGTTGGCTTCGTCTTCTTCGCCATCGCCTATCTGCTGGCGGTGTGCGGCCTTGCGGCCTCCACGTTCCACCTTGGCCACCCCGAGCGCGCGCTCAAGGCGTTCAGCCAGTGGCGCACAAGCTGGCTCAGCCGCGAAGGCTGGGCGGCGGTGGCGGCGCTCCTCATCATGGCAGTCTACGGCGCGGGCCTCGTTTTTTTCGATCAGCGCTGGGCGCCGCTGGGCTGGCTGGGCGCCGCGCTCAGCCTTGGCGTCATCTTCACCACCTCGATGATCTACGCGCAGATGCGCACAGTGCCGCGCTGGCGCACATGGCTGACGCCTGCGCTCTTTTTGGCCCTGTCGCTTGCGGGTGGCGCGCTGATGGCGGGGCAGGTGACGCTGGCGATTTTCCTTCTGCCCGTCGCCGCATTGATCCAGATCGTCTGGTGGAGGCGCGGCGACGGCGCGCTCGCCCGCTCGGGCACGGATCTGAAAACCGCCACCGGCCTTGGCCCCATCGGCACGCCCCGCGCGTTCGAGCCGCCCCATACCGGCACCAACTATCTCTTGCGCGAATTCGTGCATGTCGTGGGGCGCCGACACGCGTTCAAATTGCGCCTGATCGCCCTCACGCTGGGCTACGTCCTTCCCGTGATGCTGCTGGGGCTGCCGGCAGGGCATATCGTGGCGGCGCTTGCGGTGCTGTGCCACGTTCTGGGCATCGCCGCCTCGCGCTGGCTTTTCTTCGCCGAGGCCGAGCATGTCGTCGGCCTTTATTACGGCAAGCGTCACGCCTGAATGCCAGGCCGTCATTGTTCCAAAAATACTCGAAAACCGCCCCGAACCCCGCGCGCGATATCTATTTTTCGCCGGACCTTGCAGGCGGGCGGCAGCAGTCTCACCTGCCAGTGATCACCTGAACCAAACCGGAGCTATCATGGATTACCTTTTCGTCGCCCTCGGCCTTGTCGGCCTCTTTCTGGGCGGTGACGCGCTGGTGCGGGGCAGCGTGGGACTCGCGCGCCGGATGGCGATTTCGCCTCTGTTGATCGGCCTCACGGTGGTGGGCTTCGGCACCTCGACACCCGAGCTTCTGGTCTCGGTCGAGGCCGCCCTTGGCGGCGTGCCTGACGTCGCCTTGGGCAACGTGGTCGGCTCGAACATCGCCAACGTGCTGCTGATCATTGGTGCGACCGCGCTGATCTGGCCGATCGCTGTGTCGGGCGCGACGCTCAGGCGTGACACCGGCGTGATGGTGGCCGCCGCACTGGCGCTTATCCCGATATTCGCGCTCGGCGAGGTGGGGCGCGCGGCGGGCTTGGCCCTTGTCACGGCGCTGGCCGGATATCTGGTTTGGGCCTATCTCGCGCCCGGAGATGATGTGCCGGATGAGGCGGACCTACCGCCGCCCATGCCCGCGCCGCGGGCGGCGCTGTGGCTGGTCGGCGGACTGGTTGCGCTGATGCTGGGTGCACGGTTTCTGGTGGATGGCGCGGTCGCCATCGCGGAGGATTTCGGCCTGTCCGAAGCCTTCATCGGCCTTACGATTGTCGCCGTCGGCACGTCGTTGCCCGAGCTGGCGACATCCGTGGTGGCGGCCCTACGCCGCCAGTCTGCCATCGCCATAGGCAATGTGATCGGCTCGAATATCTTTAACGTGCTGGGGATTCTGGGGGTAACGGCGATCATATCGCCCATCCCCGTGGCGCCCCGCTTCCTGGTTTTCGATCTGCCGATCATGATAGCAGCCTCGCTGCTCCTGACCGGGCTGTTGCTGTTGCGCCCGGCCATCGGGCGTGTGCTCGGCGCGCTGATGCTGATCGCCTATATCGCCTATATCCTTTCTGCGCAGGGCTGATCCACAAAAAAGGCCCCGCAGTCGCCTGCGGGGCCTTTCCTTAACCATTATCCCGGCGGGATCAGTCGTTGTCGGACTTGAGTGCCGCGCCAAGAATGTCGCCCAGCGACGCGCCCGAGTCGGACGAGCCATACTGCTGCACGGCCTCTTTCTCTTCGGCGATCTCGCGTGCCTTGATCGACAGACCCAGGCGGTGCGATTTCGAATCCACGTTGGTCACGCGCACGTCGACCTTGTCACCGACCGAGAAACGATCCGGGCGCTGCTCGGCACGGTCGCGGCTCAGGTCCGAGCGGCGGATGAAGGATTTCATGCCCTCATATTCCACTTCGATGCCGCCATCCTCGATCGAGGTCACCGTGACGGTGATGATCGAGCCACGCTTCACGCCGCCGACCGCTTCGGCGAACTTGTCGCCGCCGAGGTTCTTGATCGAAAGCGAAATGCGCTCCTTGTCGGTGTCGACTTCGGAAACGACCGCCTGGACCATGTCGCCCTTGCGGTAGTTCTGGATCGCATCCTCGCCACGCTCGTCCCAGCTGATGTCGCTGAGGTGAACCATGCCGTCGATCTCGCCTTCGAGGCCGATGAACAGACCGAATTCGGTGATGTTCTTGACCTCGCCCTCGACCTCGGTGCCCTCGGGATGCGTCTCGGCAAAGACTTCCCACGGGTTGCGCATGGTCTGCTTGAGACCGAGCGAAACGCGGCGCTTGGCCTGGTCGATCTCGAGGACCATGACCTCAACCTCTTGCGAGGTCGACACGATCTTGCCGGGATGCACGTTCTTCTTGGTCCAGGACATTTCCGAGACGTGAACGAGACCTTCGACACCCGGCTCCAGCTCCACGAAGGCGCCGTAATCGGTGATGTTGGTCACGCGGCCCGTATGGGTCGATTCCAGCGGGTACTTGGCGGCGACCATGTCCCACGGATCTTCCTGCAGCTGCTTCATGCCCAGGGAAATGCGGTGCGTTTCCTTGTTGATCTTGATCACCTGCACCTTGACCGTCTCGCCGATGGCGAGGATCTCGGAGGGGTGATTGACGCGGCGCCATGCCATGTCGGTGACGTGCAGCAGGCCGTCCACACCGCCCAGGTCGACGAATGCGCCGTACTCGGTGATGTTCTTGACGACGCCGTCGACATTGTCACCCTCGGTCAGCTTGCCAATGACTTCGGCGCGCTGCTCGGCGCGGCTCTCTTCGAGGATCGCACGGCGCGAGACCACGATATTGCCACGGCGGCGGTCCATCTTGAGGATCTGGAACGGCTGCTTGAGGCCCATGAGGGGGCCGGCATCGCGCACGGGGCGCACATCGACCTGGGAGCCGGGCAGGAAGGCCACGGCGCCGCCGAGATCGACGGTAAAGCCGCCCTTGACGCGGCCAAAGATGGCGCCTTCGACGCGCTCTTCTGCGGCATATGCCTTCTCGAGGCGATCCCAAGCTTCTTCGCGGCGGGCCATTTCACGGCTGATGACAGCCTCGCCCTTGGCGTTTTCGGCCGAGCGCAGGAAGACTTCGACCTCGTCGCCGACATTGATGTTCGGCTGCTCGCCGGGATCTGCGAATTCTTTCAGATCAACGCGGCCTTCCATCTTGTAGCCGACGTCGATGATGGCCTGGCCCGCTTCGACAGCGATAACCTTGCCCTTGACGACTGTGCCCTCATCGGGCGTGTCCATTTCGAAGCTTTCGTTCAGGAGGGCTTCGAATTCCTCCATAGATGTATCTTGAGCCATGTGGTCTCGGGTTCCTTTTTCGGTTTTTACGGGCCGTGCGGTTGTCTCCGCCGGTCTGGGTGACGTCCACTTGAAGTGAGACGGGTTTCATTGGTCAGGCGATGAGCAAAATGCAGAAAGAGGGCACGGGAGTATCCGGACCCTGCTCGATGACTTTCGCAATTGCGATATGTATCGCCCTGGTGACAGGCGCGCGTATATGGGGAAAGGGCGCGAATGGCAAGGGCCAGACGCGTGCGGGCATCAGCCGGGCGCGCGCGCGGCCTGCACGCGCTCGACCTCGGCGATGGCGGTTGCAACGGCCTCGTCGATGGTCAACTGCGAGGTGTCCAGCAGGATCGCATCCTCGGCGGGTTTCAGTGGGGCGTCGGCGCGGGCGCTGTCGCGGGCATCGCGTTGACGCAAATCGGCCAGGACCGTCTGAAAATCGATGTCATGTCCCGTGCTGGTCAGCTCGGCGAGGCGGCGTGCGGCGCGCACTTCGTCACCGGCGGTGACGTATAGTTTCACATCCGCGTCCGGACAGATGACAGTGCCGATATCGCGCCCGTCCAGAACGGCGCCGCCCGCGCGGGTGGCAAAGGCGCGCTGAAAGTCGATCAGCGCCTCGCGTACTTCGGGGATGGCGGCGACACGGCTGGCGGCCTGGCCCACCTCGGGCGTACGCAGATCCGGCGCGCCGAGGTCTTCGGGGCGCAAATTCATCGCCGCCTCGACGGCGCCTTCGCCGTTCAGCATCCGGCGTCCGGTGGCACGGTAAAGAAGGCCGGTATCGAGATGTGCATAACCGAAATGCGCGGCCAGCTGCCGCCCGACCGTACCCTTGCCCGCCGCTGCAGGCCCGTCGATCGCGATCGTGAATGCCATGGCCTGGTCCGCCCTTTGCCCGCGCGCGCCCCGGTTTGACGCGCCTTGCCTAAGTCTTCGCTGCCATGGCTACCCGATGGGCGCCGGCGCCTCAAGCGCGCGGCGCATCCGCCATCGTGAAATCGTGATGATGGCTGTCCGGCCGCATGGGTATTTTTTCAAGAAAAAACATGGCCCCCAGCGCCAAGAGCTGGCAATCAGTCGTCCATCGGCAGGTTGAGTGTGACGATCAGGCCCGTGGGCTGCCAATCGAAATTCAAGGCGCCCTGCGACGCTGCAATCAGCTTGCCCACGATGTCGGCGCCGCTTTCCTTGTCGGGCGCGGCAACCACGGGGCCGCCAAGCTCGCGCCAGATCATGTTGAAATCGCCCGTGTCGCTTTTGTTCCAAGATAGCTCGACCCGGCCTGTTTCGCTGCCAAGGCTTCCGTGCTTGACCGAATTCGTCGCCAGTTCGTGCAGCAAAAGCGTGAGCGAAGTGACCATGTCGCCGGTCAGCTCAACCTCGGGGCCGGTGAATGTGACCTGACGTTCGCCCAAGGGCGCGTAGGCCAAAAGGAGCGTACGCGCCAGATGATCGAAGTTGAGCGCGCGTGGCCGCTCGCTTGTCAGGGTGTCGAAATGGGTCTGACCGAGGGCCACGAGACGCTCGATCACCTTTTCGCTGTATTCCTGCGGATCGGTCTCGTCCCGGCCCGTCATCTTGATCACAACGCTCATGACGTTGACGATATTCTTGAGCCGGTGGAGCAATTCGGCAGTCCGTAATTCGGCCGCCTTGCGCTCTTTCTCGCGGTGCGACGAGATGTCGAGCTGCGAGCCGAATCGAAAGATCAGCTCGCCGTCCTCGTCGTAGATCGGCCCGATCTGCAGCGCGTTCAGGAATTTCTCGCCATTCTTGCGGTAGTTGATGATCTCGACCATCGTCACCTCGCGCGCGTCCATGGCGTCGCGGATCTGCTGCACGCTTTCGCGGCTGGTCTCTTCGCCTTGCAGGAAGCGGCAATTCTTGCCTATGAAATCGGCCTCATCATAGCCCGTCAGATCGCAAAACGCCTGATTGGCAAAGACGATCGGCTCGTCCGGCTTTGTCGGATCGGTGATGCAAAGCGGCAAGCGGCTGTGCCTGATCGCATGCGCGAATACGTCATTTTCGCGGATCGTGTCATGGGACAGCGACACAGCGTCTTTGAGATCTAGTGACATAGAAACCGTACCTGATCAGGGTCAAGATCCCAATATATATTCTGCCAATCCGGGGCGGACAAGGCCCGTGCGCCATTTGTTCCATGCCGCGCGGGGCCTCAATCATGAACTTTTACTGGGCTGCGCGCATCAAAGCCGCATCCAGATCAACCATCAGATCCATCGGAGACTCGATTCCGATCGACAGGCGCAGCAGATTCGGATGCACGTCGAAACCGGGCCCCGACACTGTCTTGCGGTGCTCGATCAGGCTCTCGACGCCGCCGAGCGATGTGGCGGGGTAGAAAAGCCGGCAATGGCGCGCGGTGTCGATGGCCGTCTGCTCGGTCCCTTTGGTAATGATCGACAGCATGCCGCCGAAGAAGCCTTCGCATTGGCGGCGGGCGATGTCGTGGCCGGGATGCTCCGCCAGGCCGGGGTAGAGCACCTTTTCGACCTGCGGATGACTGAGCAGTTGCTGCGCGATACGGCTGGCGCTGGTGGTCTGACGCTCCACCCGCAGCGCAAGCGTGCGCATGCCGCGGATCAGAAGCCAGGCGTCGAAACTGTGCAGGACCGTGCCGTGCAGGGTGCGGATCGACGCGATCTCGTCCCACATCTCGCCCGCTTCGCGCGTGGCGAGCGATCCGGCGGTGACGTCGGAATGGCCGTTCAGATACTTGGTCGCCGAATGGAACGAGATGTCCGCGCCATGGTCCAGCGCGCGGCAGTAGGGCGGCGGCGTGGCGGTGCAATCGGTGATCAGTTTGGCGCCCGCCGCATGGGCGATCTCGGCGGCGGCCGCGATGTCGGTGACGGTCCAGTCCGGATTGCTGGGCGTTTCGACCCAGACGAGCGCGGTGACGCCCGGCCGCATGAGGCTGCGCATCGCGTCCAGATCGCCGACGGGGTGGAAATCAACTGTCAGGCGTCCGCTGGCGTGATGCTTGCGCAACTGGTGCAGAACGCCGTGATACATGACGCCGGGCGCCACCACATGCGCGCCCATCGGCAGCGCCTCGAGCACGGCATTGGCCGCCGACATGCCCGACGCAAAAAGCATGGTCGAGGCGGCGCCTTCGATATCGTTGATGATTGTCTCGGCCAGTTCGGTCGTCTCGTTGCCGTCGCGGCGGTAGATGTAGGATTGGCGCGGGGCGTAATCCGCACCGCGCGCGTAGGTGGCCGAAAGCTGGATCGCGGGGGTAACGGCGCCGGTTTGCTCTTCGATATGATGGAGCGCCTGCGCGAGGCGGGTCGCCGGGGAGAGGGGCGCGTTGCGGCGGTCTTGGGTCATGGGCAGGCCTTTGGATGCATGGCCGGGCGCAAACGCCTTCGGCGAGAGTACTTTTGGAACAATGAAAGCCGGGCGCGAGAGAGTGGTCCCGCGCCCGGATGGGTTCAGCTCAGCGCGTCCGAGCAGCGCTGGCAGGTGCCGGGGTGCTGGTGTGTGCCGACATCGGGCAGGATTTTCCAGCAGCGCAGACATTTATCGCCGGGGGCTTTTTGGAAGAGGACGCCGATGCCGTCCGACTCGGGCAGTGTGAATGCATTGTCCGGTGCATCGCCCGCCGTGACTTCGATAGAGGAAGTGATGCAGACATCGTCGAAAGGCACCGAGTTCAGCGCCTTTGCGATGGAGGCATCGGCCACGAAGACCTGCGGCGCCGCCTCGAGCGAGGAGCCGATGACCTTGTTCGTGCGCTCGACCTCCAGCGCGGCAGTCACCGCGCGGCGGGCCTGGCGGATGCCGGCCCATTTTGACGCCAGATCGGGGTTCAGCCAGTCCTGCGGCGTTTCGGGGATGTCCTGCAGGTGCAGGGACGAGTCCTTGCCGGGGAACCGCTCGAGCCAGACTTCCTCCATGGTAAACACCATGACGGGTGCCAGCCAGGTGGTAAGGCGGTGGAACAAGAGGTCCAGCACGGTGCGCGCAGCCCGGCGGCGGGTGGTGTCGCCGTCGCAATAGAGCACGTCCTTGCGCACGTCGAAATAGAAGGCGCTGAGATCGAGCGTGCAGAAGTTGAAGAGCGCCTGGGTGACGCCCTGGAAGTCATAGGCGGCATAGCCCTCGCGCACGCGCGTATCCAGCTCGGCTAGCCGGTGGAGGATGAACTGCTCCAGCTCGGGCATCTCGGCAGGCTCGATCCGGTCCGAGTCTTCGAAATGTGCCAGCGCGCCGATGAGATAGCGCATGGTGTTGCGCATGCGGCGATAGCTGTCCGACACGCCCTTGAGGATCTCCTGCCCGATGCGCAGATCGCCGGTGTAGTCGGATTGCGCGACCCAAAGGCGCAGGATGTCGGCGCCGTACTGCTTGGTGACGTCCTCGGGGCTGACCGTATTGCCGACCGATTTGGACATCTTGTTGCCCTTCTCGTCCAGCGTGAAGCCGTGGGTCAGCACGCCGCGATAGGGCGCGCGGCCCATCGTACCGCAGGCTTGCAGCATGGAGGAATGGAACCAGCCGCGATGCTGGTCGGTGCCTTCGAGGTAGAGATCTGCCAGTCCGTCCTCCGAGCCGTCCTCGCGGTCGCGCAGCACGAACGCGTGGGTGGAGCCGCTATCGAACCACACGTCGAGAATGTCGTCGACCTTGTCCCACTCCTCGGGGTTCACGATGCCACCAAGGAACCGCTCCTTGGCGCCCTCCTTGTACCACGCATCGGCGCCCTCGGCCTCGAAGGCCTCGAGGATGCGGGCGTTCACCTCCTCGTTCTGCAGCAGGAAGCCCTCATCAGTGGGTTTCGCGCCCTTGCGGGTAAAGCAGGTGAGCGGCACGCCCCAGGCGCGCTGGCGCGAGAGCACCCAGTCGGGGCGCTGTTCGATCATCGCATGAAGGCGGTTGCGGCCCTTTTGCGGGGTCCATGTCACCAGCTCGTCGATGGAGGTCAGCGCGCGCTCGCGGATCGTCTTGCCGTAGGTGTCCTGCCCGTCGCCCACGGGGCGGTCGATGGCGGCGAACCATTGCGGCGTGTTGCGGTAGATGATCGGCGCCTTCGAGCGCCAGCTATGCGGATAGCTGTGCTTGATCTTGCCGCGCGCCAGCAGGCCGCCGACCTCGGTCAGCTTGTCGATGATGGCCTTGTTCGCGTTGCCCTCCTTGCCCTTGCGGTCGAGGATAAAAGTCCCGCCGAAGAAGGGCAGATCTTCGCGGAAGCCGCCATCGTCCATCACGTTATAGGTGATGACCTCCTGCAGGCGGCCGAGATCGCGGTAAAGCTCGAACTCCTCCATGCCGTGGCTGGGCGCGCAGTGGACGAAGCCGGTGCCTTCCTCGTCGGTGACGAAATCCGCCGCGCGGAAATCGCGGGGCTGGTCCCATTCGCCTTGGGAGCCTTCGGCGCCGGCGAGAGGGTGCTTGAGCGAGAGGCCCGCGAGCTCATCCGCTGGAACACCGCGCACGCGTTTCCACATGCCTTCCTCGAGGCGGGCGCGCTTGAACACCTCGCCCGCCAGCTTGTCAGCCAGCAGGAAGCGATCGCCGGGGGCGGCCCAGCATTCCTCGGGCGTGTCAGTGACCTCGTAGAGGCCGTAGTCGTAATTCGCGCCGTAGACGACCGCCTTGTTCGATGGGATCGTCCAAGGGGTCGTCGTCCAGATGACAACGTTTGCGCCAACCAGATCTCGATTCTCCAGCGCGTCGCCTGAACCCGCCACGGGATCAACTACCTCGAACTTCACCCAGATCGTGAAGCTCTCCTTGTCGTGATACTCGACCTCGGCCTCGGCCAGCGCGGTTTTCTCGACCGGCGACCACATCACGGGCTTGGACCCTTGATAAAGCGTGCCGGTCATCAGGAATTTCTGGAATTCCTCCGCGATGATCCGCTCGGCGCGGTAATCCATCGTGAGATACGGCTTTTCCCATTTGCCGGTCACGCCGAGGCGCTTGAACTCGTCCCGCTGCACGTCGATCCAGCCATCGGCGAACTTGCGGCATTCCTGCCGGAAATCGACGATATCGACCTCGTCCTTGTTCAGGCCCTTGGCGCGATATTGCTCTTCGATCTTCCACTCGATGGGCAGGCCGTGGCAGTCCCAGCCGGGGATGTAGCGGGCGTCCTTGCCCATCATCTGCTGGCTGCGCACCACCATGTCCTTGAGGATCTTGTTCAGCGCGTGGCCGATATGGAGGTGCCCGTTGGCGTAGGGAGGGCCGTCATGCAGGGTGAAGGGCTGACGGTTTCCAGCCTTCTCTCGCAGGCGATCATAGATGCCGATCTCTTCCCAGCGCGCCAGCCATTCCGGCTCGCGCTTGGGCAGGCCCGCGCGCATCGGGAAATCCGTCTGCGGCAGGTTAAGCGTGTGTTTGTACTCAGGAGCGGTGTCGGTGGTGTCGGCGCACATTTCGGGCGTCCTTTATCTCGGGTCTTGGCTTGGATATGAGGGGGCGGCGCGAATGGCTCGAACGCCTTGTCCCGGCGGCTCGGATATCAGAGCGCCGGGCATGTAATTCGAATGATGATCGCAATGAAACGCATCATGAGGGCGTTATAGGGGCGGTGGCGTCCGGCGTCCAGAGGGCGAAAGGAGAGGCGGCAGATGACGAATCCGTTGGCACAATTCGAGGTCAGCCGCGATGATATCGCGCGCGTGGTCAGCCGGTTCTATGCTCAGGTGCGGCGCGATGCGGTCTTGGGGCCGGTTTTTGCGGCGCATGTGGACGATTGGCCCGCACATGAGGAAAAGATCGTGCGCTTTTGGGCCAATGCGATCCTGCGTGAGCGTGAGTATGACGGCAATCCGATGATGGTGCATAAACGGGCGGGGGATGTGACTAGCGCGCATTTCGCCATCTGGCTGGACCTCTTCGACAAGGTTCTTGCCCAGGAGCTGCCGGACGAGACGTCGCGCCGCTGGTCCGCGCTGGCGCACCGGATCGGGCGCGCCCTGAAAATGGGACTGGAGATGCGCGCACCTCAGGGGGCCGTGCCGAACCTGCGCTAGCGGTCGTTTTATCCGCCTGTGTTCACGTGATCCCAGACGCGCCCGATCACGACCGACCCTTCGCCCACGGCGCTGGCCACCCGTTTGACCGATCCGGCGCGCACATCGCCCACGGCAAAGACGCCGGGGCAGGAGGTGGCATAGGGAAAATCCTGGCCCGCCGCCTCGCCGGTCCTTACAAAACCCTTTTCATCGAGCGAGACGAGGTCCGAAAGCCAATCGGTGTTGGGCGCGGCGCCGACCATCACGAACATGCCGCAGACGTCCATGCGCTGCTCGGTGCCATCGGCGTCCACCGTGATCGCCTCCAGCGTATCGCCGCCATGCAACCGGGTCACCTCGGTCCGGCGGTGGAGCGTGATGTTGCTTGTCGCCTCGAGGCGGCTCGACAGGTAATCGGACATCGATGAGGCCAAGCTATCGCCGCGGATCAACACATGCACGTGGCTGGCGGTGCGCGACAGGAACATGGCGGCTTGCCCCGCCGAATTGCCGCCCCCGATGACCACCACTTCGCGCCCCTGGCAAAAGCGCGCCTCGCTTTTCGTCGCCGCGTAGTAGACGCCCGCGCCTTCGAACTCGTCCAGCCGATCCCACGGAAGGCGGCGATACTGCACGCCCGTCGCGATCACCAGCGCGCGGGCGCTGACCTGCCGGTTGTCATCCAGCGTGACGTGAAAGAGCCGCTTGCTGCATTGCGCCAGGGACACGGCCCCGCGCGGCATCGCAAAGCGGGTGCCGAATTTCATCGCCTGTATTTCGCCGCGCCCCACAAGGTCCGCGCCCGAAATGCCAGTGGGGAACCCCATATAATTCTCGATCCGGCTTGACGTGCCGGCCTGTCCGCCGATGGCGGTATCCTCCAGCACCAGGGCGCTCAGCCCCTCGGCGCCGGCATAGACGGCGGCGGCGACGCCCGCAGGCCCCGCGCCGACGATCAGCACATCCAGCACCTCGTCCTTGGGCAGCGCCAGATCGATCCCCAACAGCTGCGCAAGACGCTTGGGCGTCGCAGGCTCGATCAGCTGACCCCTGCCCAGCATCGCCATGGGCTTGCCCGGCTCGGCGCCGCAGGCCTGGGCCAATTCGCGCGCCTCTTCCGTATTCAGCGCGATTTCGCGGCAAGGCAGGCGGTTGCGACCAGCAAAAGCCGCCAGCGCCCGCAGCTCGCGGCTGTCCTCGACGCCGATCAATGCGATGCCAGCCCTCTCGGTTTCGACCATGCGGCGGCGACGTGCGGCAAATACCGTCACGACAATGTCCGACATCTCGGGCATGTCCGACATGAGCCGCAGCATATCGCCGCGCGGAACCGAGAGGAGACGCCCGGAAGAAATCGCGCGATTGCCCAGGATCGCGTTGGCCCCGGTCAGGAAACCCAGATCGCCGGTGAACTGCCCACGGCCCAGAACAGCGCCGCCATAGCGCTGATCTGTTGTGGGATCGAAGGCCTCGATCTCGCCGTCCAGCAGATAGTGAAACTCACCCATCGGGGCGCCGGGGGCGACGATGACATCTCCCTTTGCAAAATCGTGCTCGGATCCCCTGGCGCGCATGGCAGCGACATGGTCATCGCCCAGCGGCGTGCGCACCATCGTGGCCAGATCGGCGGCGAATGATTCCATCGGTGTTGTCCTTTCAGCGGGCTGCCCTTGCGGCAGATGCTAGCAGCATAGGGGCACTAGCTGGGAAAAAGCCCGCTGAGCGCCGTGGTGATGATGCGGCGGACCTTCGGCCGCTTGCCCGCCGAAAAGGGCAGGGGGCGGCAGACCTCCATCGCGGCCACGCCGACACGCGCCGTCAGCGCGCCGTTGACCACACCCTCGCCGAAACGGCGTGAGACCTTGCTGAGCAGGCTGCCGCCCGCGACGGAGCTGATCACATCATCGCCCACGGCAACGGCGCCCGTGGCGACCAGATGGGTCATCACGGCGCGCGTCAGGCGCAGACTGCCCAGCGTGCCCGACCGGCCGCCATAGATTTCAGCAATCCGCCGGATCATTCGGATATTGGCGCTGAGCGCGACGATCACATCGGCCAGCGCCAGAGGCACCAGCGCGGTGACGGCGGCCACCTGCCGCGCCGCGCCCTCGACCTGGCGCAATGCGGCGGCGTCGAGGGGCGTCAGCAGTTCGGCCTCGGTCAGGGCCAGAAGCGTGCTTGCGTCGAACTGATCGCCGCGCTGCTCGGCCAGCCGCGTGCGGCCCCATCGGGTATCCTCGCGCCCCTTGTAGAGCGCTACCAGATCATCCGTCAGCGCGCGCGCGGCGGGCAGATCATCTCCGGCCAGCGCCGCATCGGCGCGGCGGTGCAGCGCATCGATCCGGCCCAGCCGGGCGAAGGCGGCCATTTCGCGGATCGCGATGACGATGAGGACGAGGAGCAGCGCAGCGATGAGCGCGGTGACCGCATAGCCCAGCATCGGCACCCGCGCGACGAGGCCCGTCGCGAAATCCCAAGCCGCCAGCGAGATCGCGACACCCAAGAGCGTGCCGACCAGCCCCCAGAAGACCCGCGCCAGCCGCGAGGGGCGGCGCGCGGCCAGCGCGGCGGCGGTCTGCATCGCGGCGCCCCGAGGTGCATCCGGCATGTCCGGCTCTGGCACCGGGGGCGCCTCGGACGGGGTCGCGCGGGGCGCGCTGTCATCGAGATCAAACAGAACCGGGCCTTTGGGGCGGGTCATGGCGCGCACCTTTCATCCTGCCAGATCATCTGGATATCGGGCAAACGCTCGTCATTTCCGGTGCCATCGCTGCGTTGCCCCTCGGCAAAGCCCTGGGCATCGTAAAAGGCGCGGGCCTCGCGGTTGGCCTCGGCCACCCACAGCTCCAGCCGGGGCGCGGCGTGCTTGGCATCGTCAAGAAGCGTGCGGCCCAGCCCGCGTCCTTGCGCGCGCGGATGCACGTATAGCGCATGAATCCGGGCACCATCACGCGCGATGAAGGCGGCGGGGCCGCGCGCGTCATGCAGGACGCGTACCCATCCCGCGCGCGTGATCCGCGTCATCACGCGCAGATCCGTGCGGTACGGCCGCACGCGCGGCAACCAAGGCGTACGGCGCCCGAAATCCCAAAGAATCGCGGCCATCTGCGGCACGTGCCACATGCGGGCGCGGAGCGGCCGGGACGGGGTCACAGCCGATCACCGATCAGGAACTGTGCGGCCCGGTCTAGCCGGATATGCGGCGGGCCCATGCCGGGCTTCAGCTGCAGCGTCGCTGGGGCGAATTTCATGATCTGGTAGTCGGCGCCCAGCCATGTCTCGTCCCCCTGCCGGGCCGAGGCGATCAGGCTGGCGGGACTTTCGGGCAGCGCGCCGGGATAGAATGCCGCCTCCTTGCCGCGCGAGCCGTCGGGGTTCTGCAGCGTGCCGCGCACGCAATCGAGTGTTTCGCCCTCGTGGCTGCGCTCTTCCTCGACCGTGGCGCGCAGGGATGCCAGCGCCAGCGATGACGTCTCGGCGCCCTGAAAGTCGGCGCGGCTGCGCGCGCCGGCGGTCAACGCCTCCATGAAGGCCGTCAGGCGGGCGTGCTGCGAATGATGCAGGTGGTCGGCCTTGGTAGCGGCAAAGAGGATCTTTTCCACCCTGCGGCCAAAGAGGATCCGGCTGAGGAATGCGTTGCGACCGGGGCGGAACGCGCCCAGGATTTCGGCCATCGTATCTTGCAGATCGGCTACGGCAGGCGGGCCCGCATGGATGGCTCCCAGCGCGTCGACCAGCACGATCTGGCGGTCGATCTTGGAGAAATGATCGCGAAAGAAGGGCGCGACGATCTGGGATTTGTAGGCGTCATAGCGCCGCTCCATCTCGCGCCAGAGGCTGCGGCGGGCGGGGCTGTCAGGCTTTGCCATCGGCGCAAATGTCAGGGCGGGCGAGCCTGCCATATCGCCGGGCAGCAAGAAGCGCCCCGGTGCGATGCCGCTCAGGCCCCGCTCGCGCGCCGCCTGCAGATAGGACGTGAAGCCTTCGGCCAGCACCTTGATCTGCGGCTCGTCCCAGGTGCCCGCACCATCCGCCTCGCCCATCTGCGCGAGATAGGGCGCGGCGATCTCGCGCCGCTTCATGAGGTAAAGCGTGGCTTCGCTCCAATCGGCGTAGGATTTGTCCATCAGCGCCAGATCCAGCAGCCATTCGCCGGGATAGTCGACGATATCGACATGAACCGTGCGCGGCCCCGAGAGGCCCGCCAGAAGGCCGGTGGGCCGCACACGCAAGCTGAGGCGCAACTCGGAAATGGTGCGGGTGCTTTCGGGCCAATGCGGGATGGGCGCCGTCAAGGCATTCAGGTGATGTTCGAAATCAAAGCGCGGCACGGTATCGTCAGGCTGCGGCTGCAGGAAGGCTGCAGTGATGCGCCCCTCGGCTGCGGCGGCAAGGCCGGGCATGCGCCCCCGCTCCAGCAGGTTGGCGACGAGCGAGGTGATGAACACGGTCTTGCCCGCGCGCGCCAGTCCGGTCACGCCGATCCGGATCACGGGCTCGAAGAATGTCTCGGACACGGTGCCGGAAATCCGCTCGGCCCCGCGGGTGAGGCCATCTGCCAGGTTCGATATGCCCAATGCGCGGCCCTTTCCGTGATGCCTTGCGACCATAGATAACGGCGGCATGCGCCGGATTCCAGTGGCAGGGGGCGGGATCGCCTTCGGCGAGAGTATTTGAAGAACAATGAAAGCACGTGCCGGCGTTGGTCAGGATGCTTTTACAGGGGCGGCATTTGGAGTAAGGCGGCGCCATGCCGAGATTTGCACTGAAAGTCGAGTATCACGGGGGCCCCTTCGCGGGCTGGCAGCGCCAGCGTGATCAGCCGTCGGTGCAAGGCGCCGTCGAGGCCGCGCTGGCGCGGCTGGAGCCGGGGGCGCACACTATCGCCGCCGCCGGACGCACGGATGCGGGCGTGCACGCGCTGGGGCAGGTGGCGCATTGCGATCTGGCCAAGCCTTGGGCGCCGTTCCGGCTGATGGAGGCGCTGAATTACCACCTTAAGCCCGCGCCGGTTGCGATTGTCGATTGCGCGCAGGTGGCAGGCGATTGGCACGCACGGTTTTCTGCGCAGGAGCGGCGCTATTTCTTTCGCCTCGCGATGCGGCGCGCGCCGGTGACGCATGACAAGGGGCTGGTCTGGCAAGTGCCGCACGATCTGGACGAGGACGCGATGCGCGCGGGGGCGGCGCATCTGATCGGCCTGCATGACTTCACCACGTTTCGATCCGCGATGTGCCAGTCCGCCAGCCCGGTCAAGACGCTGGACGCGATCGACATCGACCGGGTCGAGGGGCCGGGCGGCGCGGAGCTTCAGTTTCGCCTGCGCGCGCGGTCCTTTCTGCACAACCAGGTCCGCAGTATCGTCGGCAGCTTGGAGCGCGTGGGGCGGGGCGCGTGGACGCCCGAGCATGTGCGCGCGGCTTTGAAGGCCGCGGATCGCGCGGCCTGCGGGCCGGTCTGCCCTCCGCAGGGGCTTTATCTGGAAGGGGTGGGCTACCCCGAAGACCCTTTCGGTGCGGATTAGGCTTTGCGCCGCGCGCGCACCGGCGCTAGAGAAGGCGCGCGCGGTCCCTTAGCTCAACTGGATAGAGCAGCTGACTTCTAATCAGCAGGTTCGGGGTTCGAGTCCTCGAGGGATCGCCAGATCGCACTTGCTTTGACCAAATCGCGTTGCGGGGACGCCACAGTGGCCAAGAACTGGGCCTGCGCGGCTTCACCGCAACCAGATGTTGATGCTTAGACTGCCGAAAAAGCGAAACGAGGCAGTATGAGCGTTCTGAAAGTTTGGGGCTGGACCGCCCTTTCGGGTCTGGCATTGGGCCTACTTGGTGTCAGCGCGATGGGCGCCATAGCGCAAACTGCGCCGGGGGTCGGCGCGGATATTGTCCATTACGAAGACCTTTCGCCGACCATGCAGGCCCGCGTCATCAAGAAGATCCGCATGGTCGATGCGGCGCGGCAGTTCGCGGCGCATCCCGGCATCCCCTCGGGTTTTGCCGCACCGCGCGGCGCGCTTTTCTTTGGTGTCGGCGGATCGACCAAGACGCAGGAAAGCAATGCGGACAGTGTCGACGGCTCGCTCTTTGCGGGGCTGGGCCTGCCTACGGGCAGCGACGCTTTTGACGCGCATGTCATCGCCAATATCACCTCGACCTCGAGCGAGGATTTCGGAGATTCCGGTTCGTTCGCGCTAAAGCTGTCGCATCGGCGCGATCATGATTTCGGCACGTTTGCCCTCGGCCTCGGCGTGACCGGCCTTGCCGGGTGGGGTGATGCCGAGCGGGGCGATCCGGCGGCCTCGCTGACCGGCAGCTGGGCCACGCATGTGGTGCCCGAAGCAGCGCCCGCCTTTCCGGTGATTGTCAGTTTCGGCGTCGGCAGCGACGTGACAGAGAATGAAAAGACGGGCGCGTTCGGCGGGCTGGGCATCGGGTTCACCCCGAATTTCAGCGGATCGCTGGGCTATAACGGGCGCGAGTCGGTCATTGGACTGAGCCGCGTCGTGCCGGAGTTGGACGGGCTGAACCTGTCGATGGGGATCAACGGCGCGCTCGAGGATCACCCCGAGCGACGGGCGATCTTTACCGTGTCCTATACGATCACCGATTTGTTCTGAGCAGGAAGACATCAAATGAAAAAAGCCATGATGATTGCCGCGGCGCTGTTTGTCCTTTCGGGCGGTGCCTTCGCTGGCGAGAACGGCGTCGAGCCGGGGATGGAAGCGGAATTCCCTGGCGCCAGACCCATAGCGCCTTCACGATCCTCGCAAGGCTCGGGCGCCGTGCGGATGACTGGTTTGAGCCCTGCCGTCCATGCCTTGAGGGTTGACCGCGCCGCGCGGCAACGGCAGGCACTCGCCGCCCGCCAGAGGGCGCGCATGGCCCTCATGTCCGCCGCCCGTAGCAATGCGATGGCGTCCGGAGGGCGGTGGATGATGGTGGGCGCTTACAGCGTCTGGGTGCCGGCGCCTGTGATGCAAAATATCCCGCGCTACTGACGCGCGGCCCTACGCGTCCGGCGGGTTGCCCGCATGGGCGCGCAGCACGTCCAGCGGCACGACATCGAGGGCGCGCTGGTGCGTGGCGTCGAGGTTGACGCGCGGGGCGCAGCCTTCGTCATGGGCTTGGGCGAAACGCCCGGCGCAGAGGCACCAGTGATCGCCGGGCTTCAGCCCGGCAAAGCCGAATTCGGGGCGCGGTGTGCTGAGATCGTTACCGACATACTTGGAAAACGCCAGGAATTCGGCCGTCATCTCGGCGCAGACGGTATGGCTGCCGCGGTCCTCGGCGCAGGTGTTGCAATGGCCATCGCGGAAGAACCCGGTGACCGGATCGGCGGTCGAGCAGGGCATGAGCGGCGTGCCGAGCACGTTGATCGGGGCGTCTTTTTCCATGGCGGTCTGCCTTCCCTTGTCTGCTTCAGAAATTAGCGCCCGGCGCTGCTGCGACAAGCGCACTGGCCCCTAACGAAATTTGTCCGCCAGCCGTTGGAGCGCAGTACGGGTGTCGCTCTGAGGCTCAGGTGCGCTCGGCGTCGGGTCTGCCGCGATCTTCGGCGCGGCTTGCGGTTTGGGCGCACCCTTTTGCCCGCCGGAAGAGCGCGGCGGCGCGGTGCGCAGGGCGACGGCGTTCTGGAACTTGCCGCCATCGCCTGCGGCCAGATGCGGTGCCCCATCCGAGCATCCGCGCAGCACGTCGTCCAGCCAGCCTTGGTCGGCCTTGGCAAAATCGTTCAAGACATAGCCCGGCACCGCATCCTTGTGGCCCGGATGACCGACGCCCATGCGCACGCGGGTGTAATGGGGGCCGATATGCTGATGTAGCGAGCGCAGGCCGTTATGGCCCGCGTGACCGCCGCCATCCTTGACGCGGACCTTGCCGGGGGCGAGGTCGATCTCGTCATGAAAGACGGTGATATCGGGCGCCTCCAGCTTGAAAAAGCGCATCGCCTCGCCCACCGATTGACCGCTGAGGTTCATGAAGGTCGCGGGCTTGAGCAGCAGCACCTTTTCGCCGGCCAGCGTGCCTTCCGAGGCAAGACCCTGAAACCGGGATTTCCACGGACCAAACCCATGATCTGACGCGATCTGGTCCAGCGCCATGAAGCCGATATTGTGCCGGTTGCCCGCATATTTCGCGCCGGGATTCCCCAGCCCCGCAAAGATCAGCATGGGACGCCTCCTGCCAAGTTCGCGTCCTACCTACAAGGTTCGGGCGCCGATTTGAATGGAACATCGCAGCGCGCCGCGCGCAAAACGAAAAACGCGGCCACCGGGGCCGCGTTCCTTGGTCTTCGAAAGGGATCCGAGATCACTCGCTGTCGGCGGGCGGGATGTCGTCTTCCTGCTCGATGGTCGGGACTTCGTCGGCGGCTGCCTCGTCCTCTTCCTCGGCATCGGATTTCAGGGCCGACGGGGCCGAGACGTTGCAGATCATGAAGTCACGGTCCTTGATCACCAGCTCTGCGCCGTCGGGCAGGGTGATGTCAGAGATCGTGATCGTGTCACCGATATTCTCAAGCTTGCGCAGATCGACCGTCAGCGTCTCGGGGATGTCGCCTGCCGTCACCAGCAGCTCGACTTCGCCGCGAATCGTCGTCAGCACGCCGCCCTTGTCGATGGCCGGGCACTCGTCTTCGTGCTGGAAATCGATCGGGATGAAGAGGTTGATCTTGGTCGTGCGGCGCAGGCGCATCAGGTCCAGGTGCGTCGGCAGGTCCTTGACCACGTCGCGCTGAACGTCGCGGCAGATGACGCGGACGTCTTCCTGGCCTTCGACCTTCAGGTTGAACAGGGTCGACTTGAAACGGCCCTGCTTGAGCCGCTTGAGCAGCACGTTGAAGGGGATGTTGATCGGGAGCGGATCTTTGTCGCCACCAAAAACGATACCCGGAACCATGCCAGCGCGGCGCGCTGCACGAGCGGCGCCCTTGCCTGTCCCCGTGCGTTCCTGGGCGTGAAGATCAGGAATTTCTCCAGCCATGTGTAGTCTCCATCAGATAAGGGCGGGGCTCCTCCAAGGCTGTAGCCCCGCGTGAAGCCGCCCGCATAGAGGATTTATACCGGGATGGAAAGAGGGAATGGTGCGTGCGGGCACGGCGCCGGGCGCAGACTGGGTCAGTGCCCTTTCAACTGCTCGCGAAGGGCGGCGGGCGGCGCGGCGCGCCCCCACGAGACCCCTTTCAGCAGGTCCGGGTCCAGCGTCTCGCCATGCAGGACGCTGACATCGCCGGTCGCCTCCATCACCACCGCGCGCACGCAGCCTTCGCTGATGGCGTTCGCCTCGCGCAGCTTGGCGCGCAGATCGGCGCGGGTGACGCGGGCGATGGTGAGGTTATCCTCCAGCAATTCGCCCTCGTAGTAGAGCATCAAGGGCTTGTTGTCGGTCAGTTTCTGCGCCCACATCCAGTGCCGGCGCGCCGCTGAAATCACGTAGCGCGCGGCAAAGAGAACCGTCAGCGCCACCAGGCCGGGCCAAGGTGTCTCGGCGCTGGTCATCATCGTGGCAAGGACCGAGCCGGCAGCGACGGTGAGCGCGAAATCGAAACTCGACATCTTGGAGAAGGAGCGCAGCCCATTGAGCCGTGCCAGTACGATGACCGCGACGATGGCCAGAAGGGTCTGGCCCGCGATGATGATGTAGTCCATGCGTCAGCCCTCCCTGCAATCCAAGCCGCGCCGCAGGAAGACGAGCGAGAGCACCACGATCATTCCGCACGCGAAGAGGCCGAGAATTCGCTCCAGCAGCCCGTCTATGGAGGTGGACGACATCAGAAAGACCGGCGACATGATCGCCCATCCGATGCCGAGCGCGATGATCCACCAGCTCGCCCGTTGATGTCCCGAGGCGCGCAGACCCGCTTGCATCACGGCGCTGAGCAGCGCGAAGAGCGCGCCCATCGCGTAGACGAGGTAGATATGGATGACGACACCCTCATTGTCGTTATCGCCATACTCATTCCGCGCCCCGATGATGACGACGATGGCGGCCAGAAAGGCCAGGGACATCACACCGACGCTCCAGCCCGTTTTGCCCAGATGCGCGTGCGCGGCGGCGATGGAGGTGCCCATCAGCCCGGCGGCAAAGCCGTAGAGCGCGACATCCATCAGGATCTCCCAACGGCCTGCGGCCAGATCGCTGATCGTATCGGCGACCCAATCATGGTTCGGCACATAGATCGGAGCGACCAGCGTGCCGATGATGAGGGCCGCGCAGCCGCCAAGGCCCAGCACGCCGCACACGATCAGGAGCCATGGCCGCTCTGCCGCCTGCGCGACTCGGTTGCGGCTGCCCGTCTTGCCTTTTGCCGGCATGATCGTGTCTCCCTGTTGACTGACGATAAGATGCAACGCGGGGCGGGGGCTATCGTTCCGGCGCGTCTGGGCGGGGCTTACTGCCAGCCGTCCGAGAAACCCTTGGGGATCATCAGGATATCGCGGTCGACGCCCCGGATATCGCGGTGCCCGCAAAAGGCCATCGAGACGTCCAGCTCCTTGTGGATCACCTCGAGCGCGCGGGTCACGCCGGCCTCGCCCATCGCGCCGAGGCCGTAGATATAGGCGCGCCCGATATAGGTGCCGGTGGCGCCCATGGCGAGCGCCTTGAGCACGTCCTGGCCCGAGCGGATGCCGCTGTCGAGATGCACCTCGATCTTGCCACCCACCGCATCGAGGATCTGCGGCAGCGCCCGGATCGAGCTAAGCGCGCCGTCGAGTTGGCGCCCGCCATGGTTGCTGACGATAATGGCATCGGCGCCCACGTTCAGCGCTTCGACCGAATCACGCGGATCGATGATGCCCTTGATGATCAATGGGCCGTCCCACATCTTGCGGAACTGGCGGATGCGATCCCAGTCAAGCGATTGATCGAAGGCCTCGTTCGTCCAGTTTGCCAGATCTGAGGGGTCTTTGACCGCTTTCACATGACCCACGATATTGCCGAAGCTGCGTCGCTTGGTCCCCAACATCTCAAGCCCCCAGCGCGCCTTGGTCGCCATGTTGGCGATGCTGCTTGGGGTCAGCTTGGGCGGGGCCGAAAGGCCGTTTTTGATGTCCTTGTGCCGTTGGCCCAGCATTTGCAGATCGACGGTGATCACCGCCGCGCTGCATTTCGCTGCCTTCGCGCGGTCAAAGAGGCGCTGCATGTAGTCATCGTCGAGCAGAGTATAGACCTGTAGCCAGAACGGCTTGGTGGTGTTCTCGGCCACGTCCTCGATCGAGCAGATGGACATGGTGCTGAGCGTGAAGGGCACGCCGAATTTCTCGGCGGCGCGGGCGGCCTTGATCTCGCCATCGGCGCTTTGCATGCCGGTCAGGCCCACGGGCGCGAGGGCGACGGGCATCGCGACGTCCTGCCCGATCATCTGGCTGGCGGTCGAGCGGCCCGCCATGTCGATGGCGACGCGCTGGCGCAAAAGGATCTCGCTGAAGTCGGAGGTGTTGGCGCGAAAGGTCTGCTCGGTCCAGCTGCCCGATTCGCAATAGTCGTAGAACATGCGCGGCACGCGACGGCGGTAGATGTCCTTGAGGTCCTGGATATTCGTGATCACGGGCATGGCGGGCGCTCCGGCTGGATGGCAGACGCGCCCATCTATCCCGCAGCAATGCAGCGGGGGCAAGAGATGGCTCAGATCGTGCCGGCCAGTTTGGTGCGCACCGAATGGAGCTGCCACGCTGCGCGCGTGTCCGGCTTGTCGAAGAAATGCGTCGAGAGCCCCAGTCCCGGATCGCTATCCGTGCCATCGAGGAACAGCTTGTTGGCCAGCGCCGCCGGGGCCAGTTTGATCTTGGGCGGGGGCGGGCCGTAGCCGCTGCCGGGGGATGTGTGGACGTTGCCGAAGAACCAACTGTAATTCCACCGCCCGCCAAGACAGTCCGGCTCGGTCGATTTGCCACGTAATATGCCCTTGCCTTCTTCGTAATGCCGCTTTGTGGCGCTGCACTGCTGGCTGTATTGCACGACCCCCCACATGTGACTGTCGAGGCTGGATTTATAGGTTTCGGTATCCGATTTCAGCTTCATCAGGGTCATCAGGCAGGCGGTGTGATAGCCGACGGCATGCGCACGCCGCAACGGCATGGCATCGTCTGGCCAGTCTATCGCGCCGCTCTGGGTTGCGGCAACAAAAGTGATAAGGTTTCCCCAATCGGCGACCAACGCGATCAGCGCTTGCTCTAGCGTCTGGATGGTCTGTTCGAATACCTCGAACAGCGCCGCATGCATCTCGGCGATCTTTGCCTTGACCTCGCCGCCCCCGGGCCTCTGAGCCGCGACGACCTTCCAGAGCATGCCGAACGCAAAGCCGACGGACGGGTTGGCCACCATCAGCAATTTGCCGGTTATGGCAGCTGCGATGTCGAGGGATAACGGCACTTTCGCGCTCTCTTTGCAGAGCCCGTATTTATTGTTCAGATCCACCATGAAACCCAACTTGGCGAACATCTGGTCGCGCGTGTAGTTGCGCAGCTTGCCGCCTGAATCCAGCCATTCGCGCGCGACCACAAAATGGGTCAGGATCTCGTGCAGATCGGCTGTAACCTCAGTCCACACATGTCGTTTGATCCTATGGCGCTTGAGGCGATCCATGTCCGAAGGCTTGAGATGGCGGCCGCCATCCTCATGCGGCACGAAGCCGTCGAACTGCTGAATGATGCTGGCATAGGCCTTGGCGTGCTCGCCCTCGTAGCCTTCCTGTGGAAAAGGGACGCCGCTGGCGGTGCGCTCGAGAACCGTTTTCCAGATATCCTCGGCCGCGCCGCGCGGCAGGGCGCCGACATGCGCCAGATCGGGGCGGAGCAGATCGACGATGGCCCCGATATCCATCCGTGTCTCCATCCGGACCTCGGCGGGCGCGATCTGGACGACAAGTGTCCCGCGCTGCACTTGCAGCGCCTTCTCTCCCAGCGCATCGAGCGCGGCGATCAGCCGCGCCTCCTCTTCCTCGGTCGCATCCGGCAGATGTCCGATTTGCCGGGGCAGATCGGCATCTGGAGTGAGGTCCAGATCGCTGACGCGATCAACAAGGGCGCGCGGCAGTTTGGTGCGCAATGTCTTGAGAAGCTGGATCAGATCACAGGGGTGCGTCTGGATCAGGGCGATATCCATGGGCCAAACCTTTCGGTGCGCGCCCGGAGATCTGAATGGCCGCTGGTTTTCCGCGTCCGGCCGGACCGGATGATGGGTCACGGCCGAGGAACGGGCGCTGTGTTCGGACGCGGTGGGCCGTTTGAACGTCATGCAAATGAGAGGCGCGCTGCAAGCCGCGCGCCCGGCCCGAAATAAACGAGGAGCCTGCCACCATAAGGGCAGGTGACAGGCCCCTCGTCAAGCTTCCCGGCACGCGGCGCGCTGCGCTACTGGTCCTTATCGCCCAACCCCGCGATCAGCGCCTTGGCGCTATCGCTGCTCCAATGTGCATCGCCCTGCAGGCGCGCCACCTCGCGGCCCTCGGGGTCGATGATCACCGTGATGGGCAGGCCCAGAACCCCCATGTCGCGTGCGACGCGCTGATTGGGGTCGCGGTGCATCGGCAGGTTCTCGACGCCGATCTCGGCAAAGAAATCCTCGATCGCCGGCACCGCATTGCGCCCCGTGGCCAATGTGACCACCTCGAAATCCCCGCCGCCGAATTCGGTCTGAAGCTCGGACAGCATCGGCATCTCCTTGCGGCAGGGCGCGCACCACGTGGCCCAGAAGTTCAGCAGGACATATTTGCCCTCGTACTGCGCCAGGGTCGCCTCGCTGCCGTCCTCCATGATGAAGCTGCTGGCCGAGATCGCCTTGGGCTCGGCGTGGAAGTTGAGCTTCTTCATGTCGCCATCAAGCTGGGCCTGAAGCGCGGAATAATCGCGCAACTGGGCATCCGTCGCCGCCCCCGGCGCACCGCCGAAGAGGACGAAAGCCCCCACCGCGATTGCACCCAAGGCAGCGGCGGGATAAAGCAGAGCGGAACGTGACAGGCGCATATTTCCTCCGAAGGATACGGGCATGGCAGACAAGACTTCGAACCAGATGTGGGGCGGCCGTTTCGCCGCCGGACCCGATGCGATTATGGAGGCAATTAACGCCTCGATCGGGTTCGACAAGCGGATGGCGGCTCAGGACATCGCAGGATCGAAGGCCCATGCCGCCATGTTGGCAGCAACGGGCATCGTTACAGATAGCGACGCCAAGGCGATGACGGAAGGGCTGGATGCCGTTCTGGCCGAGATCGAGGCCGGAGATTTCGCATTTTCCGCCGCGCTTGAGGATATTCACATGAATGTCGAGGCCCGCCTAAAGGAAATCGTGGGCGAGCCTGCGGGGCGCCTGCATACGGGCCGCTCGCGCAACGATCAGGTGGCGACGGATTTCCGTCTCTGGACGCGCGATCAGCTGGATGCCTGCGAGACGGCGCTGGAGGCGTTGATGCGCGCACTTGTCGCGCAGGCCGAGGCGGGCGCGGATTGGGTCATGCCGGGCTTTACCCATCTGCAGGTCGCGCAGCCGGTCACATGGGGTCATCACATGCTGGCCTATGTCGAGATGTTCGCCCGCGACCTCAGCCGGGTGCGCGATGCGCGGGCGCGGATGAACGAATGCCCGCTCGGGGCGGCGGCATTGGCGGGGACCAGTTTTCCCATCGACCGCGACATGACGGCGCAGGCGCTGGGCTTTGACCGGCCCGCGGCCAACTCTCTGGATGCGGTCAGCGACCGGGATTTCGCGCTGGAGTTCCTCGGGATGGCCAGCATCTGCGCCATGCACCTCAGCCGCATGGCCGAAGAGCTGGTGATCTGGTCCTCGGCGCAATTCCGTTTCGTGGCCCTGTCGGACCGTTTCTCGACCGGCTCCAGCATCATGCCGCAAAAGAAGAACCCCGACGCCGCCGAGCTGATCCGCGCCAAGATCGGACGCATCTTTGGCGCCAATGTTGCGCTGACGCTTGTGATGAAGGGCTTGCCGCTGGCCTATTCCAAGGACATGCAGGAGGACAAGGAGCAGGTTTTCGACGCCGCCGACAACCTGATGCTGGCACTGGCCGCGATGGAGGGCATGGTGCGCGACATGAGCGCGAACCGCGAGGTTCTGGAGGCCGCCGCCGCGACCGGATTTTCAACCGCAACCGACCTCGCCGACTGGCTGGTGCGGGTGCTGAACATGCCCTTCCGCGACGCGCATCATGTTACCGGATCGCTGGTGGCGCTGGCCGAGAAGAAGGGGTGCGATCTGCCGGATCTGAGCCTTGAGGATATGCAAGGCGTGCATGCGGCGATCACGGGGGATGTATTCGGCGTGCTGGGCGTGCATAATTCCGTCGCGAGCCGTGTCAGCTATGGCGGCACGGCGCCCGATAATGTGCGCGCGCAATTGGCGCGTTGGCAGGAGATTTTGAAATGAGGCTCTGCACCGCGATGATCGCGCTGACCCTGCTGGCCGCCTGCGGTGTCGATGGCGCGCCGATCCGGCCCGGCAGTCAGGATGAACTGGCCCCGGCCAAGAATGAGACACCCGGCACCGGCAGCGGCCCCATCGGCGGCTTTTCCAGCGTCCATGCGGGGGCGGTGCTGTGAGATACGTTTTCCTGGCCCTCGCCGTCTGGGGCACCATCCATCCGATGACCTATTTCCTGCGCTGGTTCATGGAGAACGGCTTCGATCTGGGCGGCATGGTCGACGCATGGCACGCCAACGCCGCCACCAGCGGGCTGGTCTGGGATCTGACCATCGCCGCAGTTGCTCTGACTCTCTGGGTGCTGGTCGAGACGTGGCGGAGTCGTGACTGGATGCGCCTTCTGGCAGTGCCTGCGACTTTCTGCATCGGGGTCAGTTGCGGATTGCCGCTCTATTTGTACCTCCGCCTGCGCAAGGGCTGAGCGCCGGATTTTCGAGTATTTTTGCCAAGATGAAGCCGCAACGGGCGGTGCGGGAAGGCGCAGTTTGGATCATTTTCTCTACAAGGACGGCGTGCTGCATGCCGAGGATGTGCCCGTGGCCGAAATCGCGGCAGCGGTCGGCACGCCGTTCTACGTCTATTCGACCGCCACGCTCGAGCGGCATTTCCGCCTCTTCGACGAGGCGCTGGCGGGCATGGATCACCTTGTCTGCTACGCGATGAAGGCGGCCAGCAATGTCGCCATCCTCAAGACGCTGGCGCGGCTGGGCGCGGGGATGGATGTGGTATCTGGCGGCGAGTACATGCGCGCCAAGGCGGCGGGTGTACCGGGCGAGCGCATCGTCTTTTCCGGTGTCGGCAAGACCCGGGATGAGATGCGCCTGGCGCTGACGGGGGGCATTCGGCAGTTCAATGTCGAGAGCGAGCCCGAGATGGAAGTGCTGAGTGCCGTCGCGGTCGAGCTGGGCGTCGTCGCGCCGATCACGGTGCGCGTCAATCCCGACGTGGACGCCAAGACCCATGCCAAGATCGCCACCGGCAAGAGCGAGAACAAGTTCGGCATCCCGATCGCGCGGGCGCGCGAGGTCTACCAACTGGCGGCGGACCTTCCCGGCCTTGAGGCGATCGGCATCGACGTGCATATCGGCAGCCAGCTGACCGAACTCGAGCCGTTTCGCCTGGCCTATCAGAAGGTGGCCGAGCTGACCGAAACGCTTCGTGCGGACGGCCATGACATCCGCCGCCTCGATTTGGGCGGCGGCCTTGGCATCCCCTACACGCGCGGGAACGAGGCGCCGCCGCTGCCCACGGAATACGGCGCGCTGGTGCGCGAAACGCTGGGCCATCTGGGCTGCGAGATCGAGATCGAGCCGGGGCGCCTGATTGCGGGAAACGCGGGGCTGATGGTGAGCGAGGTCATCTACGTCAAATCCGGCGAGGGCCGCGATTTCCTGATCCTCGACGGCGCCATGAACGATCTGATCCGGCCCGCCATGTATGACGCATGGCACGATATCGTGCCGGTGATCGAGCCTGAGGCAGGCGCTGAGCAGCAGCCCTATGACATCGTCGGCCCGGTCTGCGAAAGCGGCGATACCTTTGCCAAGCAGCGCATGATGCCGCGGCTTTCCGCCGGTGATCTGGTCGCGTTTCGCAGCGCGGGCGCGTATGGCGCCGTAATGTCCAGCGAATACAACACCCGCCCGCTCATTCCGGAGGTGCTGGTGAATGGGCATGACTTTGCCGTGATCCGGGCGCGGCCAACCTTTGACGAGATGATAAATCGCGATACCATCCCCGAATGGCTGTAGCGCGCTGCGGTCCCATCCGGAGAGGTGAATGGCCCAGAACCCCCATCAGGCGTCCAAGCTGACAGGACCATTGGCCGCGCGTCTGCGCAGGCCGCTGACCCTGACATGGGCCGGACTTCTGGCCGAGCGTCTGGTGCGCGCCTTCTGGCCGCTCTGGACGCTGCTGATCGCGGTTGCGGGGGCGCTGATGATGGGCTTGCCGGACTTTCTGTCCTATGAGCTGATCATCGGTTCGGCCATTGCGGTGGGCCTTGGGGCGCTTGCGCTACTGGTCGTCGGGCTCGCACGGTTCCGCTGGCCCCGCCGGGGCGAGGCGCTGGCGCGGCTGGATGCCGCACTGCCCGGACGCCCGCTTCAGGCACTGGGCGACGCGCAGGCCATCGGGCGCGGCGATGCCGCCTCCGAGGCGCTCTGGGCCGCGCATCGCAGCCGGATGGAGCAGGCTGCCGCCAAGGCACGCGCGCCGTCGCCTGATCTCAAGGTCGCGCGGCTCGATCCGTTTGGGCTGCGCTACATCGCCCTTTTGGGGCTGGTCGTTGCCATGCTTTTCGGCTCGGTCCTGCGCCTGGCCTCGCCCGTGCCGCTGGGACCTTCGGGCGCTGCTCTGGCCAGCGGGCCGACATGGGAGGGCTGGATCGAGCCGCCGGTCTATACGGGCCTGCCGACCCTCTACCTGGCCGATCAAGGCACCGAGATCGCGGTGCCCGAGGGCAGCCGTGTGATGATCCGCCTATATGGCGAGCTGGGCGCGTTGACCCTGACCGAGACGGTTTCGGGGCGGACCGATGATCTGGACGCGGCGACGGATGCGGCGCAGGGCTTTGACGTGGTGCAGGACGGCGTCCTGACCATCGACGGGCCGGGCGGGCGCAGCTGGGATGTGCGCGCGGTCGAGGATGCTGCGCCGACGGCGCAGGTGCTGGCCGAGGGGGCCAAGACCACGTTCGACGGGCAGATGAGCCAGCCCTATGCGGCCACGGATGATTACGGCGTTGTCGGCGGCAGCGCGACTTTCGCGCTGGATCTGAATGCAGTCGACCGGCGCTATGGCCTTGCCCCCGCGCCCGAGCCGCGCGAGCCGATCGCGCTGGACCTTCCGCTGCCCATTACCGGCGACCGGACCGATTTCACCGAGGCGCTGGTCGAGAACCTGTCCGAGCACCCTTGGGCGCATCTGCCCGTCACGCTGACCATCACCGCCGAGGATGCGGCGGGACAGACGGGCAGCAGCGCGCCAATGCCGATGGAGCTGCCCGCGCGGCGTTTCTTTGATCCGCTGGCGGCAGCCATCATCGAGCAGCGGCGCGACCTGCTGTGGAGCCGCGAGAACGGGCGCCGCGTGGCGCAGGTGATCCGGGCGGTGTCGTACCAGCCCGAGGAAAAGCTCTTTCGCGATCCTGCCGACTTCCTGAAGTTGCGGACCATTCTGCGCCGTCTGGAGGCATCGCTGGATGCGGATGGCCTGACGCCCGAGACGCGGGACGCGTTGGCGCAGGCGCTGTGGGATCTGGCCGTGGCGCTGGAGGATGGCGATATCGGCGACGCGCTCGAGCGGATGCGCGAGGCGCAGGAGCGGCTGAGCGAGGCGATGCGCAACGGCGCGAGCGAGGATGAGGTCGCGCGCCTCATGCAGGAATTGCGCGATGCGACCGATGATTACCTGCGCCAGAAATCCCAGCAGGCACAGCGTGAGAACGGCACGGATCAGCCTGACCAAGGCGATCAGAACATGACCATGCTCAGCCAGCAAGACTTGCAGGACATGATGGACCGCATCCAAGAGCTGATGCAGGAAGGCCGCATGGCCGAGGCCGAAGAGGCGCTGCGCCAGTTTCAGGAGATGATGGAGAACCTGCGCGTGACCGAGGGCCAGCCCGGTCAGGGCGAGGGCAGCCCCGGCCAGCAGGCCATGGAGGGGCTGGCCGATACGCTGCGCGAGCAGCAGGGCCTGTCGGACCAGGCGTTCCGCGATCTGCAGGAGCAGTTCAATCCCGGCGCGCAGGCGGGTCAGAGCCAGGGCAATGAGGGTCGCAACGGCGGTCAGGGCCGGGGCGAGAGCCACGAGGGCCAGGGCGGTCAAGGCCAAAGCCAGAGCGGCGACGGCGAGAGCAATGGTGGCGAGGGCCAGCAGGAGCAAAGCGGGCAGGGCGGCGGCCAGCCCGGCGATCTGGCCGCGCGCCAAGAGGCGCTGCGCCAGGAGCTGGAGCGCCAGCGCGGCAGCCTGCCCGGCAGTGGCGAGGCGGCGGACGCCGCGCGCGGCGCGCTCGACCGCGCGGGTGAGGCGATGGACGGGGCCGAGGAGGCGCTGCGCCAGAATGATCTGGCCGGTGCGATCGACCGACAGGCCGAGGCGATGGACGCACTACGCGACGGCATGCGCAACCTGGGCGAGGCGATGGCCGAGGAGTCGGGCCAGCGGCAGGGCGGGCAAGGGCAGGCCAGCGGCGCCACCGGCGGCCAGCAATCCGATCCGCTGGGCCGCACGCCCGGTCAGGGCGATCGCGCGGGCACGGAAGGCAATCTTTTGCAGGGCGACGATGTCTATCGTCGCGCCCGCGAGCTACTCGACGAGCTGCGCCGTCGCTCGGGCGAGGGCGCGCGGCCCGAGGTCGAGCGCGACTATCTGGAGCGGCTGCTGGAGCGGTTCTGAGGCGCATCCTCAGGTTGGTGCCGGGGTGATGGGCTGCCTGCGCCAGCACCGCGATGCCCTGCCAAGTCAGACTGCGGCGATGCAAAAAATCCAAGAGGTCAGCCGGTCCTATCAGGGCACCTAACATCACGCGGAAAACCAAGGAGCTATCCGGGCGGGCTTCGTCGTGGCCGAGATGACGTCTCGCCCGTCTTCGGCCCTAGCCGCCCGTATCGGCCGCAGGTGCGCCGCCGATCATCACGTCAAGCCATAGCATCAATGCAGCAATTTGCCCGTCGAGCCATCCGCGCAGGCCATCGACCCATGTGACGTAATCGGCCAGAACGTCGCGCAGCGCGGGCAGCGCATTAGTTAGGTCAGCGGCAAAGAGATAGACCAGCAGCGCAACCAAAGCGACAAGCACGGCGACGAAGAAACCACGACCAAACCCACCGCGTGGATGCGGTTCGGCCTCGGGATAGGCGTCAGTCTCATCTTCGGAGGTGCCGAAGGCTGGAGGCTCTGGACCGAGGGATGAGTTGATTTCCTCGATATCCGGAAACAGGCTGCGCCGGGATTTCGGATCGATGTCGTAGCCGTCATCTTCATCCTCGGCCGCACGCTTGGGCGTGGGCGGATCATCGGGGTCGAGGCCCCGCATACGCGCCATGCGCTGGCGCGACTCGCGTGCGCGGCGGGCTTCGTCATCGGGCAGATTTAGATCGGGCTGCGTCTCGAGGCCGCCTTGCGCGGCAGCGCGTGCACGGGCCTCTCGCTCGGCCTCCTCTCGCAGCACGGATGTGACGGCTGGGTCAATCTCGCGCCGCTCGGGGCGCGCCGGACGCTCTGGGGCGTCGGCTTTGGTATCTGCCGAGCGGCGCAGCGGCGGCGGCGCATCTACCTCAGCGCTATCATCCTCATCGTTCGGGGGCGGCGGCGGCGCAAAATCTTCTGCGGCGGGTGGCGGGGTCTCGCGCGCGGGCGGATCGACATCTTCCCAGTCGGTGTCTTGCGGGCCGGTGTCGTCCGGCGTCTCCCCTTCATCTTCGGCAGCGTGATCCTTGTGGTTCTGAAACCAGGTATCGCCGCAGTTCGAGCATTGAACGTCGCGGCCGGTTTCCGGGATCACCTCATCGGGGACTTCATATTGCGCGCCACAATTTGGGCAAGTCAGCCTCATTTATGCACCTGTCACCTGTCCCGTTATCCGGACTTTTCCTGTTTGCGCTTACGTTAAGCTGTATAGGACAGATCGAAAAGAGCAAAGGAATTGCACCCCCGTGATTGCAACGGCCCGCGCAGTGAGGCATTGAAGTGGCAGTACGGGCATGAGGGGCAGCCGGTGATCGAGCTGGAAAATGTGGCCTATTCCTATGGCGGTGGCGAGTTGCTCAGCGATATCACGCTGCGGCTGCAGCCCGGCTCGTTCCATTTTCTCACAGGGCCATCGGGCGCGGGCAAGACGACGCTGCTCAAACTGCTCTATGGGGCATTGATGCCGACGGCGGGCTTCGTGCGCCTTTTCGACGCCGACGTGCGCGAGTTGACGCGCGATGATATCGCGCTGGCGCGGCGGCGCATCGGGGTTGTCCATCAGGACTGCCAGTTTCTCAACCACCTTTCGGTGGCCGAGAATATCGCGCTGCCGCTGATGGTATCGGACCGCGACATGCTGGCCGAGGACGCTAACCTGCGCGAATTGACCGGCTGGGTCGGCCTCAGCCAGCGTGCGAATGCCCTGCCGCCCGAGCTTTCGGGGGGCGAGCGTCAGCGTGCGGCGTTGGCGCGGGCGATCATCATGTCGCCTGACGTGATCCTGGCGGATGAGCCGACGGGCAACGTCGATTGGGAGATGTCCCAGCGTCTTATGCGCCTGCTTGTCGAGCTGAACCGCATGGGCAAGACGATTATGATTGCGACCCATGATCTGGCCCTTATCCGTGCCGCCAAAAGCCAGGTCCAGGCCCGCGTGCTGCGCATCTCGAACCGGCGTTTGCAACTGGCGGGGGCGGACTTGTGAAACTGGACCTCGACCGTTTGCGTGGCCTTTTTGCCGGGGATGCGGGCGCGGACCGCGTTGTGCCGCCCACCGGATTTACGGCGTCCCTAACGCTATTCGCGGCAGGGGCGATGGCCTTCCTCGCGGTTTTCGCGCTGGCGCTGTCGCTCGCCACGGCCCGGCTGGCGGATCGCTGGGGCGATGCGCTGGCGCGCAGCTCGACCTTGCGCATATCGGCCCCCGAGGGGCAGATGCTAGCCCAGACCGAGGCGGCGCTGCGCGTTCTGGGCACGACGCCCGGCATCGCATCGGCCCGTGCGCTGACGGACGAAGAGCAGCGCGCCCTTTTGGAGCCCTGGTTTGGCCCCGACCTGCCGGTCGAGACGCTGCCCATCCCGCAACTTATCGAGATCATCGAGGAGGGGGACGGCTATGACGCCGCGGGGCTGCGCCTGCGCCTTGCCGCCGAAGTGCCGGGTGCGGTTCTGGACGATCACACGCGCTGGCGCGCGCCGCTGGTGCGCGCGGCCTCGCGTCTGCGCCTTCTGGGCTGGGTGTCCTTGATCCTGATCGGGGGCACGGTGGCGGCGATGATCACGCTGGCGGCCAATGCGGCGCTTTCGGCCAATGCGCAGGTGATCGGCGTCTTGCGCCTTGTCGGCGCCCGGGACGGCTATATCGCGCAAGCCTTCGTGCGCCGATTCACCTTGCGCAGCCTTACGGGCGCCGCCGTCGGCATGGTGCTGGGCTGTGTTGCGGTTGCATTTCTGCCGCGCACCGAAGTGGGGGGCGGGTTCCTGACCGGCCTCGGCTTTCAGGGCTGGCACTGGCTCTGGCCGCTGACGATCCCGATCCTGTCGGGCGTGGTGGCGTTTCTGGCCACGCGCAAGGCGGCGCAGCGCACGCTGCGCGACATGCCATGAGCGGGGCGCTGCAATGGGTGCGCTCGCTGATCTTCATCGTGCTGATGTACACGGCGATGGCGGTGATCGGCATCGCGCTTTTCCCCTGGGCGCTGCTGAGCCGCCGAGGCGCGCGCGCCGGCTGTAAGGCGTTCTGCGCCTATGTCCGGTGGAGCGCGGCGTGGATGGTGGGCCTGCGCACTGAAATCCGGGGCACGCCGCCCACGGGCGAGGTGCTGATCGCGGCCAAGCACCAGTCATTCCTCGATATCATCCTGATTTTCAGCGCCGTTCCGGCAGGCAAATTCATCATGAAGCGTGAACTGCTGTGGACGCCGATTCTGGGCCAATACGCGATGCGGATCGGCTGCATTCCCGTTGATCGCGGCAAGAAGGGCGCCGCTATCAAGAAGATGGTCGCGGATGTGGCGCGGGGGGCCGAGATGCCTGGCCAGTTGATCATCTATCCCCAAGGTACGCGTGTCGCGCCCGGCGTGGCGGCGCCCTACAAGATCGGGTCAGGCGCGATCTATGCCGCGGTTCAGCAGGACTGTGTGCCTGTCGCCACGAATGTCGGCGTCTTCTGGCCGCGTCATGGTATCCTGCGCAAGCCGGGCACGGCGGTGGTTGAGTTCCTGCCTCCGATCGAGGCGGGGCTGCCGCGCGCCGCGTTCATGGAGCGGCTGGAGACCGAGGTGGAAACGGCATCGGATGCGTTGATGAAAGAAGCGGGGTTTGCGCGCTGATGGAGTTTATCGAGGATATCGCCGCGCTGAAGGCGCTCTATGGCACGCCCAGTGTCGCCGCCCGGCGCAAGGTCTCAGACCGGCTGCTGCCGCTCCATGCCGATTGGATCGCCGCCTCGCGGTTTTGCGTGCTGAGTACCGTCGGCCCGGACGGCACGGATGGAAGCCCACGCGGTGACGATGGCCCGGTGGTGACGGTGCTGGACGACCGCACACTGGCGATGCCGGATTGGCGCGGCAACAACCGTATGGACAGCCTGCGCAATATCGTCGCCGACGGGCGCCTGTCGCTGATGTTTCTTGTGCCCGGCTCGGACACGGTGATCCGCATCAACGGGCGCGGGCGCGTCACGGCGGATGCCGCGCTGCTGACGCGGCTGGGCAAAGAGGGCAGGCAGTCCAAGACGGCGCTGATCATCGAGATCGCGGAGGTCTATCTGCAATGCAGCCGTGCGCTACAACGCTCGGGGCTGTGGACACGGGACGACAGCGAAGGCCTGCCCGGTATGGGCGCCCTGCTGGCCGAGGCGACAGAAGGCGTGATTGACGCCGGCACCTTTGATGCCGAGTGGGCCGATAGATCGACTCGCGAAATCTGGTCTTAGCGCACGCGATTTTTCAGGAGAAACCGCCCCAATAGTCTTGCAAGACTATTGGGGCATCTGGATCAGGCGTGGATCGCGCCGTCGCCGCAGGCGAGGGCGGCCTCGCGCACGGCCTCGGAATAGGTTGGGTGCGCGTGGCTGGTCAGGGCAATATCCTGCGCGGCGGCGCCGAACTCCATTGCAACACAGATTTCATGGATCAGATCGCCCGCCATCGGGCCTATGATATGCGCGCCCAGGATGCGGTCCGTTTCCTTGTCGGCAAGGATCTTGACGAAGCCGTCGGCAGCGAAATTCGCCTTGGCCCGGCCATTGCCCATGAAACTGAATTTGCCCACCTTGTAGGCGCGGCCCTCGTCCTTGAGCGTCTGCTCGGTCGCACCCACATTGGCCACCTCGGGATGAGTGTAAATCACGCCGGGAATGAGGTTGTAATCCACGTGGCCGTGATTGCCCGCCAGAACCTCGGCGCAGGCCATGCCTTCATCCTCGGCCTTATGAGCCAGCATCGGGCCATCGATGGCGTCACCGATAGCATAAATGCCCTTGACGTTGGTTTGCCAATGATCGTCCGTCTTGATCTGGCCGCGCTCGGACATTTCGACGCCCAGATCGGCCAGGCCCAGACCATCGGTGAAGGGTTTGCGGCCTGTGGCCAGAAGGACGGTATCCGCCTCGATCTCGGCCTCGCTATCGTCCTTTCGCAGCTTGTAGGTCACGGTGGCCTTGCCATTCTTGACCTCGCAGCCCTGCACGGCAGCGCCCATGACGAATTTGAGCCCCTGCTTCTTCAGGATGCGCTGGAAGGTCTTTTGCACCTCGGCGTCCATGCCGGGGGTGATCGCATCGAGATATTCGACCACCGTCACCTCGGCACCGAGGCGGCTATAAACGCTGCCCATCTCAAGGCCGATGACGCCCGCGCCGATCACGACCATTTTCTTGGGGATCTTGCCCAGTTCAAGCGCGCCGGTGGAACTGACAACGGTTTTTTCATCGACCTCGACGCCCTTGAGGCTGGCCGGCTCGGAGCCGCTGGCGATGATGATATTCTTGGCCTCATGGGTGTCGTCACCCACCTTCACCTTGCCCGCCTCGGGGATCGACGCCCAGCCTTTGATCCAGTCGATCTTGTTCTTTTTGAAAAGGAACTCGATGCCCTTGGTGTTGCCGTCGATGGTGTCCTGCTTGTAGCTTTGCATCTGTTTCCAGTCGACCGACGGGCTTTTCCCCTTTAGGCCCATGGCGGCGAAATTATGCTCGGCCTCATGCAGCATGTGCGTCGCGTGCAAAAGCGCCTTGGACGGGATGCAGCCGACATTGAGGCAGGTGCCGCCCAGCGTCTCGCGGCCGTCGACGCAGGCGGTCTTGAGGCCCAGCTGGGCGCAGCGGATGGCGGCGACATAGCCGCCGGGGCCGGAGCCGATCACGATGACATCATAAGTGGCCATGGTCAGGTTTCCTTTGGATCAGATGCGGTTGGCGTCAAAGAGACAGGGAATTGTCCGGAGGGTCAACCGGAGGGGAAGTTTGCGCGTTCCGGCTATGAGTATTTGCGGAACAGTGAAAGACTAGAAGAGTGCCGCGAGCAGCATGAGCGTGGTTGCGCCGAAGCCAACGGCCCAGATGACCGAGCGCCATGGCACGAGGCCAAAGTAATAGGCCGGGACATAGCCGATGCGGGCGGCGAGGTAGATCCAGGCGCAGGCGGTGGTGAGCGGGCCGGATTGGCCCGATACGGTGATGACGGTGCAGGCGATGCCGAAGAGGATCAGCCCTTCGAAATGGTTGTTTAGGGCGCGCACGAGGCGGCCGGTTTTGGGGCTGATCTGCTCGGTCATGGGCGTGCCCATCTGGCCGGGGTCGCGCGGGGACATCGTTTTGGCGGTGCCGAGTTCCAGATTGACGGGGATCGCCATGAGGGCGAACTGGACGACCTGCAACAGGGCGGCGAGGGTGAGGACGGTCAGCTCGGGGGTCATTGCTCGATGGCCTTTGCGATGAGGGCCGCGCGGGCGTCGTAGCTGCCGATGCGGGCCGATGGGTGGGGGGCGGTGACGTGGTCGATGCCGAAATGGCTTAGCACATTTGCGGCATCCGTGCCGAGGGCGACGGGGCGGCGGCCCATCATCTCGTGCCGGCCGATGGCGTCGAAGCTGGCGCGGGCATGGGCGGCGGGGATCGTGCTGGAGCGTTTGGGCGTCAGCAGGTGAAAGACGGGGGTGATGTAGATGTCTGCGCGCTTCAGGTTCAGAAGGGCCAAGGCTTTGTCGATGACGCGGATGAAGGGGTTGTCCGGTAGATGGCCGTGTTTCTGAAGGTGGCTGCGATTGGCGGCGGCGGAGGGGGCGTCGAGCCAGTCCTTGGAGATGAGGAGCGGGCCGGTGAGGTTGCCGCAGGCGATCTGGATGGGCGAGACGTAGTCACCGTCAAAGCCATACTCCGCGAGCGTGGGGTAGCCTGGGATGTGGAAGGCGCGGCGGGCGGCAATGGCGTGGGAGTAGGGGGCGCAAGCGTCAATCATCATGCGCAGCTCCGTTTCAACGCGGTCGTCGGTGGCGGACAAGGGGTCATTTGTTTTTCGCCTTCTTCGCTGCGATCCAGTCCACGAACGGAATAATCCAACCGAGCAGTGCCACGAACACGATGAGCTTGGCGGATGGCTTGGCAAAGGCATCGGCTCCGCCAATCCAGGCCATGCAGACCGAGAATAAAGCACAAAAGAGCCAGACTCTGAATGCCAGAGCTATCGGACGATCTTTGGCAAAAGCTAAAAAGCGTCTTCGCAAAGCTGCGTGACGCGGAAACTCTTTGTCGAAATCTGGTTCGGGATTGTGGCTCATGCGCTTTCCGAGCTGCGGTCAGGGGCGGGAATGGCTCCGGCCCCTGACTGTCTTGCGAAAGGATGCATTCGGCGTGGGTTAAAGATCCATCAGCAACCTGCGCGGATCCTCCAGCGCCTCTTTCACGCGCACGAGGAACGTCACCGCGCCTTTGCCGTCCACGATCCGGTGGTCGTAGCTGAGGGCGAGATACATCATCGGGCGAATCTTGACCTCGCCCTTGATGGCCATCGGGCGCTCTTGGATCTTGTGCATGCCCAAGATGCCCGATTGCGGCGGGTTCAGGATGGGCGACGAGAGGAGCGAGCCGTAGACGCCGCCATTGGAGATGGTGAAGGTGCCGCCCTGCATTTCCTCCATCGTCAGCTTGCCGTCGCGCGCCTTGGCGCCCTTTTCGGCGATGGCCTTCTCGATGGTGGCAAAGCTCATCGCGTCGGCGTCGCGGATGACGGGCACGACGAGGCCGGTGGGCGTGCCGGCGGCGATGCCCATATGCACGAAGTTCTTGTAGACGATCTCGGTGCCGTCGATCTCGGCGTTGACCTCGGGGACCTCTTTCAGCGCGTGCACGCATGCCTTGGTGAAGAAGGACATGAAGCCCAGTTTCACGCCGTGCTTCTTGAGGAATTCGTCCTTGTACTCGTTCCGGAGGGCCATCACCTCGGTCATGTCCACCTCGTTATAGGTGGTCAGCATGGCGGCGGTGTTCTGGCTGTCCTTGAGGCGCTTGGCGATGGTCTGGCGCAGACGGGTCATCTTGACCCGCTCTTCGCGGTCGGCATCCGAGGCGGGCGAGGGCGCGCGCTGCGCCTTGGCGGGGGCGCTGGATTGCGCGGCCTCCGGCTTGGCGGGCTGAGTGCCGCCGCCTGCGGCCGCCTTGGCGACATCCTCTTTCATGATGCGGCCGTCCTTGCCGGTGCCTGTGACCTGATCGGGGCTGAGGCCCGCTTCGGCCATCGCTTTCTTGGCCGAAGGCGCGTTCTCGACATCCTTGGAGCCGCCGCCTGCCTTGGGCTGCTGGTACTGATCGCCACCTGCGGGCGCCTCGTCCGTCGCCTGCGCGACGCCTGCATCGCTGCCCGAGGACAGAACGGCCAGCTTGCCGCCCGCCTGAACCGTATCGCCCTCATTGGCGAGGATTTCCGAGAGGGTGCCCGCGCCGGGGCTGGGCACCTCGACCGAGACCTTGTCGGTTTCGAGCTCGCACAGCATTTCGTCCGCCTCGACGGTGTCGCCAGCCTTCTTGAACCAGGTGCTGACAGTCGCTTCGCTGACGCTCTCGCCCAAGGTTGGGACCATCACGTCGATGCTGCCGCCGCCACCGCCGGATTTCTTCTCGGCCTGCTTCTCGGCTTTCGGCTCGGACTTGGCTTCTGACTTTTCTTCCTTGGCTGGCTTGTCGTCCTTGGGCTTGGCGGCCGACCCCTCTTCGATTGTGGCGAGGAGGGCGTCGACGCCGACCGTCTCGCCCTCGGGGGCAACGATGTCGCCCATTGTGCCGGCGGCAGGGCTGGGCACCTCGACGGTGACTTTGTCGGTTTCAAGCTCGCAAAGCATTTCGTCTGCCTCGACCTTGTCGCCCGGCTTCTTGAACCAGGTGGCGACGGTGGCCTCGGACACGGATTCGCCCAGTGTGGGAACGCGGACTTCGGTGCTCATGACTTAGTTTCCTTTGATCGTCAGCGCATCGTCGACGAGCGCTTCTTGTTGCTTCTTGTGCTGGCTGGCGAGGCCCGTAGCGGGCGAAGCGGCAGCCGCGCGGCCCGCATATTCGGGGCGCTTGTGCTTGGCGTCGATGCGGCCAAGCACCCATTCGATATTGGGCTCGATGAAGGCCCAGGCGCCCTGGTTCTTGGGCTCTTCCTGGCACCAGACCATCTCGGCCTGCTTGAAGCGCTCCAGCTCCTTCACCGCAGATTGCGCGGGGAAGGGATAGAACTGCTCGAACCGCATCAGGTAGACATCGTCGATGCCGCGCTTGTCGCGCTCTTCCAGCAAATCGTAATAGACCTTGCCCGAGCACATGACGACGCGCTTGATCTTGTCATCGGCCACCAGCTCGGTGTCCGAGTTGCCATATTGCGCATCGTCCCACAGGACGCGGTGGAAGCTGGATCCGACGGTGAACTCCTCGGCCTTCGAGACGGCCAGCTTGTGACGCAAAAGCGATTTCGGCGTCATCAGGATCAGCGGCTTGCGGTAGGTGCGGTGGAGCTGCCGGCGCAGGATGTGGAAATAGTTGGCCGGGGTCGTGCAGTTGGCAACGATCCAGTTATCCTGCCCGCACATCGTCAGGAACCGCTCCAGCCGCGCGGAGGAGTGCTCCGGGCCTTGGCCCTCATAGCCATGCGGCAGAAGGCAGACGAGACCAGACATGCGCAGCCATTTGCTTTCGCCCGAGCTGATGAACTGGTCGAACATGATCTGCGCGCCATTGGCGAAATCGCCGAACTGTGCCTCCCAGAGCGTGAGCGCGTTCGGCTCGGCCAGCGTGTAGCCATATTCGAACCCGAGGACCGCGTATTCGGAGAGCATCGAGTCGATGACTTCGTAACGGGCCTGCCCCTCGCGGATATTGTTGAGGGGGTAGTACCGCTCTTCGTCGTCCTGATTGATGAGGGCCGAGTGACGCTGACTGAACGTGCCGCGCGTGCTGTCCTGACCGGACAGACGCACCGGGAACCCTTCGGTCAAGAGCGAGCCGAAGGCCAGCGCCTCGCCCGTGGCCCAGTCGAAGCCCTCGCCGGTTTCGAACATCTTGGCCTTGGCGTCGAGGATGCGCTGCACTGTCTTGTGGATCGGAAAGCCGTCGGGTGCCTTGCTCAGGGCCGTTCCGATCTGGGCGAACGTCTCTTCCTTGATGGCGGTCTGGCCGCGCTGGTAATCCTCTTCCTTGCGGTCGAGATGGGACCACTTGCCGTCCAGCCAGTCGGCCTTGTTCGGCTTGTAATTGGTCCCCGCCTCGAACTCATCGGCGAGGAAGGACTGAAACGCGTCCTTCATGTCTTCGACTTCGCCCTCGGGGATCAGTCCATCCTTGACCAACCGCTCGGTATAGAGGGTCAGCGTCGTCTTTTGCTGCTTGATTTTTTTGTACATCACCGGGTTGGTGAACATGGGCTCGTCGCCCTCGTTATGTCCAAAGCGGCGATAGCAGATGATGTCGATCACGACATCTTTCTGGAACTTCTGGCGATATTCCGTGGCGACCTTGGCGGCATGCACCACGGCCTCGGGGTCATCGCCGTTCACGTGGAAAATCGGCGCCTCGACCATCAGGGCGATGTCGGTCGGGTAGGGGCTGGAGCGGCTGAAATGGGGTGCGGTGGTAAACCCGATCTGGTTGTTCACCACGATATGCATCGTGCCGCCGGTGCGATGACCGCGCAGGCCCGACAGGCCAAAGCATTCGGCGACGACACCCTGGCCCGCGAAGGCCGCGTCGCCGTGCAGCAGGATCGGCAGAACCTGTGTGCGTTCAGTGTCGTTCAACTGATCCTGCTTGGCGCGGACCTTGCCCAGGACGACGGGGTTTACCGCCTCGAGATGGCTGGGGTTCGCGGTCAGCGACAGGTGCACCTTGTTGCCGTCGAATTCGCGGTCGGAACTGGCGCCGAGGTGATATTTCACGTCGCCCGACCCATCCACGTCGTCCGGCTTGAAGCTCCCGCCCTGAAACTCGTTGAAGATCGCGCGGTAGGGCTTGCCCATGACGTTGGCCAGAACCGACAGGCGGCCCCGGTGGGGCATGCCCACGACGATATCCTTGACGCCAAGTGAGCCGCCGCGCTTGATGATCTGCTCCATTGCGGGGATCAGGCTTTCGCCGCCATCAAGGCCGAACCGCTTGGTCCCCATGTATTTCACATGGAGGTATTTCTCGAGGCCCTCGGCCTCGACCATTTTTTTCAGGATCGCCTTGCGGCCTTCCTCGGTGAAGTTGATCTCGTTGCCATAGCCCTCGATCCGCTCTTTCAGCCATCCGGCCTGCTCGGGATCCGAGATATGCATGTATTGCAGCGCAAAAGTGCCGCAATAGGTGCGGCGCACGATGCCAAGGATCTCGCGGATCGACGCGATCTGCAGTCCCAGCACGTTGTCGATGAAGATCGGGCGATCCCAATCCTCGCCGGTGAATCCATAGCTTTCGGGGTCGAGCTCGGGGCGGAAGGGCTGCTCGCGCAGGCCCAGCGGATCGAGATCGGCAATCAGGTGCCCGCGGATGCGGTAGGCGCGGATCAGCATCAGCGCGCGGACACTGTCCAGAACGGCACGCTTGATGGCCTCGTCGCTGACCTCGGCGCCCTTTTCCTTGGCCTTCTCGGTCAGTTTCTTGCCCACCGCCTTGGCTTCGGGCTCGGCGGGGTATTCGCCGGTCAGGGCCGATGTCAGATCATCCTGCGGCATGGGTGGCCAATCGGCACGCGCCCATGAGGGGCCAGCCGCCTCGGCGGTGACGGCGGAATCATCGTCGCCCATCTCTTTGAAGAATTTCTGCCACGCCTCGTCGACCGCATTCGGATCGTTCGCATAGCGCGCATAAAGCTGTTCGAGATATTCCGCGTTATGCCCCTGCATGAAGCTGGAGGCATGAAACTGGTCGTTGGGGGATTGGTCGGTCATTGGATTACCTCGGAGGGCATGGGGCAAGATTGTCTAAGACAAGGCGCGGGCGGGCAATTACCCGCCCCCGTCCGGTGTGGATGGTATCCCCATCCATGTATATGGCGCGCTGGCCGCATCAAGCTTAGCCGATTGCCTCAAGCACGGCCTCGCCAAGACCCGCCGGGCTTTCGGCAACGACGATCCCGGCGGATTTCATCGCCTCGATCTTGTCATCCGCGCCGCCCTTGCCGCCGGCGACGATGGCGCCCGCGTGGCCCATGCGGCGGCCCGGAGGGGCGGTGCGGCCGGCGATGAAGCCAGCGGTCGGCTTCCAGCGGCCCTTCTTCTTCTCGTCGGCGAGGAACTGCGCGGCCTCTTCTTCGGCGCTGCCGCCGATCTCGCCGATCATGATGATCGACTGCGTCTCGTCATCGGCCAGGAACCATTCCAGCACGTCGATATGCTCGGTTCCCTTGATCGGGTCGCCGCCGATGCCGACGCAGGTGGATTGGCCGAGGCCCACATCCGAGGTCTGCTTGACCGCCTCGTAGGTCAGCGTGCCCGAGCGGCTGACAACGCCGCAGGAGCCGCGCTTGTGGATATGGCCGGGCATGATGCCGATCTTGCAGGCGTCCGGCGTGATGACACCGGGGCAGTTGGGGCCGATCAGCTTCGACTTCGAGCCTTCGAGCGCGCGCTTGACGCGCATCATGTCGAGCACCGGGATGCCTTCGGTGATGCAGACGATCAGCTCCATCTCGGCGTCGATCGCCTCGAGGATGGAATCGGCGGCGAAAGGCGGCGGCACGTAGATCACGCTCGCATTCGCCTCGGTCTCGTGCCGGGCCTCGTGGACCGAGTTGAAGACCGGCAAATCCAGATGCGTCTGGCCGCCTTTGCCGGGGGTGACGCCGCCGACCATCTTGGTGCCGTAGGCAATCGCCTGCTCGGTGTGGAAGGTTCCCTGCGAGCCGGTGAGGCCTTGGCAGATCACCTTGGTGTTTTCGTCGATGAGAATGGCCATCGTTCATTCATCCTTTGTGTTTGCCGACAGACCAGAAGCCTTCGGCGTGCCGATCAATATTCGGCTGTGTCTGTGTCCACGATTTCGTCGAGCGCGCGGATGATCAACAGGGCGCCGCCCATCAGGATCATCGTGCGCCCAAGCGACTTGGTGATGTTGCGGGGCAAAAGGCCGGCAAGCCCGTCGCGCGCGGCCCGTGCGGCATCGCGGCCGCTGCGGACGTTACGCAGGTCGGGACGTGCGGAGGGTTCCGGCAGGCGCAACGTCTCGGGTTCGACCCGCCGTGCCGCAAGCCCCAAGCCAATAAGGCCCAGCCCTATCAGGAAGGGCGTGTAATCCGCCCCCTGGCTCATCCCTTTACCGCCTTCACGATCTTCTGGGCGCCGTCCTTGAGGTCATCCGCGGCAATCACGTCGAGACCGGAATTGTTGATGATCTCCTTGCCTTTCTCGACATTGGTTCCTTCCAGACGCACGACCAGCGGCACCTTGAGGCCGACCTCCTTGACCGCGGCGACCACGCCCTCGGCGATCACGTCGCAGCGCATGATGCCGCCGAAGATGTTGACGAGGATGCCTTTGACCTGCGGGTCCGAGGTGATGATCTTGAACGCCTCCGTCACCTTCTCCTTGGTCGCGCCGCCGCCTACGTCGAGGAAGTTGGCAGGCTCGGCGCCGTAGAGCTTGATGATGTCCATCGTGGCCATGGCAAGGCCCGCGCCGTTGACCATGCAGCCGATTTCGCCGTCGAGGGCGATGTAGTTCAGATCATATTTGGAGGCTTCCAGTTCCTTGGAGTCCTCTTCGGTCGTGTCGCGCAGATCCGCAATATCGCCGTGGCGATACATCGCGTTGCCGTCAAAGCTCATCTTGGCGTCAAGGCATTTCAGATCGCCCTTGTCGGTCACGATCAGCGGATTGATCTCGAGCATCTCCATGTCTTTTTCGACGAACATCTTGTAGAGCGTGCCCATCAGCGCGACGCATTGCTTGATCTGCGCCCCTTCCAGTCCGAGGTTGAAGGCGATGCGGCGGCCGTGGAAGGCCTGATAGCCCGTGGCCGGATCCACCGAGAAGCTGAGGATCTTCTCGGGCGTATTTTCGGCCACCTCCTCGATATCCATGCCGCCTTCGGTCGATGCGACAAAGCTGACGCGGCTGGTCTGGCGATCGACGAGCAGCGCCAGATACATCTCGGTCTCGATGCCGCTGCCGTCTTCGATATAGATGCGGTTGACCTGCTTGCCGGCGTCGCCGGTCTGCTTGGTCACCAATGTGCGGCCCAGCATGCGCTTGGCCTCTTCGGCGGCTTCCTCGACGGATTTGGCCAGACGGACGCCGCCTGCCTCACCTGCGCCGGCCTCTTTGAACTTGCCCTTGCCCCGGCCACCTGCGTGGATTTGCGCCTTGACCACCCAGAGGGGGCCGTCCATTTCGCTGGCGGCTGTCTTGGCCTCTTCGGCGCGCAAGACGACGCGGCCATCCGACACGGGCGCCCCGTAAGAGCGCAAGAGGGCCTTGGCCTGATATTCGTGGATGTTCATGAAACTGTCCCGTTTTTGGTCTGTCGCTATCCCTATACATGGAAGCGTTGCCAAGTATTAAACGCTTTTCGTATCTGATTGCGGCTTAAGCGGCAAAATTCCGCCATTTGTGATCACAGGCTAATATCGTGTGATCACATATACCGATTGCGCGCTCAGACAGGGAATCATGGGACAGGAGGCCGAAATGCAAAAGGCCCCGGCACTGTGCCGGGGCCTTTCTTGAATGAGAAGAGAGGAACGATCAGGCCAGCGAGCCGTCGATATCCTTGCACGCCTTGACGAGGCCTTTGACCGCATCGACGGACTTGTCGAACATCGCCTGCTCGTCCTTGGACATCTTGATTTCGACGACCTTCTCGATGCCGCCGGCGCCGATCACGGTGGGCACGCCGACGTAGAAGCCATTGAGGCCGTAGGCGCCATCGACATGCGCGGCGCAGGGCAGGACGCGCTTTTGGTCTTTGAGATAGGCTTCGGCCATCTCGATCGCCGAGGTTGCGGGCGCGTAGAAGGCGCTGCCGGTTTTCAGCAGGCCGACGATCTCTGCGCCGCCGTCGCGGGTGCGCTGAACAATGGCGTCCATCTTGTCCTGCGTGGTCCAGCCCATGTCGATCAGGTCGGGCAGGGGGATGCCCGCCACGGTCGAGTAGCGCACCAGCGGCACCATTGTGTCGCCATGGCCGCCCAGAACGAAGGCGCTGACGTCGCGCATCGAGACGTTGAACTCGAGGCTGAGGAAGTGGCGGAAGCGCGCCGAATCCAGAACGCCAGCCATGCCGCAGACTTTCTCATGCGGCAGGCCGGAAAACTCGCGCAGCGCCCAGACCATCGCATCCAGCGGGTTTGTGATGCAGATCACAAATGCATTCGGCGCGTTGGCGGCAATGCCTTCGCCCACAGCCTTCATGACCTTCAGGTTGATGCCCAGAAGGTCGTCGCGGCTCATGCCGGGCTTGCGCGGAACGCCCGCGGTGACGATGCAGACATCGGCGCCCGCAATATCGGCGTAGGACTGCGTGCCCTTCAGCGTCGCGTCAAACCCTTCGGACGGGCCGGATTCGGCGATGTCCAGGGCCTTGCCCTCGGGCGTGCCTTCGGAAATGTCGAAGAGGACGATATCGCCCAGTTCCTTGATGGCGGCGAGATGGGCGAGCGTGCCGCCGATCTGTCCGGCGCCGATCAGTGCGATCTTGGGTCTGGCCATGGGTGTTACCTCCGATTGGCGAATAATTTCCGCCGTGGGGGTAGTCCTAATTGCCGTCTTGCGCAAGGGTGCAGCGGCGCTGCGTCGCTTATGGTCTGCGCTTTGGCGCTGCGCTGCGGCGAGAAAGCTCTTGAATAAATGCACTGATAAATGCCATCCCTGCGCAACAATATTTCCCCAGCGCAGGAGAGGCCCATGGATGCCGCCACCCGTCCGTATCGCTCGGTTCTATATATTCCCGCATCCAAGGAGCGGGCGTTGGAAAAGGCGCGCGATCTGCCCTGCGATGCCATCATCTTTGACTTGGAAGACGCCGTTGCACCCGACGCCAAGGCAGGTGCGCGCGCAGCCCTCGCCGCAGCGCTTGAGACGGGCGGGTATGGCCACCGCGCCAAGATCGTGCGGATCAACGCGCTGACCAGCGAATGGGGGCTGGAGGACGTGCGCGCCCTGAAGGATGCGGGCGCTGATGCGATCCTCCTGCCCAAGGTCAATACCCGTTCGGACGTTGACAACCTTGTCGACCTGATCGGGGACGACATGCCGATCTGGGTGATGATGGAAACCCCTGTCAGCGTGTTCAACGCGCGCGACATCGCCTCGCATGGGCGGGTCGCGGCGCTGGTCACGGGCACCAACGATCTGACCAAGGATCTGGGCAGTCGCACGCGCCCTGATCGCCTGCCCTTGATGTTGGCGCTGCAAAGCATCGTGATGGCGGCGCGCGCGGCGCGCATCATTGCCATCGATGGTGTCTATAACCGTTTTCGCGATGGCGAGGGGTTGGCCGCGGAATGCGAGCAGGGGCGCGATTTGGGGTTCGATGGCAAGACGCTGATCCACCCCGCGCAGATCGAGGGCGCAAACCGCGCCTTTGCGCCCACCAGCTCCGAAATCGACCTGGCCCAGCGCCAGATCGCCGCGCATGAGGCCAGTCAGGCCTCGGGCGAGGGCGTGGCCGTCGTGGACGGGACGATCGTGGAGAATTTGCACGTCGTGGCCGCGCGGCGCATATTGGCCAAAGCGCAACTTCTGGCCGAACTGGAGACGACATGATGGGCTTCGCGATTCTGATACTCGGTCTTGCGCTATGGAGCGGCGGGCATTTCTTCAAGCGGCTGGCGCCGGACGTTCGGGCGCGCATGGGTGCCAAGGGCCGCGGGCCGATCACGCTGATCCTTCTGGGCGGCGTTATTTTGATGGTGATCGGCTATCGCATGGCCGATGGCGCATTCTTCTGGGGCCGCCATCCCGCCACCGTGGGCATCAATAACCTGCTGATGCTGCTGTCCGTCTATCTCTTTGCCGTGTCGGGCGCGAAAACCGCGCTGGCGCGCAAGATGCGCCACCCGATGCTGGGCGCGGTCAAGGTCTGGGCGCTGGCGCATCTGCTGGTCAATGGCGACACGGCGTCCTTCGTCCTCTTCGGCGGGCTGCTGGCCTGGGCCGTGGCCGAGGTTATTGTGATCAACCGGGCCGAGCCCGATTGGACACCGCCGCCGGCCAAGCCGATGAAGAAGGAATTCATCGCCATCGCGGCCACACTGGTGGTCTACGCGGTGATCGTGGCCATCCACTATGCCTTGGGGTATCCAGCCTTCGGCTGACCTTCGGATCTTGATGACGAGGACGACATGCAACTTTACCGCTTTCTGAGCGCCGACGACACATCGGCATTCTGCCACAAGGTGACCGAGGCCCTGAACAAGGGATGGGAGCTATACGGCACGCCCACCTATGCCTATGACGAGGCCAATGGCGTGATGCGCTGCGGCCAGGCTGTGATCAAAGATGCACCCGGCGTCTATACGCCGGACGTCAAGCTGGGCGAGCAATGAGCAAGACCAATCCGGGCCGCTTCTTTGAGGATTATACCGTTGGCGAGGTGATCGCGCATGCGGTGCCGCGCACCGTCGGGGCGGGCGAGCGGGCGCTTTACCACGCGCTCTATCCCGCGCGGCACGCTCTTTATTCGTCGGATGCCTTCGCGCAGTCCTGCGGGCTGGCATCGTCGCCTTTGGATGATCTGATCGCCTTCCACACGGTCTTCGGCAAGACGGTGCCGGATATTTCGCTAAACGCGCTGGCCAATCTGGGCTATGCCGAGGGCCGCTGGCTGGCGCCCGTCTGGCCGGGGGACACGCTGCGATCGACATCGGAAGTGATCGGCCTCAAACAGAATTCGAACGGTAAATCCGGCGTCGTCTGGGTGCGCACGCGCGGGACCAACCAGCACGGTGAGGCGGTGCTGGAATATGTGCGCTGGGTCATGGTGCGCAAACGCGACGTAGAGGCCCCCGCGCCCGAAACGGTCATCCCCAAGCTTGCGTCCGCCTTGACGCCGGACCAGTTGGTCATCCCCGAAGGACTGGATTTCAGCTCCTATGACTTTGCGCTTGCGGGCGAGCCGCATCGCTGGGGCGATTATGCGGTGGGCGAGGTCATCGATCATGTCGACGGCGTCACCATCGAGGAGGCCGAGCATATGCTGGCCACGCGCCTGTGGCAGAACACGGCCAAGGTGCATTTCGACAGCACGGCGCGCGAGGGAGGGCGCCTGATCTACGGCGGCCATGTCATCTCGATGGCGCGCGCGCTCAGCTTCAACGGGCTGGCAAATGCGCAGATCATCGTCGGTCTGAACGGCGGCGCGCATGCCAACCCCTGCGCGGCGGGCGACACCGTTCGCGCCTGGAGCGAAGTGCTGGACCGCGCCGAGACGCCCGTGCCGGGCATCGGTGCGCTGCGCTTGCGCCTTGTTGCGACCAAAGGTGGCGCGGCGGGCGCGCTCCGGGACGGGGATGGGCGCTATTTGCCGGAGGTTCTGCTCGATCTCGACTATTGGGCGCTGATCCCGATGTGACATCCGTGGGTGCGGCGCTATGCTCTGGACCGCGGCGCGCACGGGCGGGCCGCGCGACTTGAGTATTTTTGGAACAATGAAAGGTCAGCGGGATGGTGATGATAACGCTGAGCTGGGACGAGGCCGCTGACCGTGAGGTCGGTTTGCCCGCCTATGCGAGCGCGGGCGCGGCGGGCGCGGATCTGCGCGCCAATTTCGGCGAGGGCGGGGGTGCGTTGTCGTTGGCGCCAGGCGAACGATCGCTGGTCCCGACTGGTCTGAGGATGGCGATTCCCGAAGGCTATGAGGTGCAGATCAGGCCGCGCTCGGGCTTGGCGCTGAGGCATGGGGTGACCGTGGCGAATGCGCCCGGCACGATCGACAGCGACTATCGCGGACCTTTGGGCGTTGTTTTGATCAATCTCGGGGACGCGCCTTTCGAGGTTACGCACGGCGCGCGGATCGCGCAGATGGTGGTTGCGCCAGTCGTCTTTGCGTCCTTTTCAATAGCCGACGCGTTGGACGAAACGGCGCGCGGCGTTGGCGGGTTCGGCTCGACGGGACGCAGCTGATGCTTTTCGTTTTGATATTGGGGGGCGCTCTCTGGGGCCTCGGGGCCGTTCTGGGAACGCCGCGGCAAATGCGCTGGACCATGATCGGCATGCTCTGGGTCGGTGTGGTGCTGCTGCATCTGGTATTGCCCGCGGGCAGCCCTCTGCGCGTGGCGACGGGTGAGAGCGCGGCGCCGTGGCTGCTGCTGGGCGGGCTGGCGGCGCTGATCCTTGCCTATCGTGCGGGTCTGCGCCGGGTGCGCGGGCGCGCCGAGGCCGCCGAGGCGCGGGACGCGCCAGAGCAAAGCGGCGCGTTTTCGGATGTCGAGCTGGAACGCTACGCGCGCCACATCGTCCTGCGCGAGGTCGGCGGGCCGGGGCAGCGCGCGCTGAAGGACGCGCGCGTTCTGGTCATCGGCGCGGGCGGATTGGGTGCGCCGGCGCTGACCTATCTGGCCGCCGCCGGTGTCGGCACGATCGGGGTGATCGACGACGATGTCGTCGATCTGTCCAACCTGCAACGTCAGGTTATCCACCGTGACCGCGACATCGGCATGCCCAAGGTGCATTCCGCCGCCGAAGCGCTGCGCGCACTCAATCCGCATGTCACGGTGCGCCCCTACGAGCGCCGCCTGACAGAAGAGATCTCCGCCGATCTGATCGCGGATTATGACATGGTGCTGGATGGTTGTGACAATTCCGAGACGCGCCATCTGGTCAACCGCATGGCCGTTGCCGCGGGCAAGCCGCTGATTTCGGGTGCGCTGACGCAGTGGGAAGGGCAGCTGAGCGTCTTTGATCCGGCCGAGGGCGCGCCCTGCTATGCCTGCGTCTTTCCCGAAGTGCCCGCCGCGGGCCTTGCGCCGTCCTGCGCCGAGGCGGGCGTGATTGGGCCGCTGCCCGGCGTCATCGGTTCGATGATGGCGGGCGAGGCGGTCAAGCTGATCACCGGAGCGGGCGCGCCGCTGCGCGGAACTCTTTTCATCTACGACGCGCTCTATTCGGACGCGCGCCGGATCAAGACGGAGCGCCGCCGCGATTGCGCGGTTTGCGGCGCCAAGGAGGACACATGACGAACCCGCTTCTGGGCCACTGGGACACGCCCTACACGATCGCCCCGTTCGACCGGATCGAGGATGCCGATTTCGCCCCCGCGCTGGAAACGGCGCTGACGCTGGCGCGGGCGGAAATAATGGCGATTTCCGAGAACCCCGAAACGCCGAGTTTTGCCAACACGGTCGAGGCGCTTGAAGCATCGGGCAAGGCGCTGAACCAGGTGCTGAGCGTTTTCTACACCGTCGCAGGCGCCGACAGTAATCCCGCGCGTCAGGCGCTCCAGCGCGATTTCGCGCCCAAGCTGGCGGCCTATTCGTCGTGGATCTATGCGCAAAAGCCGCTTTTCGCGCGGATCGAGGCGCTGTGGGAGGCGCGGGATGGGCTGGACCTGACGGATGAGCAGGCGCGCGTCCTGATGCTGACGCATCGCGGCTTTCGCCGGCGCGGCGCGGCGCTGACCGGGGCCGAGGAGGCGCGGATGCAGGCCATCATGGCGCGGCTTGCGGAGCTGGGGACGCAGTTCACCCAGAACCTGCTGGCCGATGAGGCGGGCTGGCACATGGAGTTGGACGAGGACGCGCTGACCGGCCTGCCGGAGTTCCTGAAGCGCAGCGCGCGCGATGCGGGCAAGGAAAAGGGGCTGGAAGCGCCTATCATCACCCTGTCGCGCTCGCTGATCGTGCCCTTCCTGCAATTCTCGCCCCGCCGCGATCTGCGCGAGCGGGCCTTTGCCGCTTGGAGCGCACGCGGTGCGAGCGGCGGCGAGACGGATAATCGCGAGATCGCGAACGAGACGCTGGCCCTGCGCGAGGAGCGTGCGAGGCTCCTCGGCTATGACAGTTTCGCCGCCTTCAAGCTGGAGACCGAGATGGCAGGCACGCCTGCCGCCGCGCGTGATTTGCTGATGCAGGTCTGGGAGCCCGCCAAGGCGCAGGCGCTGCGCGATGCCGAGGTGCTGACCGCGATGATGCATGAGGACGGCATCAACGCCGATCTGGCGCCGTGGGATTGGCGTTACTATTCGGAAAAGCGGCGGCAGGCCGAGCATGATCTGGATGAGGCCGAGCTGAAGCCATATCTGCAACTCGACCGCATGATCGAAGCGGCCTTTGCCTGCGCGCATCGCCTTTTCGGGCTGGAGTTCAAGCCGGTCGATGTGCCGCTCTATCACCCCGATTGCCGGGCGTGGGAGGTGACGCGGAACGGCGCGCATGTGGCGGTCTTCATCGGCGACTATTTCGCGCGCGGCTCCAAACGCTCGGGCGCGTGGTGCAGCGCCATGCGCGGACAGGCAAAATTCCCTGAGCGGCAGGGCCCGGTCGTGATCAACGTCTGCAACTTCGCCAAGGGCGATCCCGCGCTGCTCAGCTACGATGACGCACGCACGCTTTTTCACGAGTTCGGTCATGCGCTGCACCAGATGCTGTCAGACGTGACCTACGAGAGCGTCAGCGGCACCTCCGTCGCGCGCGATTTTGTGGAGTTGCCCAGCCAGCTCTATGAGCACTGGCTGGAAGTGCCCGAAGTGCTGGGCGAGTTTGCCACCCATGCCGAGACGGGCGCGCCGATGCCGCGGGATCTACTGCAAAAGGTGCTGGATGCCGCGACCTATGACATGGGGTTTCAGACAGTCGAATACGTCGCCTCAGCCCTTGTCGATCTGGCGTTTCACGAGGGCGCGGCGCCCAAGTACGCGATGGCGCGGCAGACCGAAGTGCTGGCCGAGCTGGGCATGCCGGACGCGATCACCATGCGCCACGCGACACCGCAATTCGCGCATGTCTTTGCCGGGGACGGCTACAGTTCGGGATATTACAGCTACATGTGGTCCGAGGTGATGGACGCTGACGCCTTTCAGTCGTTCACCGAGGCCGGAGGCGCCTTCGATGTTGAACGGGCGCAATCGCTGGAAAACAACATCCTCTCGCGCGGCGGATCTGCCGATGGGGAAACGCTTTATCTGGCATTCCGGGGCAAGATGCCCGGGCCGGAGGCGCTGCTCCGCGGGCGCGGCCTGATCGCCTGATCTTGCACCAGGGCGGGGCCGGTGGCATGATCGCCCGGCCCCATCTGGAGAGTAGAATGCGCAAGTTCATGGTCGTCCTCGACGACAGCCGCGAATGCCTGAATGCCATGCGTTTTGCCGCGATGCGGGCGGCGCATACCCAAGGCGGCGTCAAGGTTCTGTCAGTCATCCCGCCCGAAGAATTCAACCATTGGATCGGCGTTGGCGACATCATGCGCGAAGAGCAGCGCGAGCGCATCGAGGCGCATTTCGAGGTGTTCGCCAAATGGATGCGCGACAAGCAAGGGGTGAACCCCGAGTTGATTATCCGCGAAGGCGAGCCTGTGGCCGAAATTATCGCGCAGATATCCGAGGATCCCGAGGTGGGTGTTCTGGTGCTGGGCGCGTCGGCGGATGGCAAAGGGCCGGGCCCGCTGGTCAGTCAGCTCAGCCGCAGCGCGGGGAGCCTGCCGATCCCGATTACGATTGTTCCGGGTGATCTGAGCAAAGAGCGGCTGGAGATGATCACCTGAAGCGGCGCATTTCGCGCTTTGCCGAGTGCGTTGCGCGGGGCCGCCGCGAGAGGATATCTGTAAGCGGGCGGTTGCGGATTTTTTCAGCAATGCCTGATCCGCCGATCATCTCTCAGCATCTCGAGCGCTTTAAAGGCGGGAGCCTTTCTGGCTGCCTAAAACGCGCCGGCAGCCAGCATAGGCTTTGATCAACTCTCGCTTTCGAACCGATCACGCCATGCGCGGCTCACATCATCAGCAAGCTTTGCCGTCGGCGGTTCGACGGACCGGGCGTGGCCTGGATCAAGGTACAGCGCAGCAAGCACCTCGGCGAGGATCCGTTGAGGTTGTTCGGAAAGGGCGTCATATGTAAGACGCAAAGGCCTTATTCCTTCGCGCTCGAACCATCGCTCCCAAGCTGCGTCCAGAGCAGTGAGCGCAGCCATTTGTCCCCTGATGGCGGCCGCGTCGTACCGCGCGTCCTGCGCAGGGGCGAGGCGTTCCAGCTCTGTGCCATCGGCATTGCGATGCCAAAGGCCCGTCTGTTCGGCCCGCACATACGAGATTGCCTGGCCCAAGCGGTCGGAGCGTGTCAGGTGAATGTACAAAGTCGCGCCAAAGGCTTGTTCGATGCGGCGCGCGTCACGCATCTGGCCGGGCAAGAGTCGTCCCAGTTGCTGCATGACGTAGTCAAAGCTGGGGCGCTGCAACCGCAAGCCGAAGATATCCGTGCCGCCTTTGCCTCGCGCGATGGCGCTGTTGATTAGAGCGCGAAGGCAGTCTTCCGTATCAGCGTAATCGGCCCGCTTCAGGCCGTAGTCATCCAGCCAATCGTCAAGCGATGGCGAGTGAAAGTGCGAGTCGGGATTGCCCGCGATTTTTGTTGCCGCAAGCAAACGGCATAGCAGAGTGCTTCCACTGCGCGGGGCGGTGCAAATCATGTAAGACTGAAGGGGTGTGCTTGGCATGACGCATGGCTTTTTCAGTTGTGCGGATTCAGGAACGATGCAGCAGCTGTGGACCGACCTGCGAGCAGGCCGGGATGCCGTGCGACATTTTCTGTCATGGTGCAATGCAAGCGGTGGCTTGTCGATGTCGAACCGCTTGGCGGCCGCGCAGATCGCGGGTTCGATCGCAAGGCGGACGAATGAAGGCATCGAGGCTGCTTCATGGCATCTGGCGCGCCAGTTCGATCGGGTTATCCCGATGCGTCAGATGCTTTGGTTTGCCAAGGCGCGCATTGAAACGCTGCCTGCGACGCTCAAACGGCTTCGTCGCTGACGAGGCGCATTCCAAGATGTGCCGGGGGCGACCCGACGGCGCAGCCACCGCGGGCAGGGTCGCGGATCAGGTAGGACATGGCCGCGACATGCTCTCCTCCGACAAAGAAGGCCGGGCAGCGGGCCGGGTCGACGCCTTCCGACACGCCAGCGTAGCAGTCCTGGGTCCATTCCCAGACACTGCCGTCGAGATCGGCGATGCCTTCGGGCGAGGTGGAAAAGCTGCCCTGCGGTTTCAGGGCGCGCGGCGTGATGCCCTCGACGAGGTAGGTGGACGCCCAAGTCAGGGACGGATCGGTAAAGAGCGGCTCGGCCCCGTGATTGAGGACCGACGCGGCCATGTGCTCCCACTCCGAGGCGGTGGGCAGACGAAAACTGTGGCCCGATTTCGCGTTGATCCAGGTGAGGTATTCCTGAACGTCAACATAGCTGAGGCCAGTCGCAGGGGTCAGCGCGGCATCCTGATCGGGCCGGACCCGCAATTTCAACGTGCAGGCCCCATCGGCATTGCAGGTGTTCCACTCGGCGACCGAAACCTCATGGCGTTGCACGTAGATTGCGTTGCCGTTTGGCAGGGTGACGGGACGCTCTGCCATGCTGGGCATGATTGAGGGATCGGGGGCGCGCTGGCTTAGCACGCCCCCGAGGGTAGCCGCCGCCAAGAGGCCGATGAGCACCAGACGAAGAGGCGTCTTGGCATTTCCCAGGCTCTTGACGGCGGACATGATGTGTTACCTTTCCAGAGGTTGATCAGGCTTCGAAGGGGCGCGGTGCGACGACCTGTTCCATCAGGTTGTTGTCCCACTCACCCTCGACCACGAAATGCGCGGTTGCACCCTTGAGTGCGGCGATGATCAGGTTGTGGTTGACGTAGGCATAGACGCCCGGCTGCTCGAAGGTATACATCGCCGCCGCCGCGCTTCCGCCACGCACGAACCATGTCTCCATCGAGGTCAGCGGCGCGACGTCGAAGGAGGTTTCCCAGACATAGTCGCCATGACCGCCGATAAGGTGCGGACGGCTGTCCACGTTGCAAGAGTTGTGCACCATCAGCACGGTCTCGCCCACGTTGAACTTCAGCGCGCCTTGGCCGGTCAGGGCGCCAACGGCTCCGTTGAACACCTGGTGCGTTGGGGTCAGCGTCGCCATCGCCTCAAGGCTGTCCGCGTAATCGTCGCCGGCGGTGTCATAGAATTTGAAATCGCCGTTTTCGTCTTTGGGCAGATAGTAGTCCTGCTCGCCCATATAAGCGATCTTGTCGTATTTTAGCTGATTGCCATCCTTGTCCTTCAGCCCGTCCCGCGGCAGCACCATGACGGCGCCGTTCATGCCGTGGCAGACGTGATAGGGGATCATCGCACCGCCAGGGGCGCAGTGATAGGTGAAGCAGCCCGGCTTGGTCGCCTTCCAGCGCAGCACGGCCTCTTCGCCGGGATAGACGTGGGTCAGGCCACCGCCACCCAATGCGCCGGTCGATGCGTGAAAGTCGACGTTGTGCTCCATCGCGCTGTCCACGGGGTTGCGGATCGTCATTTCGACGATGTCGCCTTCGTGGACGATGATCAGCGGACCGGGGACCGAGCCGTTATAGGTCAGCGCCCAGATGGAGGCGCCGGTATCCTCGTCGACGATCATCATGCGTTCGGTTGTGACCAGCTCGACTTCGACGATCTTGGGGCCGCCTGTCGCCACTTGCTCATGCTCGGGCGCAAAGGGAGGTGCGACAAGCTCCTGCTTGACGCGGGTATAGCCCGAAAGGTCGGCCGGCTTGGCAGTGCTTTCTGCCTTCTGCTCGGCTGCTGCCTTGTAGATCTTGGCCGATGCAGCGTCTGCCTTGTGCAGTTTCTGGCGGCGCGGAGCCGCCAATGCACCGGCGCCGGTCATGGCGGCGGCACCTGCCAGAACGCTGCCGCGCAATACGTTGCGGCGGCTGGTCTTCATGAGGCCCGGATTAATGAATTTGGTCATAGCTTTCTCCTTTGGAGTGGCTGGTGGCGCGGGGCCGCGTGGCCCGCGCGCCGGTAGGTAATCAAAGATTTTCGAGTTGAGCTTCGAAGCGTTCCTGGGCTTTGCGCGGGATGCGCCCCTCAAAGAAGTCTTCGGGCGCATCGACATCGCCCACTGCGATCGTCATCACCATGCCCATCGCGTAATGCGGTTTGCAGATCACGCCATAGACGCCTTCAACGTCCAGTGTGACTTCGATTTCCTCGTTGATCTTGCCTGCGAAGGGCTCGGCGCCGTCGGGGATCATGTCTTCGTTGACCTCGGCGTTATGGCCTTTGTCCGTGGCCAGGAACCGGATCGTATCGCCCGGCTGGGCCTGGACGAAGGCGGGCTCGAACACCATGCGATCGCCGTCAGAACCCTTGTTGAGCATCTTGACTTCGAAAGTCTCGGCCAGCGCGGGGCCGCCAATCATGGCGACGAGGGCGGCGGATGTGAGGAGCGTGCGGATCATGTGATTTCCTTTCTGATCGCGTTGTCTTCTGACCCGGTGTCTACGCAAGTTTCGCCAATCAGTTTTTGCGCTGGCGCAAAGTTTCGCGACGTTGTGCAAAACCGCGCCGGCACCAATCCGCGTTTCGATGTGGCGTCACCTGCGGAATCTGTGGCATGAGGGGCGCATGGACGCGACGCCCCAGAATAAAGTGCTTTCCCGGTTGGATGAGAGCCTGTTGACGCACCTGCCGCCCTTCTCGCGGCTGGATCGGCAACAGATTCGCGCGATTCTCGATCAGGCAACGTCGCGCCGGTATAACGCGGGCGTTTCGATCTTTGATGAAGGGGCGCCGGCCGACCGATTTTTCATGCTGCTGGATGGCTATGTGCGCGTGGTGCGGATCACACCGACGGGCGAGCAGGTCACAGCCTTGCATATTCCTGCGGGGCAGCTTTTGGGAATGGCCAAGGTTCTTGGCCGCGTGACCTATCCCGCGACTGCGATCACGGCGACCGAATCGATCGTGCTCAGCTGGCCGATGCGCCTGTGGGATAGCTTCATTCAGGATTATGACGGCTTTGCCACCGAAACCTACAAGACGCTGGGCCACCGGGTGGGCGAGATGAATACCCGTATTGTCGAATTGGCAACGCAGCAGGTCGAGCAGCGCGTGGCCAATGCCATTTTGCGTCTGATCAGTCAGACTGGCCGCAAGGTGCCTGGCGGGATCGAGATTGATTTTCCCATCACGCGGCAGGATCTGTCCGAATTGACGGCCACCACGCTGCACACTGTCAGTCGCTTGCTAAGCGCCTGGGAAAAACGTGGCCTGGTCGCAAGCAAACGCAAGCGGATCACCGTGACCGACCCCCATGCGCTGGTCGTGCTGAGCCAGGGCTAGCCCGCCCGCATCAGTCCGATATCGCGTCCTGCAGCTCCGACAGAAAGCTCGCTTCGTCCAGATCGTATTCGGCGCAGGCATCGACAATTGTATGAAACGGCCCGATCAGGCACCCGACGCACAGCATGCCGTGCCGGATGAACACGGGCACGGTTTGCGGCCAGAGCCGCATCATATCCGCAAGCGGCAAATCCGGATCATCCAGTCTCGGTTTCGGCATGGTGCAGCCCTCCATCGAGACAGATTAGACGCCCGACTGCGCCAAACTTTGTTCCAGCGCAAACTCTTGGACGGGAACTGCGTCTAGGACTGGGAGTATCCCGAATCCAAGGAGCCGCAGCATGGCCGAAATTCTGACCAAATCGCGGGCGCGAAACATCTTTTATGGAGGCTCGATATTTTTTGTCGTGGTTTTCATAGCGATGACCGTCCATTCACATAAATACGTGGTCGAGGTCTCGACCGCAGGCATGGAGCTGTCCGAAGACGTCATTCGCGGCAAGCATGTCTGGGAGCGCGAATCCTGCATCAACTGTCACAGCCTGCACGGCGAAGGCGCGTATTTCGCGCCCGAAGTCGGCAACGTAATGACACGTTGGGGCGTGATGGATGATCCCGAGGGCGCTTTCGAGACGCTCAAGGGCTGGATCGAGGCGCAGCCCAGCGGCATCGAAGGGCGCCGCCAGATGCCCGAATACATCTTCACTGACGAAGAGATCCGCGGGCTGGCCGAGTTTCTGCGCTGGGCCGATCAGACTGACACGCAGGGCTGGCCGCCCAACGACGCCGGCTAAGGCGCAGGAAAGGATACCCCAATGAAATATCAATCTCAAAAAGTCGCCTACTGGTACTTCCTGGCAGCCATCGCCCTCTTTGGCATCCAGGTCACCGGCGGGCTTGTCGCCGGGTGGATTTATGTCTCGCCCAACTTCCTGTCCGAGATCCTGCCGTTCAACGTGATCCGCATGATCCACACGAACGCCCTTATCGTCTGGCTGCTGCTGGGCTTTTTCGGCGCGGCCTATTTCCTCATCCCCGAGGAGAGCGAGCGCGAGATCTACTCGCCCATGCTGGCCTATGTTCAGCTGATCATCCTTCTGGTCGGCACGCTGGGCGCGGTGGGCAGCTATCTTGTCGGCATCCATGGCGGACGCGAATTTCTCGAGCAACCGCTCTGGGTCAAGTTCGGCATCCTCGTCGCGGCCCTGATCTTCCTCTTCAACATCTCGATGACGGTGCTGGCGGGCAAGAAGACGGCGATCACCAACGTGCTGCTCATGGGTCTGTGGCTTTTGTCGCTGCTTTGGATCTTTGCCTTCATCAACCCCGACAACCTCAGCCTAGACAAGATGTACTGGTGGTTCGTCGTCCATCTCTGGGTCGAAGCGACCTGGGAGCTGGTCATGGCGTCGATCCTCGCGTTCCTCTTGCTCAAGCTGACGGGCGTTGACCGCGAAGTGGTGGAGAAGTGGCTTTATGTCATCGTCGCCACCGCGCTTTTCAGCGGCATCCTCGGTACTGGCCACCACTTCTACTGGATCGGTCTGCCGGGTTACTGGCAGTGGGTTGGCAGCATCTTCTCTACCTTCGAGGTGATCCCCTTCTTCCTGATGATGACATTCGCCTTTGTCATGGTCTGGAAGGGCCGCAAGAACCACCCGAACAAGGCGGCGCTCCTGTGGTCGCTCGGATCCTCCACCGTCGCCTTCTTCGGCGCGGGTGTCTGGGGCTTCCTGCACACGCTGCACGGGGTGAACTTCTACAGCCACGGCACGCAGATCACCGCAGCCCACGGGCACCTGTCGTTCTACGGCGCTTACGTGGCCCTCAACCTTGCGATGTTCACCTATGCCTTCCCGATGCTGAAGAACCGCGCGCCTTACAACCAGGTGCTCAACATGGCCTCCTTCTGGCTGATGACAGGCGGCATGGCGTTCATGACCTTCGTGCTGACCTTCGCAGGCACCATCCAGACGCATATGCAGCGCGTCATCGGTGACTACTACATGACGGTGCAGGACGATCTGGCCATCTTCTACATGATGCGCTTCGGCGCGGGGGCCGCGGTCGTGATCGGTGCACTCCTCTACATCTACTCGATGTTGGTGGTGCGCAAACGCGAGATCATCGAGCCCGGTCCCGCCAACCCAGTTCCTGGAGAGTAACCCATGAATATCGCAACCACACCAAAGCTGCCTTTCTACAAGGCGACGGGCCGCGAATGCGACCTCTTCGAGACAGCTTATGAAAACGGTTTGCCCCTTCTTTTGAAGGGGCCTACCGGCTGCGGCAAAACCCGCTTTGTCGAGCATATGGCCGCCAAGATGGGCAAGTCTCTCTACACCGTCGCCTGCCATGACGATCTGTCGGCGGCCGACCTGATCGGGCGCTACCTGCTCAAGGGCGGCGAGACGGTCTGGGTCGACGGCCCGCTGACCTGCGCGGTACGCGAGGGCGGCATCTGCTATCTCGACGAAGTGGTCGAGGCGCGCAAGGACGTCACCGTGGTGCTGCACCCGCTGACCGACACGCGCCGCACCCTGATGATCGACCGCACCGGCGAAGAGCTGGTCGCGCCCAAGGGCTTCATGCTGGTGGCCAGCTATAATCCCGGCTACCAGAACGTGCTGAAACGGCTGAAACCGTCGACGCGCCAGCGGTTCCTGTCGATCAGCTTCGACTTCCCCCAGGCCGAGACCGAGATCGCCGTCGTCGCCGCTGAAAGCGGGCTGGAGCCGGGCCGCGTTGCGCCTCTGGTGCGCTTGGCGGGCCATATCCGGCGCCTCTCGGGCATGGATCTGGAAGAGGGCGTATCGACCCGTCTTCTGATCTATGCCGCGACCTTGATGGCATCCGGCATGGGCGTCGATCAGGCGCTGGAGGCTGCCGTGATCGAACCGCTGAGTGATGAGTCTGACACGCAGCAGGCGCTGCGCGACCTTGTCTCGACCATATACGGATAGATCCCATGCACCTTCTTGATCTGATGGAGCCGGAAGAGACCGTTGGCAATCTGTGGCACGACATGGCCAACGGAATCGGCGCCGGTGTCACCTTTCCCGAGGCGAGCGTCACGCTGGCCTCGGTCCGGCCAAGCCTGGCGGTGCTCTTTCGCTCGCTCGGCGGCGCGCCGGGCACCGAGCTGAATGAGGCAGCGGCGACGGTGGTAAAGCATCGCCAGCCCCTGCGCCGCAAGCTGGGCGCGGATCAAGATCGTGAATGGGTCGCCGCATATGATGGCGAGCGGCTGTCGCTGCCGCCCTTCATTGCCGCTTTTCCAGATGCGGCGCTGAACCGTGCCGCCTATTTCTGGCTGACGGCGCTGGCAGCGCTGATGGATGTGTCCCGGCTTGATCTGTCGGGCGAAGGCCCGGCGCAGGATTGCGCCCAGATCCGCGCCAACGCCGCCGCGTCAGATGCGGCCTATGCCGCCTGCCCCGGATTGCGGCAGCCCTACGCGCAGATGGCACGGCATTGCGTCGCGGCGCGCCCCGATCTCCTGCGCCCCGCGCAGGAGGCGGCAATGGAAGCTGCCATCCGCGATCAGCTGTGTGGTGGCGCGCCCGTTCTGGCCAGCGCGCCAGCGCCGCGCGGCTATATGCCCACGGCACCTGTTCCCATCTGGCTGCGCTTTGCCGCGCCGGGGCAGGGCGCGGCTGCAGGGGACGAGCAGGCCGATCCGGCCGCACCGCCGCCGAACGCCGCCCTGACCAACCGCAAGCTGGGTTTGCGCAAGGATCAGGAGCAGCAAAACCGCAAAGACAGCTTTATCATGCACCGGTTCGAGTCGATCCTGTCCTGGGTCGAATCGATGAACATCAACCGCAGCGTCGATGACGACGATGATGAGAATGCTCAGAAGGCGGCGGATGATCAGGACGAGATCGTCCTGTCCAAGCAGGACCGCAAGGCCGCAACGCGCCTGCGTCTGCATCTGGACCTGTCGCCCGCCGATGCCGATCACGAGGCGCTGGCGGGCATTCACACCTACCCCGAGTGGAACCACCGCAGCCGCAGCTACATGGACGCGCATTGCCGCGTTCTGGACGCGCCCGCGCAGCCCGGCGATACGCGTTTTCAACCTGACGAGCGCCGGATGCGCGAAGTGCGGCGCCAGTTCGATGCGCTGCGCCCGCGCCGCATCCTGCAACCGCGCCAGGTGGACGGCTCCGAGCTGGACCTCGACGCGCTGCTGACTGCGCGCGCCGATCTGAAGGCGACGGGGCGCGGGTCGGACCGGATCTGGCAATCCGCGCGTCAGACCGAGCGTGATCTGTCGGTCGCGTTCCTGATCGACACCTCGCGCTCGACCGAGGCCGCCATTGGCGACACATCGGTGATCGAGGTGGCGCGCGAAGCGATGGCCGCGCTGGCTGGCGGTATCGACGCCGCCGGAGACCGGCTGGGCATCTGGGGCTTTTCCTCGCTGCGGCGCGACCGCGTGTTCCTGACCCGCTGCAAGGACTTCGATACGCCCATGTCCGGCGAGATCACCGCGAATATCGGAGCGCTCAAACCCGGCCATTATACCCGCCTTGGCGCCGCGATCCGCCATGTCAGCGCACAGCTGGCCGAAGAGCCGAGCGCGCGCAAGTTGCTGATCGTCTTGACGGACGGCAAGCCAAATGATCTGGATCACTACGAAGGCCAGCACGGGATCGAGGACAGTCATATGGCCGTTCGCGAGGCGAGAGCCGCAGGCGAAAGTCTGCATGGCATCGTTATCGACGAGGACGGGCAGGACTGGTTCGCCCGTATCTTTGGCCGCGGCGGATTTACCCTGCTGCCGAACCCCGCGCGCCTGACCCGCGCGCTACCCGACATTTACCGCACACTCACACAGGAGAATTAAGATGCGTATTCTAGGCGCTTTCATTGCCATCGCCCTCGCCACATCCGCCTCTGCGGAAGGTTTCGATCGCCCCATCCCGCAGGCCCAATCGGCAACGGCCGAGTTTTGGTATGCGGTGGCGTGTGTGGGCCTGATTGCCGCGATGGTTCTGGTACAACGGCTGGTGGCGCGGCGATGACCGAAGGCGCGGCGCAGCGGGAGGGATGGTCCACGCGCAAGCTTGCGTTGGTTCTTTATCCGTTCGCGGCGGGCGCCGCGGCGGTCAACGTCTTTTTCGCCTCGCTGATCTTTAGCTGGATTGGCGGGCCCATCGCATCGACGGCGTGGTCCCTTGCGCTGGGCGGCGTGATCGGCGTGCCTGCGGCGTGGTATTTTGCCCGGCATATCCGGCGCCTGATGGACAAGGCCGACGGAACAGCCGCAGAAGAGAGCCGGGCGTCATGAAGGTCGAGATGAAAGATGGCCAGCCGGTGATCGACGCCGCTGATCTGGCCGGCCTTCTGGGCCTAAGCCCCGAGGACGTTCGGGCCAAGATGCGCAGCGGCGACATCACCAGCAGGTTCGAGACCGGCGTGGACGAGGATGCAGGCCGCATTCGGCTGACATTCTATCACGAAAACAAGAAAGTGCGCCTGACTTGCTCTGAGGATGGAACAGTCCTCAAGACTGCGCGCACGGAGATCGGAGGCCGCTAGTGGCAAAGACATCGGCAGAGCAGATGCGCGCATGGAAGGGGCCCGCGCTCTTCAGTTTCGGCTTTCGCCCCTTCTTTCTCTTTGGCGCCGTCTGGGCGCTGCTTGCCATGGTCCTTTGGCTGGCCACGCTGGCAGGTATGGTCGATCTGCCCTCACGCTTCGATCCGGTATCATGGCACGCGCACGAGTTTCTGTTCGGATATCTGGGCGCCGTTCTCGCAGGCTTTCTCTTGACTGCGGTTCCGAATTGGACCGGGCGCCTGCCTATGGTCGGCTGGCGGCTGGCTGCGCTCTTTTGCTTGTGGCTGGCGGGCCGGGCCGTCGTGCTAGTCTCGGCGGCTTTGCCTCCGGCCGTGGCGCCAGCGGTCGATCTGGCCTTCCCGCTTGTTCTGGGCGCGTTGATCCTGCGCGAGATCGTCGCGGGCAAGAATTGGCGCAACCTCATGGTGCTCGGGCTGCTGGCCGTGTTCACGGTGGCGAACGGGCTGTTTCACATTGAGGCCCTCAGTGGCGATTACGCGGCGCAAGGCACCGGGTTGCGCTTGGGCCTGGCGACCGGGATCATGATGATCGCCGTGATCGGCGGGCGCATCATTCCGTCCTTCACCCGCAACTGGCTGGCGCGGACCGAAAGCCTGGCGCGCCCTGCGCCGCCGATGCAGCGTTTCGACAAGGCCGTGCTTCTTTTCAGCATCGCGGTCCTGGCGCTTTGGGTCGCGCAGCCATTCGCGCAGCTGACAGCGGTGGCTTTGATCATCATGGGGGTCTTGCACCTGGCGCGGCAATTGCGCTGGCAGGGCCACAGAACCCTGGCCGAGCCGCTGGTCTGGGTGTTGCATGCTGCCTATGCGTTTATTCCCCTCGGGGCTATCGCGCTGGGACTTGATCAGATCATGGGCGGCTCCGGCGCGGCCGGTGCGCAACATTTGTGGATGGCAGGCGCGATCGGGTCCATGACCCTTGCGGTCATGACACGGGCCACGCTGGGCCATACCGGGCGCGCATTGACGGCAAACGCAGCGACGGTTGCGATTTACCTTTGTGTTTTCGGGTCGGTTGTTGCGCGGCTCATCACATCGGTCTGGCCCGAGATGAGCTATGTCGCGGGCATCCTGTGGCTGGCGGCATTCCTCGGCTTTGCCTTGGCCTACGGGCCTGCCTTGCTGCGGCCCAAGCCGCCGGTGCAACCATGACATGGACGGGGTTCGCATTTGTCTTTGGGGTGTTTTTCCTGACACACTCGGTCCCCGTGCGCCCGGCCATCAAGTCGCGGATCACTGCCCGAATCGGGCCGCGAGGGTTCACCGTGGCCTATTCGATCCTCTCGCTCGGGATGCTGGCGCTGCTGATCTGGTCGGCGGGACGCGCGCCTTATCTGCAGCTTTGGGCGCAGATGCCATGGCACCGCCACGCCGTGCATCTTGGCATGCTCGTCACGTGTCTGATCGTGGCGATCAGCCTTGGGCGGCCCAATCCGTTTTCTTTTGGCGGTGCGCGGAACTCAGAGTTTGATCCGGCGCGGCCGGGCATTGTCCGGATCTTTCGCCATCCCGTTCTTGTTGCCCTCGCACTCTGGGCCGGGCTGCATCTGCTGCCGAATGGTGATCTGGCGCATGTGTTGCTTTTCGGTGTTCTGGCAGGTTTTGCAATCGCGGGCCGTGCCTTGATCAATCGCCGCAAGAGGCGCCAGATGGGCGACGGCGCTTGGACCGAGCTGAACGCTGCGGTTGCCCAAGCGCCAATTTTCACAAGAGCCGCGTCATGGGCAGAACTTGCATTTCGAATTGTGGTCGGCGTCGCCGTGTTCGCGGCGCTTTTGATCCTTCATCCTTACGTTATTGGCGTTTCGGCCCTCTAGGCTAAGACCAATCGCCAGCGGTGCGCCGGTGATCCATCGCAAAGCCGCGCAGGTCAGGTCGCACACGTCTTGCAAAAGGGCGTTGCGGGCAGCAAATCCAGCCGGGCACGCGAGATGTCGTCGCCGCAGGTTTGGCAAATTCCGTAAGTCCCGGCCGAAATCCGTGCAAGGGCCGCGTCGATCCGCCTGACCTCGGCCAGTTCCGCCTGGCCAAGCGCCTCCAGCACTTCATCACCCTGCCTCTCGGAGGACCGATCCTCCCAATCCTTGGTCGGAGTTTCGTCGAGTGTGTGTTCGACTTCCTCCAGATGCTGTGTGAGCTCTGTTCGCCGCGCCTGCAGGGCGGCCTTGCGCATTGCGATATCCATGTCGTTTCCTCTCATGACCTTTGGGCAAGTGTGGATCGCAAAACGGGGCGCGCCATTGATTTGCATCAATCGGAACAGCGGCGGCTTCATATACTTGATCCCCGAGATTGCCGGGCGTTGGCGGGCACTTGCGGGCCCGAAAGACCGGTGGCAGCTTTGCGCCGTGGAGGGTAGGATCCTCGCGCGGTATGGCCGGTGCCCTGGGGCTGGCCCACGCCAATCAAGGTCGTCCGCCTAAAATCGCGGGCAAGTGCGGACGGAGTGCAGACGAGCGATGGCCGATCAGAACAAGGATACGCCTCAGCGGCAGCCCGGCGCTGAGGACGCAGATGCCGCGCCCCCCAGTGTGCGGCTGGAAAATGGCCAGTTGATCCTGTCCGGACGCCTGCTGATCGATACGATTGCAACGCTTGAGCCGCGGGAGCAGAAGGCCGAGGCCATCGATATCGCGCAGGTGAGCCACATGGATACGGCGGGCGCGTGGTATGTTGTGGATCTGCAGAGGCGGATGACCGGCGACACGTCCCAGATGCCCATCCACGGGGCCGACGACATGCAAAGCCAGCTGATCGAGGTCGTTCGGACCAGCATGCCGCCGGAGGATACCGGGGCCGTCAAACCCCTTTCGCTGACCGACCGGGTCGAGGCATTGGGGCGCAAGACGGCGTCCAGCGCACGGGTCGGGATCGAGCTGACCAGCTTTCTGGGACAAGTCATCGCGGCGCTGGGCAATATGGTGATCCATCCACGCCGCCTCAGGCTGACGTCGCTGGTACATCACATGCAGGAGGTGGGCTGGAACGCCATTCCCATCGTCGCGCTGATGTCGTTCCTCATCGGCGTCGTGCTGGCCTTTCAGGGCTCGGTCCAGCTGCGCCAGTTCGGGGCCGAGGTGTTTGTCGTCGACCTCATCGCCATTTCGGTGCTGCGCGAGTTGGGGATTTTGCTGACAGCAATAATCGTCGCGGGGCGGTCGGGGTCGGCCTATACCGCTGCCATCGGTTCGATGAAGATGCGCGAGGAGGTCGATGCGATGCGCACGCTCGGCCTTGATCCGATCGATATTCTGGTGGTCCCGCGGGTGCTGGCGCTGGTGCTGATGCTGCCGGTGCTGGGGCTGATTGCGGATCTGTCGGGGCTGGTGGGCGGCGCCATTATGTCCTGGATCGAGCTGGGCGTTTCGCCCGCGGTCTTTCAGGCCCGGCTGGTCAGCAACACGGATGTCTGGCACTTTCTGGTCGGCATGATCAAGGCGCCTTTCTTTGCCATGATCATCGGTATCATAGGGTGCTATGAAGGGCTGAAGGTGGGCGGCAACGCGGAATCTCTAGGGCGGCTGACATCGACCTCGGTGGTGCTGTCGATCTTCATGGTGATCGTGGCGGACGCCATTTTCTCGGTCGTTTTTGCACTGATAGGAATATGATGAGCGACGCGGAGCCGATCATAAAGGTGCGCGGGCTGAAGAAGGCTTTCGGCAGTCACCTCGTCCACGAAGGGCTGGACCTCGACGTGCGCCGGGGTGAGATCATCGGCATTGTCGGCGGCTCGGGCACCGGCAAGTCGGTGCTGCTGCAACAGATCGTCGGCCTGCTGAAACCCGATGCAGGCAGTATCGAGGTGTTCGGTCAAAGCGTTGCGGGCACGTCGCCCGAGCATTACAAGCAGCTGCGCCGCCGCTGGGGCGTGATGTTTCAGGACGGCGCGCTTTTTTCATCGCTGACCGTGCGCCAGAATGTCGAGGCCCCAATGCGCGAGCAGCTGGACCTGCCCGATGACCTGCGCGAGACATTGGCCGGGATCAAGGTGCGCATGGTCGGACTGGAAGAGGTTGCACAGACAAAGTACCCCTCCGAATTGTCGGGCGGGATGCGCAAGCGCGCGGGCTTTGCCCGCGCCATCGCGCTCGACCCCGAAATCGTCTTTCTGGACGAGCCGACGGCAGGGCTTGACCCGATCGGCGCCGCGGCCTTCGACACGTTGATCCGCAAATTGCAGGCGACGCTGGGGCTGACGGTGTTTCTGGTGACGCATGATCTGGATTCGCTCCACGCGATCTGCGACCGTATTGCCGTGCTGGCCGAGAAAAAGGTGCTGGCGGTCGGTACCATGGCCGAACTGATGAAAGTGGATCATCCGTGGGTCCACGAATATTTCCACGGTCCCCGCGCGCGGGCGGCCCTGGCAACCGACCAAGACGAAAAGGTGCAGTGATGGAAACCCGTGCGAATTACATCCTCATTGGCGCCTTCACGCTTTTGGGCATCATTGGCAGCCTCGTCTTTGCCGTTTGGATCTCCAGCGTTCAACTGGACCGGCAATATGCTTATTACGGCATCCTCTTCGAGGATGTCTCAGGGCTGGATTCCTCTGGTGACGTCGTTTTTAACGGGATCAATGTGGGTCGGGTGATCGAGGTGAAGATTCACGATCCCGACCCGTCCAAGGTCTATGTCGGGATTGAAATCGACGCGACGACCCCTGTGCGTGAGGATACCGTGGCGCAGCTCAGCTCTTCAGGTGTCACTGGTGTTGCCTATATTTCTTTGACGAACAGCCGGGCGGACGCCGCGCCCCTGACCGCAGAAGGCGACGGGCCGCCCATCATCCCTTCGCGCCGCTCGACCGTGCAGCAGCTGGTCGAGGACGCGCCTGACCTGATCTCCGAGGCAACCGAGCTTCTGAAAAAATTTCAGCAGATCGCGGGGCCGGAAAACCAGGCTTATGTGCAGAATATCCTCAGCAATCTCAGCGATGCCTCGGGCGGGCTGGACCAGGCGCTGACCGATTTTTCCGACATCACCAAGACTGTTTCGGATGCCACCGAACAGATTGCCGGGTTCAGCGGGCGCCTCGACACGCTGGGAGCTGCGGCCGAGACGACGCTGGACAACGTCGACCGGACGCTGGCCTCGGCCACCGGCGCGTTCGACTCGGCCAAGACCGCCATCGACACGACCGGTACGGCCATTGACAGCGCGGGTGCCGCCTTTGCCGAGGCCGAGACGCTGATGCGCGAACAGGTCCCGCAGATCGCCGCGCAGATCTCGCAGACGGTCGATGCGCTGAACAAGGCCGTGGCCGACATATCGGAGCGTTCGGTCAGCACGCTGGACGGGTTCGATCAGACGGCAGCCCTTCTGAACGCCCGGCTTCAGGAGCTTGAGCAGACGCTGTCGGATGCCAGCACCTCCTTCAGCGCCGTCACCGATGCATCGAACAGCGTGAACACGCTGGTTGCGGGGGATGGAGCCTTGATGGTGGCCGACGCGCGCGAGGTTCTGGCCAGCGCGCAAAGTACGCTCGCCAAGATCGAGACGGTCATCGACCAGGACGTGCCCGCCGTGGTCGCGGATATCCGCAGCGCCGTGTCATCCGCGTCGGTCGCGGTGGATACGGCCGCGAGCGATCTGACCGAATTCACCAACGGTCTGACACCCTTGGCCGAGGATGCGCGCAGGGCGGTCAACGCGGCCACCGACCTTTTCGAGCGTGCCAATATCACGCTCGCCAGTATCGACGGCTCGCTGGTTAACGCGGACCGCGCGCTCAGCTCTGCCGAAAAGGCGTTCGACAGTGCGAATGAGGTCATCTCAACCGATCTTGGCCCGGTTCTGGCCGATATCCGCGCGGCGACCGAGCAGATCGGCGGCGCCGCCGATCAGGTATCGCAAGACCTGCCGCAGATCACCACCGATCTGCGTGCGCTGATCGCGCGCGCGGATGATGTTGTCGCGCAGGTCCAATCCACGGTCAGCGCCGCCGCGCCGGGTATCCGCAACTTTACCGGCAATGGACTGAACGAGCTGGGCCGCCTCAGCAGCGAAGCGCGCGGGCTGGTTCAATCGCTGGAAAAACTGGTGCGCCGCATCGAACGAGACCCTGCACGTTTCCTTCTGGATGAACGCGTGCCCGAATACCGGAGATGACACTATGGATACGCTGACCCTCACCCGCCGCGCCGCGATACTGGGCGCCGCTGCCAGCCTTGGCGGTTGCAGCGCATTGTCGTCCATCAACGCGGCAGCCACGCCGCTGGACACCTACGATCTGTCGCCCGCCGCCGGATCCGGCGCGGGGCGCCGATCCGGCCGCACGCTGCTGGTGGCTGTGCCCAATGCACCCGCTTCGGTCACGAGTGACCGCATCATGGTAAAACCCGGCGCCGCCGCCGTCACCTACCTGCCAGACGCGCGCTGGTCCGATGAATTGCCCTTGCTGGTGCAATCGCTTCTGGTCCGGTCAATCGCGGGGACGGGCCGGATGGGATATGTTGGTCCGAACGAGGCTGGCCCGGTGCCAGATCTGGCGCTTTTGTCCCGCATCGACGCCTTCCATGTCGAAATCACCGGCGAGCGGGTGGTGGCGAAGGTCGATATCAGCCTGACCTTGCTGCGCGACAGAGACCAGAGCGTGATCAAGACGGCGATCTACGGCAGTGAGGCCGCAGCGGTCGATGACACCCCCACCGCCATTGTTGCCGCCTTCCAGGCGATCCTGGATGGGCTTTTGCCTGAAATGGCGAGTTGGGCCGCAGCGGGATAGCCACGTCACCTCCCCGATGTTCGGCGCCTCGATGCCTGTCGCCGAATAAGGGATCGAGCAATCGGTTGATCTATGCCGTCGGTAATGAGGTGTCACTTTCGCCGGGTCTTCTGCCGAGCGATGCGCTGTCTGCTGACCTTTTCGGGACGGTCTTTGCGCTCCGCGTCAGACATGATTTCACGCGAGCGCCAGGCGGGGGGCTTGCGGAAGGCGGACTGTTTGATCGGCCATCCCGCCACCGTTCGGCAAAGCTGAGATGAGTCTGACAAACCGCCCGGCGCCGGGCGCAACCTGCGCGTTCCGCGAAGTCATTGCCTCTCGTTTGGAACAAGCCCGCCCGGCGGCCGTTGTTATGCCGAGCGGCTGCGCTCTTGGGCCAAGTGCTCAGAGCGGCCGAGCGACCGATCACGCTTAGATACAATTGATACAAAGGAATAAAACGATGAAAATTCTCATGGTGCTCACTTCTCATGACCAACTTGGCGATACCGGCAACAAGACGGGCTTCTGGCTCGAGGAGTTTGCCGCGCCTTACTATGTCTTCAAGGATGCCGGGGCCGACGTTGTGCTGGCCTCGCCCAAGGGTGGTCAGCCGCCGCTGGATCCGTCCAGCGACAGCGACGATGCGCAGACGGACGCCACCAAGCGTTTCAAAGGCGATGATGCCGCGCAAAAGCATCTGGCCGAGACCGAGGTTCTCTCCAAAGTATCGGCAGACGGGTTTGACGCCATATTCTATCCGGGCGGTCACGGCCCGCTTTGGGATCTGTCCGAAGACAAAGACAGCGTTGCCTTGATCGAAGCCTTCACGGCCAGTGACCGACCCGTCGGGGCCGTCTGCCACGCGCCCGCCGTCTTCAAGCACCCCAAGGGCGCCGACGGCAAGCCGCTGGTCTCGGGCAAGACCGTGACGGGCTTTACCAATACCGAGGAAGAGGGCGTTGGCCTGACGGATGTGGTGCCGTTCCTCGTTGAGGACATGCTGAAGGCGAATGGCGGCCACTATGAGAAGGGCGACGACTGGGCATCCTTCGTCGTGACCGACGGCAAGCTGGTCACCGGCCAGAACCCGGCATCGTCAGAGGCGGCGGCGAAAAAGCTGTTGGCCCTGCTATAACTGTACGGTCGGGGCGGGCCTGAACCAGAGACCTGTTTCCAACGCAGTATGACAGCATTTTGCCCCGCGCCGCTGATCCCAACCGGCGCGGGTTTTCTTTTCCGCGGCATCGCGTCTAGATGCGGTTCAGCCGCCAGTCGGGGTTTAGTGCGGCACGCTCGCAGAAATCGTTGGTGTCGTGTCCTGCAAAAAGGCCGTCTTGGGTGACCAGTACGGTCCTCCATCCCCGCGCTGCCGCGCCAAGGATATCCGTATGGAGAGTGTCGCCGCACATGACGATCCGGTCGGGCGCTACACTAGGCAGAGTGGCCTCGACCAGATCATAAACCTCTCCAAAGGGTTTTCCGAAAAACCGTACCCGTGCCGCCCCGTCGTCCAGAAGCCAGTGGCCATAATGGCCCGGCTCCAGCGAAAACCCATCATCCCGCGGTGCGACCAGATCGGCATTGGCGATGAGTACCGGGCGGTCATGCGCGGCGAGTGATTTTTGCAGCATGGCTTGTCTGGCGTCGGTCCAACCGCTGGAGGACAGAAATAAAAACCCATCTGCGCGATCAAAGGTGGCGGGATCATCACCGAGGCGCAGCGCCTCATGTGCGATATCGCCCAAGTCATCCTCCGGTGCTGCGATCACGCCCCACAGGCCCGGTGTCAGCGCGCTCAATGCGGCGTCGCGGCTGGTTATGATCTCTTCGGGCAAGACAGTAAGACCCAGGTTGGCAAATTTCGCCACCGCGCCCGCGCGGTCGTAGCTGGCGGCGTTCGTCAGGATGCGGATGGCACATCCCCGCGCGCGCAGCTGGTCCAGCCTGCGGTCCGCGCCTTCGATCAGCGTATCGCCGACGTTCAGCACTCCGAAAGCGTCAAAGACGAAAGCGGACGCCTCGCTTGCGATATCGGTCAGCGCGCGGATATCCTGCGTGACTTTGCGCGCGCTAAATTGCGGCGGTGCGGCGGGAAGGCGCGGCCTGATCTGCTCGTATCGCTCGAAGATCTTCGGTGCGCTTAGCATCGGGTTTATCCTTGGTTGTTGCGCGGGCGCGTTCGCGCGCGACGCGATGGCCCAACCTTACGGATTTGGCCCTGAATGACAAAGAGCAAAGCGTCCAAAACTACATTTTATCGAGGCGTTTCCTGGGATTTGACCGCCGTATCGACAATTTATGTTGGTCATCCGATAGATTTTTGTTGTTTTGATGCTTTGGCGTCTCTAGCCTTCCCAGTGGAATATATGCCGGGGGGATGATGTCTGAACGCAAGCTCAAGCGGCGTGACACCATTCTGGGAATCGTGCGCGAGCGCGGGATGGTCACCGTCGATGCGCTGGCCGAGATGCTGGGCGTTTCGATGCAGACCATCCGCCGGGATATCGACACGCTTTGCGAGGATGACGCATTGCACCGGCGTCATGGCCGGATCGAACTGGCGCATCAGTCGCGCAACACGCCCTTCGATCTGCGCGCGGCGACCAACCCATCGGGCAAGCACCGGATTGGCGAGGCAGCGGCGCGGCTCATTCCGGACGGGGCGACGCTGTTCCTTTCGATCGGCTCGACCACGCTCAGCACGGCGCGGGCGCTGCGCAGCCGGCGTAACCTGACGGTCATCACCAACAATCTCAGCGCGGCGATGGCACTGAGCGACGAGATGTCCAATCGCATCATCCTGCCAGGCGGCGAATTGCGCCTGCCCGACAGGGACATATTGGGAGCCGACGTGGTGGAGTTCTTTGGCGGCTATCGCGCGGAATATGCGATTTTCGGCGCCGCGGGTGTGGCAGAGGATGGCAGCCTTCTGGAGTTTCACACGGTGGAGGTGCGCGCCCGCGAGCGCATCCGCGAGAACGCGCGCGCCTCGATCCTCGTGCTCGACAGTACGAAATTCGGCCGCCTTGCCCCTGCGGCGGGCGAGAATATCCGCGAGGTCGATCACCTCGTGATGGACCGGATGCCGGGCGCCGCATTCGCCGGGATCGTCGAGGATATGGGCGCGCGCCTCATTTTGGCCGAAGGGAGGGCGGCATGAGCGCGCCCTATGTCAGCCTCGCGGGCATCGCCAAACGCTGGAACGGCCAGCTTGGGGTCGAGGGCATCTCGCTTGATATCGAGGAGGGCTCGTTCGTCGCGCTTCTCGGTCCTTCTGGCTGCGGCAAGTCCACAACGCTCCGCCTTCTGGCGGGGCTGGAACTGCCGGACGAGGGCACGATCCACATAGACGGGCGCGACGTGACAACCAGCGCCGCGTCGGACCGGAACCTCTCGATGGTGTTCCAGTCCTACGCGCTCTTCCCGCATCTGTCGGTGGCGGAAAACGTGGTTTTCGGCCTCAAGGTGCGCCGCGTGCCCAAGGCCGAGCGGCAAAAAAAGATGGCCCGCGCGCTGGAGATCACCGGCCTCACCGGCCTCGAGGCGCGCAAACCTGCCGAGCTGTCGGGCGGCCAGCGCCAGCGCGTGGCGCTCGCGCGGGCCATCATCGCCGGGCAGCGCCTCTGCCTGATGGACGAGCCTCTGTCGAACCTCGACGCCAAGCTGCGCAATGCGGTGCGCAAGGACATCAAGAAGCTCCAGCGCGATCTGGGGATTACCGTGGTTTATGTGACCCATGACCAGACCGAAGCGATGAGCATGGCCGACAAGGTGGTGCTGATGAAGGAGGGCCGCATCCAGCAGATCGGCTCGCCCGATGATCTTTATAACCGCCCCGCCAACACGTTCGTCGCCGAATTCGTGGGTGCACCGCCCATGGCGCTGATGCCCTCGGCACAGGTGCCGGGCTTTGGCAGCGATCACACGCTGGGCCTGCGGGCCGAGCATGTGCGCATGGTGCCGCGCGGTGAGGGGCGGCTGGCCTGCACGGTCAGCGAGGTCGAGTTCCTCGGCTCCGAGACGCTGATCAGCCTCGATTGCGACGCGGCGTCGGGCCTGTCGGTTTTATTGCCCGGACTGCGCATGATGTCCGAGGGCGAACATGTGGATGTTACATTCGATGACAAGGATCTGCACAGATTCGACCCCTCCGGCCAGCGCATCGGGTGATGCGCGGAGGGCGGATAAGAAGACGGACGACTTCACATCTAGGGAGGATATGACATGAAACACTTTACCAAATTGACCGGGGCGCTGAGCCTGACGACCGCGCTGGTGGCGGGCGGCACCATGGCCGCCGCCGAGACCGAATTGACGATGTATTACCCCATTGCCGTCGGCGGGGCGTTGACCGAAGTGGTCGATGGTATCGTAGCCGATTTCGAGGCGGAAAACCCCGATATCAAGGTCAACGCGATCTATTCGGGCAATTACGACGACACCCGCGTGCGCGCCCTCTCGGCGCTCAACTCGGGCGAGCCTGCGCAACTGGCCGTCATGTTCTCCATCGACGCCTATGACCTGATCGAGCAGGACCTGATCGTGCCCTTCGACGATCTGGTCGAGGGCGAAGACGGCGAGGAATGGCTGAACGGCTTTTACCCCGCGCTGATGGCCAACGGCCAGATCGAGGGCCAGACATGGGGCATCCCCTTCCAGCGCTCGACCATCGTGGCCTATTACAACAAGGACATGTTCCGCGACGCGGGCCTCGATCCCGAAGCACCGCCCAGCACCTGGGACGAGATGGTCGAGATGGGCAAGGCCCTGACCAAGGACGGCACCAGCGGCATCATGATCCCCTCGACGGGCTATCCCTACTGGATGTTCCAGGCGCTGGCGATCCAGAACGGCAAGGAGTTGATGTCCGGCGACGGCCTGACCACCTATTTCGACGATCCCGAAGTGGTGGAGACGCTGGAATTCTGGAAATCGCTCTCGACCGAGCATGGCATCATGCCCGAGGGCACCGTCGAATGGGGCACGCTGCGCCAAGCCTTCCTCGAGGGGCAGACGGCGATGATGTGGCACTCCACCGGCAACCTCACGGCGGTAAAAGACGCGGCCAGCTTTGATTTCGGCGTCGCCGAATTGCCCGCGAACGAGCGCAAGGGCTCGCCCACCGGGGGCGGCAACTTCTACATCTTCAAGGACACTACGGATGAGGAGCGTGCCGCCGCGCTCAAGCTGATCCGCTTCATGACGGCGCCCGAGCAGGCGGCGGAATGGTCGATCGCCACGGGCTACATGGGCGTGTCGCCCGCCGCCTACGAGACCGAGGCGCTGCAAGCCTATGTCGCCGACTTCCCGCCCGCGCTGGTCGCGCGCAACCAGCTCGAGCATGCCGTGGCCGAGTTCAGCACCTTCGAGACGGCGCGCGTGCGCGAGGGACTGAACAACGCGATCCAGTCGGCCCTCACCGGCGCCAAGGAGCCCGCCGAGGCGCTGGGCGAGGCGCAGGAAGCGGCCGAGCGCCTGCTGAAGCCCTACCAGTAAATCAAACCCGCGCCGCCGCCGCACCAAGGCGGCGGTGCGTTACCCAAGGCCAGACCCCATGAGCAGACATGTCAATATCGAGCGCCGCCGCCAGGCCATCTACGGATGGCTGCTCTTGTCGCCTGCTGCGCTCCTTCTGTCGCTCTTTGCGTTCTACCCGTCTGTCGCCACCTTCTGGTCCAGCCTGTTCTCGCGCGGCACGCGGCGCAACCCGTCCGAGTTCATCGGCACCGAAAACTACGCCGACCTTTTCGCTGATCCCACATTCTGGCTGGTGACGAAAAACAACCTGCTCTATGCGGGCGTCACCATTCCCGTCTCCATCGTGATCGCGCTGGCCATGGCGCTTTGGGCCAATTCCAAGCTGCCCGCACGCGGCTTTCTGCGGACCGCCTATTTCACGCCCACCGTGCTGCCGATGATCGCGGCGGCGAACCTGTGGCTTTTCTTCTACACGCCCGGCCTCGGCGTTCTGGACCAGATCGGAAGCCTCTTCGGCCTGCCCTCGGTCAACTGGCTGGGCCAGCCGGAAACCGCGCTTTGGGCGATCATCATCGTGACCATCTGGAAGGAGGCGGGGTTCTTCATGATCTTCTATCTTGCCGCTTTGCAGACCATCCCCGAGGATCTGAAGGAGGCCGCCGATATCGAGGGCGCCAGCCGCTGGACCTATACGCGCCGCATCGTGCTGCCCCTGCTGATGCCGACGACGCTTTTCATCATGGTCAACGCGATGATCAACTCGGTCAAGCTGATCGACCACCTCTTCATCCTGACCAAGGGCGGCCCCTCGGACGCCTCCAAGCTGATCCTTTATTACATTTGGGAAATGGCCTTCGCCTTCTTCGATCAGCCGCACGCGGCGGCGCTGACCATGCTGATCCTCGGCGTTCTGTGCATCGTGGCGGCCATCCAGTTCTTCTACCTGGACCGCCGGACGCATTACCAATGAGCGGACTCGCGCGGCATATCGAGGGCGCGGGTGCGTTCCTTCTGGCGATCATCTGGATCTCGCCGCTTGTCTTCGCCTTCTGGGCGGCGTTCCACACCACTTCGGACGCGGTGAATTTCAACCTCGCCGCGCCTTGGACGCTGGACAATTTCCGCACCGCCTGGGCCGGAGCGCCGTGGCTCAAGTATTTCATCAACACCTTCTTGCTGGTGACCATCGTCCTCATCGGGCAGTTCTTCCTGACGACGCTTGCGGGCTTTGCCTTTGCCAAGCTGGACTTTCCGGGCAAGAACCTCGTCTTTATCCTCGTGCTGATGCAGCTCTTCATCCTGCCCGAAGTGCTGATTGTCGAGAATTACGCGATGATCTCGCGCCTTGGCCTTTTCGATACGATCCTCGGCGTGGGCATGCCCTACATGGCCAGCGCCTTCGGCATCTTCCTGATGCGGCAGGCGTTCAAATCCGTGCCGATCGAGCTGCACGAGGCCGCGCGGATCGAGGGCTGCGGCCTTTTGGGCATCATCTGGCGGGTCTATGTGCCGCTGGCCAAGCCGACATACCTGGCCTATGCGCTGATTTCGGTCTCGACCCATTGGAACAACTTTCTCTGGCCGCTGATCGTCACCAATTCACCCGATACGCGGCCCCTGACCGTGGGCCTGTCGATCTTCGGCGCGCCCGAGAATGGCGTCGATATCAGCGTCATCTCGGCGGCGACGATGATGACGGTGGCGCCGCTTTTGCTAGCCTTCCTGCTCTTCCAGCGGCAATTCGTGCAGGCGTTCCTGCGGGCGGGGATCAAGTGACGACGATTCTTCAGATCACCGACACGCATATCGTGTCCGAGGGGCAGCTGGTCTCCGGGCGGCTCGACACCGCGCCGCCGCTCGCGCGACTTGTGCAGCGGATCGCGGAGATTCTGCCGGCGATCGGCCCGGTCGACGCGCTGCTGATCACTGGCGATCTCAGCGACGATGGTAGTGCCGAGAGCTATGCGCGGCTGCGCGCCATGCTGGCGCCGCTGGACCTCAGGGCATACGTCATTCCCGGCAATCACGACTTGCGCGATCCGATGCGCGCGGCCTTTGCGGCGGATGGGTATCTGCCGCGCTCGGGCCCGCTCGATTGGTCGGTCCGGCTGGGGGATATACAGTTCATCGGCCTCGATACGCTGGTCGAGGGGCAGGGGGGCGGCGCATTGATGCCCGCCTCGCTGGGATTTCTGGATCGCGCGCTGTCGGAGGGCAAGGGGCGCCCAACACTGGTCGCGCTGCACCATCCGCCCTTCGACAGCGGCATTTCCTTCATGGACCGTATCGGGCTGAGCGATAAGACCGCGCTGGCAAACGTGCTGGCCGCGCATGAGGGCGACATCCGGCTGGTCTGCGGACACATTCACAGCGTGATGATCGGCGCGGTCGGCGGCAAGATCGCCATTTCCGGCCCGTCGCCCTGTAGCGGGTTCGCTTATGACCGGCGTGCGGAGGCGCCCGTGGGGTATCATGCGCGCGAGGACGGGCTGATGGTGCATAGCTGGGACGGCGGGTTTCGCTCGGTCCACGTGCCCATGGCGCCGGGCGCCGGACCATTCGGCTTTTAGCCGCCGCCGCATTTCGTCATTTCCGCCCTCAGGCGGCTGGGCTAATCTGATCCTCGGGCATTCGCCTAAACACCGGGCACACGCGCAGGGAGGCGCGCCATGATGGTCGAGAAAACGGACACACTGGTGGTCGGGGCCGGTCAGGCCGGCATCGCGGTAAGCGAGCATCTGGGCCGCGCAGGCATCCCGCATCTGGTGCTGGAGCGCGCCCGCATCGCCGAGCGCTGGCGCTCGGAGCGGTGGGATGCGCTCGTTGCCAATGGTCCCGCCTGGCATGACCGCTTTCCCGGAATGGAATTTCCCAAGACCGGCCCTGACGGGTTTCCGGGCAAGGAAGAAGTCGCCGCCTATCTTGCAAGCTACGCCGCGCGGATTGGCGCGCCGATCAGGACGGGCGTCGAGGTGCGACGCGCCGCGCGTCTGGACGGGCGGCCCGGCTTTGCCATCGAGACGTCTCAAGGCCCGATCGAGGCGCAGAATATCGTCGCCGCGACCGGCGCGTTTCAAAAGCCGCTCATGCCCCGCATGATCCCCGAAGAGGCGGGCTTCCACCAGATCCACTCTTGCCACTACCGCAATCCTGCGCAGCTGCCCGAGGGCGCGGTGCTGGTGGTCGGCGCAGGCTCATCCGGCGCGCAGATCGCCGAAGAGCTGATGTTGGCGGGCCGCGATGTCTATCTGTCGGTCGGCCCGCATGACCGCCCACCTCGGGCCTATCGCGGGCGCGATTTCTGCTGGTGGCTGGGCGTGCTGGGCAAGTGGGACATGGCCGCCCCCGCGCCGGGCGCCGAGCATGTCACGATTGCCGTCAGCGGCGCGCGCGGTGGCCATACGGCGGATTTCCGCCGCTTCGCGCAGCAAGGCATGACCCTTCTTGGCCGGACAGAGGGGTATGCGGGCGGAGCGCTGCAGATCGCGGATGATCTGCGGACCAATTTGGACCGGGGCGATGCCAATTACCTCGCGTTGTTGGACGAGGCCGATGCCTATGTCTCGCGCAACGGCCTTGATCTGCCGCCCGAGCCGGAGGCGCGAGACCGCGTTAGCGATGCTGAATGCATCACCCATCCGCTACGCAGTCTCGATCTGGCAGAGGCGGGGATCACCTCCGTCATATGGTCCGTGGGCTACGGCGTCGATTACAGCTGGATCAAGCTGGACGCGTTCCACCCGGACGGGCGCCCCTTGCACCATCGCGGCGTGTCGCCCGAGCCGGGGCTCTATTATCTCGGGCTGCCCTGGCAGTCACGGCGCGGCTCCAGCTTTATCTGGGGTGTTTGGCATGATGCCAAATACATTGCCGATCAGATCGGCATTCAGCACAAATATCGCGATTACCATACGCAGGCAGCACAGCAGGCCGAGGACGCCTGAGAACGTCCCGGCACCGCCGCCAGCCCTCAGTCCGAACGGAGACCAAGATGGCCCATACCCGCATCCGCAAGTTCAACACCTCGGATACCTACCCCGAACAGCGGCTTGACAACGATCTGTGTCAGGCGGTCGTCACTCAGGGTGGCAAGACGGTCTGGATGCGCGGCCAATGCCCGCAAAACCTGGAGGATGCGCGCAATATCGACAGCCACGATCCCGCCGAGCAGACCCACAAGGTGATGCAGAATATCCGCCAGCTGATCGAAGAGGCGGGGGGCGAGATGGCGCACCTGGTCAAACTGGTCGTCTACATCACCGACGTGCGCCACCGCGAGGCGGTCTACCGCACCATGGGCGAATATATCAAAGGCGTGCATCCCGTCTCTACCGGGATCGTCGTGCAGGCGTTGGCGCGGCCCGAATGGCTGGTCGAAATCGACGCGACCGCCGTCATACCGGAGTGATGCCATGACTTTTTCCCTCGTCGCCCGCTGCGCCCGGACCGGCATGTTCGGTGTGGCCGTGTCGTCCTCGTCGCCCGCCGTCGCGGCGCGCTGCGCCCATGCGCGGGCGGGGGTGGGCGCGGTCGCCTCTCAGAACGTAACGGACCCGGCGCTGGGCACCGCCATGCTGGATCTGATGGAGGGCGGACTGGCGGCCCCCGATGCGCTGGAGGCGCTGCGCGCGCGGTCGGAGTTCATGGAATACCGCCAGATCCTGGCGGTGGATGCGCGCGGCGCCACGGCCATCCATTCGGGGCCGAACTCACTGGGCGTCTGGGCGGATGCCCATGGGCCTGATGTGGCAGCGGGCGGCAACCTTCTGGCGGATGCGGGCGTGCCGCAGGCCATCGCCCACGCCTTTGGCGCCGCCGAAGGCCATATCGGCGACCGCCTGATCGCCGCGATGCGCGCGGGCCTCGCTGCAGGCGGTGAGGCGGGGCCGGTTCATTCGGCGGGCCTCAAGATCGTGGACAAGCTGGGCTGGCCGCTCGCCGATCTGCGCTGCGACTGGACCGAGGCCTGCCCGATCGAGGATATCGCGACTGCCTGGCAGGTCTACAAGCCGCAGATGGAGGCCTATGTGCAACGTGCGCTCGACCCGCGCGCGGCGCCCTCCTACGGCGTGCCGGGCGACGACTGAATGAGCGCTGCGGAACCCCATGATGCGACGCTCGCTGCCCTGTCCGCGCTGATCGCCTTTCCGACGATCAGCGCGGACAGCAACCTGGCGTTGATCGACTATGCCGAGAGGCTGCTTTGCAAGGCGGGGTTCAAGGCGCAGCGCATGCCGTCGGCGGACGGGGCCAAGTCGGGCCTCGTCGCGCGCATCGGGCCGGAGGGGCCGGGCGGCATTCTACTCTCGGCGCATAGCGACGTGGTGCCGGTGGCCGGGCAGGTATGGACACGGCCCCCGTTCGAGTTGACGCGCGAGGCCGGGCGCCTTTACGGGCGGGGCACGACGGACATGAAGGGATTTCTGGCCGCGATGCTGTCACTGGCCAGCCGCGTTGAGGCGTCCGCGCTCAAGGCGCCCCTCATGCTGTGCATCTCTTACGACGAAGAGGTCGGCTGCATCGGCATGAAGGAAATGCTGCCCGCGCTGGGGGCGCTGGATTGGCGCCCCGACCTTTGCATCGTGGGCGAGCCGACGGACATGAAGGTGGCGACGGGCCACAAGGGCAAGACCGCCCTGCGCGCCACCTGCCGGGGCGTCGCGGGCCATTCGTCGCTGGCGCCGAACTACGTCAATGCGTTACATCTGGCGGCGGATCTGGTCGGTGCGCTGCGCGATATGCAGGCGGAGTATGTGGCCTCGAATGTCACCGATGATGCCTATGATATGCCCTATTCCACCATGCATGCGGGGGTGATGCAGGGCGGCGCGGCGCTGAATATTGTGGCGGATCACGCCGTGGTGGATTTTGAACTGCGCCACCTGCCCGCCGACACGCGGGAGGCGTTCGGTGCGCGTCTGGACGCGCGTATCGCGCGGATCATTGCGGAGTATCCCGAAGGGACCGCCAGTATCACGCTGGAGCCGATCTTCGAGTATCCGGGGCTGGAGATCCCGGTGGACGCGCCCGCCGTGCGGCGCGCCATGGCGCTTTGCGGCTCGGACCGGGCGGTCAAGGTCGCGTTCGGGACGGAGGCGGGATACTTCGCCCAGCTGGGTCTGCCGGCCCTGGTATGCGGGCCGGGCAACATGGCCGGGCAGGGGCATCAGGCGGACGAGTATATCAGCGCCGAAGAGCTTGCCGCCTGTGATGCGATGATGGACCGTGTGTTGCACGATCTTGGCCGCGGCTAACACGCCGCGGCCAGAAATCAGGCACCTGCGCGGATATCACAGATGCATCTGCTCCGCCGTCGTGATGCTGGCTGCATAGGCCGGAATGCCCGCACGGTCGATGCCGATGGCGGCCAACTGCCGGTCGTTCATTGAATGTAGAACCTGCCGCACGCGCCGCTCTTCGACACCGCGCATGGCGCGAATGGCGGCGTGGAACGTGCCGGTGCCAAGCGCCACCAAAGCGGTTTTGGCGGAGTTGGCCCAGTCGGTTGCATGCTGGGTGGGGTGGGCGGATCTGAGGCTACTGGCCATTTGCGGTCTCCTTGGCGATTTGGGTGATCTGGCTGCGCGTAATTCCGATGTCGGCCAGCTCGCGGTGCGACAGGCTTTGCAGCTCGCGCAGCGTGCGATGATACACGCGGCGGCGGGCCAGCGCGCCGGACAGGAATGCCCCCAGCCGCTGAAGGATGGGGCGTCTGCCCGTGAATGCGCCTGCTGCGGCGCCGAATGTCTGAGTATGTGCCATGTCTGATCTTCCGTCTTGCTGCAGCGCAGAATATCCGCTGCAAGACAGAAGTTAGGGGCGACCTCGGTGCCCGACAACTCGGTCTGGACGCATAGCCGCTATGACCAAATGGGACACTGCACGTCTGGCTATGGTTATCGCCTTGGGCATTGTCCGGGCGTCAATTTCTGCGGGTGGGTCCCTGAGCAGCTGTCGAGGGCATGTGCCGTGAAGTGACCCGAGGAACGCCTTCATCCTAGCGCAGGTCGTTTTTGCGACGCTCCGCCTTGGGGGACCATGCTGATAGTGATAGGCAACCGGATCTTACGCAGCGCCATACACCAAGAGCGCTATGATGCAGCCCTTACCAAGGCCGATTAACCACCCGTTTTCAGAACCATCTCCGGATCGATCCCGCGTTGCAGTGCGCTGGCGCGCACGGCCTCTTGCAGGGCAGGGCTACGCTTCAGCAAGGCGCGAAAGCGCGCTTCGTCCAGCACCAGAAGGGTCGATGGCGCGATAGCGCGTGCCTCGGCGCGGCGCGCCTTGCTCATCAGGATTGCCATCTGCCCGAACATATCGCCCCGGCCCAGCCGCCAGACCTGCCTGCCCTGGCTTAATTCGACTGCGCCCGAAGCGATGAAGAAAACGCTCTTGGCCGCGCTGTCGCGGCGCATGACGACCTTGCCTGCATCCACATAGCGGGTACGCAGCGACCGGCCCAAACGCCGCAACGCATCATCGTCGAGATCGGCGAAAACGGAGAATTGCCGGATGAACTCGCCGCGCTGAACGGCAATGTCCAGATGCGGGCGCGCCTCTGCGCTGATGCGGCGCTTTTCGACATCTTGCATCAGAGTCGTATAGACCTCGGCCCCGATCAGACCGTCTTCGCGCATGGAGGCGTATTCGCGCTCCTCCATCCGGAGGGCGGTGCGCCGGATGAACCTTCGCTCCAGCTCTTCGGAATGGCCTGGATATTGCAGTTGCAGACCGCTTAGCGCCGTCTCGACCGCCTCGATGCGCCGGGCCATCAATTCGTGCAGCAGTTCGGCCACCCGGCGCCCGTGGATGCGGCGGATGCGCCCGTCGATGAAGGCATCGAGGTCACGCAGGATCAGTCGTTGCGACAGAAGCCTCTCGAACCGGTCGGCGGTCAGACGGACCAAAGGCGCCGAAATGCCGAGCCGGCTGTGCAGGACCGTAGCCACGCGAAAGCCCCGCCCGTAGGCGACCGAGCGGCGTGCGGCCTTTTGGTAGCCGCCGCGCCCTCCGGCGCGTGCCGCCTCGATCAGCCGATCCGCCTCCGAGATGATCCGATCTGCCATGCGCGCGGATATGATACGCTCGCGCACGCGGGTCAGAATGGTATCGCGCTCGAAACCGGCCAGCGCGATCAGGCCCAACGTGATCCGGTCGCGGTCGGATATGTCGGCGGTGGTCTCGGCGGTCTTGACCGCCTCGTCCAGCCTGTCACCAAAGAGCCGCGCCTCCGAGCGGACGATGTCGTGGGTCAGCGCATAGGCTTCGGTCGTGCGGGCGACATCCTCGCGCACGGTTTGCAGGGCAACCGCGACGACCTGCCGTGACATCGCCTCGTCGATGGGCGACAGGTGATCAAGGCCCAGCCATTTGATGACGCTGCGTAGCGTGGTGCCCTGAACGATCAGCGTAAAGAGCGTAAAACCTGTGGCGAGGATGCCGACAACGCGCCGCACCTCGACCGGCACCCGAAAACTCTCGGTGACGGCGAGGGCCAGTGCCAGGGTGACAGCGCCGCGCAGTCCGCCCCAGAGGATCGCGCTGCGATAAGGCCGCTCGACGGCGGGCGATATGCGCAGCAGGGTCAGCAGTGGCAAAAGCCCGAAAAGGATGACGGCCCGCGCCGCGATAGCGGCCAGGATGACGACACCGATCAGGGCGAAATCGCTCCAGCGAATCTCCTCGAGCAGGCGGGGAATGAGCAGGGCGGCGAGAATGAAGATCAGCGCGCCGGCCCAATGCGCCAGAAGGTCCCAGACCTCGCGCAGGTTCTTCCACGCTTGCGGCGGCAGGCGGCCCGGCCCCGCAAGGTTCAGCGTCAGGCCCGCCGCGACAACCGCGATGACGCCCGAGGCGCCGATGGTTTGCTCGGCGCCGATATAGGCCAGATAGGGCAGCGCGACCGAGATCGAGATGATCGCCAACTCATGCGCCCGGAAAAGGGCCATGACCCAGATCGCCACCCGTGCGGTCAGCCAGCCAGTGGCAGCGCCCCCGGCGATGAGCATGGGAAACCGGGCCAGCGCATCGCTGAGCTTGGGGTCGGGCACGCCCAGCATGACGAAGCTCATGAAAAGACCAAAGAGCGCGATGGCCGCCGCGTCGTTCAGCAGGCTCTCGCCCTCGATGATCCGCGCGAGGCGCCGGGGCGCCGAGATCGAGCGGAAGATCGACACCACCGCCGACGGGTCGGTTGTCGAGACGATCGCACCGATGAGAAGGCAGGCGGCCAGCGGCAGCGCGCTGACCCAAGACAGCGCAAAGCCCACGCTGAATGTGGCGACCACCACCGCGACGACGGCCAGCGTCAGGATGGGCACCCAGTCGTCCAGCATCCGGCGCAGATTCATGCCGAGTGTTGCCTGAAACAGCAGCGTCGGCAGAAAGACGTACAGAAAGACGTTCGAGCGGATCGGCAAGCCCAGGATCGCCTCGGCGATGGGATTAAGCGCATCGGTCAAATCGGTGCGCAGGAAGAAGATCGCGCCCGACCCGATCAGGATGCCCAGCACCGCAAGGATCACGGTGTAGGGCAGGCGCAGCCGCGCGGCCAAGGGCTCGGCTGCGCCGATGACCAGAAAGAGCGAGGCGATGACCGCCGTGATCAGAACGATATCCATGCCTTCCGCATAGCAGCCCGCACGCCGCTTGAAACCTGTAAAATCGGGCGCCGCCGCTCCATTGATCTCGCCGCCTCGCGGGCCATCTTGTCGTGCGACCTTTGAGGAGAGCCGACGAGATGAGCCAGTTTCCCCCAACCCGCGCCGCCGGTCTCGAACGCATGGACGCCTTTGTACCCGCAATGGGGCGGCGCTATGCAAACGGGCGCAACTACGATCGCGGCCCCGGAAATCACAAGGCCGTCTCGACCCTGTCGCCCTATCTGCGCCGCCGCCTCGTGACCGAGGAAGAGGTCGTGACGGCGGCGTTGGATGCGCATGGGCCGGAAAATGCGGAGAAATTCGTGCAGGAGGTCGTCTGGCGCAGCTACTTCAAGGGATGGCTGGAGCGGCGCCCGGAGGTCTGGGACAGCTACGCGTCGGGGCTGGATGCCGATCTGGCCGCGCTGGACCGTGACCGGCGCTTGTCCCGCGACGTGGCCCGCGCCATGGATGGGCAGACGGGGCTGGATTGCTTCGATGCCTGGGCCGAAGAGCTGGTCAGCACGGGCTATCTGCACAATCACGCGCGCATGTGGTTCGCCTCGATCTGGATTTTCACACTGGGGCTGCCGTGGCGGATGGGCGCCGATTTCTTCTACCGCCATCTGCTGGACGGTGACGCGGCGTCCAACACGCTGGGCTGGCGCTGGGTGGCCGGGCTGCACACACGCGGCCGGCCCTATGCGGCCGATCCCAAGAACATCGCCACCTTCACCGGCGGGCGCTTTGCGCCGCGCGCTTCCGACCTCGAGGAAGTCACCGAAGGGCTGGAGGCAAGTGAGCCGGAGGGCCTGCCCCAGGTGCGGCCCGTGCGCGCGCCGCGTGCGCCGCGTGATGGTGCCGCGACCGCGATCCTGATCACGGATGAGGATTGCAGTCCCGAGCGCTTTGATCTGGACATCTCTGGCGCCTGCGCGCTTGGCACTTTGGCGGGTAGTCATCTGCGCTCGCCGCTGGAGGTGGCGCCGCATGTGCACGACTTCGAGGCAGGCGCGCTAGCGGATACGGCGGCACGGCTGGGGCGCGTGCCGGACCTTCTGCGCGCGGATCATCCCGATACGCTGGCCAAATGGGCGCATGCGGCGGGGGCCGAGCAGATCGTGACGCCTTTTGTGCCGCGCGGCCCGATGCGCGATTGGCTGACCGAGGCCGAGACCTATCTGGACCGGCAGGGCATCGTGCTTTGCGAGCTGCGCCGCGACTGGGACAGCGCGTTCTGGCCGCACGCGACCGCCGGCTTCTTTAAGGTCAAGAAGAAGATCCCCGCGCTTCTTGGCGATCTGGTGGCGGCATGAGCCGGGTCGCGATCATCGGCGCCGGGATGGCGGGCATTGCCTGTGCACGCCGTCTGGCCGAGGCGGGGCATGCGCCCGTGCTGGTGGACAAGGGGCGCGGCATCGGCGGGCGCGTGGCCACGCGCCGGGCTGCGGGGCTGCATTTCGATCACGGTGCGCAATATGTCAGCGCCAAGTCGGCGGAATTCGAGGCGCTGATGGACGGGCTGATCGACAGCGGAGCCGCCGCCGATTGGCAGGACGGCGCGGAGCGGCGCCACATCGTCGGCGCGCCCGGCATGTCGGCCATCCCGAAGGCGCTGGCGGCGGATCTGGACGTGCGCCAAGGCGTGCAGGTCTCGCAAGTGGCGCAAGTCGATGGGGGCTGGCGGCTGACATGGGACGGCGGCGGCATGGAGGCCGCGCATGTAGTGCTGACCGTGCCCGCGCCGCAGGTCGCCGGGCTGATCGGCGCGGATCACGATTTGGTGCGGCAGATCGGGCATGTGCGGCTCGCGCCCTGCCTGACCTTGATGGCCGCGATCACCGGCCCGGCGCCATTTGCCAGCCGCCGTGATCCGGACGGCGCGCTTGCCTCAATCATCGCCGACAGCAGCAAGCCGGGCCGCCCCGAGGCCGAGGCGACCGCGTGGACCGCGCAGGCGAGCCCCGAGTTCAGCACGCAATGTCTTGAGGAAACCCCCGAGCGGATGGTGGAGCTGATGGTGCCGCTGCTGCTCGATGCGTTGGGCGCGGCGCCGGACCGCGTCAGCCACGCCGCCGCGCATCGCTGGCGTTATGCGCGGGTCACACAAGCGCTGGAGGCGCCTTTTGCAAAAACGCCGGACGGGACACTTTATCTGGGCGGTGACTGGTGTATCGGTGCACGGGTCGAGGCCGCGTGGCAGAGCGGCAGTGCCATTGCCGAAGACCTGTTGGAGCGGCTTACATGATCATCGCGGCGCTTCTGGCCACATCGCTGCTGTTCGGCGGTATGATGCTTTACTCCTTCGGTTTTGCGGTATTCCTCTTTACCGCCTTGCCGCCGGACGTGGCGGGGACTGCGCTACGCCGTGCCTTTCCGCATTTCTATCTGTTCGTCATGGGCAGTGCGGCAGTTTCCGCCGCTTTGGTCTGGCCATCCGACGCGCTCTCGGCAGCGATCTTGGGTGTCATCGCGCTCAGCACATGGCCGACGCGGCAGATCCTGATGCCCGCCATCAACGCGGCCACAGATAGCGGCGCCAAGACGCGCTTCAAGCTGCTGCACGGGCTGTCGGTGGCGATCTCGCTGGGCCATATCATTCTGGCCGGGATCGTTCTGGCGCGCTTCGTCTAGCTTGCGTCAGCTGCGCGGCACAAAGGCCAGCGCAGTATTGCCCGTCAGCGCGGCATCCCGCAGTCGATACCTGCGACCCTCCCGAACGTAGTCCAGCCCGCTGGCGTCAAGGCAGCCCCGCAGCCGCGCTTCGTCGCCATAGACCAGATCCAGCCCGACGATAGCGGGAGCGGTATCGTTCATGGCCGCTGGCAGGGCGCCGTAGCGCGCCTCAATGGCCTCGCGCGCCAAGACCCGCAACACGCCATTTCCGGTCTCCATTTCCAGTCCACCAGCGCAGTCACGTCTCGCGCCATATACACCCGCAAGGCGTGCGGCCACTGGTGCGATATCCTCGGGCCGGGCCAGAACCGATGCGCCCTCATAGCCGGAAACGGAGTTGGGATGGGCCATCCAATCCGGCACGTAAATCAGATCCGGTCGGTGCTGCTGACACAGGAAAAACGACAGGCGCGCGCAGGCGTCATCGGGCATGAGCGCAAGGCTGGTCCGCGTGCGGCCTGCGCGCCCATCCGGCAGGGTCACGTCGCGGCCGAACTCCAGATGGCCCGCCACCTGCCATCCCGCGGCCTCCGCACGGGCGGCGTCGCGCGCGGCATCCGTGCTGTGCAGGGCGGTCAGGGCGATCCCCTCGCGGTCTTGCAGATGGGTGTGGACATGACGGCCAAAGCGAAACGCACCCGCCGGATGCGCATCGAGCAGGGTGTCGTCATAGATCCCCATGATCTCCAGCAGGCAGCCATCGAACATCGCTAGGCTGGTGCTGGTGCCCCACGGATGACGGCCCACCGGCGTCATGGCAAAGCCGAGCGAGATCAGCCGCTGGCGCAGAGCGTCCATGTCATGCACCGCGATCAGCGGATGATCGAGACCGAAGGGCACGTTCATACGTCATTCCTTTCGGGGGCCGCAAAGCTGATCCGCGCCGGGCCGATTTCGCGCGCCTTGGCGCCTGCGACCAGCGTGCAGGGCGCGACATCCTGCGTAACAATGGCGCCCGCCGCCACGTTGGCCCGCGCTCCGATCGTAATCCCGCCCAGCAGGATCGCGCCTGCGCCGATCACGGCGCCGTCGCCGAGCGTGGGATGGCGCCGCGCGCCGCTATCGGCCAGCGTGCTGCCCAGCGTGACGCTGTGCCAGATCGACACATCGGCGCCGGTCACCGCCGTCTCGCCCACCACAAAGCCCAGCCCGTGATCGAGCCACAGTCCCGGTCCCACGCGCGCCGCCGGATGGATGTCGGTCGAAAAGGCCCGGCCCGCGCCGGCTTTGATCGCCATCGCCAGCGTCCGGTCGTCGCTCTGCCATAGCTGATGCGCGATGCGGTGCGCCATGATGGCCTGCACGCCGCGCCCGAAGAGTAGCGCGGTGGCGCGCCCGCCCTGTGCGAAATCGCGGCGGGCGGTCTCGTCAATGTCGTGCTGGCTCAGCGCGGCGAGTTCGGGGTGCGCGGCATAGAGGCGCCGGACAAGATCCGCAGGGAGATCCGCCGCCGCCTGCAGCACGGCGCCCGCCAGATCGGCAAACCCGTCAAAGCGGCGCGGAGAGATGCCAATCAGCGCCGCCGCTTCGGGCGAGGCGGCCAAGAGCGCCTCGGTTTCCTCCATGAGGCTCATAAGCGCGGCTCCTCAGGAGACATAGCCAAAGGCGATCTTGGGCACTTCGCCACTGTCGAGCCAGATCGCCTTGGGGCTGGTGTATTCCATCAGCGCATCCGTGCCGCTGGACCGGCCCCAGCCCGAACTCAGCGAGCCGCCAAAGGGCGATGATACATGGATCGCCTTGTAGCTGTTGATCCAGAACGTGCCTGCGCGCACCGCAGCCGAGACGCGGTGCGCGCGGCCCAGATCGCGCGTCCAGACAGCGCCGGCAAGGCCGAATTCGGTATCGTTGGCGATTGCGATGGCGTCTTCCTCATCGTCGAAGGGTATGGCGGTCACGACCGGGCCAAAGATCTCGGTCTGCGCCGCCTCGGCGCTGTTTCCCAGACCTGTCAGCAGGGTAGGCGGCACGAAATACCCCTCCTTCGGCAGATCGGTGCGTGTCTGAACGGCGGCGCCGCCCGTTGCGGCATTGGCGATCATGCTCTGGATATGCGCATATTGGCGGCCATTGCTGATCGGGCCAATCTCAGTGGCGTCGTCCAATGGATCGCCGAGGGTAATGCTGTTCATCCCCTCCGAGATCATCTGGGTGAGCTCCGCATGCACCGACCGCTGAACAAGCAGCCGCGACCCTGCGACACAGCTTTGGCCCGCCCCGGAGAAGATAGCCGCCTGTGCGCCAAGGCAGGCATGCTCCAGATTGGCGTCGGCAAAGACGATATTGGCCGACTTGCCGCCCAGTTCCAGCACCGCGGGTTTCAGCGCCTCGGCGGCGGTCATGGCGACGCGCCGCCCGGTTTCGGGCGAGCCGACAAAGATCACCTTGCGCACGGCGGGATGCTGGATCGCGGCCTGTCCGGTGGTGGGGCCAAGCCCGCAGAGCACATTGACGAGGCCGCGGGGCAGGCCCGCCCCTTCGGCGATGCGCACCAGCGCCACGGTGGTCAGAGGCGTCAGCTCACTGGGTTTTATGACCACGCCGTTCCCGGCGCAGATGGCGGGCGCGATCTGCCACCCGGCGGTAAAGATGGGCGCATTCCACGGCGTGATCTGGAACACCACGCCCAATGGCTCGCGCAGGGTGTAGTTCAGGTGGCCGCTGGGCACGGGGATCACCTCGCCGTGGATCTTGTCGGCCCAGCCTGCGTAGTAACGGAACATCTCGGCGACCTTGGCCACCTCGACCCGGGCGTCGCGGATCGGCTTGCCTGCCACCAGAGCCTCGAGCTGGGCGAGGGGCGCGGCTTGGGACGTGACCGCGCGGGCGATCTCTTGCATGACGTCGCCGCGCGCTGCGGCGGAGAGCTGTGCCCATGTTTTTTGCGCGGCGTCGGCGGCCTCGCAGGCCTCACCGGCCAGGTCTACGCCGCAATCAGGGTAGCTGGTGAGTTCGCTTCGCGCATAGGGATCTTCGAGCGTGATGGCGGCGCCAGCGCCCTGCCGCAACGCGCCGTTTACAAGGCTGCAAACACCACCGCCAAGGTCCAGCTCTTGCATCAGGCTGTTCAGGATTTCGCGGCGGTCAGACATGGTCTTGGCTCCGGTATTTGTAGATCTCGTTAAAGTCGGCACTGTCCTCCAGGGTCTCGCGGCTGGCTTCCCAGATTTCGGCGATGGCGCAAGTGGCGGGCAGGTTCAGCCCGGCCTCACCCGCCAGCTTGACGGCGAGGCCCACATCCTTGCGCATGAGGCCCATGGTAAAGCCCGAGTCGAATGCGCCGCTCATCACCCACTTGGGAAAGTTCACCTCGCTCACGCCGCTGCGGCCCGAGCCGGCATTGACGCCTTCCAGAAGGCTGTCGAGCGGGATGCCCCCCGCCTCGGCCAGGCGCGCCATTTCGCTGACCAGCACCAGATTGGCGGCGCATAGCAGGTTGTTGGCGATCTTGGCCGCATGGCCTGCGCCTGCGGGGCCGACATGAACCGTCTTGGCCGTCAGATCGTCCAGGATGGGGCGCAACTCGGCGATGGCATCTTCGGGCCCGCCCAGAACCATTGTCATGGTGCCCGCACGGGCGCCAGACGGCCCGCCACTGACGGGGCCGTCGAGAAAGGTGTAATCCTTTGCGGCGGCGGCCAGCGCCTTGGTCGTTTCGGGCTCGGAGGTCGACGTGTCGAGAACGATTGCGCCGGGGCGCAGATGTGGCGTCAGCTCGGCCATCACTGCCCGCACGATATCGGCACGGGGCAGCGACAGGATGATCCGGTCGCAGGCACTGCCCAGCTGGGCAAGTGTATCGCAAGGCTCGGCGCCGCTCGCCGCACCGCGCGCGCGCGCCTCCGGCATGGTGTCATGGCATCTGGGGGTGTGCCCGCGCTCGACCAGCCGGGCGATCATCGCGCCGCCCATCGCGCCGCATCCAATTATGCCGATCATCTGTCGTTCCTTTGTGCTCATGTCGTCTGCACTCTTTTGCTGCGTGTCGCGCCTTCTGTGCTGGCGACGTGGCACGAGGCGAAAGGGGCTGTCGCAATCTTGAACATCAGAGCTGTCGATCCTGCCATTGCGTTTGCGCCAGCCTAGCGCCCGCCCGGCGGCAGGGCGAGTGGCTTTGGCCGTCACTCCTTGCGGGCATAGCGCGCCTCGGTCTCGTAATAGATGTCAAAGCCCAGTCGCTGGCGCAACTCGCCAAACTCCATCAGGCCGCCGGTGTGATCCTGTCCCGCCTTGAGCGCCGCCAGCGTTGTCGTCATCGCCTGCATGGCCGCCGCCATCGCGGCCAGCGGGTAGGCAGCCACCCGAAATCCCAATGCCTCCAGCCGCGCGGGTGGCAGGATCGGGGTCTGGCCGCCCTCCAGCATGTTGGCGACCTGCGCGCCGGGTACCTCGGCACAGATGGTGCGCATCTCGTCTTCGCTCAGCGGCTCTTCGACAAAGATCATCTCGGCCCCCAGCTCGGCGAACATCTGGGCGCGGGCGATTGCCTCGCTCAGGCCATGGGTGCGGCGCGCGTCGGTGCGCGCCTTGATCACGATATCGCTGCGCCCGCGCGCCTCGACGGCGGCGCGGATGCGGTCATACGCCTCCTCGCGGTCCACCACGGCCTTGCCTTGGGTGTGGCCGCACCGCTTGGGCGCGACCTGATCCTCGATCATGACACCGGCACAGCCCGCGCGGGCGAACCCTTGGACCGTGCGCATCACGTTCATCGCGTTGCCATAGCCAGTATCGCCGTCGACCATCATCGGAATGTCGATGGCTTCTAGTACATTGCGCGCCTGATCGCGCACCTCGCCATAGCTCATGAGGCCCAGATCCGGCGCTCCGATGCGGCTGGCTGAGGCCGAAAAGCCCGACAGGAATGTCAGATCGAACCCCGCCTGCTGGATAAGCCGCGCCGAGAGCGCGTCATAGCAACAGGGCATCATCACGAGGCCGGGCTGCGCGAGCAGGGCGCGCAGCCGCGTCGCGGCGGGATTGGGGTAGGGATCGCTCATTCGGGGGACCTCATATGAGTAGGGAGGGCTGGCGGCCCGGGCGGGGCAGGTCGCGCGCCATCGTGTCTAGGAGCCTGATCAGCCTGGCAGGCTCGGACAGCGCCGATAGGCTGTCGCGCGCATCGTCAGGATCTGGGTGGCAGGCAAACAGTCCCCCGCCAATGAGCAAGAACCTGTCCCGGCCGGCCGCGTTCGATGGCTGGTCCATCACACAGATGTGACATGCGTGCAGGCCATCATGGCTGGCGAGGCAGACCAGCATGGCCCATTCGGCCCGGCGCAGGCGCGGCTCAGACCAGAAGATCGTGAGACGGGCCAGCCGATGAGCAACGGGCAGGGGCGTATCATCCGGAATGTCGATCAGTTTCATGTGGCCATCCCTACCATAGAATAAACGTTCTATACGGAGCGAAGTATTGCTAGGCTTTTCCATAGCGCCTTTGGAAAAAGGCGAAGGAGCAGATTGAGGGAGGACGGCCATGACAGCCTTATCGCTGGCAGGGATCGCGCGGCTGGAGCGTGCGGTGCTGAACGGCTTTGCCGTGCTGCTGATCGTGCTCATGCTGGCCATCGCGGTGCAGGTCGTGGCCAGCTTTTTCGACCTCAATCCTCTGGTGATGTTCGACGCGCCCGTGGCATGGCTAGGCAGGGGGATTACCCTGAATTCGCTTCTCGATCTGCAATGGCATCTGCTGGCGATCATTGCACTCTTGCCCGCGGGTCTCGTGTGGCTGCGCGACCGCCATGTGCGGGTCGATTTTCTGTATGACGGCTATCGGCCAAAGCTGCGATACACCGTCGATCTGATCGGCAATCTGGTCTTTGCGGCACCGTTCCTTATCATGGCGATCCCCGGTTCGGTCTCGTTCTGGCAGCGCGCGTGGCGCGCGGGCGAAGGCTCGGCCAGCGGGGGGCTGAATGATCTGTGGCTGATCAAGGCGATGCTGCCTCTGGGCCTCGGCCTGCTCGCCGCCGCGGCGCTGATCGAGAGCCTGCGCCTTGCCGTTGCGCTGGTGCGCGGGTGAGCGAAATCGCCCTGCCTCTGGCGATGGCGCTGTTGACGCTGGGCGGTATCCTTGCGGGCTATCGCGTGGCCTTCGTGCTGGCGGGCGCCTCGGCGATCTTCATTTTGATCTCGCCCTTGCCGACAGCGTTCTTCAACCTGATCGTCAGCCGGATCTATGCCAATGTGCTGACCAACTGGCTCCTCGTCGCGATCCCGATGTTCATCTTCATGGGGCTGATCCTGGAGAAATCCGGCGTCGCCGAGCGGGCTCTGAAAGGCGCGCAGCGGGCGCTGGGCGGGACAGCGGCGGGCATGGGCGTGGCTGTTCTGGTGATCGGCGTTCTCTTGGCCGCGTCCTCGGGCGTGGTTGGGGCCAGCGTGGTCCTGCTCGCGCTGCTTGCCCTGCCGCGCATGGCCGAGGTGGGGTATGACAAGGCGACCGGCGCGGGGCTGATCGCGGCCAGCGGGACGCTGGCCATCCTCATCCCGCCCTCGGTGATGCTGATCATCCTCGGGGACCAGCTTCAGACGCCGGTGCCCGATATGTTCGCCGGGGCTATCGGGCCGGGCCTTTTGCTGGTTGCGCTATACGGCATCTACATCATCTGGCGCGCGCGCGGCCTGCCGCGTGCGCCCAAGGGGCCGGCCTTGGGGCTGATCGCGGGCGTCGGGCGCACATTGATGGATGTGGCGCCGCTGCTGATCCTCGTGATCTGCGTTCTTGGCTCGATCATCGGCGGGCTGGCGACGCCGACCGAGGCGAGCGGGCTGGGCGCGCTGGGCGCCATCCTGGTCACCGCACTCTATCGCCGCTTCGATACGGGCGTCATCATGGCCGCCGCACGCGATACCGTGATGGCGACCTGCGTGGTGCTGATGGTCATCGTGGGCGCTACCTGCTTTTCCGCCGTGTTCAAAGGCGTCGGCGGCGACGCGATGATCCGGAGCGCGCTGAGCCTCTTCGGGGACAACCCGTGGACCGTATTGCTGGTGGTCATGGGCGCGATCTTCGTTCTGGGCTTCGTGCTCGATTGGCTGGAGATCACTTTGATCCTGATCCCGATTTTCGCGCCCGTCATCGCGGGGCTGGAGTTCGGCAACGGCCTGACCGGCCAGCCGCTGCTTATATGGTTCGGCATTCTGGTGGCGGTGAATCTGCAGACCTCGTTCCTGACGCCGCCCTTCGGCTTCGCGCTGTTCTATCTGCGCGGCGCCGCTGGCGATCAACTGCAGACGCGCGAGATTTATCGTGGTGTCATTCCGTTCATCGCGTTGCAACTATTCGCGTTGGGGCTGCTCATGGCATTCCCCTGGCTGATCACGGGCCTCATCTGACGGGGCCAATAATGGGGAGAAAGACCATGAAGACCCTGATCCTTGGGGCGGCCCTCGCGGCGCTCGGCATCACCGGCGCCAACGCTGCCGATTACAACCTGCAATCGGCCTTCGCCAAAGGGTTGCCGGTCCTCGGCCCCGGCATTGACCGCTTTGCCCAGACGGTCTCGACTCTCACGAATGGCGAGGTGAATTTCATCCATCTGGGCGATGGCGAGCTGTCGCCCGCCTTCGAGATCTTCGACAATGTGGGCGCGGGCGCGATCCCGGCAGGAATGAGCTTTGCCGCATATGCCGCGGGCCGTGCGCCCGCCGCCGCGCTATTCGGCTCCATGCCCTTTGGCCCCGATGCAATCAAATACGTCTCATGGGTGCATCACGGCGGCGGGCTGGAGCTGTGGCGCGAGATCTACGCGCCCTTCAACGTGGTGCCCATGCCCTGCGGCGTCATCATCTCGGAGGCGGGCGGCTGGTACACGAAAGAGATCAACGCGCCCGAGGATCTGCAAGGCCTCAACATTCGCATCGGCGGACTGGGGGGTGCCATCCTGTCCAAGTTGGGCGCAAATGCCATGAGCCTGCCAGCGGGCGAGATTTCCACCGCGCTGGAAACCGGGCGGCTCGACGCGACCGAGCTGAGCTTCCCCATGGTCGACCGGCTGCTGGGCTTCGACAAGGTGGCCAAGAATTACTATTTCCCCGGATGGCACCAGCCTTCGGGCTTAATCGAGTTCTACATGAACAAGGATATGTGGGACGGGCTGCCGGACCAGCACCGCAAGGCAATCGAGACAGCCTGCATGGATCTGAACCTCTGGACCATCGGCACCGCCGTGGTGGGACAGCGGGTATACCTCGATGCGTTCCGCGAGAATGGCGTCGAGGTGCGACGCTTCCCCGAAGAGGTGCTGAGCGCGCTGCGCAGCGCCACCGAAGAGGTCTATGCCGAGCAATCCGAGGCCGATTCGATGTTCGCACGCGTGATGGACAGCTATCGCAGCTTTAGCGCGGCCTATGACGAGTATCAGGATCTGAACCGGCTGGAGTGAAAGAGCCGGGCATGGTCTATTCTCTCGGCGATTTCGGCAGCTACTGGGCGGGTGGCAGCGTCGCGCGGGTGAGCGAGGGCGCACCGCGCGACATCGCTTTCACGCGCGATGCCAGCTACCGCTACGACCCGCGCGGCGATTTCGCGATCAATGCCGCCTATGTGCAGTATTTCGTGCCCATGGCGGCACGCGGCGCGCCCGTGGTTCTGGTGCATGGCGGCGGCATGGCGGGCAGTTGCTGGGAGACGACGCCCGACGGCCGGCCTGGCTGGCTGCATCGCCTTCTGGACGCGGGGCGGGCGGTGCATGTGGTCGATCTGCCCGAGCGCGGCCGCGCCGGGTTTGCGCCCGCCCATATGCCGGGTGCGCCGATCCTGCGCAGCCTGCAAGAGGCGTGGAATCTCTTTCGCTTTGGACCCGAAGACGGGTTTGGCGCGCGCGCCGCCTATGCCCCACAGCAATTTCCGGTGGAGGCGCTGGAGGCGTTCGGGCGCCGCTTTGTGCCGCGCTGGTTGGGTACCGCGCCGGTGCATCTGGCGGCACTGCTGGCGGTGCTGGAGCGGACCGGGCCCGCGCTGGTGATCTGCCATTCCCAAGGGTCCGAGACGGTCTTCGACGCCGCCGCCTTGCGCCCGGATCTGGTCGAGGGACTGGTCGCGGTCGAGCCGTCGGCCTTTCCGGCAGACCCTGCAACCCTCGCCACATGCAGGCCGGTGATCGTGCAAGGCGATCATCTGGACTGCTCGGATGAGTGGCGCGCCCGTGCAGTGCGCTGGTCCGAAATGGCGAGCGCCGTTCCGGGTGCGCAGTTGATCGACACGGCGCATGCGGTCGCGCCCGGCGGCTCGCACATGCTGATGATGGACCGCCATTCGGACGGCGTTCTGGACGCGGCGCTGGCGGCGTTACGCGTGTAGATGGCGTACGTTATGTCTTGGCCCGGAAACTGCCGCTCGGCAGGTCGAACATGGTGACCGAGCGGCCGACGGTGATGTCGTTCGCGCGCTCCTCGATCTCGCCGCTTGGCTTGAACACGAAATCTTCCGTGTGCCCGATGAAGCGCGAGACGAAGTCGATCTTTGATATGAACGCCTCGATCTCGCTCTCCACCACATCAAGCCCGCTTGGCATGTCGCTACGGCGTACGAGGCTCAAAAGCTCGCTCAGGAATGACGCCAGATCGAGGATATCCTGTGGCAGCGAGCCGTTCTTGAATTTCAGTTGCGCGGTACTGAGCGCGGGCAGGAACTCCCAATCGCTGAGGCGATGTGCCGACGCGGTCTCATACTTGAACTTGCGCACGCCCTCGATGGTCGCGGTCGGGTTCTCGACCTCGCGCGCGTAATAGGTGCCTGGGCCAGACAGGGTGAAGGTGCGGCCAATCCATTTGTCCGTTCGGTCCGGCGCCGAGGCGGGGCGCGCATGGATGCGCACATCCACTTCCACGGTGCCGGTCATGAGGCCGCGTAGGGTCTTGCGCACCATGCTGCCTTGGCCGATCACCGCCGTCGCCACTTCGGAGAAGAACGTCAGGATGGTCTTTGGGCCGTTGATTTCACTCAGTTTCACCTCGCCGACACCGGGAATGCCGATGGACATCTCGGCGCTGGGCGTCGTGTCCGCCACATTGGCCGCCGCGCGCAGAAGCGCCTCCAGCTGGTCCAAAAGCTCGTCGGGCGAGGCGCCGCTGACGCGGGGCTGCGAGATGTCGATATGCCACAAGCGGGTCGGGGCGGCGTCGACCGATACCTCGGGCGTTTTGCCGGGCGTGTCGGTGGGCAGTGTCGCTGTCATCTCGACCTCGGCGCCGGGGCTGCCGATGACGATGTTGCCGGTATTGCCATCGGCACTTTGCACGGTAAGGCCCGAGAGGTCATCGCCACCGACAATCTTGGTGTTGTTCTGAATGAACGTGTTGTTCTGCACAACGATGGTGATGTCGTCGCCGATATTCAGCGTGTGCCCGACACAGGTGATCTCGGGGATGTCGAAGCCGTCGGGAATTTCGGGCACGGGCTTTGGTTTGGGTTTCGGGTCCACCTTGCGGGCGAGTTTGACAAACACGCTGCGCTCCACGGGGTCCTCATCGCCGACACCATCGTCGATACCTGAAAGCTCGGCGGTGTAGCGCGCGCGGATGGGATCGTCGTCCGACAGATATTTCTGCTTGTCGATATTGCTCTGAGGCGCCAGCGCGTAGCGCATCAATTCGATCCAGACCAATTCCATGCGGGCGATGGACAGATCCTCGTTCTTTTCCTCGGGGTCATCCGTTTTCGATTTGGTGGCGCTGGCGCGGCCCTCGATCGCCTCGATGTCTTCGACGCCCTTGATCTGAACCGAGATGGCGCGCAGGGCGGCGATATGGTCGGGGTGCAACGCAGGCGTCAGATCGCCGACCTTGAAATTGTAAAGCAGCAGATCCTGCCGCCCGTCGCCGCGCGGCAACCATTTGACATGGCCGACAGGCTTGGACGGTTTGGCGGGCGCCTTGCCGGGTTCCTCTGCGGGCTCGGGGTTCTTCTTGACGGAGCGCGTGCCGTCCTTGCCGGTGGTCGTGACCTCGCCGCCGCCTTTGCCGCCAAGCGCCGCTTTTTCGGTGTCGCGCTCGTGCTGTTTTTGCGCTTCGTCCTGCCCGGCGGCCAGGCGGTCGGCCATGGCTTGGCCTGCGCCCGCTGCTCCATCGGCCGTCAGTACACCTTTTTCGACACCCTGCTTCAGCGCGTCCATCATCGCCTTCAGGTTGGTGCCTGCCTTGGCGTCCGATTCCATCTGCGCCAACGCGCCTTGCAGGGCCATGCCGCCAAAGGCGGTGGCCAGACCCGTCGAAGCGGCAAGACCCGCACGCACGTTTTCCTGCGTGCCGGCAAGGCCCGCCATGTCGCGGAAGGCGCCCGCATTCTGGACCGCGCCCAACACGCCGTCGAGGCCCGACACGCCCGGCGCCTGCGGCGCGTTCTGAAGGTTTATGATGGGCGTGGGGAAGGCGCTGGGGGTGAGGTTCGCAGGCTCGGCGCGGCGCTGGTCAAAGATGCTGTCGGGCAGGCCCGCCAGCTCGGGTTCGACATTGTCGAAGACCCATTCAAAACTGCCGTTATGTTCCTCGGCGGCGACGCAGCCATCCAGATGCGCGCGCGCATAAAGCCCATCGGTCGGCAGGCTGATGCGCATCGGATCGGTCGGGCGCAGCCCCGCAACATAATGGTTCTTGAGCGTGTCGAAACTATCGAACATCGGATCCAGAGGTGTGTCGCTGGTCGTGCGAAACACCAGCGAATTGCCCACGATGCCCAGCGGCCGATGCTGGATCACCGAGGCCAGGCTGCGCGGATCGTCGCGCGAAATGGCGTAGCCGTCGAGCAGGGTAAAGAGCTCGTCCCGGTCCATGTTCCACCAGATCGCCTTGTGATAGAAAAACGGACGCGCGGCGAGGCGCGCCGTAAAGCTCTTGTATGCTTCCGCAACCAAGTCGCGGATATTGCGCCGATCCGCCCAGCTGAGCCGGAAGGTCAGGAGCGCGCCCGAGGGATCCGCCTCGCCGCCATCGCCCGAGACCAGGTCGCGCTCGCCCTTGTCGGAGCTGGCGGACGCCTCGTAGAGGTCATTGGCATAGCGCAGTGACGCGCGCGTGACGGTGAAAAATGAATTTTTGGGCAGCGTGCGTTCGGGCGTGGCGCCCTCGCTTTCGGGAATGAATTTGTCATTCAGGCGCACGGTCAGCTTCTCGAGATCCGCGCGGCTCAGGTCTTCCTCGCCCAGGTCGACGGTAAAATCGACACGCAACACACTGCCGAAGCGGTAGGATGAGGCCATGGTGAAATCGGCGCTCAGCGGTTTGTCATCGGCATCCAGCAGCACCAGTTCGTCAATATAGCGGCGCGCCATGTTGGGCGCGATTTCGGATTGGAAGTAACGATTGCGCTCGGCCGGCGATGCGGCGAATTTCTTGGTGATGAGGGTCGAGACGGGTCTGCCCAGATAGGGTGCAAAAACGCTGAACGCCTTTTGATAGATCGACCCGATGGTCTCTTCGGTAAGGGTCTTGTCAGTGGCGGCGGCGATGGCGTCGGCGACCTCGCCCTCGCCAGGCATGCCAAGGCCGATCCGTACCCAGAGCGATCCCGACAGAGATGACAGGGGCTGATCAGCGCGCCGCCCCTCGGGCAGGTCGCTGTTGTCCAGATCATCGGGCAAATGGTCGAGATGGCGAAAGGCCAGCTTCTCCCAATAGCCGCGCGCGTAGCGGCGCAGTACATCGCGGTAACGCCGGATGCGTGTGTCGGTGAAGTCACGCACCGGAAGCGGGACGTAGAGGCATTCGCTGACTCCCGCGATCTCGGTGTCGATGCGCAGGTGGCGCAGGATTTCGTAGTAGATGACCGACAGCGAGCGCGTGTAATTGATGTTCTGGATGACCTCCGAGACGCCTTGAATGCTCTCGCTCTGCTCGTTCTCGGTGATGACGGTACTTTGCATCGAGCGGACGGATTCGCCCCAGCGGCGAATGGAATCGCGCAGGTCCTGTGTCTCGCTGGCCGCCGTGCGGCGCCCGCCCTCCTGCGACGAAGAGCTGCTGGATGTCGAAGAGGCCACGCCGCCACCCGCGACGAAGCCTGGCATGGCAAAGCCCATGCCAGCCGCCGCCGATGTGGTGGACGCCCGCGAGCGGCCGCGCGCCCATTCGTCCAGCGATGCCTCGACCGCGTTGTCGTAGCTGCGCGTGCGCTCGGTTTCGTCCGCGACCTGGTCATCGGAGACCGTGTCTTCGATCCGCATGGCGGACTCGCGGCGCATGTAGTCCATCTTGACGATCTGCCGCTTTTGCCGCGGCGCCAGTGTCAGCGAATAGGCGATGTCGCCAAGGCTGTAGCCATTGGACCGATAGCGCACTGCCGTTTCGATGATGTGACCGTAGGTGACGGTCTTGGCCTGATAGAGTGCGCGCGGGTCGCTGTCATAGTCGATCTCGCGTGCGTCATCGGCGGCGGAGCGGGGATAATCCACCGGCCGCTCGGTCACATCGGTGGGGAATATGGTCGTCTGTTTGGACTCTGCGACATAGGGCTGCGTCACGCGCAGCGCGGTCGAGAACCGCCGCTCGCCCAGGATGCGGCCCGGCTGATCGAACGGGCGGCAATTGACGCCGGGATCACCGGCAAATAGCTCGGGCCGGTCCAGCAGGCTTTTCTCGGTCACGTTGAAGGGCGTGCCGCCGCCATCCGAGACGGCGCCGCGGGCGGGCAGGGTGATGACCAAGTCCGGGCGCGGCGCGTAAAAATCGGCGTCAGGCTCGTAACCGATCATGATGTCGGGGCCCGACAGCATCCAGACCCAGCCGGGCGCCGTCACACCTTCGCGCATGAGCGGGCCCAGCTCGAACATGCCTTCGAAATCGAGGCTGGCTGGCTCGAACGAGAGGCGCTGGCGGATGGCATCAAGCTTGGGATCGACAGGGTTCAGCAGTGCAAAGCTGGACTGGTTCGGCGCGGTGAAGATCGACCCGAGGTCGTCAAAAAGTGCATCGCCGGGAAACCCGATGGCAAGCGTATAGCCGTCAAAGCGGAACTGTGGCTGCCCCAGAACCTGATAGCGCCCGGAGCGGTGGATCCGGGTAGGCGGGCCGGCATCGACGGGCTCTGCCACGCGCCTCTCGCGCGTCTCGATCTGGAGGCGTGCATAGATCTCGGCGCCATCCTGATCCCAACGCTCGCCGGGGCGCAGTCCGGGGCTGAGCGTCCAGCTTGCCATCAGCCCGTCGCTGTCCAGATTGGCCGGATCACGCATCGCGGTTCGCGACATGAGGGTGTTGCCGTCTTCTGTCTGGACCTCGGCCTCGATTATATGGTCGTGGCTGATGTCGTAGACGTTCAGATCGCTGGGGCCCCGCAGCGTGATGTCGAAGGCAAGTGTGCGAAATTCGCGGTCGATATCGCTATTGTAGGACAGGGTGAGCGTGGCCGTCTCGCGGCTGGGAATGGGAGGCGCCGGTGATAGCGTCAGGGCGAGGCGGGTCATCCGGGCGTCCACAGCGTCGCCACCGCTGAACATCTCGAGCAGGATCAGCGCGCCGCGCTCGCTCATCCCGTCTGGCGGAGTTTCGAACATGGCCGAGGTCAACTCGCCGTGCCGGGTGCGCAGTTCGTTGAAAATGTCGATATCGGGCGGCGCGAGGCCGGCGCGCGCCAGCTCTTCTTTCGTGGCGAAGTTCAACGAATGCATCGGCAACTCCCAGTGCAGCGACAGATGCCCGGCAGTTGCAAGGCCTGACCTTGGCGGGTCGCATCTGGGGACGCGCTAAAGTCCGAGGATGCGGAAGAACAATCTCGTGATAACGCTACCACAAAACTGCGTGTGTCGCAATTTTACATAAACCCTAGGATTGCAAAGAACCTATGCGGATTGCCCGCGCGGCCACGCGCAACGTCTCCGCAAGATCATCGTGCGAGAGGCCGGCCATGGGGCGCGCCGATTCGAGGCGCACCCGAGCCAGAGCCCGCACGGCGCATTCAAAAAGCCGTTGCTGAGCGGCGCAGGCGCATTTGCGAGATCGCGGTGCGTATATCGCCAACGAAAGCTTTGCCACATTGGTGCGCTCGCGCGCGCTTAACTGGTTTGGAACCGGGGAAATAGATTCGCCCTCCGGCGCGCGGAAGGATGCGGCAGCGCATAGCTGCAAGGAGCGGATCATCTGCGGCAAGGGCGCGATCACCGCAAGACCTAGCTGGTCTGGCGCAGATCCCAGTTGTACTGGGTGAAAAGAACGCTGCGGGCGCCGAACATTTCCTTTTGCCGGGCAAGGCCGGTATTGAGGATGCGCCCGGCATCTGTTGTCGAAATGCCGAAATTGAGCCAGACGCGGTCTGCGTAAACCTCGGCCAGCAGATGCGCGACAATCAGGTCGAGCGCGCCGTTCTGCCGCCCCGCATCCGTCGTCGCCATGTATTGTACATGCACCGCGCCGCCGCAGTCGAAGACCACCACACCGCCCTCGGCCCCCGCCGCGCCGTCGGCTACGTAAAGCCGGATACGGTCCGGAAAGCGCGCGCGGAGCAGCGTGATTTCATCGAGAGTGTGCGTGGGCGCGGCATCATGCGCGTCGCTCAGCCGGGCGGTCAGCATTTCCCAGAACCCGGCGAAATCATCGCTCTCGCGCGGCTCCAGCCCGGCCTTGCGCGCACGGGTCGCGCCCTGGCGTTTGGACTTGGACATTTTGGGCGCGTGGCCGAGGGACACCGCCGATGACAGGTCAACTTGCGACAGCTGGGCGCCCTGCTGGATCAGCGCATAGACGTCCTGTTCAGCGGGGTAGCGATGGAAGATATGCGGGATCGCCTTGTAAATCAGACGCTCAAAACCTTCGGCAATCAGCGCCTCGCGCAGCGCTGCGATGATGTCCACCATCAGGGCCGCCGACATGGACGGGCCGGTAATCAGGCCTCCGTAGGTCAGTCCGCCATGGGATTTAAGGACGCATCCGTCGCGGTTTGCGGGCAGTAGCGCCACGATGACGCCTTCCGCCTCTACGACGAGTGAATGATCGGTGAACCGGTCCGCGTGATACTCCATAAAGCCGCGATCATGCAGGAATGTGCCGTTGCCGGAGGCCGCAACGAAAGCGTTCCACGCCTCGGCATCATCTGGCGTGTAGCGCCGTATGCTTGGGGTCTTGTTCATCGGGTGGCGCGCGGGGTCTGGAACGCTTGTGTCATGGCCCAAGGTATCGCCCGCCCGCGCGGCGCATTCAATGGCTCTTTGTTCGCTCAGGGTCTCGGCGCCCGCGAGGGTGCAGTCGTCCGGTTGGGCGCCGTTTGTGGCCGTGGAACGATTGTCAGATATGCCATTCCGTAGCCCATCTCAAAAGGACGGCGACCAAGGGATAGGGTGGCAGTGGTCCCCGCTGAAAATAAATGGAACGCCGCCGAGAGCAGCACGAGGATGGGAGAGGGGGGCGATCCGCCCCTGAATGGCGCAATCGAGCGCCGGAGGATCATCACGGTGATCTGTAAGTCAGGAAAGAGAAGAGCGTAAGCCAGCCAATCTGTGCCCGCTGAGGCTGTCTGGACATTGTTCAGGACAGCCAAGGTGCTGAGACCGAGACAAACCATAACCACCGGTAACCGCATGCGGGACCCGAACACCTCGCATAGTGCAGTAGTGGTGATCCCCGATGGCGTCTCAGGCCGCGCTTTGGTCGCTGGGGCATCGATCGCTGGGGTTTGATTGGCGTATCCAGCGACAGCATTGATGACGCACGGCGCTGAGGTGATTAGACACGTCTTGCGCAAAGAATATCCAAATTTTTTGTAAAGCTGCCAGCCTGGCTGCAAGCCGAAGGCCGGCCATTGCAAAGGCCGAGAGGGGCGGTCTTTGGGATGGTATTGTTATCCATGAGTTCACCAAAGCATTCCTCACAGTCCCAAGTCCAAAGGTCTCATCCTATGCTGGATCGCCTTCCCTGGTCCGAGCGGGCCAAGGACTTTTTGCGCGGACTTGCACTGAGCCGAACGGAAGCAGCCGAGGTAAAGTAGCGTGTCCGCACCGAATGGATCGTCCCATATTTATGGCAGCGGGCGCCCACAGGCGGCACGACGAAACCCAGGTACGGCAAGTCGAAGCCATTGATACTGCACTCTCCCTGAAGCTGCATAATTTAAAGATTTGTGGCTTTTGAATCCTTCTTTGCAATATCATCACCAAAGTAGTTTGAGTCGATCCTTCAATTCCTCGACCTTCGCGCGGGCATACCTGCTCGCTTCAATCAGGGCGAACAGGACATTGGAACAGTCGTTTGCGAGAGTGCTCGGGGCCGTTGCCCTGATGGTTTTGGTGGGTGTTCCCGATGGCCCTGCAGTGTCTCAGGGCTGCGCGCCCCGTGACTTCCTGCAAGAGCCTCTGCCCGCCGCGTCCTGGCAAACGCCCTGGCAAGTGGCAATCAGCGTCGCGTATCCAGAGGCAGACCTCCAAACAGCGCCGTCGCCGCGGATGTCATATCGCGGAGCGGTAATCTCCGTGGACGGCCCCACATCGCGTCCGGCCAGGCAAATTATCGAGACGCCGACAATCGGTGATCAGTTCGCCATCCTGTATCCCCTGTCGCGCAATCTGGATTTGCGGTTGGCGCCATTTTATGATCCCGGTCGCGCGCGAAGCGAACGCTTTTTCGGGCTGCTCTACGGCGAAACCGCCGGCGCGGTAGAGCAAGATCTCGAAACGGTCGCTGCCGGTCCCGCCCGGTTTCGTGTCACGCGCCGACACGGCGTTGCCTGCCAACTTGCCGTCGCCGTTGCGGATCTGGATCTTGGTGCCGCCGAGATTGCGCCGCTCTTTCGGGATGTCGGGGGAAGCTACAACTGGCGACGCATCGCGGGCACAGACCGCCTGAGTGCACATTCCTACGGCATAGCTGTCGACGTGAACGCAGCGATTGGCGGCTATTGGCGCTGGTCCGGCGCGACCGAAGGCGCAGTCGGTACTTATGAAAACAAGGTGCCTTGGGCGCTGGTCGAAGCGATGGAGCGTCGCGGCTTCATCTGGGGCGGCAAGTGGCACCATTTTGACGGCATGCATTTCGAATATCGACCCGAATTGATCCTCTACAGCAGATTGATGGAAGGAGCCGGACAATGATCGCTCGAAAGTGGACGGCCGCGTTCGCGGCGGTATTTGCGGCGCTGGTCTCCCCGGTGCTCTCACAATCCTTGATCGAGAGCTATGTCGCCGAGATTGGGAACGTAGATCTGCGTAATTCTTCGGGGGCGGTTCTGTCCGATCCGGCAGCGATCCTGACCCAGGATCGTGCCAATGTGCACCGTTTCGGCATGCAGCAGCCCGGCGACACAATCGACGGGCTTTTCCAAAGCCGCGAGATGCGCGCGCGGATGCCGTCCCTTGTGGCACGCGGCGGCATATCCCCCGCAGCGCAGGCGGCACTTCGGTCAGGCTCGGCCGTTAAGTTACAGGTTCAGGTCTGGGGGCAGGGCACGACGCCGTCTCATGTGACCGTGGATGTCGCTGGATTGTCACCGGCCACCCCCGGCGATACGCGTTTAAGCCCTGCGGAGTTGGCACAAGCGGCGCGCGGCATTCAATCGGCGCTCAACGCGAGAGGCTTTGATGCAGGCCCGGTCGATGGCCAACCCGGTCAGCGCACGCGATCGGCCATTGCCGCGTTCCAAAACAGTATCGGCACAGCGCCCACCGGGACGCTGACGCGCTCGGAACTGGTGCTGTTGACTGGTGGTGCGCCTGACCCGGGGCCGAGCTTTGACTGTCGCCGTGCCCAGACCCCGACCGAGATCGCGATCTGCGCCAACCCCTCGCTCGCGGCGCTCGACCGCGCTGTTGCAAGGGCGTGGAAGTCAAGTGGGCGCCCTGCCGACCAGTCGGCCTGGCTCCGGAGCCGGGACGCTTGCCGTGATGATGCGGAGTGCCTCACGCACAGTATGAGGGTGCGCGTTCATGCCCTCGGAGGCACGGTCGAGCCGATCCCGTCTGGCAGCCAATTCGCGTTGAGCGGGCAACCTGGGACAAACAATTCCGGCAGTTTCTTGCCGCAATCAATCACCTCAAATGACGCTCCCATTCCGGCCGGGCCGCGCGCGCATTTCGACCAAAGCACACTGGTGGATGCGCCCGAAGGCCTCGCGCGCCGACTTGCCCTGCTGGCGATCAAGCGAGATCCTTCCGTGCTTGACGACACCGATGTTCTCGATGCCATCCGGCGATTGCAGAATGCCGAGTCTGATCCCGCCGACCGTGTTTTCAACGCCTTGAACCCGATTGAAAAGGAAGATTCCCGCGCGGCCCTGCGCACTGCGCTGTTGCAAGAAGCAGAGACCGCCAGATCGGTGACGCCCGAGGATCCGATTGACGTGACGCTCTATCTGCACGCGCGGCCCCGTGATTTCGTGGAAGGCTCGGGGCTCGAGCTGACCGGGGGCGCATCACAATTGATCCTGAGCGCCCGGCCTTATCCGATCGGATCGATGGTCGTGACATTGCCAAGCGAGATTTCCAGCCCGCTTGCCATCGAACGGTCCGAGGCTGCGGCCTTCATCGACCGCGTTGCCGAAGAGAATACACAAGGCAATCAGCCCCGGATCGTGATCTGGGGGCGGATCACGCGCATCGGGCGGGATGAGAGCGTAGAGGCGTTCGCACAACAACCCACATCGCGCGGTGTCCCGGCCACTCTCGAGCCGCAGCGCGCTGAATTGCATTTCGTGGCACAGGACAGTCGTCGCCGCTCGATCATGCCGCTCGAACACGGCAGCGATCCGGTCTATCGCTGGCAGTTGGGTGATGGGGGTGCGCAAGTTGAAGGCGGGCAGAGCGCCCTTGCGCTGGCGCAATCCCTCGGTCTGCCGCTTGCTGGCGAGGCGCTGGATGTACCACTGCCCGCAGCGCGCGGTCATGAGGCGGCGTGGGGGCGGTTCACCGCGCTGGCCTGGCTGGGCCAGAATCCCGATGTGCCCCGCGAAGGCAATGGCTTTATCGGTGTGGCTCAGGGCCTGCTGTCGGAAACCGATCACCGAAGCTTTTTCGGGCAGCCTCGCTATGGGCGGTCCAACATTGCCCTTATGGTGACCGATGCGCGCCGCGTGTCAGATCCCTTTCCGGATGAATTCGTCCGACGTGACGCCAAGCGGGTCTTCTTCGAGCGCTACTACAACTCAATTCTGTCCCAGGCACCGACCTGGCCCGTCCAGGTGCGCCACAGCGTCGTCCTGACGCTCGGTCAGTATGATTTCGACAAAGAGAGCTTTCCAATTCAGGGCAACCTCTCCGAACAGCAGTACCGTGTCGTTGATCTTCCCACTGATGGCCGCGAAGCGGGGCTTGCCTCCGCCGAGCGGTTCGGCAACCTGCCCGAAGAGATCCGGATCCCGACCGATCAGGCGCGCGCCTTGCGCCAGATGTCACAGGACCGCTTGGTGCGGTTGGTCTGGTGGGCCAATTTCGACTATTCCGTGGACACGTCAGACGTCGAGCAAGCGTTTGGCAGTCCCCGCAACAGCGCGATGCAGACCGGGCAGGGAACGCTGCGGCGTGTAGGTATCTATGCCGGCCCGAACCTCGAGTGGGAGGTGATGTCCTTTCCGGTCGAAGAGATGCTCATCGCCGCCCCTCAGTCCCCGGCAGAGCGGCCCACTCCGGTCGCATCCGATCTTGCGCGCAGGGTGGCGGACGCCGAGGCGTCGGACCGGATTGCTATCGCGGGCCATGTTGCGCGACTTCTCGGAGAGGGTGGCTTCGAGACCGTTGCCAGCCTCATGCCGGAGGTCCAGCAGGCCAACGAGTTCGACGCGCCCGCAATCACGCAAGCCACGATCGCGCAATTGCGTGCCGGGGCAGACAATCCACTTGTCATCCGCAGCGGTGTTGCGCTGGACACTTACGATCTCGAGAAGGGCACCTTTGCGTTTCGCCATGACGCATTGAACATCCGCGCAGGCCATGGCGGGTTGCAGGTGACGATAAACCTTGTCGGCCCGACCCCGTTTGAGCCACTGGAAATGGATCAGGCGACCGCGCGTTTCATAGCCGAGCAGCGTTCGCGCAACATCATGTTTCTTGCCGAGCTGACGCCCGAAACCGCAGCGAGGCCGCAGTCGCGCGCGCATCAGGTGTCGCTTCTGGTCCGTCCGGAGCGGATAGTGTTCTACACGCAGGACGAGAACAACTTGCCCCGGATCCTTGGTGAACGGCAGTTCGGTGAGGCGAACGCACGGGCCGAAGAGCGGATCACCCGGAGGTTCGACGCGAAGGAATTTGCAGGCCTCAGCGAACGCCGGTTGCAGGTGACATCTCATGTCGCCGACCTTCTGGCGATCCGAGGCGGCTATACGCCGACGGACGAAAGGCTGCCTCTTCTGCTCTCGGCCGCTTGGGCGGATCGCCATGTCGACGTGCCGGGCCCGTCCCTCTTCGATGCGGAGCAGCCTCTGCCGGACACGGTGTGGGTGACACGCCACCGCGTGATGAGCCGATCCTGGCTCGAAGCCAAGGCCGCTGCGCTGGGGCAGGATTTCACGGCGCGGATCATGGCGAATGCCGATCGCACCTGCGGCGCATTTGTCGAGGCGTACGGGCATATGTCCCAAGAGCTCATGGCCGCGGTCCCGTCGCTGCGCGAGGATCAGAACCAGCTTGCGCAGCTTCTGCGCGAGCGCGAAGGACCGATCATGGTTCCGCGGCGATATGCGATCTCGCACACCCGGCCCCACGCGACGGACGACCACTGCACAAGCGCGATGACCGCGCTGGTGCTCGAGGACGCGCTTCACGAAGGTCGCTCTGCGAGAGATGCAATCGCCGCGCATATCGACTTTACCTTGACCTCCGTCGAGAGCGTGGAGGGCGCAGGCCGCGTGGATGGCCTCGTTCTAAAGGGGGATGCGGCGGGCGCGCGGATCGAGATCAGCGACGGCACTTTGCGGCCCCTCCTGGCGACGCAGGCAAAAACCGAGCCGGAGGCGCCGGACATGTCCGAACCCGTGGCGGCGTCGGGCGAGGAGAATGTGACCGAGGCGGACCCCAACCAGCTTGCCGCGGCACAGGCGATTATCCAGCCATCCACGGCCACGGCCACGGCCACGGCCACGCCCGCGCCAAAAGCCACCGCCCAGTGGCCGGAAATCACGGTGGAGGATGACGGCGAGGCCAAGTACGATCTTCTGGGCATAGCGACTGGCCAGGACATGGAAGACGCGGCTGCAGTCCTCTCGGAATTCGACGATATAGACGCCGAGTTCGCGACATCGATTGCGCCGGGCGAGACTGCAACTGCTGCGCAGCGCGCGCTTGGCTACCAGCGCGTTTACTTGAGGCGCAACGGCACGGAGGCGCTGACGCTGGCCTCATGGGCGCCGGACGGCAAAGTCGTCGGAATAATGCGCCGCATGGTTCTGACGGATGGCGTGCTGCCCTACGACCGTATCGTGGCCGCCCTGGCCGAAAAATACGGAGAGCCGGATTTCGTCACACCCGGAGAAGAGTTGCGCGGCTGGAACGCCCCCAGAGAGCATTGCTATGTCATGCCATTCGGCATGCAGGCCCAGCAGCGGCTGGTTCCGGCAGATGGCGGCGAGACGCGGTTTCAGCACTTTCAGGGGGCGGCCCACAGGATGGGCATGCCGGATTTCCCCGAGAGCATCGCGGGCATGTATGAAGGCTGCGGCGAGGTGCTGAGCTACATGGAAGAGAGGCACGCCTCGAGCGGGCATTCAGGCTTTAGCGTGATCCTCATGGATTTTGACCGGCTCGAGCAAGCGCAAATCGCGCTTTCCCCAAAGGAGCCTGCCGCAGAAGATTTCGAGATCGAGTTCTGAGAATCTTGGCCTTGTGAAGGGCAAACGTCAGGAAACGGGGCGCAAACGGATCATCGCCCGGCACCGGCTTAGTGTTCAACGGCGCGCCAATTCGGGCGGACCGGTGACAGCGCCGAAATGAGCCTGAGGGCATCTCGTCTTTCATCGGACGGAATACGCGGAAGCAAGCGCAGGAACCTGAATGTGGCGGATGCCCGGCGGCCGCCCATCCATTCCAGAATAAGAAGCTGAAGCTCCGGGCCGATAAGATCTGCGGTGCGGTCCAGACGAAGCGGCCGGTCCGGCCTTGCCGCAAGTCCGGTCAGTCGAGATTGACCGTCCTGCGCCGGCAGAAAATTATCCATCCCGTGGCATTTGAGAAGTGGCGCAGGAGCCGGGTCGGCATCCGGCAGTAGATGGATTTGCGAGCCCAGATTTCCGCCGATATCCACAACGATATCGTCCGGATGCGCGAAATGGACGGTTTCGAGCTTTGCCCGCATCTCGGGATCAATACTCCCGTGAAGACGCATCAGCCCCGCCACACCGCCGACGCCGTTGAACGTCACAAGAGATAACGCGCGTTGAGCGGACACCTTCTTTTTCGCCATCAGATCATAAGCGAAGTACTGCGCCAGCGCCCCGCCCAGAGAATGCCCGCACACCAGAACATGAGATGCATGCAACGACGTCACTGCATCCAGCAGATTGTCCCGATTTGCGCCGTATTGGCAGAGCCCGAGATTGATGCCCGCCGCCAGGTCCAGATGCTCGTCCGAGCCTCGAAACGCAACGATTGCCGTTTCGGTTGCCGCGCAGCGCAGCAGCGCGGCCTGGAAACCCGTCTGTCCCGTCGAGCAGTCAAAACAGTCGAAAATGTGATATCCGGGCAGCCGGGGGATGGCTGCTCCGACCGGGCGATCCTGATACACCGCTGCCGCAGCGCAAGCGGCAGCGTCGCAAAGATCTGGGCGCGCAGAAATCATGTCCTGGGCTTGTCATCGGAGTCGAGCAGCGCCTCCAGTGCATCGTAGAAGACCTGCGCACCGGAGAGTGCCAGAGCGGCGATGGCAAGAAAGCCCAGAATGAATGGGCTGTTCAGGGTCACGTCAATCCAATTTGGCCGGACCACAACCGGGGAACTTCGGCCCCATTGCTGCACTTCCAGATGGGTCTTGTCCTTTGCGGCGACGAAAACCGCCGAAAGCGCGTAGTCGCCCGTGTCCCGGCGATCAAGAGCGACATGACCAAACCCTTCGGCAAGCACCGGACCGTTTTTGGCGTCCTTCATTATCGACGCCGTGTGCCCTCGCACCAGCGCGCCGCTCTTGATGGTCACGTCGCGGTCCGATCCGAAAAAGAGCCAGCGGTTCACCGGCAGCCGAACCTCGTAACTGCCGTCGTAGATGAAATTGGTCTCGTTTGGTCCGGCCGGCCGGCCCATGGAGGCCGTGCCGAGGAAGGCGAAGAGCCCTGCCTTGCGTGCAGTATCTGGACCCATCTTGACGAAACTGCCCGGAGGCACCTCATACGGCGTGCCATCGATATCTTCGAAGCGCGCAGGCGCGTTATCCATGAAGATGCGCAGCTCGCCGGTGTAGTCGGCATAGAGCCTGAGCGACGCACCCTCCGTCCATTTCACCTCGAAGCCGCGGATCTCGGTACGTTTGAATAGCGGTGGGCCACAGGCAAATTCGGCGTTCCGCACGCCCGCACCCATCGCGCCGAATTGGCACAGCTCCACCGGCCCATCGACCCGCCAGTAATTTTCGCCCGCTGAAAACATGATATCGAGCGACGTCGTCTCGGCGCCCAGAACGATCGAATGCTGCCGATGTGCCGACAGGATCACTGCGACGAGAACAAAAACGAGGCATAACGGTGTGAGCAACGCGCCCGCCAGCCCAGAGATCCGGCGCGCGCGATATATGCCAGCGCGGCTGATCACGGGCGCGGCAGACCATGCAGCGAAAAGATGACCGGAGGATCGACATCGCCATTGCGAAGCGCGAAGAGTTTGATCTCCATCGGAAGACCCTCGGCCCCCGCCATGCCCTCGATCGGACAAATCGTGTCATACGCCTTGCGCAGGCCCGTCCGTATCATCGAGCACTTCACCGGTTTTGCGGCGTCGCCCTGATAAAGGATGACATCGCTGGCGCGCAGCGAGTTGAAGTAGAGTTTCGCCGGCTCGGCTCCGGCACCGCTGGGTGGCATGTTCCAGAACGCAACGGTATCAGGCCCGGCGGGGGCGTCACACGCGCCTGCGCGCACCCGTATCGCAACCGAGTCGATCGGCAGATCGCGTAAACGGTCCATCCATGCCCGATTGCTTTGTTGGTCGGACCCGAATTCCAGTCGGTGAAAACTGCCGGTGCGACCTTGCGTGTCGTAGGTTCCCGTCGCCTCGAGAAACCCGTCCGCGGTGACCAGCCGTGCGCAAAACGCACCCTTCCAATCGCTGGGCACATGCGCATAGAGTTCGGGCCGGTCGCCATATGTATGCCGCGCACGCAGCACCCCCAGAACACGGGCGCCTGATATTTCCGCCGTCTGGCGAACAGTTACGTTGAAATTGCTCGCCTGATTGACGAAGATCGCGTCATCGGTCTGTTGCGCGTTGACACAAGGCGCTAAAAGCAGGCCCAAGATTAGAGACAATCGAAATGGGTTGGACATGACGGCAATCCATCGCTTTTTAATCTCGATCATAACCCTGATCGCCTTTTTCGATCCAGTGGCAAATGCGCAGACGGTCGCGATTGAAAATGGGGAGGGCGAAGTGGGGCATGGTTACATGTTCCGCTACGCGGGCTCCTGTTACGTCGCGATGCCGCGCCATGTGCGAGGTCTCTTTCCCAAAATCCGCTTGAGCACCGCAGCTCCTGTCGTCACCGGGACGGCAGATGCATATGCGCCATTCTGGGATGGTCTGGACCTGGCCGTGGCGGTGGCGCGCGGCGATGTCGCGGCCCGCTGCACGGCAAGCCTCCAGAACGCCGCCGGCATCAGCCCCGCAAGGCACACGGCCGACATGGAGTATCTGTTGCCAAAAGGAGAGATAGCCCGTCTTCAGGTGCGCATTGCCGATATCGGATACCTCTTCATTGAGGCAAATGTCGATCAGGGGACGGTCCCCGAGGGAATGAGCGGCGCATTCCTGTTTCAGAACGACCGCCCTGTTGGCATGGCGATCCAGTCCGATTCCGCGGACCATGCCCGGTTCATCCGGATCGAGGAAGTGGCCATGAACCTGAACCGTTGGCTTGGCGATCGCGGCGCGGTCTTTGCCCGCGACGCCGAGCTGGCGCCAGTTCGCCAGGCCACCGGTTTTGAAGTCGCTCTGGAAGAAGTTGGCGTCCTGCCCGTGGACGCAAATTCAGGCCCGGAAAATCTTCTGCGCGAGGAAGGGACATTCGTGTTTCAGCCAGAGGGCGTTGTCGAAATGGAGTTCCAGGTACCAGGGGAGTCTGCCGCTGATCTGGCCCGGGTGAGGATAAAGTCTGATCCGGACGCAGATTATGCGATGCCGCTGCGCGTCCGGATCGCCGTTTCAGGTGCAAAGACTGGCCGTATGCGCACCTTCTGGTCAGGGCAGATGGGCAGCGACGGCATTCTGGATACCGGACCTCGTGCAATCGGGACACGCGTGCGGCGCATCAGCGTCAGCATCTACAGCGCCGATGCGCCCGGGCCCGTCGGTATCCAGCAGATTGTATTTGAATGAAGCGCGTCGGCGTCTAGTCCGTCACCGGTATTTCGATCGGAATGGGCTCGTCTACACGATAAAGATTTGTCTGACCTCTCATGTAGCCGTCCTCGCCAAGCGTGAGCGGCGACCAGGAATCCGATAGAAAAACGGATGGCCCGACATCCGTGATGCGCATCGCGCAAGCGTTGCCTGCGGCATAGACGTAACAGTCATTCGCCTCATCATACCCATTGATGGGAAAGCTCGTGAAACCCCGCTTGTCTCCGTCGACCGAACCTTTGTTGTTCTGAAAATAACTCTTGAAATAGGCGCTTTCCGTGCCCGAGCCGTCATAGGTGATGTTCAACACAGGACCGGATTTCAACCATGCCTCGATGGCCAAACGCCGAACCACAGGATCACTGCTGAAGACACCGAATTCGCGTGCCATACGCTCGAGGCCGGGATCGCCCGATGCCATCATGAGTTCCATCGCCGCAATGCTGCGGGCCGGATCCGGATCATTGAGCAGCGTTCGGAATTCGTCCTCGCTAGAGACTTTCTGTTCGATCTGCGCTTTTAGCTCGTCCAGCGATATTGTCTGCGCAGCCAGCGCATGAACGGAAGCGAGTACAAAACAGGCCGGAAGAAGAACGATTTTCATCATGACGGTCTCTTGCAATTTTGGGTCCTGATCGTGGCCAGTCTGGCCGACAAAGCCCTGTTGAGGCAAGGCCCCCGTCGTCTAGACTGGTTGATCGACAGGAAAGGTATCAACTCTGAGTTCGAGATGGACGAGAACTCTCGCAAGCATGGCGGCCCAAGGTGCCGAGTAGGGCGCAGGATGTAACGAGAGATCGACGAAGCATCGTTAGAAGGTAGAGTTGAGAAGTCCACACGGATTTTGTGAGGCATCACGGTCTCCTCTTTCGCTGACTTTCGAAAATTTTGGGGGCGTTCCGATCTGGCCGGAAACCGGTCGAGTGGGGTAAGTTACTGTGGTTCCACGCCGGGATGCGCAGCGTGAGCGTGGCGAAGCTCTGGTTCGGAGGTGACGCGCGCGCCAGATGTTGGTACTCGGGCGCAAGCGATGTCGGAAATTCCATAGAGACCGAGGAAAACCCTGGGAGCCCAATGAAATCCCAATCTTTGGATGTCGGTCGAGGATTTGTTTAGGTATATGAAATTAAACGTAAATGCTTCTTCTCGGCTTTCTGTCGCCCCGATGATGGACTGGACGGACCGCCATTGCCGGCATCTGCACCGTCTGCTCAGTCGTCATGCGCTGCTATACACCGAGATGGTCACCGCGCCGGCGCTGGTGCGTGGCGGGGCGGTGCACCTTCTGGATCACGGGGCGGCGGAGCATCCCGTGGCGCTGCAGCTTGGCGGCTCGGATCCGGCGGAGCTGGCAGAGGCTACAAGGCTGGGTGCAGAGGCAGGCTACCGCGAGATCAATCTCAACGTGGGCTGCCCCAGTGACCGGGTGCAGTCGGGCACATTTGGCGCCGTGCTGATGAAATCGCCCGATCTGGTCGCCGAATGCTGTGCCGCGATGCGCGCGGTGACGGATCTGCCGGTCACGGTGAAATGCCGCATCGGGGTGGACGATCAGGATCCACACGTGGTCCTGCCGGACTTCATAGAGCGCGTTGCGGCCTCGGGCGTCACGCGCATGGCGATCCACGCGCGTATGGCGTGGCTGCAGGGGCTGAGCCCGAAGGAAAACCGCGATATCCCTCCGCTTGACTACCCGCTGGTCCACCGCATGAAAGAGGCGTTTCCCGCGCTGCATCTGTCAGTCAATGGCGGAATTGACAGTCTGGACGCCGCCGAGGCGCATCTGGCGGCGGGCATGGATGGCGTCATGATCGGACGCGCGGCCTATCACGCGCCCGCACAGATCCTCTGCGCTGCCGACCGGCGCATCTTTGGTGCGGATACGCCGGACAGCACCCCCGAGGACGCGGCGCGCGCCATGATGGACTATGCCGAGGCGCATCTGGCCCAAGGCGGGCGGTTGGGTCAGATCACACGCCATATGCTGGGGCTTTTTACCGGGCGTCCCGGTGCGCGGGCGTGGCGGCGCATGCTGTCGGAGGGCGCGCATCTGCCCGGCGCGGGGCCCGAGCTGATCGCGCAGGCGCTGGCGCAAGTCACCGAGGCGCAGGAGGCGGCCAATTCCGATTGCACCCCTGCGGCAAACCCGGTCTAGTCCGGCCAAACACAACGGCGCCAGAGCGGCCGTCAGCCAAGGACCTAGACCCATGCCAGATCCCTCCCTTTTGATGGCGATGACCGCCATGCTGCTGGCCATCGGGGCCTTTGCGGGTGTTCTGGCCGGGCTCTTGGGCGTGGGGGGCGGTATCATCCTTGTGCCCGCGTTTTTCTATGCCTTCACCACGCTAGGCTATGGCGGGCCGCAATTGATGCAGGTGTGCCTTGCCACCTCGCTGGCGACCATCATCGTGACGTCTGTGCGGTCGGTTCTGGCGCATCACCGCCGCGGGGCCGTCGATTGGGACATCCTTCGCCGCTGGGCGCCGGGCATCGCGCTGGGGGCGGTTTTGGGTGTCGTCGTGGCGGCGGGCCTCAGATCCGCGACGCTGCAGGGCATCTTCGGCATTCTGGCATTTGCCGTGGGCATCTACATGACCTTTGGGCGCGCGCATTGGCGGCTGGGCGCGGCGATGCCGGGCGGGTGGCGCCGGGCGCTCGTATCGCCTGTGGTCGGTTTCCTGTCGGTCCTGATGGGCATCGGCGGTGGCAGCTTCGGCGTGCCGCTAATGAGCCTGCATGCCGTGCCCATTCACCGCGCGGTCGCGACGGCGGCAGGGTTCGGCGCAGCCATTGCGGTGCCGTCGGTCATCGGCTTTCTGATGCTGAATGTCGGCGCCGAGGGGCGCCCGCCCTTCACGCTGGGCGCTGTGAACGGCCCCGCCTTCCTGATCGTCATCGCCATGACGCTGATCACCGCGCCGCTGGGCGCGCGGCTGGCCCATGCGATGGATCCGAAACCGCTCAAGCGGATATTCGGTGTCTTCCTGACGCTGATCGCGCTCAACATGCTGCGCAAGGCGGTGGGATGGTAGAAGGTGCCCTGCAATCTGCGGGGTGGACGCGGTTTGCCCATGATGCCGGACTCGCGCGGTGGGCCGAGGCGGCCAAGGCGGCGGCACTGATCCGTATGGCCGAGCCTGCGCATCGCGCAGAGTGGCTGCAATGCGGCGGCACGTGGTTCGTGGGCGTTGATACCTTGCCCAACGATGCTGATGGTTCCGTCGCGGGCAGCGGTCCTCTGACCGGGCCGGGATACGATCTGGCGCGGCGGCTCTACGGTGATCTGCCGCTGCATGCTGGACAGGTCTCGGTCACCTGGCCGGGCTATCCTCAGCCGCGCAAGGGCGAGGGCGAAGCCGCCTTTCGCTATCGCCAGCGGCGCGATGCGGCGCATGTGGACGGGCTTCTGGCCATCGGCCCGGACCGCCTCCGCATGCTGAAAGAGCGCCACGCCTATATTCTGGGCTTGCCCCTGACCGAAGCGGGCGCCGGCGCCAGTCCGCTGACCGTCTGGGAGGGCAGTCACGAGATCATGCGCGCCGCCTTCGCGGAGGCGCTGGCGGATACGCCGTCCGAAAAGTGGGGCGATGTCGATCTGACCGAGGTCTACAAGGCCGCGCGCCGCGACGTCTTTGACCGCTGCAGGCGCGTGCCTCTGGCCGCTCGGCCGGGAGAGGCGATCCTTGTTCACCGGCTTGCGCTGCACGGGGTTGCCCCGTGGGAGGCGGGGGCCGAGGCGCCGCCCGAGGGCCGCATGATCGCCTATTTCAGGCCGGAGTTCAGAGGCTCGGGCGATGATTGGCTGTGCGCGCCCTGACGCAGATCGCAGGCGAATGGCAGATCATCGCAGGTCTGCGCCAAGCTGCGCTTGCCGACACTGCGACGCGTCGATAGCGTGCGGCCAACTCACTGATAGGATGCGACTCATGGATAGAAACCTCGATTTCAAACGCCGCGCCAAAGCGCTCACACTTGCATCGCTGGCCGCGGTCTTCAGCGGCGGTGCAGCCGCTGCGCAGGCCGATCTTACCCTTGCGCTCGATTTGGGGCCGGACGGATCGCTGACAGCCGTGCCCTACACGTGCACCGACGGCAGCGAATTGGTGGTGCGCTATGTGACTGCCGGGTCCAACAGCCTCGCGCTGATCCCGCTGAAAGGCGAAGTTCTGATTTTTGCCGGCGTCGTCGCGGGTTCGGGGGCGCGGTATGTCTCGGGTGCGCTGGATTGGCACAGCAAAGGTGATGAGGCGATCCTGACCGACGAGCTGGGCGATGCGGAGCCTTTGACCTGTAACGCGCAGCCCGAGTGACCGGGGCGGCATGGCGGGCGGGCGTGCCTAGCCTTCGCCGCGCGTGAGCCGGGCGGCGCGCCCGCCGCGCCGTTTGCGCAAAAGTCCGGCGCGATCCGGCAATTCGTCCATGACCTGACTGCGCTGATCATTCGTCATGCGGGACCAGCGAGTGATCTCGTCGATACTGCGCAGGCATCCGGTGCAGATGCGCGCCTCAGGATGCACAACGCAGACGCGAATACACGGCGATTGCACTTCATCGCGGCTCCAGACCGGATCTTCCGGTGTATCGCTTGCGTCCATCATAGCGCCGCCCTCATATGTCCCAAACGGTCCAGAACCCCTTGAAGGATATATGAGGCCGCAATGTTGTCGATCCTCTCGGCGCGACGTTTGCGAGACGTATCCGCCTCGAGCAGCGCCCTTTCGGCGGCCACGGTCGACAAACGCTCGTCCCAATAGCCGATGGGCAAGTCCACCAGATCCGGCAGGCGGCTGAGGTTGCGGGCAAAGGCGCGCGTGGATTGGCAGCGCGGCCCTTCGCTTCCGTCCATGTTGCGCGGCAGACCCAGGATCAGCCCGCCTACCTGGCGCGCCGCGATCAGCTCGCACAGGCGCGCGGCATCGAGGGTGAATTTGCGACGCTTCACCGTCTCGAGCGGGCTGGCCACCGACCACAGCCCGTCCGATACGGCGACGCCGATTGTCTTGTCGCCCAGGTCAAGGCCCATGAGCGCGCGCATCGGCGGCAGGGCGGCGGCGAAGTCGGTGATGTCCTCGTGGATCATTCAGCGGTGCCTGTGGCGGGCGCCGCGCCAGCGGGGGGCAATCCCGCGCGCTCGGCAGCGCCGTCCAGCAAGGCCATCGCCTCGGCATCTTCGGCGAAGGTGCCGCGCGCCTCGTCCAGAATGGCGGCGGCGCGCTCTGTCTCGCCGATGACACCGAGCGCAACAATAAGCCGGGCCCAATCCTGCGGCGGGCCGCCCTCACTGGCCAGCCGCGCCAGCAGACCGTCGACCATGCTGCGCACGAAAGTCTGGCGCTCGGCCTCGGTCATCTCGCTTGCGGCTTCGATATCATCGGCGGAGGGGCCGCGCGGCGCGGTCAGATCAGCCTGCGCCTGCGGGGGCAGGGTGTAATTGATACCCGCGCGCTCTGCGACCTCCTCGATCTGGCCGCGTAGCGGCGCAACCCAGACCGCGTCGGGGGGGCTCTCGCTCAGAAGTTTCTCCCACGTGCGGAACGCGGCATCCGCCCTGTCTACCTGGGCGAAGTAGACGCCGAGGTAGTAGCGTGCCTCGGGCTGGGCCGGGTCGATGGCAAGCGCGGCGCGCAGGCTCGCCTCGGCCTCTGCCGAGACATATCCCCCCGCCGCAGTGATCATCAGATCGGCCAGAAAAGCATGATCGGCGGCCAGCACATCGTCGCCCTTGGCGGCGATCAGACGCTCCTGCGCGCGCTGCGCGGCCCCGGTATTGCCAAGGCTCGCCTCGTTTCGGGCCAGAAGGGCGAGACCGCGCACATCATCCGGGCGCTGCTCGACCGCCGCGCGCAACTGCACCATCAGCTGGGCGAAATCCTCGGGCGGGGTGATGGCCGCATCCTTGGGGCCAAAGCGCTCTTCGGCCTCGGCCTGGCTTAGCCGGTTCGCGCGCTCGGCGTCCGATGCCGCGAGGCGCGCGCCGCGCGGCTGGTCAGGATAGCCGGGCGCGCCCAACTGCCAGTAGCCAAAGATCGTGCCCGCGCCCACCGCAATCACCAGAAACGCCGCCATGACACGTCCCGCGCCGCGCGGCTGGCCGCCATCGGCGCCATGCGCGCGCAGCTGCGCATCGGCGGCCAGAATGCGGCGCGACACCTCGGCGCGCAGGCGGCCCGCCTCGGTTTGGGTGATGACGCCGCGCGCCAGATCCTTGTCGACGCCCGCCAGTTGGACGCGGTAAATCTCGAGGTCATAGGCGGCGGGCGGCGCGGCACTGGCGCGACCGCGCAGCAGGGCAGCGGCGATCAGCGCACCCGCCCCGAGGGCCAGCAGTGTCGCGACGATCCAGAATGTCATGGCGTCCCTCCCGAATATCCCAGTTCACATAGCGGCGCGGCGCTACATGCGAAAGGGGGGAAGGGGGCCGAGCCGCTTTTGAGACGACAAGCGAGGCACCTATGGGCCGCTGCATGTTGTCGCATCCGCCTGATCCCAAGGCTGCGCCGCGCGCATTGTCGCAAACTGCATACTCTGCGCCGCACCGTGTATGTTGTTGAGAGCGCGACGCGCCCATATGCTATGTAATCCGCGCATCCAAGCGAATCCATCCAGAGTGAGACCGCGCATGAAACGCTATTCTGCCTTCGCCGTCGCCCGTGAGGCGCTTCGCAACCACACAGGGTGGGAGCGCGCCTGGGCATCGCCCGAGCCCAAGAAGAAATATGACGTGATCATCATCGGCGCGGGCGGTCATGGCCTGGCAACCGCCTATTACCTTGGCAAGAATTTCGGCATTACCAATGTCGCAATTCTGGAGAAGGGCTGGCTGGGCGGCGGCAACACGGGCCGCAACACGACCATCATCCGCTCGAACTATTTGCAGGATCCCTCGGCCGCGATTTACGAAAAATCCCGCTCGCTTTACGAGACGATGAGCCAGGATCTGAACTATAACGTCATGTTTTCCCCGCGTGGCTGCATGATGCTGGCCCAGACCCAGCATGAGGTGCGCGGCTACGAGCGTACCGCACACGCAAACGCGCTGCAGGGGGTCAAGACCGAATTCATCGGCCCCGAGCGGGTCAAACAGCTGGTGCCGATCATCAATATCGACGGGCCACGTTATCCGGTGCTTGGCGCGCTGTGGCAGGCACGGGCCGGGACCGCACGTCACGATGCGGTGGCCTGGGGCTATGCGCGGGCTTGTTCGGACATGGGCATGCATGTCATCCAGAAATGCGAGGTCACGGGGATCGAGCAGTCGAACGGCAAGGTGACGGGCGTCAACACCAACCGCGGCACCATTGGCTGTGACAAGCTTGGCATGGTCGTTGCAGGCCATTCGGGCCATCTTGCCGATATGGCGGGCTTCCGCATGCCGATCGAAAGTGTGTCTCTTCAGGCCCTCGTCAGCGAGCCGATCAAACCCTGCATGGACGTGGTTGTCATGGCCAATACCGTGCACGGCTACATGAGCCAGTCCGACAAGGGCGAGATGGTGATCGGCGGCGGCACCGACGGTTACAATAACTACACCCAGCGCGGCGCCTTCCATCATATCGAGGAAACGGTGCGCGCCCTGGTCGAGACCTTCCCGATGATCGCGCGCCTCAAGATGCTGCGGCAATGGGGTGGCATCGTGGACGTGACAGGCGACCGCTCGCCGATCCTGTCGAAAACGCCCGTGGACGGTGTCTTCGTCAACTGCGGCTGGGGCACCGGTGGCTTCAAGGCGATCCCCGGCTCGGGCTGGGCCATGGCCGAGCTGATGGCCAAGGGCCATTCGCCGCTGACCGACGCGTTCGGCCTCAACCGCTTCCACGAGGGCCGCTTCATCGACGAGAGCGTCGCGGCAGGGGTGGCACATTGATGATCCACCCTCCAAAATTCTTCGAAGAATTCTGTTCAGAGTTTTCGAAAACTCTGCGCACCCAGACATCCGGAGATACGACATGCTGATCCTGACCTGCCCCTGCTGCGGCGTGACCGGCGAGGAGACCGAATTCCACGGCGGCGGCGAGGCGCATCTCAAGCGCCATGGCCCCGGCTCGTCCGAGCAGGAGTTCCACGACTACCTTTTTTCCAAGGTGAACCCCAAGGGCGTCCACCTGGAGCGTTGGCGCCACAATAACGGCTGCGGCAAGTGGTTTCACGCGGCGCGCGATACGGTGACGCTGGAAATCTACGGCACGTATTCGGCGCAGACGACCGAGCCGCCACAGGAAATCAAGGACGCCATCACCGCCAAGCGGCCCGGCTGGTCCTGGAGGGAGTTCTCATGACCTTTCATTGTTCCAAAAATACTCAAACGGCGTCAATCACACGCGCGGAGGCACGGGCATGAGCACACGTCTGGCAAATGGCGGCCGCCTGATCGACAAGGCGCGCCGGATGGATTTCACCTTCAACGGCAAGCGGTTCAAGGGCTTTGCTGGCGACACGATCGCCTCGGCGCTTCTGGCCAATGACCAGATGCTGATGGGCCGCTCGTTCAAGTATCACCGCCCGCGCGGCGTGGTCGCCTCTGGCGCCGAAGAGCCGAATGGCCTTGTCGGCATGGGCAGCGGCGCCAGCTTTGAGCCGAACCAGCGCGTCACCACGACCGAGCTTTTCGACGGTCTGACCTGCGCCAGCCAGAACCACTGGCCGAGCCTCGAGTTCGACGTAGGCGCGATCAACACCAAGCTGGCGCGTTTCTTGCCCGCGGGCTTCTACTACAAGATGTTCATCCATCCACGTCCCTTGTGGAAGCACGTGTATGAGCCGATCATTCGCAAATCGGCGGGTCTTGGCGCCGCGCCCGATCAGCGCGACAACGACACATACGAGCATTTCTACGCATTCTGCGACGTGCTGGTCATCGGCGGCGGTATCGCGGGTTTGCAAGCGGCTCATGCGGCCGCGACGACCGGGGCCAAGGTCATGCTGATCGAGCAGACGGCGCATTGGGGCGGCCGTGCGCCCGTAGATGGCGGCACCGTCGATGGCAAGCCTGTGGCCGAGTATATCGACGGCCTCGTCGCCGATCTCGAGGCGATGGACAACGTCACCTTGCGCAACCGCATGATGGGCGCGGGCGTCTATGACCACGGCTATGTTCTGGGCTACGAGCGCTGCACCGATCACGACCCCAAGGCGGCCGGCCCGCGCCATCGCCTCTGGCGCATCCGCGCCGGGCAGATTGTTACGGCCACGGGTGCCATCGAACGCCCGCTCAGCTTTGCGGGTAACGACATTCCGGGCGTCATGCTGGCGTCGGCCGTGCGGGATTATGTGGTGGATTACGGCGTCTCCATCGGGGATCGCACGGTTGTGGTCACCAACAATGACGACGCCTACCGCACCGCGATCACGCTCAAGGAAAACGGCCTGGACGTGCCTGTGATCCTCGATGCGCGGGTGACGGCGCAGGATAGCGCGCTGATGGCACAGGCGAAATCCATGGGCATCCGTGTCCTGATGGGCCACGGCATCTCGTCCGTTCAGGGCGGCAAGCGCGTGACCGGCGTCGGCGTCTGTAGCCAGGCCGGTGAAGGCGCCGTGCTGGAAGAGATCGCCTGCGATGTGGTCGCCATGTCGGGCGGCTGGTCGCCGGTGGTGCATCTTTGGTCCCATTGCGGCGGCAAGCTGACATGGGACGAGGCGAGCGCCGCCTTCCGTCCCGATTCGAACAAGGCGCCCACGGGCGCCGATGGCGAGGCGTTCGTCACGCCCGCAGGCGCGGCGAATGGTGCGTATCGCCTGTCCGAAATCCTGAGCGACGCGGTCGCCGCCGGTGCCAAGGCCGCCAAGGCCGCAGGTCACAAGGGCGACGCGCCCAAGGCGCCCGAGGCCGGGGCCGAAGACGAGGCGCCGATGGCCCCCGTCTGGATGATGCCGCAGGGTGCGGGCATCGCCAAGCGGCAGAAGGCGTGGCTGGATTATCAGAACGATGTCAAAGTGTCCGACGTGCAGCTGGCCGCGCAGGAAGGCTTCGAGTCTGTCGAGCATGCCAAGCGCTACACGACGCTCGGCATGGCGACGGATCAGGGAAAGCTGAGCAACATCAACGGTCTCGCGATCCTTTCTGATGCTTTGGGTCAACCTATCCCGCAGACTGGCACGACCACGTTCCGCCCGCCCTACACGCCCATCTCGATGGCCTCCATCGCGGGCGAGGCGCGCGACGAGCGGTTCCAGCCGATCCGCCGCACGCCGCTCTATGACTGGCATGTGGAAAACGGCGCCTATTTCGAGCCCGTGGGCCAGTGGCGCCGCCCCTATACCTACCAGCGCGGCCCCGAGACGATCGAAGAGGCCGTTGCGCGCGAGGTCAAGGCGACGCGCCAGAGCCTTGGCATGCTGGACGCCTCGACCCTGGGCAAGCTCTTGGTCAAGGGGCCGGATGCGGGCAAATTCCTCGACATGCTCTACACCAACATGATGAGCACGTTGAAAGTGGGTCGTTGCCGCTATGGTCTTATGTGCAGCGAGAACGGCTTTCTTGTGGATGACGGCGTTGTTGCGCGTGTGGGTGAAGACGCGTTCTTGTGCCACACCACCACGGGCGGCGCCGACAGCATCCATGGTCACATGGAGGAATGGCTTCAGACCGAGTGGTGGGATTGGAACGTCTATGTCGCCAACCTGACCGAGCAATACGCCCAAATCGCCGTGGTCGGCCCCAAGGCACGCGAGACGCTGCAAAAGCTGACCACCGATGATATCAGCGCCGAGGCGCTGCCCTTCATGGCGTGGACCGATATCACGCTTGCGGGCATGCAGGCGCGGGTCTATCGCATCTCCTTCTCGGGCGAGCTGAGCTACGAGATCGCCGTCAAGGCGTCCGAGGGCCGCGCGCTCTGGGATGCGCTGCTGGCGGCGGGGCAGACGGCCAATATCACGCCCTACGGCACCGAGGCGCTGCATATCATGCGGGCCGAGAAGGGCTTTATCATGATCGGGGACGAGACCGACGGCACCGTCATCCCGCAGGATCTGGGCCTTGACTGGGCCATTTCCAAGAAGAAGGAAGACTATATCGGCAAGCGGGCGCAGGCGCGCAGCCACATGACCGATCCCAAGCGTTGGAAGCTGGTCGGGCTTGAGACGGTGGATGGCAAGGTGCTGCCCGATGGCGCCTATGCGACCGCCGAGGGCACCAACGACAACGGCCAGCGCGAGACGCAAGGGCGGGTCACCTCGACCTACCATTCGCCCACGCTGGACCGCGGGATTGCCATGGGCCTCGTGCTGAACGGGCCGGACCGGATGGGCGAGGTGCTGGAGTTTCCGCGCGTCGATGGAACGGTGATGCGGGCCAAGATCGTCGATCCGGTCTTCTTTGACCGCGAAGGGGAGAAGCAGAATGTCTAATACAGTCAGCGCCTTGAACGGCGCCAGTGCGCAAGGCTTTGTCCAGATCCGCGACATGGGTCTGCAGGGCATGATCACCCTGCGCGGCGATCTCTCGGCCTCCCAGTTCAAGAAAGGTGTCTTTGGCGCGATTGGCGGCGAGATGCCCGGACCGGGGCAGATCAATGTCAGCGATGGCGGCAATACAGCGTGGATGTCGCCGGACGAATTGCTGATCGTCGTGCCCTATCCGCAGGTTAAGACCAAACTGGACGAGATCGCCTCGGGCCTTGGCGGCGTGCATCATCTGGCAGTCGATGTGTCGGACGCGCGCTGCATGTTCAGCATTGCCGGTGAGGACGCGCTGGTGCGCGAGGCCCTGGCCAAGCTGATGCCGGTGGATTTCAGCCCCGAGGCGTTCAAACCGGGCCAGTTCCGCCGCTCGCGGATGGCGCAGGTGGCCGCCGCTGTCTGGATGGCGGGCGAAGGCGAGGCGCGCGTCGTCTGCTTCCGCTCGGTCGCGCAGTATGTGTTCGACCTGCTCAAGGGGGCCGCGGCGCCCGGCAGTGAAGTGCGTTACCTCTGAAAATGCGCCATTGGCGGGCGATATCCCGCCGGGTGATCTAACTGATGGGGCGCGGCGCAGGAACCTGCACCGCGCCCTTGACGTTCTCCCCCCAAGGCTACCATTTGGTGGCCACAGAGTTTTTCATTTCAGAAGGGGATCCACCCATGACATTCCAACTTCCCGATCTTCCATATTCCCACGACGCGCTGGCCGATAACGGCATGAGCCGCGAGACGCTGGAATACCACCACGACATCCACCACAAGGCCTATGTCGACAATGGCAACAAGGCGATCTCGGGCACCGAGTGGGAGGGCAAGTCCCTCGAGGAGATCATCAAGGGCACCTACGACAAGAATGCCGTGGCACAATCCGGGATCTTCAACAACATCAGCCAGCTTTGGAACCACAACCAGTTTTGGGAAATGATGAGCCCCGGCGACAGCAAGATGCCCTCCGAGGTCGAGAACGCCCTGAAAGAGAGTTTTGGCAGCGTCGATGATTTCAAGAAGGCATTTGCGGCCGCTGGCGCAGGTCAGTTCGGCTCAGGCTGGGCTTGGCTGGTCAAGGATACGGATGGCAGCCTCAAGGTCACCAAGACCGAGAACGGCGTGAACCCCGTCTGTTTCGGCCAGACAGCTTTGCTGGGTTGCGACGTGTGGGAGCATTCCTACTACATCGACTTCCGCAACAAGCGCCCGGCTTACTTGGACAACTTCCTGAACAAGTTGGTCAACTGGGAAAACGTCGCAAGCCGCATGTAAGCTTGGCGCAGACCTCTGAAATATAGCCCCCGGTGGATCACCCCGCCGGGGGCTTTCTCGTACTTAATAGGGCGCGCCGTCGGAACCGGGGCCAGTGCCCCGCCGTTTTCCCCACAGCGAACAACGCAAAAGGAGGACACCATGGCCGAGCGTCACCGCTCCAAGGATGGACACCGCGAAACTGAGGAAATCATCGGCGAGGCTGCCGATATTTCACAATCGGGCCGCAAAGGCGGCGATATCGAGCGCCGCGTCGCAACCCGCGACGAAGAAAAACGCGCCAAGGAAAAGCCCGCAGGGGCCACCCGGGTCACCGGGCAAGACAGCCGCGAAACGGGTCACGCACCCGAGGAGGATAGCTAAATGGCCGAATTGAAACCAGGCACGTGGGTCTTGATCTGCGACGGTGAAAAGGCGCTCTTCCTGCGCAACGATGGCGATGCGCAGGCGCCCGATCTGAATGTCGTCCGCATCGACGAGCAGGACAACCCCAAGGATATCGACCAATCGGCCAATCGGCCCGGACGGATGAAGGACGACGGGGTTGGGCACCGCTCTGCCTTTGATGACACCGATTGGCATGAGTTGGCGAAAGAGCGTTTTGCCTCGGACCTTGCTGATCGCCTCTACAAGCAGGCGCATTCCGGCAAGTTTGACCGCATCGTGATTGTCGCAGCCGCCAAGACCTTGGGCGCGCTGCGCGGTGAATTGCATAAAGAAGTACAAAGCAAAATCATCGCAGAGATCGACAAGGATCTGACGAACCACCCGCTCGACAAGGTCGAGCAGATGATCAAGGACGAGCTTGCAGAGATGTGAGCCATGCCGGGCGCGTGAGGACCCTCATGCGCCCGGCCTTCTATGCCCTTCCTAAGCGGTGCCCGCTCGGCTAAGCAATTCGGGGGTCGCGCGGAAAGGGCAGTGGATATGACCGAAGAAGCCAAGGGCGTTCTTGCCATGATCGGTGCCTGCGTCGTCTGGGGCTTGTCTGGTGTCTATTACAAGCTGCTCGACCATGTTCCGCCCTTGGAAATCCTCGTGCATCGTACCCTTTGGGCATTTTTGTTTTTTCTGCTGGTACTCGCCTTCCAAGGCCGCTTACGCGCCTTGCCCCGTGCGATAGCGACGCCGCGCACCTTTGGCATCGTCGCCATCGCCGCGCTGATGATCTCGATCAACTGGTTCGTCTTCATCTCGTCCATCCTTTTCGGTTACGCGACCGAGGCGTCGATGGGGTACTACATTTTCCCGCTGACCGCGGTTCTGGCGGGCGCGCTTTTCTACCGTGAAAAATTGAACAGACCGCAGATGATATCGGTCGGGCTTGCGACCTTGGCAGTTGTCATCCTGTCAGTGGGTTTGCAGGTGGCGCCTTGGGTCGCGCTGATCCTGGCCTTCTCCTTTGCCGCATATGGCGTGGTCAAGAAGAGCCTCGATACCGGTCCCATTGTGTCCGTCACGGCCGAGGTGGCGCTGCTGTCACCGTTCGCGGCCGCTTGGCTGGTCGTGATCCAGTTGCAGGGCACCGGCCATTTCGGTGCCAATTTCATCACGACAGGGCTGCTGATCTTTGCGGGTATCATCACGTCAATCCCGCTGATCCTCTTTTCCTACGCAACGCGCCGGGTGTCGCTGGCCACGATCGGCCTGGTGCAATACCTCAATCCGACGCTCCAGTTCCTGGTCGCAACGCTGATCTTCCGGGAGGTTTTCACTTTGTGGCATGCCATTGCCTTTGGTCTGATCTGGACAGCGCTTGCGATCTACACCGCCTCGTCATGGCGCCGCGGCCGTGCCGCGCGCAAGGCATCAAGGGCGGCGTCCACATCCGGAACCACCGTATAGCCACCGGACAGGTCATCACCGGCAAATCCCTCGGCGACCACATGCTCGAGCAGGGCGATGAGCGGCCGCCAATATCCGTCTACGTCGATCAGGACGACCGGCTTGGTATGCAGGCCCAGCTGGCGCCATGTCAGCACCTCGAAGAGCTCGTCCAGCGATCCGCCGCCGCCGGGAAGGAGCGCGATGGCGTCGCAATTCATGAACATCACTTTCTTACGCTCATGCATCGTCTCGGTAACAATACGGGTGTCGCCCATATCGGCCCGCGTCTCGCGGCCCACGAGGTGCTGCGGGATGACGCCCAGCAGCTCGCCGCCCTCTGCTTGCGCCGCACGCGCGCAGCGGCCCATCAGCCCGACATCACCCGCGCCATAGACAAGCCGCCATCCTGCACGCGCGATTCCTTCTCCCAGCCTATCGGCGGCAGCGCCGTAGGCCGGGCGCGCGCCCTCGCGTGCGCCGCAAAAGACACAGATGGACAGGCGGGTCATGGCAGGGACATCCTTTCGCGGCGGAGTGTTTTGACGCGTGTATGCCATGTTGCTACGCTCTATCAAGCTGCGCGGCACCGCGCCCGCCTGCGTCGTTGTCGCAGCGGACCCGCACGCCAGATGCGGGCCGCCACAGGCGACAGCCGGCGCCAGCATTGGCCTTGGTGGCCTGCGCGCGGTGGCGCCTTGAAATTTGGGGAAGAGGACGTCTGAAAATGCGCATCAACGCCAACGCAGGCTCTGCTTTCTGGGTAAGCGCTGCCGCACTTCTGGCCGTGGCAGTTGTTGGCGGGCTCTATATGGGGGGCGTAATCGGGCCGCAAAGCACGAGTGACGTCCCCAGCCGTGCCGAGCAGAAAGCCCCGATTGACGAGGTCTCGGACCAAAAGACGCTTGAGGCCGAGGTAAGCGGCGCGTCCCAGAAGGATATCATTGCAGAGGCCGAACCTGCCGCCCGCACGGAAGAGGTTGCGCCGAAGCCCGTCCCCGAGGCGCCTCGCATCGACATCTTCCGGCTCGAGGCGGATGGCAGTGCGATGGTCGCTGGCCGCGCCGCGCCGGGTTGGCAGGTCACGCTCCTTCTCGATGGTGCGCCGCTGGCCACGGCGGCGCCCGGTGGTGACGGTGCGTTCGCCCAATTCGTCGACGTACCCTCCAGCGATCAGCCGCGGATCCTGACCTTGGAGATGAGTGCGCCCGAATACGGCGCATCCATTCGCGGCGAGACAGAGATCATCATCGCACCCAGCCCTGCCGCGAATGTTGCGAAGGCGACCGGCGGCGCCGCACCAGGTGTCCGAAAGGCCACCACCCGCGCGGGCGCCGGGACCGACCAGGCGGCACCCCAAGACCTGCCTGGCGAAGCGGATCCCCCGGTCAGTGCTGCAGGCCGGACTGCCCCCGATCTGGCCAAGGCCGCTGCCGCGCCGCAAGCGCCCCGCGACGTCGCCGGCGGCCCCCTCAATCCCCAGAGTGCAGAGGCCAGCACGCCTCCTGGAGAAGAGCCGGTCCTTGGCAGTCCGCCGAGTGCGGACCAAACACCGACAGTCCTTCTGGCGGATGCCGAAGGTGTAAGCGTCATGCAGCCCGCGTCGCGCGCCGCCAAACCGCAGGTCATGTCGTCGGTCGCGCTCGATACGATCGGCTATTCCAGCACGGGCGAGGTGCAGCTTGCAGGCCGGGCGGTGGGGCGCGGGTTTGTGCGGGTCTATCTGGACAACACGCCTGTCACCACGTCGCGCATCACCGAAGCCGGCACATGGCGCACTGATCTGCCGCAGGTCGATACCGGTATCTACACGCTGCGCATCGACGAGGTCAGCCAGGACGGCGCCGTCACCAGCCGCGTCGAGACGCCATTCAAACGCGAGGACCGCGCCCTGCTGGCCGAGCTATCGGCAGAGCAGGAGATCAGCGTGTCCGGCGCAGATCCGGCGCAGACCGGGGCGGGTATCACAGACAGTGTGCAACTGGCACAGCCGATCCGCGCCATTACCGTTCAGCCCGGCAATACGCTTTGGGCCATCTCGCGCGAGACCTATGGCGAGGGGATCCTTTACGTGCGCGTATTCGAGGCCAATTCGGACCGCATTCGCGATCCGGACCTCATCTATCCCGGCCAGGTGTTCGAACTGCCCGAGTAGCACTTTCATTGTTCCGCAAATATTCAAATTCAGCCATGCGTGCCGGGCCTATCGCCTGACGCTTTGCGAGCCGTCTCTGGATATCCCGGCCTGACCGGCCTAAATGTGACCTCTTGCATCACGCCAGGGATTTTCATGCGCCAATCACCGCCCACCGACAGCGAAGAGACGTCCGCCTCCGGCTGGGCCACCATCATCCGCGTTGCGCCGTATATCTGGCCCAAGGAGGGCGGGGGCTGGGTCAAGCGGCGGGTGGTCCTGGCATTGGTCGCGCTGGTCGCGGCCAAGCTGATCGCGGTCGCTACGCCTTTTTTCTACAAGGCCGCAGTCGACACGCTTTCGGGCGAGGGAACGGCGGACGCCGCCTGGACATTGGGCGCGGGCGCCATTGGCCTGACGGTGGCCTACGGCATGGCGCGCCTGATGAATACCGGCCTGCAACAACTGCGCGACGCGCTTTTTGCACCCGTTGGCCAGCGCGCGCTGCGCAAGGTGGCGCTGCGCACCTTCCGGCACATTCACCGCATGTCGATGCGCTATCACATCACGCGCAAGACCGGCGGGCTCAGCCGCATCATCGAGCGGGGCGTCAAAGGCGTCGATTTCCTTCTGCGCTTCCTCATCTTCTCGATCTTCCCGCTTATCCTCGAGCTTTTCCTCGTCGGCATCGTCCTTTGGGCCGCTTTCGACTTCTGGTATCTTTTCGTCGTGGTGGTGGTCATCGCGCTCTATGTCGCCTTCACGTTCAAGGTGACCGAATGGCGCGTCAAGCTGCGCCGCCAGATGAATGACAGCGATACGGACGCCAACCAGAAGGCCATCGACAGCCTGCTGAACTACGAGACCGTCAAGTATTTCGGCGCCGAAGACCGCGAGGCCGCCCGCTACGATATCGCCATGGAGGGGTACGAGCGTGCCGCCGTGCGCACCTCCTATTCGCTTTCGTTCCTCAATTTCGGTCAGGCGTTCCTGATCACCTCGGGCCTTGTGATCGTGATGGTCATGGCCGCCATTGGCGTGCAGAACGGCAGTCTGACCGTAGGCGATTTCGTCATGGTCAACGCCTACATGATCCAGATTACCATGCCGCTCAATTTCCTTGGCACCGTCTACCGCGAGATCCGTCAGGCGCTGGTGGATATGGGCGAAATGTTCGGCCTGCTGGACCAGGCGCCGGACGTGACCGAGGCGGATGGTGCGCAGCCGCTGGACGTCTCGGGCGGCAAGATCGAGCTGCGGGACGTGCATTTCGGCTACGACCCGGAGCGCGAGATCCTCAAGGGGATCACCCTGACCGCAAAGCCGGGCGAGACAGTGGCCATTGTCGGCCCCACCGGGTCTGGCAAGTCGACCATCGGGCGGCTCCTGTTCCGCTTCTACGATGTCAGCGCCGGCGCGCTGTGCATCGACGGGCAGGACGTGCGCGATGTCACGCAGCGCAGCCTGCATGACGCCATCGGCGTTGTGCCGCAGGATACTGTCCTCTTCAACGATACCATCGGCTACAACATCGCCTATGGCAAAGGTGGCGCAACGCAGGATGAGGTGATCGAGGCGGCCAAGGCGGCGTCGATCCACGATTTCATCTCCTCATTGCCGGACGGTTACGACACGACAGTGGGCGAGCGGGGGCTCAAGCTTTCGGGCGGGGAGAAGCAGCGCGTCGGCATCGCGCGCACGCTGCTCAAGAACCCGCCCATATTGCTGCTGGACGAGGCGACAAGCGCGCTGGATACAGCGACCGAGCGGGATATCCAAGGCGCTTTGGCGCGCGCCAGTCAGGGACGCACGGTGCTGATCATTGCCCACCGGCTGAGCACCGTCGCGGATGCCGACAGGATCGTCGTGCTGGACGATGGCCGCATCGTCGAGCAGGGCAGCCATGCGGACCTTCTGGAGAAGGATGGCCGCTACGCGGGGCTGTGGTATCGCCAGCAATCGGATGAGGCCGCCTGATGCCGCAACAGGATTATCCGCAGACGCCGGACGGGCGGTATTTCGTCTCGCGCGGACGGCTCTGGCGCTGCACAGATCCATCCCTCGATGACAGTGCGCGGCGCGCGGCAGTCAAGGCGTTGATGAAGGCGCGCCGCGCGGTGCAACTGGCCGGAGACGATGCCGATGCGGAGGCTGAGGCGCGGGCAGGTGTCGATGCGGCCAAGCGCAGGCTTGGCGAGCGCGGCCCCGTCTGGTGGGATGATGGCGCGCCCGACGAGGGCGGGTTTCACCCCAAGAACAGCAGCTATGCAGAGTGGTGGCACGCGCTGAGCGAGGCCGAGCGCGCGCGGGGCGAATAGCCGCGCCGGATTGCTACTCCGCTGCGCGCAGCGGGCTGGAAGGGGGGCGGCCCGAGCCGTCCTCTTCATTGCCCGCGTCCTCGTCATCGGAATCGCTGCGCACCGAGATAATGCGCTTGAGATCACTCAGCTCCAGATCGCTGCCTTCGATTTCCATATAGCCGCTTTGCGGCATGGCCGCGCTGCCGTCGTCCCAGATGATTTCGGGCGCCCGGACACGGCGCGCCGCGCGTTCCAATGACCAGTCGCGCGCGGCGCGGCTGGCCCGGCCCATCGAAAGCGCCGCCAGCGCCCGCGCCAGCCAGCCCGCATAGGTGCCGAGCCAAACGCGCAGCGCCAGCATCGAGGGTGTGAAGACCAGCGTCAGAACCGTCGCGATGCCAAGGCCAAAGACGACGGCGGTGGCCAGCTGTTTCCACCAAAGCGCGGTTGGGCTGTCAAAGCTGTAGCCGCCATTCACGAAATCGAGGCTGAGGCCGAACATCATGGGCGCGAGGCCCGCCATCGTGGTCACGGTGGTCAGCAGCACGGGGCGGATACGCGCCTCTGCGGTGCGCGTAATCGCCTCATCGCGGGGCATGTAACGGCTGAATTCCTGATAAGTATCAATGAGAACGATGTTATTGTTCACCACGATCCCCGCCAGCGCGACGATGCCCGTCCCGGTCATGATGATCGAAAAGGTCTGCCCCATGACCAGCATGCCAATCAAAACGCCCGTGGTGCTCAGCACCACGGCCAGCAGGACCAGCACGGCGTTGTAGACGCTGTTGAACTGCGCCAGCAGGATAATGAACATAAGGCCGAGCGCACCGGCGAAGGCCTTCATCAGGAACGCACCGGATTCCTCCTGCTCTTCCTGATCACCGGTCCATTCGTAACTGACCGAGGCCGGTAGCGCGCCCGACTCGAGCCATTTCGTCAGCCCTTCGATCCGTTCGTTTGCGGTGATGGGAACGTCGCGCGTGCCGCCCTCCGCGGCGGGGGTCGTGAGGCCGGTGGCCACCCCTGCTTTCACGTCGAAATAGCGCTGCTGGTCGATACGGTCGATCTGCGCCAGCTTGGGCACCGGTTGGCGCGTGATAAAGTTCGACAGCGGCACAAGCCCGTCATTCGTACGGACCTTCAGCGTGTCGAGCGTACTGAGCACGCGGTCCTCTTCTGGCAGGCGCACGCGTATGTCGATCTCCTCGTCAGAGGAGGGCACGCGCATCTCGCCCAGCATCAGGCCGCGCGTGACCAGCTGAACCATCGCGCCCACGGTGGCCACATCGGCACCGAATTGGCCTGCGCGCTCGACATCGACGTCGATCTGCCAGTCGATGCCGGGCAGGGGCAGCGTGTCTTCGATAAGGGTCAGGCCGCGGGTTTCCTCGAACTTGGCGCGCGCCATGCGGGTGGCGGCCTGCAAGTCCACCCAATTGTCGCCCGACAGGCGCAAATGCACCGGTTTCGCCGAGGCGGGACCACCGGTCTGACCCAGAATCTCGGTCTTGATGCCCGGAATGCGGGCCAGCTTGGCTTCCAGCTCTTGGATGATCTCGTCGCCGTCGATCGAGGGATCGCTGATTTTGCGGTCCCAGAGGCCCCAAAGCCACGGATCGGTGACGGTGCCGCGCTCGTCCCAGGGGGTTGTCTCGAACTGAACCTGCCCGATCGTGTCGAGCGGCGGTGTCGCGCCGCCGGTGTTGTTGTTGAGGCCGCCATCACCGGCAAAGGCGAAGGCCGAGGCGACGCCTTTTTGCGCGAGCACGATATCCTCGACTTGGGATACCAGATCGTCCTTCTGCTCGATCGAGAGGTTGCCGCGCGCGCGGACATAGACGATGGCCTGCTCGGGCTCGGATTCGACAAAGAACTCGGTGCCGTTGTTGTTTTGCATATAGTAGAACAGCGTCGTGCCGACGATGACAAAGATCACCCCGAAGGACACCAGCGGCATGACCGGATTGCCGACGATGGCGTGGATGAACCAGCCGAAGGGACTGCGACGATAGCCCGAGCGCACCGGGGCGGGGCGCCGTTGCAGCGCCTGGGGTAGCGCGCGGCGGCGCAGCCAGCCAAGGCCGAGACGCGCCCTGCGCCAGAGCGCCGCCGCGCCCAGGAGGATCGCCGTAATGCCCGCAACGCCGAGCGCCGCCATGAGCGCCGCGACAGTGCAAAGCGCGAAGGCGCCCGCCAGTGACGGGATGACCGAGCCGATGATTTCGCTGCGGTCGATGCCTCCAATGACGCTGCCGATCTGCGCCAGCAACAGCGGCACTGCGGTGCCCGCCGCCACGACGGCGCCCGCCGCCAGCGGGAAAAGCGCGAGATGCAAAAGCCACCAGCCGCCCGCGATCTGGTCGAGCCGCGCGTTGATCCAATTCTCCAGCCGTCCGGTGACGCCGCCCAGAACGGGCAGGTAGACCAGCGCCACCAGCAGCGAGGCCGACAACACGAAGATCAGCGTGACCGGCAGCATGCCCATGAACTGCCCCGGCACGCCCGGCCAGAAGAGCATGGGCAGGAACGCGCAAAGCGTCGTCGCGGTCGAGCTCACAACGGGCCAGAACATCCGTTTGGCCGCCTCGACATAGGCCGTCATCGGCCCCGCGCCCTCCTCCATCCGCCGGTCGGCGTATTCCACAACGACGATCGCGCCATCGACCAGCATGCCCACGGCCAGAATGAGACCGAACATCACCATGTTCGAAATTGTAATGCCCATGACCCCCATCAGTGCAAAACAGATGAGAAACGATGTAGGAATCGCAAATCCGACAAGCAGCGCGGGGCGCACACCCAAGGTGGCCAGCATCACGATCATGACCAGCGCGATAGCGGTCAGCACCGATCCTTCCAGTTGCGTGACCATCGAGGCGACGATGCGTGACTGATCGTTCGAGGTGCCCACCTCGACCGCGGCCTTGAGGCCGTCGGGCCACGCGTCACTCGCCTCGGCGACCGTTTCGCGCACCAGTGCGGCGGTGTCGATGATGTTGAAGCCCTTGCGCTTGACGACCTGCAGCGCGACCGAAGTCTCGGAGTTGAAGCGCGCGGTGCCGGCGCGATCCTCGAAGGTCAGATTGATGCGCGCCACATTCCCAAGCGTCACCACGCGGTCGCCGTTTACCTTCACGGGCAGGGCGTAGATATCGCGCGTGTCGTCGAAGGAGGAGGGGATCTTGACCGAAAAGGCGCCGCCCGCGGTGCGCACCTCGCCTGCGGCGATGAGCAGGTTGTTGTTGCTGACTGCGTTGATCAGATCACCCGCTGTCACGTCGTAGGATTCAAGGCGCAGAGGGTCGATCAGGACCTCGACCATCTCGTCGCGTTTGCCCGCGATGCCGGCTTCCAGAATGGGCTCCAACCCTTCCAGCCGGTCCTGCAGATCGTCCGCCACCTGTGCCATCGTTCGCTCGGGCACGTCGCCAGTGAGGTTGACGATGATGATCGGGAATTCGCTGAAGTTGATCTCGGTCAGCGTGTATTTCTCGGCGCCTGAGGGAAACTTGGCCTCGGCGGCGTTCATCGCGTCGCGCACATCTGCCATGATGGCGGTCTTGTCCCAGCCAAACTCGAATTCCAGCGCGATGCCGGCAAAATTCTCGGACGCGGTGCCGCTCATGTCCTTGAGCCCGTCCAGATCGCTCAGCTCGGTCTCCATGACCTTGACCAGCAGCTTTTCGCTATCCTCTGCGGAAATGCCGGGAAAGGGGACCGACACGAAGAGGGCGGGGATCTCGATATCGGGCTCGCCCTCCTTGGGCAGGCCGGTATAGGCCAACGCGCCCGCCATGAGGCTGAGCACGATAAAGGCCAGAACCATGCGCGCGCGGCTGGCGGCCCAATCGACGAGGCCGGTCATTGGATCGCCTCTGTCCGGGGCGCCTCGGTGAGGGCGCCGCCGGCCTTGTCTTCGCGGAAGGTTGCGGCGACGGGCACGCCGTCGATGACGTATTCCTGCCCGATGACGATGACGTCGGCGGCCTCGGGTAGTCCCGCCACCCAGATGCCATTCGGCGTATCGCGCAAGAGGGTCACGGCCACGAACTCGGCGCGTGCGCCCTCATCCGTTTCGCTGACGATACGCACACCCAGCACGCCATTATCGTTCAGGGTCAGCGCGGATTGCGGCAACAGATGCGCCGAGGTCCCCTCGGAGGCGATGGCAATTTCGGCAGTCTGACCATCGCGCAGCGCGAGGTCGGGATTGGGTACCGTCACCTCGACGCGAAACGTGCGCGTTTCGGGATCGGCCGAGCGCGACAGAAAGCTGACCTGGCCCGTCACCTCGCGCCCCGAGACGAGCTGTGCGCGCGCCATGCTGCCGGTCTCGATCCGGTCCACCGCGGTTTCGGGCACAAAACCGACCAGTTTGATCGGATCCAGCTGAATGACCGTCGCGCAGAGCGCGCCCGGCTGCAGAAGGCTGCCCAGCTCGGCGGTGTCCGATTCCAGCAATCCCGCAAACGGCGCCGCGATCTTGAGACGCTCCAGCTCTTCGCGTGCGGCGGCGACGCCGGCGGCGGCGCTCTGGATGCCGGTGCGCGCGGCGTCGAGGCCGGATTTCGCGGCCTCCACCGCCGCCTTGCCCGCGCTCAGCGCGGCCCGCGTGCCCGCAACGCGCGTGTCCGAGGCAAAGCCGCTCTCGCTGAGGCGCGATGCAGCGGTATCGTTGATCTCGGCCTCGGCCAGCCGCGCCTGCGCCTCGGCCAGTCGCGCTTCGGCCTCGGGGATGCGCGCCTCGGCCTCGGCGCGGCGTGCCTCGGCTTCGGCCAGCGCGGCCTTGCGGGTGCCGGGATCCAGCTCGCACATGATCTGGCCCGCCTCGACGAAGGCGCCTTTGCGCAATGGCTCGGATATCACGCGGCCCGAGGTTTCGGCGCGGGCGTCGACTTGTCGCTGCGCTTCGGTCTGGCCCCGCACGATCACGGCATTGTCGATCATCTCGGCCCGGCTGTGAACGGCAACCACGCCGATAGCTGCGCTGGTTTCGTCGGCGCCATCGGTGCCTTCGGTTCCGTCCGCCTCGGGTGCGCCGCTTGTGTCGGTGGTGTCCGCTTGTGTTTCGGCCGTATCCACCATGCCCAGCGAGGCCGTCAGACGATCCCTTTCAAAAACGAAGGCATAAATCAGCAGCGCAGCCACCACCGCGGCCAGGATCGAAAACAGTCTCATGCCAGTCCTTCTCATGCCCATCTCGGGGCCAGTCCACTACCGCCTGGCGCGCTCTTAGCGCATTTGCGCGCGTTCGTCATTTGTCATTCGCGCCGCGCCGCACGACCGTGCCGTGCCCGTTCCGTGGTGAACACTATACGCTAAACCCGCGAGTTCAGATTTATTTTCTTGGTGCCTGCGCGCAGTTCGGCCTGCCGCGCGCGCAATATAGCCGGGCCAGCGGGCCTTGGCACGCGCGGTACGAACCGCTAAGAGGGGGAAAACCGCAGCAAGGCAAGGCAGGCGCCCCTCCCGTGAGCAATTCTGACAGTTTCATCGAAGAGGTGAGCGAAGAGGTCCGCCGCGACCGTCTTTTCGGCCTCATGCGCCGTTATGGCTGGATCGCCGTTGTGCTGGTTCTGCTGATCGTGGGCGGCGCTGCCTATAACGAATGGCGCAAGGCGCAGGAGCGCGCGAGCGCCGAGGCGCTGGGCGACGCGATGCTGGCCGCGCTGGAAACCGAAGAGCGCGGCGACCGCGCGGAGGCGCTGGACGCCGTGACGCCCGCCGGTCCGGGCAGCGCCGCGATTTTGCAGATGATGGCCGCCGCCGAGGCGCTGGAAGATGACCCGGCGGGCGCCGCCGAACGGCTGATGGGCATTGCTCAAATGAGCGACATCCCTCTGGTTTATCGCCAGATCGCAACGCTGAAGGCGGTGATGATCGAAGAGGGCGGAATGGACGCGGAGACCCGGCGCGCGCGCCTTGAAGATCTGGCGCTGGGCGGCGGTGTGATCCGACTTCTGGCCGAAGAGCAGTTGGCCTATCTGGACATCGAAACCGGCAACGAGGCCGGAGCCATCGAGCGCATGAACGCGATTTCCGCCGATGCGGGCGCGACGCCGGGCTTGCGTCGCCGTGCGACACAAGTGATTGTGGCGCTGGGCGGTGAGCCACAATTGCCGGGCGGCACCGAGGCCAGTGTGCCCGGCGACGCAGCGGTAGGCGCGGTGGATGCAGGAACGGCAGAGGGCGGCGAATAAGCCGGCGCTGCGCGTGTGCTGAGCGGCCCCGGTCAGGTGCCGTAAGAGGCGCGAACGGAAATTGGGGACGACACGACATGCATGCGGCGAAACAGACTTCCATGATCCTGCGACTTGGATCTTCGCGCGCCAAGGCGCTGAGCCTTCTGTCAATGCTGGCCCTTGTGGCTGCCTGTTCTGAACCGGACCCTATCCTGCCGGGCAAGCGCGAGGGCCTGCGTGAGGTTCTCAAGACGGATCAGGCCGAAGCGGCTGCGACCGAGGTTGTCGGTGCTGCCGGGCCAAACCGCGCCGCCCCCGTCAGCCTTCCGCGTGCCAGCGCGAATGCCGAATGGACGCAGCGCATCGGATCTCCCGCATCCCGCCCGGCACATCCCGCACTGTCAACCGCGCCCAGCCTTGTGTGGTCCAGCGCGATCGGCGCGGGCGACGGCGCGCGCCGCCGCGTCACCGCTGACCCGGTGGTTGCAGGCGGGCGGATCTTTGCAATGGACGCGCTTGCCACGGTCAGCGCCACGGCGCCGAATGGGGCGACGCTCTGGACCTCCAGTCTTGTGCCGGGCACCGATTCGCCTTCGGACGGCAGCGGTGGCGGCCTCGCTTATGGCGACGGCAAACTCTTTGCGTCCTCCGGCTTTGGCCGCCTGACCGCACTTGACCCCGCCACAGGCGGCGTCCTGTGGGAGCAGGAGCTGATGGAAACGGCGACCGCATCGCCCAGCGTTTATGGCAAGCTCGTTTACGTGGTGGCAGGCGACGGCACCGCCTGGGCGCTGGATACGGATACTGGCCGGATCGAATGGCAGCTGACGGCGGCGCCCAATATCAACAACGTGCTCGGCGGCCCCGCGCCAGCGGTATCGGATAAATACGCGATCTTTGCCTTCGGCTCGGGCGAGGTGCAGGGCGCGTTCCGCAAGGGCGGTCTGCGTCTTTGGGATGCGGCAATCGCGGGCCAGCGCGACGGCCTGGCGCAAAGCCGCGTGACAGACATCACGGGCGATCCGGTGATTTACGGCGACCGCGTCTATGTGGGCAATCAGTCGGGCCGCATGGCCGCTCTGAGCATTGCCAACGGCGAACGGATCTGGACCGCCAATGAGGGCCCGATGAGCCCCGTTTGGCCGACTGCGGATTCGGTCTTCCTCGTCTCGGACAAGAACGAGCTGGTGCGCCTCGACGCGGGCGATGGCAGTCGCGTCTGGGGCACCAAGCTGCCCCTTTTCGTCAAGTCCAAGCCCAAGCGTCAGGCCGAGGTCTTCGCGCATTACGGCCCCGTCATGGCCGGTGGTCAGCTGGTGGTCGCCTCGAATGACGGCTTCCTGCGGTTCTTTGATCCGGTCAATGGTGCGCTGCGCGGCCGCGTCGAGGTACCCGGCGGCGCGACGACCAATCCGGTGGTCGCGGGCGGCGTTCTGTACGTGGTCGGCACGAATGGGCAACTGCACGCTTTCCGCTGACGCCGTATTGCACTAAGAGGGCGGCTTGATCCGTCTCGGAGCACTTTGATGACTTTCAGCCTCGCTATCGTGGGGCGCCCCAATGTGGGCAAATCCACGCTGTTCAACCGCCTTGTGGGCAAGCGTCTGGCGCTGGTCGATGACCAGCCGGGCGTCACACGCGACCTGCGCGAAGGCGCCGCGCGTCTGGGCGATCTGCGCTTTACCGTGATCGACACTGCCGGTCTCGAGGAGGCGACGGACGAATCGTTGCAAGGCCGCATGCGCAAGCTGACCGAGCGCGCGGTGGACATGGCCGATATCTGCCTTTTCATGATCGACGCCCGCACTGGTGTGACGCCGACTGACGAGGTCTTTGCCGATATTCTACGCAAGCGGTCCAAGCATGTGATCCTTGCCGCCAACAAGGCTGAAGGCTCCGCCGCCGATGGTGGTGTGATCGAGGCCTATGGCTTGGGTCTGGGCGAGCCGATCCGTCTGTCCGCGGAACATGGCGAGGGTCTGAATGATCTCTATTCCGTTCTGATGCCGCTTGCAGACGGGTTCGAGGAACGCGCCAAGCACGACGCGCCCGAGACCGACGTGGCTGTGGACGAGGAGGGCGATGTCGACGCGCCCCGTGTGCCGACCGCGAAAAAGCCGCTGCAGATCGCCGTGGTCGGCCGCCCGAATGCCGGGAAATCCACCCTGATCAACAAGATCCTCGGCGAAGAGCGCCTGCTGACCGGCCCCGAGGCCGGCATCACGCGCGACGCCATCTCGCTTCAGATCGAGTGGGACGGGCTCCACACCCGCATTTTCGACACGGCGGGCATGCGCAAAAAGGCCCGCGTGCTGGAAAAGCTGGAGAAGTTGAGCGTTGGAGACGGTCTGCGCGCGGTGAAATTCGCGGAGGTCGTGATCGTCCTTCTGGATGCTGCGATCCCGTTCGAGCAGCAGGATCTGCGCATCGCCGATCTGGCCGAGCGTGAGGGCCGCGCCGTGGTCGTTGCTGTCAACAAATGGGACGTCGAGCCGGAAAAGCAGCAAAAGCTGCGTGATCTGCGCGAGAGCTTCGAGCGTCTGCTGCCGCAGCTGCGCGGCACGCCCATGGTCACGGTTTCGGCCAAGACAGGCAAGGGGTTGGACAGGCTGCGCGCAGCTGTCGAGAAGGCGCATGACGTTTGGAACCGCCGCGTCAGCACGGCGCAGCTTAACCGCTGGCTGACGGGCATGCTCGAGCAGCACCCGCCCCCCGCGCCGGGCGGCAAGCGCATCAAGCTGCGCTACATGACGCAGGCCAAGACGCGGCCCCCCGGCTTTGTCGTGATGTGCAGCCATCCCGACAAGCTGCCCGAGAGCTATACCCGCTATTTGGTCAATGGCCTGCGCGTCGATTTCGATATGCCGGGTACGCCGATCCGCCTGCATATGCGCAGCCAGAACGACAAGAACCCCTACAAGGCGCGCAAGAAGGCCGGTCCCTCGGCATTGCGCAAGCATCTGGGCAAACCGGGCAGCTAGGACGCTGCCCGCGCCCCGGCTCAGGTGCGAGTGATATTGCGTCCGCCGAGCGCGACGAGGGCCGCAGCCCCGACCGCGGCCAGGATCAGCACCGGCATCGCCCCGCCTTGGGCGTTCTGCACGCAAACGCCCACCAGCGCCCAGATGACTGCGGCCAGATAGCCGAACGCATCAGGCCGCTGCCGCGCGATCAGCACCGTCAGCACCAGCGCGATCGCCAGCGCGATCAGCGCGGCGGGCGCTTGGCCCATCAGGCCGTACCCTGCGGCCATCAGGCCCAGCGACACGCAGGAGGCCGCGGTCAGCCAGCCAGCATAGAGCGCGACGGGCATGCGGCCCAGCCATGCATCGATCCCATTGCCCGCGGGTGCCCGCAGCACCGCCCAGACGGCGAAGGCCCACATGATCCAGATCAGCACCGTCGCCCAGATTGCGCTGGTCACGGCGACGGGCAGCCATGCGGTGCCCACCACCAGCGACGCAAGAAGCGGCACCCGCATCGCGGCCCAACTGGCGTCACTCCGCCGCTGCCAGAGGCCATAGACTGCGCCCGCGATCAGCAGCAGGTAGATCAGCCCCCAGATGCCAAAGGCATAACCTGCGGGCTGCACCGGCGGATCGACCTGCGAAATCGGGAATTGATCGGCATCGAAGCCGCCGAAATCGGGCGCAAGCAGCGGCGATAGCGCGAAGGCGATGGTTGCGAGAAGGACGAGGATGGGCATGGGGTATGTCCTGACTGGAAAAGCTGTCGAATGAGAACCGCCGCCGCACGGCTGCGGTTCCCGGCCCCGAGGATACGGGGTCGCTCAGACCAGCTGGCCATCCGCGCTGAGCAAGGTCTTGCCACCCATATAGGGGTGCAGCGCCTCGGGCAGGCGTACGGCGCCGTCCTTTTGCTGGCCATTCTCCAGAACCGCGATCAGGCACCGGCCCACGGCCAGACCCGAGCCGTTCAGCGTATGCACGAATTGCGGCTTGCCGCTATCCGCGGGCTTGAACCGCGCATTCATGCGCCGCGCCTGAAAATCGCCGCAGACCGAGACCGAGCTGATCTCGCGGTAGGTGTCTTGGCCGGGCAGCCACACCTCGATGTCATGCGTGCGCCGCGCGCCAAAGCCCATGTCGCCGGTGCAAAGCACGATGGTGCGGTAAGGCAGGCCCAGCTTTTGCAGGATGCCCTCGGCGCAGCCCGTCATGCGGTCAAGCTCGTCGCGGCTGCTATCGGGATGGGTTATGCTGACCATCTCGACCTTCTCGAACTGGTGTTGGCGCAGCATGCCGGATGTGTCACGTCCCGCTGATCCGGCCTCGGAGCGGAAGCATTGCGTATGCGCCACCATGCGGCGGGGCAGGGTGGATTGCTCGACTACCTCGCCATTGACGAGGTTCGTCAGCGTGACCTCGGCGGTCGGGACCAGCCACCAGCCATCATCGGTGCGATAGCTGTCCTCGCCGAATTTCGGCAGCTGTCCGGTGCCGTACATCATCTCTTCGCGCACCAGCACGGGGGTCCATGTCTCGCTGAGGCCGTTCTCGTCCACATGCGTGTCCAGCATGAACTGCGCCAGTGCCCTGTGGATCCGCGCGACCGCGCCCGAAAGGACCACAAAGCGCGTGCCAGACAGTTTCGCGCCCGCCTCGAAATCCATACCGGGGATGACGCCCGCCAGCTCGTAATGCTCTTTCGGGGTGAAGTCGTAGGTGGCGGGCGTGCCCCAGCGGCGCAGCTCGACGTTATCGGCCTCGTCGGCGCCGTCCGGCACGTCGTCGAAGGGCAGGTTCGGCAGCTCCATCAGCATCGCGGTCAGCTGCGCGTCCAGCTCCTTGGCCTCGGTCTGCATTTGGGCGACCTCTGCCTTCTTTTCGCCGACAAGGGCGCGCAGGCGCTCGAATTCGGCCTCATCGCCCTTGGCCTTGGCCGCGCCCACTTCCTTCGAGGCCTTGTTCTGCTCGGCCTGCGCGCCCTCGGCGGCGGCGATCTTGGCGCGGCGCGCCTCGTCGAGGGCGAGGATTGCGTCCGACGCCCCTTTGCCATTGCGGCGGCTCAGGGCCGCGTCAAACTCGGCAGGGTTTTCGCGGATGGCGCGGATGTCATGCATGGCGGGGGCTCCTCGGAGGGATGAATCGGAATTTGCGTGACGTTATGCACCAGTTTGCGGCGCGGGTGTAGTGCCACGCTCGGCCCACAGAAACACGGCGAGTGCGAGCGCTCCGACAACGGCAAATCCTGCCAGAAGCGGATAGACCGTGCCGTTGAAGGCATGCCCGATGACATAGGAGATCGGCAGCGCGATGAAATTTGACACTGATCCAATCAATGCGGCGCCAAGGCCTGCCATATGGCCCAATGGCTCCATGGCGAGGGCGTTGAGATTGCCAAAGAGAAGCCCGACGCAGAAGAATGACGCGATCAGCCACCCGATGAAGAGCGCAAGCGGTGGAACCCCGCCCCAGGCCAGCGCAGGCACCGCGAAAAGGGCCGCCAACGCGATGAGGCCGATCAGCGCGTAGCGCGTCAGGAAACGCATTCCAAGCCGCATCACCAGCATGGAGTTGGCGACTGCGGCGCCCCCGATCGAAAGCGCCGCCATACCGAAATAGAGCGCAAAGAGCGATCCGGCATCATAAACACCCTCATAGACCTGCTGCGCGGTGCTGAGATAGGCCAGAAATGCGCCAAAAATGAACCCAAGCGCGATAGTGGCGCCCATGGAGGTGCGGTTGCACAGGATCTCGCGCAGGCCGCGCCCGATGGCGCGCGCTGAAAAGGGGCGGCGCTCGTGCAGTGGCAAGGTTTCGGGCTGGCGCAGGGCGAACCACAGCCCCGCAAGCAGGGCCATCACGATCAGCACAAGAAACGTCGCGCGCCAGCCGGCAAGCCAGATCACCCCTTGGCCGAGGGCAGGTGCAATCGTCGGCACCAGAACGAACACGGCCATGACGATCGACATGATGCGCGCCATCGCCCGTCCGCCATATCCGTCGCGCACAAGGGCCAGGGACACGATGCGCGGGCTGGCCGCGCCCAGCCCTTGCAGCACCCGCCCCGCGATCATCGCGGTCCAGCTGGTTGCGGTCAGCGACAAAAGACAGCCGAGGATGAAAATCGCATATCCGAGGTAGATCACAGGCTTGCGCCCGAACGTATCCGAGAGCGGCCCGGCCAGTGCCTGACCGCAGGCGAACCCGAGAAAGAGGGAGGACACGATGAGTTGTGTATCATTGAGATCATCCACGCCCAGATCATGCCCGATGGTCGCCAGACCGGGCAGCATCATGTCGGTCGACAGCGCCACGATCGAGATCATCATCGCCAGCATGATGACGAATTCGGTGAGCGGCAAAGGTGTGACGGGACGTTGCATGGCGGGGCTTTCAATGCTGTGGGCCGCGTTTGGCCCAGTGGGCACCTACGCCCCGTCGCGCCTCAGGTCCAGCGCAATTCCGCGGGCCTAATCTCGAACGCGATGTGGTGCGCGCCGCCCTCCAGCCCTTCTCGCGTGTGATTGGTCAGCGTGCGCCAATAGGGCTGTACCGTGACCGCGTCCTCGCGCACCAGCGCCTCCAGCTTGGCCATGATCGCGCGGCGTGCGTCGATGTCGAGTGTCGCCAAAGCGTCGCTCAGCAGGGCGTCGAATTCGGGATTGGACCAGCCAAACTCGTTCCAGGGCTCGCCCGAACGATAGGCCAGCGCATAGGTCTGAACCGCCAGCGGGCGATGCCCCCAATCGGTGACGCTGAACGGAAGTGTCGCCCATCCCTCCCAGAAAAGCGGGCCGGGCAGGATGCGGCGGCGCACCTTGATGCCCGCATCCAGCAGCAGGGCTTCGGCCGCGTCGGCGGTGTTGCGCCGCCAGCTGTCGTCGATCGAGATCAGCTCATGCTCGAAGTCATACATGCCTGCCTTGATCATCAGCTGGCGCGCCTGCATCGGATCGTATTCCGGCGCGGGCATCGGCGCATAGGCGGGGTGCAGCGGCGAGACGTGATGGTTCTCGGCCACCTCGCCCCTGTCCGCATGGCCCAGCTCCAACAGGACGGCGTTGCTCATCGCCAGTTGCAGCGCGCGGCGCACACGGATGTCCGCATAAGGGCGGCGCCCATCGACTTCGGCCAGCTGGTTGGGGCGGATCACCACCGTCGCGGCGGTGCGAATGTCGTGGGTGCGCCAATCCTCCAGCGCCTCGAACGGATCAAGATACGTCCCTTCGACCGTGTGAGTCATGTCGATCAGACCGGCTTCTGCGGCGGCAAGGGCGGCCAGCGGGTCCGTCCCGGTGTCGATGAACTCGATCCGCTCCATCCAAGCGCCGTCCCCGGCGCCCCACCAGTCATGCGCATCATTGCGCACCAGAACCGCGCGGCGCCCCGGCTCGAGCGTCTCTGGCAGGTAAGGGCCGGTGCCAATGGGGTTTTCCAGCATCGTTTCGGGGTCAAATCCCTCGGGCACGATGGCGGCGGGATAATCCGCCATACCCGCAATCAGCGAGATGTCGGGGCGCGGTAGGCTCAGCACGACCTCATGGCTGCCGGTCTGGTTGATCGCGCCTTCCAGTGCCTGGCCTGTGGCCGGATCGATCAGCACGTCAAAGCGGCCCGCCATTGAATTGCCCGGCGCGGTGCGGTCGCACCAGCGGCGGATATTGCGCACGACATCGGCGGCGGTGAATTGGCTGCCGTCGTTCCAGGTGACGCCCCGCCGGACGATGAGCGTATATTCCGAAGCATCCTCGGAGATCTGCCAGCCTTCGAGCAGGCGCGGACGGAACGTGCCGTCGTTCTCGTAGCTGACGAGATATTCCAGCCAGCCGCGCGTGAAATTCGCCGCCTGAAACCAGTCGAGCGTGCGAGGATCGCCGATATCGCGCACCAGCATCTGAATGCGCACCGTGCCGGTGCCCGGTCCGCTCGCCGCTGGCTCGGCCCGCTGCGCGGCGGCAGGGGTAGGCAGGCCCAGCATGGCGTAGGCCGCCGCGCTGCTGGCGCCAAAGGCGCTGGCCATGGCCAGGAATTCGCGCCGGTCCGGCGAGTCCGCCGCCGCGCCGCCTTGCCGCAATCGCCGGGCGTGCCGGGTCAGCCAATCGGGCAGGGGGCGTCTGGTGCGGTGCGGACTCATGCGGGGTCGTCTCCGGGGGTGGCCCGCGCCGGGAAATCGGCGCATCGGGCCACCCGATAGTTTCCCAAGCGCGCCCAAGATGCAATCGGCGCGGCGCTTATGTCGCGCTGCCCTCGGGTGGGTTCGGCGGCCTGGGCGCGCTGTAGGGGGCGGCGCCCAGCCCTTCGGCCAACGCGGCGCGCTGCGCGGCGGGACGCCGCTCCAGCGTCCGGCACATCGCCAGAAGCGCCGGAAACGGTGCGAGGTCCAGCGCGCCATCCGCGCCGCCGGGATAAAGCGCGCACCAGCGCAAGAGCGGCGCGAGGTAGAGGTCGATCATGCCGGGCGCGTCGCCGGCGAAGAACGGCCCCCGCGCCGCCGCCTCGATCCGCGCCAGATACTGCAGGATCTGCCCGCGCATGTGGGCGCGCAGCGCGGCTTCGGAGCCTGGGCAATATTTTTCGGAGTAGAAGGTCATGCGCAGCGCAGGATGCAGCGTATTGGCGATGAAGAGCAGCCATTTCAGGTGATCTCCGCGCCCCTGCGCGCAGGGCATCGGCGACAGCTGTCCGGGTTTCTGCTCATCGAGCCACAAAAGGATCGCCGCCGTCTCGAATATCGCGCCATGGGGCGTCTCGATGGCGGGGATCAGGCCATGCGGGTTGATCGCGCGGTAGGCTGCGCCCTCTTGCGCGCGGGCCGCTCGGTCGACGAGGCGGGTCTGATACGGCAGGCCCAGCTCTTCGAGCGCGAGGCGCACGATCAGCGACGCATTGTCGGGGGCGTAATGCAGAATTAGGCTCATGAGGCCAAGTTAAACACGCCGCCCGCCCCGATAGAAGCGCAAAGCCCGGCGCGCCCCGGATTGCCTCTCGCACCATATGGGCTTAGTGCCTATACCGGGATGCGCTGATGCTACGGGGAGTCGCTGCCATGACCGGACAATTGTCGCCCATCGACAAGGCCAAATTCGTCGCCGCCAAGAAGGCGGTCGATTATGTCGAGGACGGCATGCGCGTCGGTCTGGGCACGGGATCAACCGCTGCCTGGATGGTGCGCTGCCTGGGGGAGCTGGTGCGCGAGGACGGGCTGAAGATCCGCGGCGTGCCCACCTCCACCCGCACAGCCGAACTGGCGCGTGAGGTCGGTATCGAGGTGATCAGCCTCGACGAAGCCAAGTGGCTGGACCTGACGATCGACGGCGCCGACGAATTCGACGGTGAGCTCAATCTGATCAAGGGCGGCGGCGGTGCGCTTCTGCAGGAAAAGATCGTGGCCACGGCCAGCGACCAGATGATCGTGATCGCGGACGCGGCCAAGGAAGTGGGCCATCTGGGCGCCTTTCCCCTGCCGGTCGAGGTCATTCCCTTCGGCTGGCAAACCAGCCGCGCCCTGATCGAGGAGATGCTGATTTCGGTCGACGTGCTGGGCCGCGATGTGACGCTGCGCATGAACGGCGATCATCCTTATGTCACCGACGAGGGCAATCATATCCTCGATCTGCATCTGGGCCGTATCGGCAACGCGCGCCAGCTGGCGATGGTGCTGAACCAAATCCCCGGCGTCGTTGAAAATGGTCTTTTCGTGGATATCTGCGACGTGGTCGTGATCGGCCATGGCGACGGACGTGTCGTGCTCCGTGACATCAACGAGGGCACGGTCGAGCAGGACCGGCTGGATTTCGTCGAATCCGACAATCTTTTCAAGGATATGATGGATTGACCCTGCATGGATGACGGCGTCCAGATTTTCCCGATTGCGCCGAGACGGCGCGCGGCGATGATGTTCAACATCGTCGCCTATTCGGTGGCTGCGGGTATGGCGCTATGGCTGTGGCAGGATGGCGGCAGCGTGGGCTGGGCTTTCTTCGGCGCACTCTGCGCCTCGGGCGCGATATTCACCGCCGTGTCGCTCTTGCGGCGCCGCTGGGTGGCGCGCATGACGCCGGACGCGGTTGAGGTGACCGGCAATCTCGGCAAGGTGCAGAGCTTTGCCTGGGAGGATCTGATCGCGCATACGATTGATCCGGCGAACCGGGTGGGCGTTCTCTTTGCCGTGCCCGCTCAAGTCGGCAAGGCGGAGCGCTTCGGCATCGTGTCGCTGCGCGTCATGGGCGCCGATGCGGCGGCACGGTTTCACGCGGCGCTGATGGCGCGGCGGCCTGGCCTGGAAAAGCGGCTGGGCGGTATCGAGGCGGCGATGGGGCAGGCGCGGGTCGCCGCTACGGAACAGAAAGGCATCTGAATGACATTCGACTATGATCTCTTCGTGATCGGCGGCGGCTCGGGCGGGGTGCGCGCGGCGCGCGTCGCGGCGGCGACGGGGGCCAGCGTCGCGCTGGCCGAGCAAAGCCGTTACGGCGGCACCTGCGTCATTCGCGGCTGCGTGCCCAAAAAGCTGATGGTCTTTGCCAGTGAATTTCCCGCCGAGATCCAGAATGCGCAATCCTACGGCTGGACCGTCCATTCCGGTGGTTTCGACTGGACCGCGTTCCGCACGCATCTGCACTCCGAGTTGGACCGGCTGGAGGAGATCTATCGCGGCCTTTTGAAAAACAGCGGTGTGACGACCTACGACGCCCGCGCGCGCCTCAGCGATGCGCATACCGTGACCCTCTCGACCGGCGAGAGCTTTACCGCCAAGCATATCCTGATCGCGACCGGCGGCGCGCCGGTGCGGCCCGACATGCCCGGCGCCGAGCATGGCATCGTCAGCGATGACATTTTCCATCTGGATCAGTTGCCGCGCAGCATTCTCGTGGTCGGCGGCGGCTATATCGCTTGCGAATTTGCCTGCATCCTCAACGGCCTTGGCGTCAATGTCACCCAGTTCTACCGCGGCGCGCAGATCCTGCGCGGATTCGACGAAGAGGCGCGTGGCCTCGTGGCCGAGGACATGATCGAAAACGGGATCAATCTGAAGCTGGGCACCAATATCATGAACATCGCGTCCGATGGGGATGGCTATGTGGTCAAGCCGACCAACGGGTCCGAGCAGCGGTTCGACAAGGTGTTCTTTGCCACGGGCCGCAGGCCGAGCAGCGCGGATCTGGGCCTTGAGGATCTCGGCGTAAGGCTTGGCCGGAACGGCCAGATCGAAGTCGATGAGTATAGCCAGACGGCCGTGCCCTCGATCTACGCGATCGGCGATGTGACGGACCGGGTTAACCTGACGCCCGTGGCCATCCGCGAGGGGATGGCCTTTGTCGAAACGGTATTCAAAGGCAATCCGACGCCGGTGGATCACGACCTTATCCCGACAGCCATCTTTACCCAGCCCGAAATCGGCACCGTCGGCCTCAGCGAGGAGGCCGCCCGCGATCTGGAGCCGATCGAAGTCTATTGTACCTCGTTCCGGCCGATGAAGACCGCCTTTATCGGCAGCCCGGGCCGCGTGCTGATGAAGCTGGTGGTCAGCCAGGCGACGCGCCGCGTCTTGGGGTGTCACATCGTCGCGCCTGGCGCGGGCGAGATGATCCAGATGGCCGGGATCGCGGTCAAGATGGGCGCCACGAAAGAGGATTTCGACCGTGTTTGCGCAGTGCATCCCACCATGTCAGAAGAATTGGTGACGATGAAGGCGCCGGTGCGCACGGGCTAGGACCGGGCGCAATGTCGATTATCGGCGCCGCTTGGCCGGATTTGGGTTGAATTCCGGGCTGCGCTATACAGTTTACAAAGGGCGGCGGTGCCACAGCACCGCGGCCAGGGAATTTCAAGGGGATGATCTTCATGGCAGGACAGTCGGGCGGCCCGTGGGGCGGCGGCGGTAATTCGGGCGGAGGCTCGGGCGGTGGCCGGGGCAATGGTCAAAATGGTGGCGACCAGAGTGGTGGCGACCGCGGCGGGCGGCGGCCCGGCGGCAGCGGCCAGATGCCGGAAATCGATGAGCTGGTCCGCAAGGGCCAAGATCAGCTGCGCGTTTTGATGGGCGGTCGTGGCGGCGGCGGCGGTGCCGGCGGCAGTGGCGGGGGCGAAGGCCCGCGCGTCACACGTGGCATGGTCATCCTCGGCCTTCTGGGTGTTGTCGCGCTCTGGCTCTTTGCAAGTTTCTATACGGTCAAGCCCGAAGAGCGCGCCGTAGAGTTGTTCTTGGGTGAGTATCATCGCACGACCGGCTCGGGCCCGCATCTCGCGCCATGGCCCTTCGTGACGTATGAGAAGGTTGTCGTGACGTCCGAGCGAAGCGAAGATATCGGCGTCGGCGGACGCGGCGGCGAAGCTGGTCTCATGCTGACGGGCGACGAGAATATCGTCGACATCGACTTCCAGGTGGTTTGGAACATCAATGATCCGGCCATGCTGCTATTCAACCTGCGCGACCCGCGCGCGACGATCCGCGCCGTGTCGGAATCGGCCATGCGTGAAATCATCGCGCAGTCGCAGCTTGCGCCCATCCTCAACCGCGACCGGGGTGTCATCGCCTCGCGCCTTGAGGATCTGATCCAGAACACGCTCGACAGTTACGCCAGCGGGATCAACGTGGTCCGTATCAACTTTGACAAGGCCGATCCCCCGCAAGAGGTGATCGACGCCTTCCGCGAAGTGCAGGCCGCCGAGCAGCAGCGCGACCGCCTCGAAAAAGAGGCTGATGCCTATGCCGCCCGTATCCTCGCCGAAGCGCGCGGTCAGGCAGCGCAGACGCTGGAAGAGGCCGAAGGCTATCGCGCCCGTGTCGTCAACGAGGCCGAAGGTGAGGCCAGCCGCTTTAGCGCGGTTCTGGGCGAATACACCAAGGCCCCCGAGGTGACACGCAAGCGTCTGTATCTGGAGGCGATGGAGGAAGTGCTGGGCGATATGGACAAGATCATCCTCGACCAGAACAGCTCGGGCAACCAAGGCGTCGTCCCCTACCTGCCGCTCAATGAGCTGCGCAATAATTCGGGAAACCAGTAATATGAGCAAATCCGCATTCATCCTTCCCGCAGTCGCGGTGGCCGGTGTCGTCGGCATGCTGTCCATCTTTATCGTGGACGAGCGCGAAAGCGCGCTGGTGCTGCAATTCTCCAAGATCATCGACGTAAAGGAAGAGCCGGGTCTCGGCTTCAAGATCCCGTTCATTCAGCAGGTCGTGCGCTATGACGACCGGATTCTGAGCCGGGACATCGACCCGCTCGAGGTGACACCGCTGGATGACCGGCGCCTCGTCGTGGACGCCTTTGCGCGCTATCGCATCGTGGATGTGCGCCGTTTCCGCGAGGCCGTCGGTGATGGGGGTATCCCCTTTGCCGAGAGCCGGCTTGACTCGATCCTGCGCTCGCGGACCCGCGAAGTTCTGGGTTCGGTCAGCTCTAACGACATCCTCAGCACGGACCGTGCCGCGCTGATGCTGCGCATCCGCAACGCCGCGATCTCAGAGGCGCGCGAGCTGGGCATCGAAGTGGTGGACGTGCGCCTGAAGCGTACCGACCTTCCGGCGCAGAACCTCGACGCCACCTTCGCCCGGATGCGGGCCGAGCGTGAACGCGAGGCGGCGGACGAGATCGCGCGCGGTAACGAGGCGGCGCAGCGTGTGCGTGCGCAGGCCGACCGGACGCAGGTCGAGCTGGTGTCGGATGCGCGCCGTCAGGCCGAGATCACCCGAGGCGAGGCGGATGCCCTGTCGAACGCGATCTTCAACGAAGCCTTTGGTGCGGATGCGGAATTCTTTGAATTTTATCGCTCGCTGGATGCCTATCGTGCCGCGCTGCAGGGCAGCAACTCTTCCATCGTGATGTCGCCCGACAGCGATTTCTTCAGCTACTTCAACTCGGTCGGCGGGCCCGTTCCGCCCTTGGGTGCAGCCGGGCAGGCCGCAGCAGCGGAAGCCGCGCAAGCAGTCACCGCCGGGAGCAGCAGCGGCGCAGAGGCTGAGCCCGAAACCGATGCCGGCACGGATGGCGCGGATGTAGGGACAGGCGGGGACGCGGCTTCGGGCGCGTCAACCAGCGGTGTGCTGTCCAATGGCGGCACTGCCGGCGACGATCAACCCGCAGCCGAGTGATGCTGGCGACCGGTGCGCTTGCGCTTGGCCTTGTGCTGATCGTTGAGGGGCTGATTTATGCACTGGCCCCCGGCATCGTGGACCGGATGTTGGAGGCGATGCGTGCCATGCCGCACGAGACACGCAGATTGATGGGTCTCGCCGCGATTGCGGCGGGGCTCGCGCTCGTTTGGATCGCCAAGTCGCTGGGGGCATGAGGCGCGTCACGCTCACGTGAAGCATGCAATCACCGTTTGCACTCGCCGCGTCTGTGCCTACACTCGCAGTCAAGGCGTAGGATGAAACGCAACCGAGGAGAACGATCTTGAGACACCAAAGCGCAGCGATGGCCCGTCCGAATACCGCGACTTTCAAGGCGATGGCGCTGGCCATGCTGGTTTCGGCACTGGTGCTGGCGCAGGCGCTGGCTGCACAGGCCCGCCCCGAAAGCTTCGCCGATCTGGCGCAAAAGATCAGCCCCGCGGTGGTCAACATCACTACCTCGACGACCGTGGCCGATGGCCGTGGCGCCGGGCCCATCGTGCCCGAAGGTTCGCCGCTGGAAGATCTCTTTCGCCAATTCCGAGACCGGGGTAATGACGACGCCCCCGCACCGCGCCAGCGGCGCGGTTCGGCGCTTGGTTCGGGCTTCGTGATCTCGGAGGATGGCTATATCGTCACCAACAACCACGTCATCGAAAGCGCGGATGAGATCATCATCGAGTTCTACGAGGGCGGCGAGCTGGAAGCCACGGTCATCGGCACCGACCCCAAGACCGACATCGCCCTTCTGAAGGTCGAGGCGGATAATCCGCTTCCCTTCGTCAGCTTTGGCGACAGTGACACGGCGCGCGTCGGAGATTGGGTGATCGCCATGGGCAATCCGCTGGGCCAGGGCTTCTCGGTCAGTGCGGGCATCGTATCGGCGCGCAACCGGGCGCTTTCGGGCACGTATGACGATTACATCCAGACCGATGCGGCGATCAACCAAGGCAATTCAGGGGGGCCGCTGTTCGACATGGATGGGAAGGTCGTAGGGGTAAATACCGCGATCCTCAGCCCCAATGGCGGCTCGATCGGTATCGGTTTCTCGATGGCGTCGAATGTGGTGACCCGCGTCGTCGATCAGCTTCAGGAGTTCGGCGAGACGCGCCGCGGCTGGCTGGGCGTGCGCATTCAGGATGTGACCCCGGATGTTGCCGAGGCCATGGGTCTCGATATAGCCGCAGGCGCACTGGTGACGGATGTCCCGCCGGGCCCCGCAAAGGACGCAGGCATGATGGCGGGTGATGTCATCACCTCCTTTGACGGCGTCAAGGTGCCCGACACGCGCGAATTGGTTCGCCAGGTGGGCGAGACCGAGGTGGGCAAGACCGTCCGCGTCGTCGTCTTTCGCGATGGTGGCACCAAGACTCTGAAAGTGACGCTGGGCCGCCGCGAAGAGGCCGAAGGTGGATCCTCGGGCGACGAAAGCACACCCGACGCCGCACCCGAGCCCCAAACTCTGATGGGTATGACGCTGGCGCCGCTGGACGACGATTTGCGCGGCCAGCTCGAGCTCGACAGCGATGCAACCGGCCTTGTGGTGCAGGATGTCGATCAGGTCTCTGAAGCCTTTGAAAAGGGCATGCGCGCGGGCGACGTGATCACCGAGGCAGGCCAGCAAGCCCTGACCAGCATTGCCGAGCTGGAAAGCCGCATCGAGGACGCGCGCGAGGCGGGCCGCAAGTCGATCCTGCTGTTGGTGCGCTCGAACGGGCAGCCGCGCTTTGTCGCGCTGACCCTGTCCGAGGAGTAACCGCCCACCGGTTTTGACCGCTTGCAGGTTCGGACGAGGCCCCCGCCAAGGATGCTTGGTGGGGTCTTTTGGCCTTTGGGTACGCCGCGCTGCGCCAGCCTGAGGTCGCTTTTGGACCGATCGGTGCCGCTTTGGTTGCGATCCCCTGTGATGTCTTGTTACTGTACCACTCTACTTCGTCGTCAAGGTTCAGGCGAATATCGCTCTGTCGAAGCTGGGCGGCATTGGGTCGTACAGCTTCAGACGGCAAGATCGCGCAAAAACTGCTGCGCGCAAAAAGGAAACGGTTGGCACGGTTCCGGACGGCGCAGGTTGCGCAGACGGGGCATGGCCACCAGGGAAAGGATAACGCATGGTCGACACAGTTGACGATCAGGGAATACCTGCTCCAGAAGGAAATTCCGACATCATCGAAACAGATTACGAAATCGGTCAGGACAATTTCGAAACGAAGATCGGGCCTTTCGGCCTGGACTTTCACAACCCTGTCTTTGCGATGGCCGGCATCTCTATTGTCGCCTTCGTATTTTTCGCGTTGGCGCTGCCGGATCAGGCGAATGCCATGTTTTCATGGTCGTTCGACTTCGTGACCAAGACATTCGATTGGTTTTTCCTCAGCGCCGCCAATATCTTTGTGATTTTCTGCCTCTTCCTGATCGTCAGCCCCTACGGCTCGATCCGGCTGGGCGGGACCGAGGCGACGCCCGACTACAGCTACATCGGCTGGTTTGCGATGCTTTTCGCGGCGGGCATGGGCATTGGCCTCATGTTCTTCGGCGTGTCCGAGCCCATGAGCCATTTCGGCAGTTCGCTGGGCGGGACAAGCGTTGAAAACGGTCTGCGCACCGACTGGGCTCCCTTGGGCGCGGCGGCATCCGAGGCCGAAGCGACGCGCCTTGGCATGGCGGCGACGATCTTTCATTGGGGTCTGCACCCTTGGGCGATCTATGCGGTTGTGGCGTTGGCGCTGGCGCTGTTCAGCTACAACAAGGGCCTGCCCCTGACGCTGCGTAGCGCGTTCTACCCCATCTTTGGCGAGCGGGTCTGGGGCTGGACCGGCCATATCATCGACACGCTGGCCGTTTTTGCCACGCTCTTTGGTCTGGCAACATCGCTGGGCTTTGGCGCCGAGCAAGCGGCATCGGGCCTGACCTTCCTTTACGGATCGGGCGACGCCGCAGAAGGCACGCGCAGTTTCCTTGGCATCGCCTATGGCAACAGCGAAGAATCGGGAGTCGCGGATAGCAGCACGCTGCTGGTTCTGCTGATCACGGGCATCACCGCGATCGCGCTGATTTCGGTGGCGCGCGGTCTGGATGGCGGGGTCAAGGTGCTGTCGGAGATCAACATGGGCCTTGCGGGCCTTCTGCTCCTCTTTACCCTGATCGTGGGCGGTCCGATTTTCTTGCTGACCTTCTTTGCGGACAGCCTCTGGGCCTATCTGCAAAACCTCATCCCGCTCAGCAATCCGTTCGGGCGTGACGATACCAACTTCGTGCAAGGCTGGACGGCATTCTACTGGGCCTGGTGGATCAGCTGGTCACCCTTCGTGGGCATGTTCATCGCCCGCGTCAGCCGGGGCCGCAGCGTCCGTGAATTCCTGATCTGCGTGCTGCTGATCCCCAGCCTGGTCTGCGTGCTGTGGATGAGTGTCTTTGGCGGTACGGCCATCAGCCAGGTCGTCAATGACGGCTACACGGCGGCCAAGGAAGCCTCGCTCGAGCTGAAGCTCTTTTACATGCTCGATCAGCTGCCATTGGCGACGATCACCTCGACCATCGGGATCATCCTCGTGGTGGTGTTCTTCGTGACCTCGTCCGACTCCGGCTCTCTCGTGATCGATACGATCACGGCGGGTGGCAAGGTGGATGCGCCGGTCACGCAGCGTGTGTTCTGGTGCATCTTCGAGGGTGCGGTCGCGATCGTGCTGTTGATCGGAGGTGGGTTGGCAGCGTTGCAATCGGCTGTCATCTCGACGGGCCTGCCATTCACAATGGTGCTGCTGGTCATGTGCTGGGCCATCTTCCGCGGCCTGCAATCCGAAAAACGCGCCTAGGCACAAGGCAGCTTCAGCCGATCTGACAAGGCCCCCCGATGCTTGCGCGTCGGGGGGCTTTGTTGTTTGCTGCCCCGAACGCAGAAGGAGGGGCCGAGATGGGCAGCAATTTGGACGTTGAATTCGTACGCGGGCAGTTCCCGGCCTTCGCCGAACCGTCTCTGGCGGGGCAGGCTTTTTTCGAGAATGCGGGCGGCTCTTACGCATGCGCGCCCGTCATTGATCGACTGACCCGTTTTTATCGCCAGCGCAAGGTGCAGCCCTATGCGCCCTATGAGGCCAGCACATTGGGCGGCGCCGAGATGGATGAGGCTCGTGCGCGGCTCGCCGCCATCATGGGCATCGACACGGACGAGCTGAGCTTCGGCCCCTCGACCACTCAGAATACCTATGTGCTGGCACGCGCCTTTGCCCAGTGGATGCGGCCCGGCGACGCAATCATCGTGACCAATCAGGACCACGAGGCCAATACCGGGCCGTGGCGGCGTTTGGCCGATGAGGGATATGAGGTGCGCGAATGGTGCATAAACCCGGAGACCGGCCATCTGGACCCCGGCGATCTGGAGGATCTGCTGGATGAGCGGGTGCGGCTTGTCTGCTTTCCCCATTGCTCGAACGTGGTGGGCGAGATCAATCCCGTCACTGAGATCACCGCACTCGCGCATGCGGCAGGCGCCTTCGTCTGCGTTGATGGGGTCAGCTATGCGCCCCACGGCATCCCGGATGTAGGTGCGCTGGGCGCGGATATATACCTCTTTTCGGCGTACAAGACCTACGGGCCGCATCAGGGTATCATGGCGATCCGGCGCAGCCTTGGAATGATGCTGCCCAACCAAGGTCACTACTTCAACGAGGACAGCCTCTACAAACGCTTTACCCCCGCGGGCCCGGATCATGCGCAGGTCGCGGCCTGTGCGGGCATGGCGGATTATATCGATGCGCTGGCGGATCATCACGGGTTGGAGGGCGATGCTGCGGCGCGGGGGCGCGGCGTGCATGACATGATGCGTGCCCATGAGGAGGCGCTGCTGCAGCCGCTGCTGGACTATGCGTCCTCGCGCAATTCGGTGCGTTTGATCGGTCCCGGTGACGCAGCAGGCCGCGCGCCTACCGTCGCCCTGCGCACCGACCGCCCGGGCGAGGAGGTCGCGCGCGATCTCAGCCATTATGGCATCATGGCGGGGGGCGGCGATTTCTACGCTGTGCGCGCGCTGCGGGCGATGGGCGTAGATCCGGCGCATGGTGTTCTGCGCCTCAGCTTTGTTCACTACACCAGCCCGGCCGAAGTTGATAAGTTGATGAATGCGCTGGACGAAGTTCTTTGATCCCGTGCGCCGCGCCCTATGTCATGCGCGAGTGCACAAACCGGACCTGACATGAGCGATAGCAAACCAACCCTCCTATGGCTCCGCCGCGATCTGCGGCTGAGCGACCATCCCGCATGGGCGGCCGCGCTCAAGGCTGGCGGGCCGGTCATTCCGGTCTTCATTCATGATGATACCGTCGCGTCGCTGGGCGCCGCGCCGAAATGGCGGCTTGGCCTTGGCCTTGGGAAGTTGGCCGAGACGCTGGACGAGAAGGGCAGCCGCCTGATCCTGCGCAAGGGCGAGGCGCTACAGGTGCTACGGGATCTGATCGAGGAAACCGGGGCAGGGGCGGTGCATTGGTCGCGCCTTTATGATCCGGACGCGATCGAGCGGGACAAGGCCGTGAAATCCGCCCTCAAGGAGGACGGCATCGATGCCGTAAGCCATGCGGGCCATCTGATGTTCGAGCCGTGGACGGTCGAGACGAAGGATGGCGGCTATTACAAGGTCTACACGCCCATGTGGCGCGCGGTGAAGGACCGCGACGTGGCCGAGCCGCTGAAGGCGCCCACGGATCTGCGCCCGCCTGAGAGCTGGCCGGGCACGGACGATCTGAAGGACTGGCGCATGGGCGCCGCCATGGACCGGGGCGCCGATATCGTTCTGCCCTATCAAACGATCGGAGAAGAGGCCGCGCAGGACCGGCTCGCGTGGTTCATCGATGATCCGATCAATGACTACAACGACGCGCGCGACAAACCTGCCGTCAACGGCACGTCCGGCCTGTCGGAGAACCTGAGCCTCGGCGAGATCAGCCCGGCGCAATGCTGGCACGCCGGCATGCGCAAGCTGAACATGGGGTCGAAAGGCGCCGAGGCATGGCTGAAAGAGCTGGTCTGGCGCGAATTCGCATATCATCTCATCTATCACACGCCGCAAATCGCCACGCGCAACTGGCGGGAAAAATGGGACGAGTTTCCCTGGAACGAGGATGGCGATACGCCCGAGGTGATGGCGTGGAAACAGGGGCGGACGGGCATCAAGTTCGTCGATGCCGCCATGCGCGAGATGTATGTGACCGGCCGCATGCACAACCGCGCCCGCATGATCGTGGCCAGCTACCTGACCAAGCATCTGATGACCCATTGGCGTGTCGGGCAGGCATGGTTCGATGATCACCTGACGGACTGGGACATCGCCAGCAACGCGATGGGCTGGCAATGGGCGGCTGGCTGCGGGCCGGACGCTTCGCCCTATTTCCGCATCTTCAACCCCGAGACGCAGCTGGAAAAATTTGATAAAAAGGGAAACTATACCCGCGCGTGGATCGTGGAAGGACAAGACGAGCCGAGCGAGAGCGCGCTGAGTTATTTCGACGCGATCCCGCGCAGTTGGGACATCGGGCCGGATGATGCCTATCCCGAGCCTGTCGTGGGCCTGAGCGAGGGGCGCCAGCGCGCGCTCGATGCCTATAAAGGTCGTTCGTTCTGAGCGATTGAAGATGACAGGCCAGTACGCGGACGCGTATCACGCCGATAAAAAATGGAATGACCGCTGCCATGATCCTGACTTCGACCAACGGCCAGAAAGATCTGCCCCGCTATTTTGCCGCTGTTTTTGACAAGGCGCGCCATGTCAATCGCGGGCGGCTTGACTTTGTGCTGCCCGACGGACGCGTCTTTCGCGCCGAGGGTCCCAATCCGGGCCCGGTGGGCGAGGTGCACCTGCACAACACGGACGTCTTTGCGCGGCTGATCCGCGAGGGGGATCTGGGATTTTGTGACGCCTATCTCGACGGCTGGTGGTCCACACCCGATCTGCAGGCGTTGATGGATTTCATCTGCACCGACAACGAGGACGTCTATGACGGCTTTCCGGGGATGAGCTTTGTCCGCGCCTTCGAACGCGCGCGCCACTGGCTGCGCAAGAACTCCAAGGGGCAGGCGCGCAAGAACATCAGCCACCACTACGATCTGGGCAATGATTTCTACAAGCTCTGGCTGGACGAAACGATGACCTATTCTAGTGCCATCTTCGAGACGGGCCAGGAGAGTATGGAGAAGGCACAAATCGCCAAATATGCCTCGATGGTCGACCGGATGGGCGTGGAGCCGGGTGATCATGTGCTGGAGATCGGCTGTGGCTGGGGGGGCTTTGCCGAATATGCCGCGGCCGAGCGCGGATTGAAGGTGACCGGACTCACCATCAGCCGCGAGCAGTTGAATTACGCGCGCGAGCGGATCGAGAAGGCGGGCCTGTCGGATCTGGTCGAATTCAAGATGCAGGACTACCGCGATGAGCGGGGTATCTATGACGGCATCGCCAGCATCGAGATGTTCGAGGCGGTGGGCCAGCAATACTGGCCCGTTTATTTCCAGACCGTGCGCGATCGGCTGCGCCCCGGCAAGCGTGCGACGTTGCAGATCATCACGATCAGCGACGCGCGCTGGGATGTCTATCGCAAGGGCGTTGATTTCATACAGAAATACATATTTCCGGGCGGTATGCTGCCCAGCCCCACGGTGCTGCGCCAGGAGGTCGAGCGCGCGGGCCTGACTGTGGCCGGCTCCTTTGAATTCGGCGAGAGTTACAGCCAGACGCTGCGCCGCTGGCATGAGCGTTTCAACGATCAATGGGACAGTGTCGCCGCTCTGGGTTTTGACGAGCGGTTTCGGCGGATGTGGAATTTCTACCTGACCTCTTGCGCCGGATCGTTTCACGCGGGAAACTGCGACGTGACACAGATTACCATCGCAAAACCCGGATAGCACATGCCCGCCACGCGTACCTTGCCCACCGCCGCCCGCCTTGTCGCGGCCCTGTCGCTGGGTGCGCTGGGCTGGTTTGCCTCTGATCTGGTGCGCCCCCTTATGCCCGAGGGCACTGCCTTTGGCTGGTTCAATTACGTCAATGCGGTGCTGGGCCTTCTTTGCGGCTGGATCGTGATTGGGAGCCGGGCGGGGCGCGGCATGGTCGACGCGCTGGCCAATGGTTTGACCGGGGTCCTGGCGCTGATCATCTGGGCCTTTTTCCTGCAAAGCCTCAATCTGATGCTCAAGCAGTCCATGGAAAATCGGTATGATGGCCCCGCCGAGGCGATTATCGGCATTTTCGACAATGCCGTGGATTATGCCCAATATCTGATCGACCCGATGCTGATCGGCGTTCTGTTGATCGGCGGGATGCTGTGCGGTGTTCTGGCGGAGGCAGCGTCAAGACGCTGGAGCTGAGCCGGGTGGAGGATATCTTTCTCTACGGCACACTTCGTGACACCGAATTGCGGAACATCGTGCTGGGCGCCGAAGCGCCGGTGATCCAGGCGATACTGCCCGATCACGCGGTATTCTGGGCCGAGGGACAGATCTATCCCACAATCGTCAATCAGTCAGGCGCGGCGGCGCCGGGGTTGTTGTTGAACGCGCCTGATGCTGCGCTGCTTGCGCGGCTCGATTTCTATGAGGGTGGCTTTGGCTACGATCTGGCCCCGGTGGAGGTGCGGGATCACGCGGGCATGCCTCGACCCGCGCGCGTTTATTTCCCGCGCCCGGGCGCTGTGCCGCCCGGCGCGCCCTTTGATCTAGGCGATTGGCAGGACCGGCATGGTGCGCTCAGCCGTACCGCCGCGCAGGAGGCGATGGGTTACTTGGGGCGCCTTGACGCCGACACGCTCGCCGCGCGGATGCCGATGATCCGTGCGCGGGCGTCGGCCCGGCTGTCGGCGGCAGAGGGCGTGCCTGCGCGGATCCGCAGCGACACGCCCAGCCGCGCCGTAGAGACGCTGGAGACCGAGGTAAACCATATCGGCTTCTACCGGTTCGAGACGCAACGCCTGCGCCATCCGACGTTTGCGTCCGGCGCGGATCAGCAAGTGCGCCGCGAGATGGTGGTGGCCACCGACGCCGTCATGGTGCTTCCCTATGATCCGGTCCGGGACCGTGTGCTGATGGTCGAGCAGTTTCGCATGGGCGCCTATGGCCGGGGCGATCCGCGCCCTTGGATGTTGGAGCCGGTGGCGGGCCGCATCGACGCCGGCGAGACGCCCGAGGAGGCCGCGCGCCGTGAGTGCGAGGAGGAGGCGGGTATCGCCCTCAGCGCGCTGGAGCCGATTGCCAGCTATTACTGCACACCCGGCTACTCCACGGAATATTTTCACAATTTCGTGGGTCTTGCCGATCTGCCGGACGACTTGCCGCGCCTTGGCGGGCTTGCGTCCGAAGCCGAGGATATCCGCATTCATCTGATAGGTTTTGCGGATGCAATGCGTCTTATCGAAACGGGTGAGGCCGATAACGGGCCGCTGATCCTGTCGCTATTATGGCTCGCGCGGGAGCGCGCGACGCTCCGCCGGACGCCTTGAGTCCAAGACGTATCAAGCCTAAGTGTTCTCCCAACGCTTCAAGCTGAAAGGACGCGCCATGCGCATTGCCGAGGATCTGGCCGACGCAGTCGGTAACACCCCTTTGATCAAGCTGCGCCGCGCCAGCGAGGAGACCGGCTGCACCATTCTGGGCAAGGCCGAGTTCCTAAATCCGGGCCAGTCGGTCAAGGATCGCGCTGCGCTCTATATCATTCGCGATGCGGTGCAGCGCGGCGAGCTGAAACCCGGCGGCACCATTGTCGAGGGGACGGCGGGTAACACCGGCATCGGCCTCGCCCTTGTGGGTGCGTCGATGGGGTTCAAGACCGTGATCGTCATCCCCGAGACGCAGAGCGAGGAAAAAAAGGACATGCTGCGCCTTGCCGGCGCCGAGCTGGTGCAGGTGCCTGCCGCGCCCTACAGCAATCCAAACAATTTCGTGCGCTATTCCGAGCGGCTGGCCAAGGAATTGGCCAAGACGACCGAAGCGGGCGTCATCTGGGCGAACCAGTTCGACAACACCGCCAACCGCCTTGCCCATATCGAGACGACCGGCCCGGAATTGTGGGAGCAGACGGGCGGCAAGCTGGACGGCTTTTGCTGTGCGGTCGGCTCGGGCGGCACGCTGGCGGGTGTCGGCATGGCGCTCCAGCCCAAGGGCGTAAAGGTGGCGCTGGCCGATCCTATGGGCGCCAAACTCTATAGCTATTACACCACCGGCGAGCTGGCGAGCGAAGGCGAGAGCATTGCCGAAGGCATCGGGCAGGCGCGCATCACCGCCAATCTCGAAGGGTTCACGCCCGATTTCGCCTATCAGATCACGGATCATGAGGCATTGCCGATCGTGTTCGATCTTCTGCATGAAGAGGGGCTCTGCATGGGCGCGTCGACCGGCGTGAACGTTGCGGGCGCGATGCGGCTCGCCAAGGAAATGGGGCCGGGGCATACCATTGCCACCATCTTGTGCGATTACGGCTCGCGCTATCAGTCCAAGCTCTACAATCCGGAGTTCCTGCGCAGCAAAAACCTGCCGGTACCGGATTGGATGACGGGCGCGCCGCGCTCGATCCCGGGTGTGTTCGCGGAATGATGGCACTGCTGCGCCATCTGGCTCTGGTGCTGGCGCTGGCATTCATGCCTGCGCTGGGCGTGGTCGGGACGGCCATTGTCGCGGTGCCGGGCGCTGCCCATGCGCAGCAGCCGCCATCGGCGCCCGATTACGATGCGTGGAACAATCTGGCGGGCCGCGCCGCGGACGCCATCGAAAATCAGCGCGCTTCGCTCGCGTCATTCGAGGCGCTGCGCGAACAACTGGCCGAATGGCGCAGCGTCTTTGCCAATGCGGAAAGTATCAATTCAAGTGCGATTTCAACGCTTGAGGCCCAAATCCGCGCGCTGGGCCCCGCACCCGCCGATGGCGAGAGCGAAGGCGCCGATATCGCGTCACAGCGCGAGGCGCTGAACAAGCAGCTATCCGAATTGCGGGCGCCGGTGCGGCAGGCCGAGCTGGCCTACAGCGAAGCCGACGAGATGATCCGCAACGTCGATCGCATCATCCGCGAGCGGCAGGCCGAGGAATTTCTCGAGCGCGGGCCTTCGCCGCTTAATCCTGCCAACTGGTCTGATGGGCTAAGTGCGCTCTACACGACTTTCGAAAATGTCCGCGCCGAAATGTCCGGCGCGCTATATGACCCGGTTCGCCGATCAGATGTCTCGCCGCGTCTGCCTGCCGCCATCGTGTTGGGCCTTATTGGTCTCATTTTATTGGTGCGCGGGCGGTTCTGGGCCGAGTTTCTGGTGCGCCTCATCATGCCGAAGGCCGTCACCTCGGGCAAATGGCTGATCCGGTTCGTCATGTCGCTTGGCGAGATCCTGATGCCCTTCATCGGCGTTCTGCTGATGGTCCAGGGCTATGTGCTGTCCGGCTTTCTCGAGGAGCATTCGGCCAGGGTGCTCGACATCCTGCTGACGACGGTCCTGATATTTCTGGTGGCGCGCTGGCTCGCGCAGCGCCTCTTTCCGCGGGAGGACGACAATCGCCTTTTGCTGAGGCTGGAGGCAAGCGATCGCAAGGCGGGGCGGCTTTACGGTGGCCTCTTGGGCGTCATCATCGCGGTTATGCATTTCATCCGCGAGTTGGCGGATGGCGGAGGTTGGTCACCCGAAGCGCGTGTCGTCATGGTGTTCCCTGTCATGGTTCTGGCTGGCCTGCTTCTGATCCGGCTGTCGCGGATCCTGGCCAAGCATTACCGCAGCTCGGCGGAAGATGCCGAAGATGCGGGTGCGGAGTCGGGCGGGTATCGCAGCCGGATCGGCAATCTCTTCGTCAAGCTGCTCGTCGCGGTGGCGATCGGGGCGCCGCTTCTGGCCAGTATCGGGTATTACAAGGCGGCTGTCGGCCTTTTGATACCGTCGCTTCTGTCGCTGATGCTGCTGGCTGTCATCCTCGTGCTGCGCGGTGTTGTCGTTGAAATCTACGTTCTGGCCACGCGCAAGAGCGAAGGCTCGTCCGATGACCTCTTTCCGATGTTGGCGGGTTTCGTTCTGGCGCTTATGTCGCTGCCTTTCTTTGCCCTCGCCTGGGGGGCACGCGTCGCGGATCTGAGCGAGCTTTGGGTCCGCTTCAAGCGCGGCGTGACTTTGGGCGATCTGACCATTTCGCCAACGATCTTCCTTACATTTGCCGTGGTTTTCGCCATCGGTTTCTTGATCACGCGGCTCTTGCAGGGCACCCTGAAAAATTCGCTCTTGCCCAAGACGCGGATGGAAATGGGCGCACGCGATGCGATCGTGTCGGGTGTCGGATATATCGGTATTTTTCTGGCCTCCCTGATCGCGGTGACCAGCGCGGGCATCGACCTTAGCAGCCTCGCCATCGTTGCCGGTGCGCTGTCGGTTGGTATCGGTTTTGGCCTGCAGAACATCGTGTCGAACTTTGTTTCGGGCATCATCCTGCTGATCGAGCGGCCCATCGGGCAGGGCGATTGGATCGAGGTGAACGGGCAGCACGGCACTGTGCGCGAAATCTCGGTGCGTTCGACGCGGATCGAGACCTTCGATCGCTCGGACCTGATCATTCCCAACTCGGACCTCGTCAGCGGAGTCGTTACCAACTACACCAAGGGCAGCACTGTCGGCCGCGTGATCGTCAAGGTGGGCGTGGCCCGCGGGACTGACACCCGGCGGGTCGAGGCGATCCTGCACGAAGTCGCAACTGCCCACCCGATGGTGCTCATGAATCCCGAGCCGACGATCCTCTTTCGCGGTTTCGGAACGGATTCCTATGATTTCGAGATCCGCGCAATCCTGCGCGACGTGAATTTCATCATGAATGTCGGCTCGGACATGAACCATGAGATCGCCAAGCGTTTCGACGAGGAGGGTATCGTGATCCCGTTCCAGCAACGCGATATCTGGCTGCGCAACCCCGAGGCTCTGACCGGTGCATCCAAGGGCGACGCCCAAAGCGATGCGGCGGGCGATCGCAATCAAACCCGCGAAGACGGCGCCGAAAAGGTGGCTGCGCAGGGTCCGACCAAAGCGCAGGAGGCGCAGCGTATGGATGATGCCGATGGCGCGGGCGGCGCTGGCGGAGACGGGCGATGACCCATCCTATCTTCCTGGACGATCCCTATTGTGCAGACGCACCCGGCCGCGTCGTTGCGCATACTGCCGAGGGTGGCATCGTTCTCGACCGGTCGATTTTCTACCCCACGGGGGGCGGGCAACCGGGCGATAGCGGTCATGTCAGCTGGGCTGGCGGCGGTCTGGATGTGGCGACAACGGTCAAGGGCGATGCGGACGCCATCGTGCTTGTCCCTGCTGCGCCGCAGGCATTGCCGCCCGTCGGAATGCAGCTTCAGCAGGTGCTGGACTGGCCGCGCCGCCATCGCCTGATGCGGATGCATACTGGCCTGCATTTGCTATCTGTCGTGATTCCGTTGCCCGTTTCGGGCGGCGCCATTGCGGAGGCGCGCAGCCGACTTGATTTCGACATGCCCGAGGCGCCCGAGGATCCCGACGCGCTCGAGGCGGCGCTCAATGCGCTGGTCGATGCGGATCTGCCTGTAACCGAGGATTGGATCACCGGCGCCGAGCTGGATGCCAACCCCGAACTGGTCAAGACGATGTCGGTCGCCCCGCCCCGCGGCGCGGGGCGCATCCGTCTGGTGCAGATCGGGAACGGGCCGGCCTTTGTGGATCGCCAGCCATGCGGCGGCACTCATGTCGCACGCACCGGCGAGATCGGCCAGATGCGCATTGGCAAGATCGAAAAGAAGGGCCGTCAGAACCGCCGCGTCTATCTGCACCTCGATAACTGAAAAGCGCCATTATCCGCTTGATCTGCCGCCCGCGCGCCCGTTAAAGAGGCGCAACGGAGCGGTGGCCGAGTGGTCGAAGGCGCACGCCTGGAAAGTGTGTAGGCGGGAGACCGTCTCCAGGGTTCGAATCCCTGTCGCTCCGCCATTATCCCCAGTCCATAGCACGTCATAGCTCCGCGGCATCTGGCGCTTTGCCGCGAAATTGCATGCTGGGATCGTCCAGCGCATCTGACATATTGCACCTTCGCGTCCGTCGCGGTCATATTGCCGCATGGATATCTTGAACATGGACGCGCGCGGCCAATCCGCGGCCTTGGCGAAGGGCGATCTGTCCGCGGCCGAGCTGATGGAGGCGACACTGGCGCGGATCGCGGCGGTCAATCCACGCGTCAACGCCGTTGTCAGCCTTCGGGACGGAGCCGAGCTGATGGCGGAAGCGCACGCGGCGGACGCGGCGCCGCGTGCGGGCTGGCTCCACGGCATTCCTATCGCCATCAAGGACCTTGCCAATGCTGCCGGGCTGCCTACCTCGCGTGGCTCACCGCTGTTTGCGGGTGAGGTGGCTGAGGCCGATGACATTATGGTAGCACGCTTGCGGGCGGCAGGTGCAATCGTGATCGGCAAGACGAACACGCCTGAATTCGGCCTCGGATCGCACACGTTCAACCCGGTGCATGGCGCGACGCGCAACCCCTACGACCTCACCCGCTCGGCGGGTGGCTCCTCGGGCGGGGCGGCGGCGGCCTTGGCGACTGGGATGCTGGCGATTGCCGACGGGTCGGACATGATGGGCAGCCTGCGCAATCCGGCGGGTTGGAACAACGTTTATGGTATGCGCCCCACATGGGGCACGGTCCCGTCCGAGCCGATGGGCGACATGTATCTTCACCAGCTGTCAACGAACGGGCCGATGGCGCGCACGCCCGGCGATCTGGCCGCGCTTCTGGATACGATGACCGGCGCCGATCCGCGCCAGCCGCTAAGCGCTGAGGGTTCCAAGACGCTGGGCGGCATTGATGCGGCGCCGGAGCGGCTGCGCATCGGTTGGCTGGGCGACTGGGGTGGCGCCTTTCCCTATGCGCCGGGCATTACCGAGATCTCCGAAGCCGCGCTGCGCCAGATGGAGGGTATGGGCCACAGCGTCGAGGCGCTGCAGGCGCCGTTTGACGCGGAGGCGATCTGGCACGCCTGGACCCAGCTGCGCTCATTCGCGGTGGCGGGCAGTCTGGGCGCCATCCATGGCGATCCGGCGCGCCGCCCGTTTCTCAAGCCGGCCGCCCTATGGGAAATCGAGCGCGGCCTCGCGATGAGCGCGCGCGAGGTGCAGCGCGCGAGCGAGATCCGCTCGGACTGGTTCCGCCGCACCGCGCAGCTGTTCGCGCAGCATGATGTGCTGGTTTTGCCCTCGGCGCAGCTCTGGCCATTTGACGTTAATTGGACATATCCCGAAGAGATTGCGGGCCGCGCGATGGACACATATCACCGCTGGATGCAGGTGGTCGTGCCCGCAGGGTTGATCGGCCTGCCGGTTGTAAACCTGCCGATCGGCTTCGGTGCAGAGGGCCTCCCTGCGGGTTTGCAGATGATCGGTCCACGGGGCAGTGATGGATTGCTGCTGCGCCTTGCGCAGCAGTGGCATGAGCGGGCTGCTTGGCCGCAGGCGCGGCCAGCAATGCGAGGGGAATAAGCGATGGAAACGACCGCAGGACGCGCCCATGGGGTGCCGGAACTGAACCAGCCGACCCCGGCGCTGTTGCGCCGCGCGCTGGCAGCGGGCTGGCAGGATTTTCGGGCGGCGCCCGCCTTCGGCCTTTTGGTCTCGACCCTCTGCCTGCTGGCGGGCTGGGGGATGACTGCGCTCACCGTCTGGGCCGGTCATACCTTCTGGCTGGTTCTTGGCGTCTTTGGCTTTCCTCTGATTGCGCCCTTCGCCGCGCTGGGCACCTATGAGGTTTCGCGCCTGCGCGGGCTTGGCGAGGCGCCCAGCATTGGCCGCGTTTTCCGCGCGCTCTGGACTGAGGGCGGGCGGCACCTGCCGATGCTCTGCGCGCTGATGATGGTGATGCTGCTGTTCTGGTTTTTCCTCGGACATATGATCTTTGCGCTCTTTCTGGGGCTCAAGCCGATGACCAACATCATGTCCTCGGGCGAGGTGTTCCTCAGCCCCAATGGCCTGATGATGCTGGCTTTCGGTACAGCCGTCGGTGCAGGCTTCGCGCTCTTTCTCTTTTCGATCTGCGTGATCGGCCTGCCGCTCCTTCTGGACCGCGAAGTGGATTGCATCACGGCAACCGCGCGCAGCGTGCGGGTGGTGATGGCGCATCCGGCGATCATGCTGGGCTGGGCGGCCTTCATCGCCGTCCTTCTCGTGCTGGCGATGCTGCCTGCGTTCCTTGGCCTGTTGGTGGTGCTGCCGTGGCTGGGCCATGCGTCGTGGCATATCTATGCGGGGCTTAAGGCGGAGTAGGGCGCGCCGCTTGGGCGCGGCGCCCTACCACTGCACCCCGGCGCGCAGCGCGTCATGGATCGCCGCGTGGATATTGCGGGACGATACCGCATCCCCGATCCGGTAGAGATCAAAGCCGCCCTCGGGCCGGATCGTCTCGAAGAGCGGGCCGGACCCGGCCACCACTGCCGCCTCGCGCAGCGCGCCGTTGTTGCGCGACAGGGGCTTCAGATCAAAATAGAGATCGCTCAGCGGGATCGTGCCCTGATTGACGATGACCTGATCGTATTGCCGCGTCTCTTCGAGCGGCGAGTAATCCGTGCCGATGCGCGCCTCGATCATGTTGCCCGCGCGGCGCAGACCCTTGAGGGTGCGCGTCACGGTAAAGGTGGCGCCATTGCCTTGCAGGCTGCGCATATAGGGGACCAGGTTCATGCCCATGATCTCGGGGGCAAAGCTGCGGTCGCGTGTCATAATCTCGACACGACCGCCCGCCGCGGTGATCGCCTCGGCGGCCATCAGGGCGGGATGATCGCCCGCATCGTCGTAGATCAGCACATTCTCCCCGGGCTGCGCGTCACCGGTCAGGATGTCCCAGGCCGAGACGGCAAGGTCTGCACCCTCGTCCAGGACCGTGATGTCGGGGAGGCCGCCGGTGGCGATGACCACCACATCGGGGCCCAGCCCCGTGATATCCTCGGCCTCGGCCAACGTGCCGAAATGAAAGGTGACGTCCCGCGCGGCGCACTGCGCCATGCGCCAGTCGATGATGCCGATCATCTCGCTGCGGCGGCGCGACTGGGCGCAAAGGCGCACCTGACCGCCGGGATCCTTCGCCGCCTCGAAGACGGTCACGTCATGCCCACGCTCGGCGGCGACGCGCGCGGCCTCCAGCCCCGCCGGACCCGCGCCGACGATCACGGCGCGCTTGCGCGCGGGGGATGGGGTAATGACATGCGGCAGAGACAGCTCGCGCCCGGTGGCCGGGTTGTGGATGCACAGCGCCTCGCCCGCCTGATAGATCCGGTCGAGGCAATAGGTGGCGCCCACGCAGGGGCGAATATCGGCCTCGCGCCCGGCAACGATCTTGGCGACGATATGCGGGTCGGCCATATGCGCCCGCGTCATTCCGACCATATCCAGAAGGCCCGCCGATATGGCGTGCCGCGCGGTCGCCACATCGGGGATGCGCGCCGCATGGAAGGTGGGCAGACCGATCTCGGCCCGGATGCGGCCCGCGAAATCCAAATGTGGCGCCGAGCGCATGCCCTGTACCGGAATCACATCCGTCATGGCCGGATCGGTGTGGATCTGGCCACGGATCACGTTCAGGAAATCGACCTGGCCCGTCGCCTTGAGGCGGCGCGCGATTTCCAGCCCCTCGGCCTCGGTGATGCCGCCCGGCGCGGTTTCATCCGCGGTATAGCGCAGGCCGACGATGAAATCGGGGCCCACGCGGGCGCGGATCGCGTCCAGCACCTCCATCCCAAAGCGCATCCGGTTCTCCAGATCGCCGCCATAGGGCGCGTCCATCGTGTTGGTCAGGGGTGACCAGAACTGCTCGATCAGATGGCCATAGGCCTGCAGCTCGATCCCGTCGAGGCCGGCTTTCTGCATTCGCTCGGCGGCGTCGGCATAGTCGCTGACGATCCGCGCGATGTCGAATTCCTCCAGCTGTTTCGGAAAGGCGCGATGCGCCGGCTCTCGGTGATGCGAGGGCGCGACCGAGGGCAGCCAATCGCCCTTGCTCCACCCGGTGCGCCGGCCCAGATGCGTCAGCTGGATCATCACGGCGCAGCCATGGGCATGGCAGGCATCGGTCAATTCGGCCATCCACGGCACAACCTCGTCCTTGTAGGCCAGCACGTTGTTGAAGGCCGGCGGGCTGTCGCGGCTGACCACGGCCGATCCTGCCGTCATCGTCAACGCCACGCCCGCCCTGGCGCGCTCCTCGTGATAGGCGCGGTAGCGCTCGGTCGGCATGCCGTCCACCGGGTAGGCGGGTTCGTGACTGGTGGTCATGATCCGGTTTTTCAGCGTCAGGTGTTTCAGCTGGTAGGGCTGCAGCAGGGGGTCGCGGCTCATGGTCGGGGCCTTATCGCAAGGGGGTGGGGGTATTCCGGGGGCTGCGACATGCACAGCTTAAACGACCTTACCGCGCAGAAGGCGATATTCAACGCCTTTGGGCGCCGCGCAAAGCGCGATCCTTTGCCGTTGTGCGGCGGGCGCGCCGGATATACTCAGAAATTCACGCAAGAGCAGGGCAGGCGCGATGATCATTGGAATCGATCTGGGCACGACCAATTCATTGGTCTCGGTCTTTACCGATGACGGCGCCGTGCTGATACCGAACGCGCTGGGCTCTTCCCTGACGCCCTCGGCGGTCCACATGGACGAGGCGAGCGCGCTGATCGTAGGCGCCTCGGCGCGCGATCACCTGATCAACCGACCGGACGCGACCGCCGCGCGGTTCAAGCGGCTGATGGGCACCGACAAGGTGACGCGCCTCAAGGGCAAGGATTACACGCCCGAGGATCTGTCCAGCATGGTGTTGCGCACGCTCAAGACCGATGCCGAGGCCTATCTGGGCGAGACGGTGACAGAGGCGGTCATCTCCGTCCCCGCCTATTTCAACGAGATCCAGCGCAAGGCGACGATCCACGCCGCCACCCTCGCGGGCCTCAAGGTGCGCCGCCTGATCAACGAGCCGACGGCAGCCGCCCTGGCCTATGGCCTGCAAGACAAGGAGGCCGAGAATACCTTTCTGATCGTCGATCTGGGAGGCGGCACGTTTGACGTGTCGATCCTCGAGATGTTCTCGGGCGTGATGGAGGTCCGCTCCTCGGCGGGGGACGCCTTTCTGGGCGGCGAGGATTTCACCGACCGCATCGCCGCCCATTTCGCCGAGCAGCTGGGCACCAAGATGGATGCGCTCGGTCCGCAGGATCTGTCGCGTCTGCGCGCGCTGGCCGATCTGGCCAAGCATCGCCTCTCGGACGAGCCGCGCGCCAGCGTCATCTATCGCCATGGCGAGGAAGAGCGCGAGCTGAGCCTGTCGCGTGATCTTTTCGAGACGCTGACCGAGGATCTGACCGCGCGGATGAAGGTGCCTCTGCAACGCGCCATCGGCGACGCAAACCTGACGGCAGGCGATATCGACCGTATCGTGCTGGTGGGCGGGGCCACGCGGATGGCCCCGGTGCGCAGCCTGATCACGCGCCTTTTCAAGCGGTTCCCGGAACACGCGCTTGACCCCGACACGGTGGTCGCGCTGGGCGCGGGCGTGCAGGCGGGGCTGATCGCGCGGGACAAGGCGCTGGACGACGTGGTGATGACGGATGTCTGCCCTTTCACGCTGGGCTTCGAATCCTCGCGCCGCACCGGGCCGGGGGATCAGCACGAGACCGGCATCTTCGTGCCCCTGATCGAGCGAAACACCACCATCCCGGCCAGCCGCAGCCAGGAGGTCGAGACCGTGCAGCTGGGCCAGACGCGCATCACGCTGAACATCTATCAGGGCGAGGCGCCCTATGTGCGCGACAACATCCGCATCGGGTCCTACAACGTGTCTCTGCCTTCGAACATGACCGAGCATGAGAAGGTGGACGTGCGCTTCACCTATGACAGTTCGGGCGTTCTGGAGGTGCTGGCCACCACGCTGTCCACCGGCGTCGCCAAGACGCTGATCATCGAGAATTCGCCCGGCGCGATGAGCCCCGAGGCCATTGCCAAACGCTTCAAGGAGCTGGAGAAAATCAAGATCCACCCGCGCGACGAGGCGGTGAACGAGGCGATGATCAGCCGCCTGACGGCGGCCTATGAGAACGCGCTGGGCCAGCGGCGCAACCAGATCGGCATGCTGCTCAGCTCGTTCCACGCGGCGTTGGCGACCCATGACAAACGGCACATCGCCCAGACGCGGGACCGCACGGCGGATGCTCTGAAATCGCTGGAAAGCGCCGGTGTCTTCGACTGATCCCTTCAAGGCGCTGGGGCTGAAGCGCAGCAATGCGACCGAGGCCGATGTCAAGGCGGCCTACGCGCGTCTGCTCAAGGTCACGCGTCCCGAGGATGACCGCGCCGCCTTCATGGCGCTGCGGCAGAATTTCGACGCGGCGCGGCGCATCGCGAAAGGCTCCGACGCGCGGCGCGCCGAGGCGCAGGCCCAGCAGGACGAAGGCGAGGATCCGGCTGCGGTTGATACCCCGCCCGCGCCTCAGCCACCCGCACCCGCTGCCGAGGTCAAATGGTACTACGACCCCGCGCTGAAATGGAATTTCAGCGACAGCCCCACCGGCATTTTGATCGAAAAGACGATCCGCTGGATGCTGGCCGGGGGGCCGGAACCGCGCGCCTTCGCCGCCGAGGCGAGCGAGGCGCTGATCGCGGGCGGCGTCGATGGCGCGGCCTTCCGGGCCGACGTGCTCACCTTCATAGCCTGCGCTGCGGACCCCGAAGAGACGCGCCACAGCACCCCCTTATGGCAGCCGCTGCCGACTGACCCGCCAGACTGGCTGACGCCCGAAGTGGCCGCCGTCCTGCGCGATGATCTGGGCCTCTTGCGTTGGCGGCCTTCCGACGCCTGGCGCGGGCGGGATTTCAACGCTGTCCGCGAGATGCTGCAAGAGGCACCGGACGCCGCCGAGGCGCTGCCCGCGCCGGCCGATATCGACGCGATGATCGAGCGCGAGGAGACCGCCGCGCGCGGCGACGCGCACGGCTCCTACTATGACCGGCAGGCACGGCGCTGGGTCGACCGCTCGCCGGTGAGCCGCGCGATGGAGGATCTTCAGGCGGCGTTCGACCGTAACATGTGGGACATGATCGACGTGGTGCGCGCGATCCTGAACCGCGAAGAGCTGCAGGCGCTCGATGAGTTTCAGGATCTGGACGCCCGCCTGCGCCAGCATATCTGCGCCGCCACCGGCTGGCAGAGCGAGGCCAAGCATCCCGTCTATCCCGCTTGGTGGCGGCCACAGTTGGCGCGGCTTCTTGATACGCATTTCGGCTGGAGCCACCAATTTGGGCGGCAGATGTGGCAGCGCCAGCAATACGAGTGGCTGCACAAGGTTCTGGCCCGCGACATCCGCATCGGTAGCGACACGCCCCAGTTCCGCGAGGTCGCGGCTGCGGCCCATGTTCCGGCGCCGCAGCCGCCCTCGAAATACAATCTCTGGGCCTGGACATTCCGCGATCCGCGCAACCTGCTGATCGCCTATCTGGGCTACCGCGCCGCCCAGATCCTGTGGCGCCTGGTGGTCTGACATGGGATTGGTCCTCGGTTTTCTGATTGGCATGCTGATCCTGATGTGGCGGGTCTGGACGCGCCGCGCGGCGGCTGCGCAGCGCGCCCCGCGGGCCAAGCGCGAGTGGCCCACATGGCGCCGCGCGTCCCTATGGGCGGGGGCGGCCGCGTTCATCATTGCCTGCGAGGCGTTCTTGCCATCCATGCGGCTGACGGGGCGCGAGGTGCCGCCGATCCGGACGCCGCTCAGCTATCTGGATGTGCTGGCCGCCCCTTCCGGTGATGCGGGGCGGACCGGCATGGACTTCGGCGATCTGAGCGAGGCGCAGCCATGGCTGTGGTCGCTGGGCCGGATCGACCGCGCCGAAATGCAGCGCCGCATCAGCGATGACATCGCGGAGGCCGCCGCGCGTGCCGAGGCGTTTCGCATCGGTGACGTGCCGGGCCGGGCCGGCTCGATACTCTACATGATGAGCCGGCGGGCAGTGGCCTATGATCTGCTGGGCGACGGGCTGACGGCGGCGGCGGCGGATCTGGACGCGCTTTTCGATCCGGGCCGCGATAGCGCGAGCGTGGGCGATGCGGATGCGTTCATCCTGCGCCACCTCGATCAGGCAATCGACACCGCCCATGAAAAGGCGGCGGCCCTCCATCAGGAGGCGACAGCGGCGAGCATGGCCTATGCCGAGGCGCGTGGCCTCGATCCCGACGACCGGAGCGACCCCGAGTATGCACGGCTCAGGTCAGAGGAATCCGCCCTCGGCAGTGCTGCCTATTCGGTGCTGAATCTGCGCTACGAGTTGAACGGAGTGGCGCCGACCGGCGTGGGACTGCGCCAACCGCCTGATACCGAAACAGGATTTCCGGTGCTGGGAGGGAAGGTCACGCTCCTGCATCAGGACCAGCGCAGCAGCCGGCCCGAGGAGGCCGTGATCGGCCCGGTCGCGGAATTCGCATTCGGCCGCAGCGCGCGCATGATCTGGGATGCCGCGCGCGGGCATGCGCGCGCGCCGCGCCGTATCGAGGCGGTGCAGGAATGCGCCGTGATCCCGCCCGGCGGCGCCCGCCCGCCCGGCGCGCGGTTTTGCGAGATGGCGGCGGTGCTGCCCATCGATTACGACTTGACCGCCTCGCGCTGCGCGCCGAGCGCATTGCCCATGGGGTCGGTGCCCGATCTGGTCTTGCCCGGCACGCGGCTGTCGCCGAGCGGGTGCAAGGAAGAGTGGATCTTCCCGCATCTGCACATCCTTTACGAGGAAGGCGCATTCACCATCTTTGCGCCTATGGCCAGCGGCATGACCGGGCCGGGCACCGCGATCCCCTCGGGTGATGCCGCCGCCTTGCCGATCAGCGAGTGGAGCGTGATCTGGAACGGCAAAACCCGGCGCCTGACGCCCGCCGCGCGGTTTGACTGGAACGGCGTCGATCCGGTCCTGGACCGCCTGCAGGTGATCCACGGCATTCGGGGCGAGGTTCAGCAGCCGCGCATCTGGCGTGATTTTCGGGTCGATGCGACCCGTCCGCTGACGCTGGCCCTCGCTTTTCCGCGCGCCGAGGCCCGGCATGCCTATAGCCCGACGCGCATCACACGCTTCGGCCCCATGCAACGCGCCGAGTTTGCGCCCAACGTTCTGGCGCCGGGCCGGCCCGCGGGCGCGCCCACGCCCGTTCGGGACTGGCGTGCGCCCATGCTGCGGGACGGAATTCAGGCGCGCCTTGATGCGCTGAACCATCTTGCGCGCTTTGCGCCCCCCACGGGGCAGGAGCCGGCCAGCGCCGCGGACAACATCAATGCGCCGCTCTCCGGCTCTGGCTGCGATTACTTTCGCTTCGCCGTCTCGCGCAGTGCAGACGAGACGCCGCGCGAAGATGTGCGCGCAGCGCTGGACGCGGCACAGGCCGGCAGGTGCGATGCGATCAAGGCACATGGCGCATTGCTGACTGCGCTGGAGCGCGGGCTTGCCGACGGCTCATGGCTGTGGCTGGCGGAGGAAAGGTAACTCTCAGCCCGCGTCCAGCACCACTTCGCTTGCACCCGCGCCGCGGGATTTGATGCGGATCTGCACCGGAATGCGGTCCTGCATCGCCTGCACGTGGCTGATGACGCCGATGGTGCGGCCCTGCGCCTGCAGCGCTTCGAGCGCGTCGATCGCCATGTCGAGGCTGCCTGCATCGAGCGTGCCGAAGCCCTCGTCGATGAAAAGCGTGTTCGAAATCGTCCCGGTGCCGCCGACCGCACCCAGCGCCAGCGCCAAGGCCAGCGACACGAGGAACCGCTCGCCCCCCGACAGGCTGCGGGTCGAGCGGATTTCGCCCGCCATGTCGTCATCCACCACATGGAGCGACAGCTTGCCCTGACCGCGCGCCAGCCGATAGCGCGGCTTGATATCGGTAAGGTGGTGGTTGGCCTGCTCGACCAGAATGGCCAGCGTCACCTCCTGCGCGATGGTCGAGAAACGATCGCCACTGGCCGAGCCGATGGCCGCGTTGATCGCGGCCAGCGTGTCCAGCCGCGCCTTGGCCTTGGCGATTTGCGCGACCAGTGCGGCCATTTTCGCGCGCGTGTCCCGGTCCGATTTGAGGCGTCCGCGCAGGCCTGCTTCGTCCTCGATGCGCTGCGTCTGCGCGGCCTCTTGGGCAATGCGCCGCGCTTGCAGCTCGGGCAGGGGCGTTTCGGGAACGCCTTCGGCCTCCAGCTTGGCAAGGTCGGAGGCGCGTTGATCGCGCGCCTCGGCGGCGCGCAGATGCGCGGTTCGGGCGGTGTCGATGGCGGTCTCCAGCGCGGCGATATCCGGGTCGCTCCACCCCAGCAGCGCCTGCGCGGTTTCAGCGTCCAGCCCGGCCTGCGCCAGTGCGCCTTGCCAAGCGGCCTCCGCCGCTGCACTACGCGCAACCGCGCGATCCCGCGTGTCCTGTGCGGCTTTCAAAGACGCCTCTGCGCTCGACAGTTTGGATGCCGCCGCGCTGCGCGCCTCGTTTGCCGTTTTTTCCTGCTCTTGCAATGCCTTGCGTCGGGTGTTGAAGTATGTCCGGTGGGCGGATGTGTCCTCTCCGCCCAGCAATGGCGCGCGCTCGGCGCGCAGGGCCTTCGTCTTGTCGGCGCGGACATCATGCGCGGCGCGGGCTTTCTCCCATGCGGTTTGCGCAGCGCTGTGGCCGACCTCCAGCGTCTCTTGCCGGCGCTTGGCCTCATCGCGCTCGGCCAGTGCCGCCTCCAGCGCGGCACGTGCCTTTGAATGGGCCTCCTTTCGTGTGCTGACCGCATCGAGCGCATCCGCGCCATCCGCGCCGAATTGCGCCCAATCGAGGCGGAGCCCGGCGAAGTCGCGCTCCAGCATGCGGTCGAGGTCGGCGACGGTTTCGGCCTGCGCGGCTGCGGCGCTTTGCGCCGTACCCAAGGCGCGTTCGGCGGATTTGTTCTGCGCATCGAGGCCCGCTTGCTCGTCCTGCAGGGCGCGCATGCTCGCGGCCAGCGCCGCGATGCGCGCCTCGTCTTCCTGCGCGCGTCTGTCCAGATCCTCCAGCTCGGCCAGATCCGCCTCGAGGCTTTTCTGCCAGCCATCCAACCGTTGCGCCAGTTGCTCCAAAGCCGGCCCGGCATCTTGCGGTGTGTCCGGCAGGGTGCCACCCAGCGGGCCTTCAGCCTCGGCCCTGCGCGCCTCATGGAACTCGGCCGCAAGTCGGGCCTGCCGCGCCTCGGTATCCACGCGCCGCTCCGCCGACGTCTGGGCAAGGCTCTGCGCTGCGCCGATGCGCGCAGTCGCGGCCGCGATCTCTTGGGCTGCCTCGCGCGCGGCGGTGCGGGCGGCGCCAAGGCGGCTGCGCAAATCGTCCGCCAGCTGGCGCGCCGCGTCATCCTCATGCACGGGGTGCTCGACCGCGTTGCAGACCGGGCAGGGCTGGCCGTCCACCAGATGCAGGCGCAGGCGCGCCGCCTCGGACGACAGCGCCGCCTCGGCCAGACCGGCGGGCGCCTCCAGCGCCTCGATCTGCGCGGTGGCGCGGCCTTGTGCCTGCTCGGCGGCGGTTTTCGCGGCCTCGCTGCTATGGATCGTCTCTGCGGCGGTCGCCTCGTCCCGTGCGCACGTCGCGGCGTCGCGCGCCGCCTCGTCATGCTGCCGCGCCAGATCGGCCAGCGTGCGGAGGGTGTCGCGGCTGCGCGCGAGGCGGGTCAAACGCTCGGACGGGGCGGCCTTGCGCAGCGCGTCCCGGCGGGGCGTTCGGGCGGTGCGGCCCTCCTCGATCCGGGCGCTTTCGGCGCGTGCCTCGAAGGTCGCCTCCGTGATCTGCGCGCTGCGCTCGGCGGCGCCAGCGAGGCCCGCTTTCAGGCGCTGCACCTCCTCAAGGGCCTTGGCGCCAGCGTGGCTGGCGGCGATGCGCCGCTCCAGCCGGTCGCTGAGGATCGGCCAACCCGCGACCAGCGCATCACCCTCGGCGTCGGCGTCGCCGGCGGCTTGCAAGTCCGTGATGCGGGCAGCGCGCTGGGTTAGATCGGCCTCGCCGCGCTCCAGCGCGTTTTTGGCTTCGGCAGCCTCGGCGCCGGCCTCCTCGGCCGCTCGGGCGGCGGTGGCCTCTTCCTCGGCGGCGCGCTTTATTTCCGCGTCGAGCGTGGTGGCGCGGGTCCAAATCGGACCCAATTCGGCAAAGCGCGCCTCGCTTTGTTGCTGCGCGGCGCTGGCCTTGGTCCAGTCTGCCTCGGCGGTATCCTTGACGGCGCGCGCGGCGTCCACGGCGCGCGCGGCCTCATCGATGGCTGTCTCGGCCAAGTCCTTGGCCTCGGCGGCGGCGCGTCGCTCGGCCTCTTCGGCGCGAATGCGGGCGGCGCGGCGCAGGCGGGCCAGCTCTGCGGTGTCGTCTTTGCGGGCCTCCCAGTTGGCGCGCGCGCGGGCTTCGGTCTCGGCGGCCTCGATGCTGCGGGTCCGTGCGGCGATCAGCGCCTCGTGCCGGTCGATATCGCGGATCGTCGCCTTTAGCACCTCGGCGGCTTCGCGCCGGGCGGTGTCCAGCGCGGTCAGCTCGGCCTCGATATCGGCGCGCTCCTCCTCAGTCAGCACGCTGTGCTCGCCTAGCTTCATCTCCAGGTCTTCGACCGCGCGCTCGGCCTCGCCATGCGCGGCAAAGACGCGTTTCGAGATATCGCGGTAAAGCTGCGTTCCCGTCACCTTTTCGAGGATCGCCGCCCGCTCGGACGTGCGCGCGCTGAGGAAGCTGTCGAAATCGCCTTGCGCCAATAGTACCGAGCGGCGGAATTCGTCATAGGTGAGGCCCGTCAGGGTAACGATCCGGTCATTGACGGCTGTCTTCTGGTTCTCAAGAACCGTGCCGTCCGAGAGGCGCGTGACGCTGCGCTCCACCGCCTGAAGGCGGGCCGACGCCTTGCCATAGGCGCGCCGCACGGACCAGCTCGCCTCATAATCCTCGCCGCTGCGCGCGCGGAACCGGACGATAGCATAACCTGACGCCGCGGCGCCGCGCCTGAGAAGTGTGCGCGGATCCGATGAGGCCAGCGCCTCGCCGCTGATATCGGGCACCGTGTCGCTGACGCCAGCGCTGCTTAGTCGGGGGCATTCGCCATAAAGCGCGAGGCACATGGCATCCAAGAGGCTGGACTTGCCGGAGCCGGTCTGGCCGGTGATCGCGAAAAGGCCCGCACCGTCGAGTGGTGGCGCATCAAGGCTGATGTCGAAAGGGCGCGCGAGGCTGGCGATGTTTTCGCCGCGGATCTGGAGGATATCCATCGCTTACTCCCCCGCGATGATGTCGCGGAAGGCATCGAGGTGCCGCGCCTCGGGCTCGATCCCGGCACTGGCGCGGAACGCCTCCACAAAGAGCGTCTCGGGGTCGGTCTCGCGCAGGCTGGCGGGTGGCGGCGGGATCTCCTCGCCCTCATGCCGCTCCTGCCGCTGCACGCGCGCGCCGCCCAGGCGCAGGCCACGCTCGGCCACGCAGCGGGCGGCATCGGCCATGAGGACCGAGGCGGCATCGGTGGGCGCAAGCTCCAGATAGACAAGCGGACGCAGGCCCATGGGCAAGGTGTCGTCAAACGCGATCTGCCCCAGCGCCGCTGGCAGGTCGTCCAGCGCAATGGTGCCGCTGGCGGGGAGGCGCAGCATCTGCGCGGGCCGCTCGATCGAGATGTGGCGGTGTGTGAGCGCGCCATTCAGCAACTCGATCAGGGTGACGCCGTGGTCGTGCCGGATCTCGGACGAGGACAGCGGAAAGCAGGCGCCGGAATAGCGCACGCGCCCACCCTTGAGCGTTTGCTGCCCGTGCAGGTGGCCGAGTGCGACATAGGCAAGTCTATCGGGAAAGATGCTTGGCGGTACGGCATGGGCGCCGCCGATGAGGATGCGCCGCTCGGCGCCCTCGCTTTCCAGCCCGCCGGCGCAATGCAGGTGGCTGGTGGCGATGATCGGCACATCGCCGGCGATCTCGGCGGCCTGCGCGGTGATCTCGGCGTAGAAGCGGCGGGCGGCATCCACCACCGGGTCTGTGCCCTCGTCGTTGAGGCCGGTGAGGTCGGAAGCGCGCAGGAAGGGGATGGCCAGCACATAGAGCGCGGGCGTGCCATCCGGGCCGGGGATGGGCACCAGATGGCGGTCGATGTCGATCCGCCCCCCGCGGCGCTGGACCGTGGCGACCACATGCACATCTAGTGCGCGCAGCACCGGCATCGGCGCCTCCAGCCGCTGGGCAGGGTCATGATTGCCGCCGCTGATCACGGTGATGAGGTTCGGGCGGCGGCGCTTGAACGACGCCAAAGCGTCGTAAAGAAGGCGCTGCACCTCGCCCGAGGGGTTGGAGCTGTCGAAGATATCGCCCGCGACCAGCAGGACATCGGCTTCTTCTTGCTCGATCACATCGGCGAGGCGCCGGAAATAAAGGCTATGTTCGTCCTCGCGGGCCCAGCCGTTCAGGCTGTGGCCCAGATGCCAGTCGGCGGTGTGAATGATGCGCATGGGCCGCCCCTGAAATTGCCGCGCCGATGCCGCGCCTGCCTCAGTTTGGCAGGGCGCGGCGCGGGGTGCAATCGCCTCAGGCCGGGGCCAGCGCGTCGCGGATCGCGGTGACGGCGGTCAGCATGTCGACGGTGTAGCTGTGGATCAGGAAATCCGGCCAGCTGGACATCTTGACGGCCAGAAAGTCGGTCTTTGGGTCGATATAGATCAGCTGGCCGAAGACACCGCGCGCCATGAAATCGCCGCGCGCCGCGTCGTGGATCCACCATTGGCGGCTGTAGGCGCCCTTGGGCGAGGTGGCGGTGTAAGGCTCGCCAAAGACGGCGCGGTCGCCGGTGGCGCTGGCGCGGATCCAATCCTCGGGGATGATCTGCTGGCCGTTCCAGGCGCCGCCCTCGAGCAGCAGAAGGCCCAGCCGGGCATAGTCGCGCATCGTGGCATTAAATCCGCCATCGGCCAGCGCGGTCCCGGCGCCGTCGACTGTGAAATAGGCGTCCCGCTCGGCGCCCATGCGGGTCCAGATGCGGTCCGAGAGCAGCTCGGCCAGGGACGCGCCCGCCGCACGTTCCAGCGCCCAGGCGACGACGTCCGTCTCGATCGAGCGGTATTTGAACCCCTCGCCATGGCCGCGCTCTTGCGGCAGCGTGAGGATCACGTCGCGGATGGTGGCGGGCGGGTGGTCGGTCTCGGGCGGGCGCCAGCCGCTGGCAATGTCAATGCGCGTCATGTCCGAGCCGGGGGTGCCGTAATCTTCGTTGAAGCGCACGCCCGAGCGCATGTCGAGAACCTGGCGCAACGTCGCGCCGGCGTAGCCGGAATGGGCCAGCTCGGGCACCAGGCTGGGCATCGGCGCCTCGAGATCCAGAAGGCCCTCGCCATGCAGAACGCCCGCCAGCGTGCCGACGACCGATTTGGCCACCGATTGCGACAGATGCGGCTGCAGCGCACCCATATCCTCGGAATAGCTTTCATGCACCACGCGCCCGCGGCTCATCACCATGAAGCCATCGGTATAGCTGCTGTCCAGCCAGTCGCCCACGCTTTGCTGCGGACCGGCCAGCGTGTCAAAGCGGATCGCGCGCAGCTCTTGCTGGGCGGCGGGCAGATCGCGCACGGGGCCTGCGCCGCGCGGCACGTCGGCGGTGGGAAAGAGGTTGCGCATGTTGCTGAAGGACCACCGGTTGAAGGGCGGCAGATCCCAGTTGCTGGCGCCGGGTATCGCCTCGGGAGCGGGGGGATACCCTTGCATGATGCCTTGCTCGCGCGCCGTCAGCGCCTTGGGCGGCTGCGCCGGGTGGGGCGCCACATGATGTGCTGCCGCGCCGGCCGGCCCGTGTGCGTCATGGCCCTGCGACGTCTTGGCAACCTTGGTCGGTGCGGCCTTGGGCGGGGTGGCGTTGGGGGGCGTCATGCGGGGTATCCTCGGAGTTTGGGCCGGTTTGCGGGCGCGGAATGCTGCAACAGACGGGCAGGCACGAAAAAGGGCGGGGCGCCGGTATGCGCCCCGCCCCCGCTGCAGTGCCTTATTGCTTCAGCTTCGTCCAGATGCGGTTGTAGAGATCCGTCACTTCCTGCGGGCAGGGCTTGACGAAATCGGGGGCCGGTGCATCCGCGGGCAGGGTCAATTCAGGCGCATCCTGAATATCGGAATCCATGAATTCTGTGCTGCCGGAGATCCCGTTTGCATACCGTGCGAAGTTCGAGATCATCGCAGCGTTCTCGGGCTCCATGATGAAGTTCATGAAAAGTTTTGCATTTTCCATGTTTGGCGCGCCTTCCAGCACGGCAACATTGTCCATCCAGCCGGTAAAGCCTTCCTTGGGGTAGGCGTATTGCAGCGTCGGGCGCTGGTCGCGCGCGCGAATGGCCGCCCCGTTGTACGAATGGCTGATATCCACATCACCTGATGTCAACTTTTCGATGGCGGCGTAGTCCATCGTGCGCCAGTGCTCTTTGGCGGAGATCAGCAGTTCTGTCACGTCACGCAACTCTTCGGTGTTCGAGTTGCAGCGCTCGTATCCGCGATAGCGCAGCGCGGCGTTGATCACTTCGCCCATATCGTTGAGCATGTTGATGCGGCCCTGAAGCACTTCTGGCGGCTCGAACAGAAGACCGAGGGTGTTGATCTCGCCGTCATAAACGGCTGTGTCGACCGTAAAGGAGGTCGTGCCCCACTGCCACGGCACCGTGTAGTTGCGGCCTTCGTCCCAATAGACGTCGATCCAGCGGGGATCCATGTTGGAGAAATTCTCCATCTCGTTCGGCTTGACCTCGGCCAGCAGGCCTTGATCGATCATGATGGCCGCCGTCGAGTCGCTGGGCACGACGATATCGTAGCCGCTATTGCCCTCGCGGACCTTGGCCAGCATCGTCTCGTTGCTGTCGTAGTCGTCGAGATTGACCGTGACGTCGAATTCCTGCTCGAATTTCTCGATCAGGTCCGGGTTCGTGTAGTTGCCCCAGTTATAGATGTTCAGCTCGCCCTCGGCCCAGGCGGGGCCTGCCGCCGCGATGGCGGCGGCGAGGATCGCGGCCGTATGTTTGGTGGATGTCGTCATCGGAATTCCCTCCAGTTGATTGAATTGTTGCGGGCGCTCAGGCCCGTTTTTTGTTCCCGATCAGAAAGAAGATCGAGACCAGCACCACCGACAGCCCCAGAAGGACGGTCGAGACGGCGTTGATTTCGGGTGTGATGCCGCGGCGGATCTGCGTCAGGATATAGACGGGCAGGGTCGTCTCGCCCGGACCGGCCACCAGGAGCGTGATGATGACATCGTCCAGCGACACCACGAAAGCCAGCATCGCGCCCGCGACGATGCCCGGCGCCATCAGCGGCATCGTGACCTTGCGAAACACCTGCACGGGCGTGGCGTAAAGGTCTGCCGCCGCCTGCTCCAGCGTCAGGTTCATATCCTCCAGCCGCGCCCGGATGGGCATGTAGGCGAAGGGGATGCAGAAGACCGTATGTGCGACCATCAGATAGCCAATGCCGGTCACGCCCGTCGACTGCTTGATCAAGCCGAAGAGCGCCAGAAGTGCGACGGCGGTGACGATCTCGGGCACCATAAGGGGCTGATTGATGACCGCATAGGCCATCGTCTGGCCCTTGAAGGGGCGCACGCGTGTTGTGGCCAGCGCGGCCATGGTGGCAAAGATGGTGGAGAACACCATCGCCACGACCGCCACCTGCAATGACACCATCGTGGCCTCGCGGATGCCGTCATTCTCGAACGCGGCCTTGTACCAGCGCAGGCTGAATTCGGTCCATTTGACGACCGACCGGTTGTCGTTGAACGAGAAGACGATAAGCACGACGATGGGCGCGTAAAGGAAAAAGAGGCAGACCCAGGCCAGCGTGTCAAAGCCGGGCTGCTTGCGCAGATCCTTCATCCGCCGCTTCTTCGGCGCCGCGGGATCGGGGCTTGCCGCTGTGGCGGGTGTTTGCGTGGGCTTAGCCATGACCCTGTGCCTCCTTGCCGGAATAGCGCACGTAAACGATCAGTGACGCCATCACGACGACCATCAGGATCAGCGCCGCCGCCGAGCCGAAGGGCCAGTTGCGCGAACTGGAGAATTGCAGCTCGATCAGGTTGCCGATCATCAGCTCCTTGCCGCCGCCCAGAAGGGTGGGCGTGATATAGGCGCCGAGGCCGGGGATAAACACCAGGATGCAGCCCGCGACGATGCCCGGCTTGGCCATCGGGATGATGACATGGCGCAGCACCTGAAAGCGGCTGGCGTAGAGGTCGTAGGCGGCCTCGACGAGGCGGAAATCCAGCTTTTCCAGCGAGGCATAGAGCGGCAGCACCATGAAGGGCAGGTAGCTGTAGATCAGGCCGGCGAAGACGGCGTAATCGGTGTAAAGCATGCCGATAGGGCTGTCGATTATACCGATATTCATCAGGGCGATGTTGATGAACCCTTCGTCGCGCAGGATCAGCAAGATTGCGTAGGTCCGGATCAGAAGGTTCACCCAAAAGGGCAAGGTGATGAGGAAAAGCCAGAAATTGCGCTGCTCCAGCGGCTTTGATGCGATGAAATACGCGGTCGGAAACCCGATCAGAAGCGCGCCGACGGTGGCCCCGAAGGCCAGACCGATCGAGCGGCCATAGATGCTGAGGTAAGTGCCCGAGAATTGCAGAGTATCGTCGAAGATATCGCGGTCAAAGAGGAACTGCACATAGGCGTCGGTCGAAAATTCCCATGTGACGCCGCCATAGGTGCCGGGGCTGAGAAAGCTGTAGATCAGCGTGATCGACAGCGGGAAAATCCCGAAAAGGCCGATTGCGATCAGCGCAGGCGCGAGCAGCAACCAGCGCCGCCGCCGGGCCGCGCCCTCGACCTCGGCGCGCGCGGCCGCCAGTCGACTATCGGTGTGCGAGGATGAGATATCCGTCATCAGTCCACCAATACCTGAACCGCATCCGGCACTGTCAGGCCCACGGGCGCACCGATTTCAGCTTCGGACTGCGCGCGGCGCACCATGACCTCGCCGCCGCCGTCCAACTGGACATGCAGGTTATGGCCCGCGCCGAAATAGACGATATTGCTGACACGGCCCTTGAGCGCCGCATCCGTAGCGTCCGGCGCCGTGAGGCCCATGTTCTCGGGGCGGATGGCGACGGAAACGCGCCCGTCGCGGGCCGCGCCCTCGGCCAGAAGCGCGCCCACGCTGGCGCCGCCGGGCAGCACCACCTTGGCGCCGTTTTCGGCAAGTTTGCCGTCCAGTATGTTGATATCGCCGATGAAATCCGCAACAAAGCGGCGCGCGGGATTGTTGTAGATCTGCTTGGGCGCGCCGACCTGCAGGATCGCGCCCGACTTCATCACCGCGATGCGGTCTGACATGGTCAGCGCCTCTTCCTGGTCATGGGTGACAAAGACGAAGGTGATGCCGGTCTCTTCCTGAAGCCGCTTCAGCTCGATCTGCATTTCCTTGCGCAGCTTGAGGTCCAGCGCCGACAGCGGCTCGTCCAGCAAAAGTACCTTCGGCTTCGGCGCTAGCGCGCGTGCCAGCGCCACGCGCTGTTGCTGACCGCCCGAGAGCTGATCGGTGCGGCGATCCGCCAAATGCTCCATCTGGACCAACGCCAGCATGCGGTCTGTCGCCTCCTTGATCTCGGATTTGGGGCGGCCCTGCATCTCGAGGCCGAAGCCGATATTGCGCGCGACGCTCATGTGCGGAAAAAGCGCGTAGGACTGGAAAACGGTGTTCACGGGCCGCTTATAGGGCGGCAGATGCCCGATTTCCTGACCGTCCAGCAGGATCTGGCCGCCATCGGGTAGCTCGAATCCAGCGATCAGGCGCAAAAGGGTTGTCTTGCCGCAGCCCGAGGGGCCGAGCAGGGTGAAAAACTCGTTCTTGCGAATGTCGACGGATACGGCGTCGAGCGCGGTGACTTTGCCCGCGCCTTGGCCGAAGGTCTTGGTCACCTTGCCTGCGTGGATCATCACGTCGCTGGCGGTCGTGGCGCCGGGATCGGCGGCTTTGGCCTGCTTTGCCATAAGCATTTTTCCCTGTTTTCAGGCCTTGATCGCGATTCCGCGCCGGGCACTTTGGGGTAGACTAGGGCGGTGCGGGCCGAAAGGTAAAGGGGCCATCTGCGCAGTCTCCAGCGGCGGCAGAGCCGTCGAGCCGGGCCGCGAGGGGTATTTACCATGGCCCGATCATGGCCCAGATTGGGCGCCGATAACGGCCTCACGCGGCGCGCGGCAGGGCATATCTCCGAGAGGGCGACAAGATGGCGGCAAAGGCGGATCTGGTGATCCTGAACGGCAAGGTTCTGACGATGGATAGCGCGCGGCCCCGCGCAAGCGCCGTGGCGCTGGCGGGCGGGCTCATTCTGGCGGTCGGCAGCACCGAGGACATCCGCGCGCTGGCCGCGCCCGGCGCGCGCGTGATCGACGCAGCCGGCGGCACGGTGATGCCCGGCTTTATCGATAGCCACGTGCATCTGTTTCAAGGCTCCGCCGCGCTGGAATTCATGGATATGAGCGGCGCGGAAACAGCGGATGAGGCCGCCCGCACCATTCGCGCCTACGCGGGTGCCAACCCGGACGAGCCGATGATCTTTGCCGTCAGCACCATTTACGGGCTGATGGACGGGCGCAACCCGACGCGCCACGACCTGGACGCCATCCTCTCGGACCGGCCCCTTGCGCTGCTCTCGCCCGATATCCACACGGTCTGGGCCAATACTTTGGCGCTGCGTCAGGCGGGCCTTCTGCATGGCGCGCCTGTTCCCGAGGGCAGCGTGATCGTGATGGAGGCGGGCGGCAACGCCACGGGCGAGTTGCAGGAAACCGGCGCGTTCGGTCCGATCCTCAAGCTGAACCGCACCGGCGGGCGCGACATGCTGGGCTATGTCACCGGGACCGAGCCCGAGCCGCCCGCCACGGAAGAAGAGCGCGCCGCCGACCGCCGCCTCATTGCCAAGGGGCTGGACCATGCGGCCAGCCACGGCATCACCACGATGCACAACATGGACGGCAATTTCTATCAGCTGGAGCTGCTCAGCGATCTGGACGCATCGGGCGATCTGAAATGCCGGATGCAGGTGCCGTTCCACCTGAAAAACTATGACCCGCTGGACCGGCTGGAGGAGGCCGCCGAGATGCACCGGCGCTATACCGGCGATCGCGTCTGGTCGGGGCGGGTCAAGATGTTCATGGACGGGGTGATCGACACGCATACCGCTTGGATGACGCGGCCCTATCCCGGCACGGACACTGTGGGCGAGCCTGTCTTCGAGCCCGAACATTTCAACGAGGCGTGCCGCCGCATCGACGCGGCGGGCCTGCAGATCAGCGTGCACTCCATCGGTGATCTGGCCACGCGCCGCGTGCTCGACGGCTATGCCGCCGCACGCGCCGCCAATGGCAGGCGCGATGCGCGCCACCGGATCGAGCATATCGAGGTGATCCACCCGGACGATCTGCCGCGCCTGAAGGAGCTGGATGTCGTCGCCTCACTCCAACCGCGCCATTCGGCGCTGGGCGATTATTTTCCGCTGATCCCGCAAGGCACATTGCTGCATGACGACCAATATCCCTATGCCTTCGCCTGGCAGCGCATCCGCGACACCGGCACGCCCGTCATCTTCTCGACCGACTGGCCGGTCATCCCCGTCGATCCGATGCGCAGCATTCAGTGCGCCGTTGCGCCGCTGGACCCGGGCGCGCCTTGGGACGTGCGGCCTCAATCGCTGATGGATACGCTGGCCTCTTATACGTCGGGCAATGCCTGGGTAGAGTTCAACGAGGGCCGGAAGGGTCAACTGGTGCCCGGACAGATGGGCGATGTCGTGGTGCTGACGCACGATATCGAGGCGCTGGCGCCGGATCAGATCCATACCGCCCGCGCCATGGTCACCATCTGCGGCGGGCAAATCACCTATAGCGGCTGATGTGCCAGGATCATAAGGTTGTTCGCGGGCATGGGCAGCGGCGTTGTGGGGTGCAGGCCCGCATCTCGCATCCAGCGCATTATGGCATCCACGTCCTTATACCCGATCTCGGGGTCGCTGGCGCGCAGGCTGGCGTCAAATTCGGCATCTGTATCTGACACGGGTCGCCCCTCGCGCAGGAACGGGCCGTAGAGTGCGAAGAGCCCGCCATGTCTGAGCGCGTCCGAGACCTCGTGCAGCAAAATATGCGCCTCGCGCTCGCTGATCAGGTGCATGAGGTTCACCAAGACGATCATGTCCTGGCCCTTGTGCCGCGCACCCCATCCCGAGGCGGTCGCATCGAGGTCAATCGCGGGCAGGATGTTGGATGCATCTGCCCAGGCGTCGATGCTGGCGCGGCGATCCGGATCGATGTCGCTGGGCTGCCATTCGATATGCGGCAGATGCGCCGCGAAGGCGACGACGTGCTGCCCCGTGCCGCTTGCCAGCTCCAGCGCGCGGCCCTCGTGCGGGCCATGCACCGCCAACATTTCCGCGATCACGGCGGCATTTCGTACGGCGGCAGGGGCGCTGAGGCGCGCGCCTGTGTCGGGTGTCGCGTTCGAAGCATTGGGCGGCAGTTGGGTGCGGTGGGGCATCGGGCCCTCCTTCCTTGCGCCCCTGCAGAGTGACAAGAAACGGCGCGCCTGTCACGAAACATCGTGACCTTGCGGCAGTTGTGCGGATCAGGCCATGTCCTCTGGCGATGCGCTGCGCGCTCGCCTAGAGTGGCGCCATGACTAGCCCCCACCGATTCATTCACCTGCGCGTTCACAGCGAATATTCCCTGCTGGAAGGCGCCGTGCGCCTGAAAAAGCTGCCGGGGCTTTGCCAGGATGCGGGCATGCCCGCCGTCGCTGTCACAGACACGAACAACATGTTCGCGGCGCTGGAATTCGCCGTTTCGGCAGCGGGGGCGGGCGTCCAGCCCATCATGGGCTGTCAGATCGATCTGGAATATGTCGAGGCCGCGCCGATCGAGCGCGCGGGCGAGCGGCCCGCCGCACCGGCGCCCATCGTTTTGCTGGCCCAGAACGAGGAGGGGTATGAGCATCTGATGAAGCTCAACTCCTGCCTCTATCTGCGTGGCGACGGATCGCTGCCGCATGTGACGCGCATGGAACTGGCGGAATATTCCGGCGGCCTGATCTGCCTTACAGGTGGGCCGGACGGGCCCATAGGGCGCCTCTTGCGCGCGGGCCAGCGGGACGCGGCCGAGGCGATGATGCGCCAGCTGGCCGAGATCTATGGCGACCGACTATATGTCGAATTGCAGCGCCATCCGGGCGAGGACGGCCTGCCCGAGGCCGAGCGCCTCAGCGAGCGCGGCCATGTCGAGATGGCCTATGCGATGGACCTGCCGCTGGTGGCCACGAATGATGTCTATTTCCCGAAATCCGCGATGTACGAGGCGCATGATGCCATGCTCTGCGTCGCCGAAGGCAGCTATGTGGATCAGTCCGCGCCGCGCCGCCGCCTGACACCCCAGCATAATTTCAAGACGCCCAAGGAGATGGTGACCCTGTTTGCCGATCTGCCCGAGGCGATCGAGAACACCGTGGAAATCGCTCGCCGCTGCGCCTTTGCCGCCTATCGGCGCGATCCGATCCTGCCGAAATTCGCCGATGACGAGGTGGACGAGCTGCGCCGGCAGGCCAAGGAGGGGCTGGCGGCGCGTCTGGCCGTGATCCCCCATGCGGTGAGCGTCGATGAATACGAAAAGCGGCTGGAATTCGAGCTGGGCATCATCGAGGGCATGGGCTTTCCCGGCTATTTTCTGATCGTTGCCGACTTCATCAAATGGGGCAAGGACCGCGACATTCCGGTGGGGCCGGGGCGTGGTTCGGGCGCGGGCAGCCTCGTGGCCTATGCGCTGACCATCACCGACCTCGACCCCCTGCGCTACAGCTTGCTTTTCGAGCGGTTCCTGAATCCCGAGCGGGTCAGCATGCCCGACTTCGACATCGACTTCTGCATGGATCGCCGCGAGGAGGTGATCCAATACGTGCAGGAGAAATACGGGCGTGACCGGGTGGGCCAGATCATCACCTTCGGAGCGCTTTTGTCCAAGGCCGCGGTCCGCGATATCGGCCGCGTCTTGCAGATGCCTTACGGGCAGGTGGACCGCCTCAGCAAGATGATCCCGGTCGAGGGCGTCAAGCCTGTCAGCATCGAGCAGGCGCTGATCCAGGAAGACCGCCTGCGCGAGGAGGCCCGGAATGAAGAGGTCGTCGACCGGCTGCTGAAATACGGCATGCAGGTCGAGGGGCTTTTGCGCAACGCCTCCACCCACGCGGCGGGCGTCGTGATCGGGGACAGGCCGCTGGACGAGTTGGTGCCGCTCTATCAGGACCCCCGCTCGGACATGCCGGCGACGCAGTTCAACATGAAATGGGTCGAGCAGGCGGGCCTCGTGAAGTTCGATTTTCTCGGCCTCAAGACGCTGACCGTGATCCAGAACGCGATCGAGCAGATCCACGGCGAGGGCCGCGATCTGCATGTCGCTGCGGATGGCAACACCATCTACGAGCCATTCGAGGGCGCCGAAAACGATATCGGACAGATCCCGCTGGATGATGCCAAGACCTACGCGCTTTATGCCCGCGCCAAGACGGTAGCGGTTTTTCAGGTGGAAAGCTCGGGCATGATGGATGCGCTAAAGCGCATGAAGCCCGACTGCATCGAAGATATCATCGCGCTCGTGGCGCTCTACCGGCCCGGCCCGATGGAGAACATCCCCAAGTTCTGCGAGGTCAAGAACGGGCTGAGCGAGCGCGACACGCTGCATCCCTCGATCGACCATATCCTGGACGAGACGCAGGGCATCATCGTCTACCAGGAACAGGTGATGCAGATCGCGCAGGAAATGGCGGGCTACAGCCTCGGCGGCGCCGACTTGCTCCGCCGCGCCATGGGCAAGAAGATCCAGGAAGCGATGGACGCAGAGCGGCCCAAATTCATCGCGGGCGCCAAGGAGAACGGCGTTGATGACGCCAAGGCGCTGGAGGTTTGGAACCTTCTGGATAAATTCGCCAATTACGGCTTCAACAAATCCCACGCGGCGGCCTATGCCGTGGTCAGCTACCAGACGGCATGGCTGAAGGCGAACCACCCGACCGAATTCATGGCCGGGGTGATGAATTGCGATATTCACCTGACGGACAAGCTGTCGGTCTATTTCGAGGAAGTGAAAAAGGGGCTGGAGCTGAACTGGGCCCCGCCTTGCGTCAACCGCTCGGACGCGCAGTTCGTGGTGCGTCAGGGCGTGCTGCATTACGGGCTGGGCGCGCTGAAAAACGTGGGCGTCGAGGCGATGAAGCTGATCGTCGAGGGGCGCGAGGGGCGGCCCTTTGCCACGCTTTATGACTTCGCGCGCCGCGTGGATATCAAGCGGATCGGCAAGCGGCCGCTGGAAATGCTCGCCCGTTCGGGCGCGTTCGACGAGATCGACCGCAATCGCCGCCGCGTCTTTGACGCGATCGAGCCGCTGATGAATTACTCGGCGGCGATTCACGATCAGAAGAATTCCGCGCAGGTCTCGCTCTTCGGCGAGGCGGGCGAGGACCTGCCCGAGCCGCGCCTGCAACCCGTCGACGACTGGCTGCCCGCCGAGCGGCTGACCGAGGAATTCAAGGCCGTCGGCTTCTACCTCTCGGGCCATCCGCTGGATGATTACATGGCCGCGCTCAGGCGCAAGCAGGTCAAGACGTTGGACGAGGTGATGGTGCAGGCCGCTCGCGCGCCCTGCGTGGTCAAGATGGCGGGCGTCGTCGCGGGCCGGCAGGAGCGCAAATCGGCGCGCGGCAACCGGTTCGCCTTTGTCCAGCTGAGCGATACGACGGGCGGCTACGAGGTCACCATGTTTTCGGAAACGCTCGAGAAGTCGCGCGAGCATATCGAGACGGGCGCGCAGGTGGTGGTGACGGTCGAGGCGACGATGGAGGCCGAGCAGCTGAAGCTATTGGCCCGCTCGGTCGCGCCCATCGACGGCGTGGTCGCGGATGCCGGTAGCCTTGGGCTGATGATCTTTGTCGAGGAGCCGGGCGCCATTGCCTCGGTCGCGCGGGTGCTGGACGGCGCGGCGCAGGCGGCCCGCGCGGCACGTCCGGGTCCGATCCGTTTTTGCCTCATGGCCGATGGCCTGCCCGGCGAGGTAGAACTTTCGGCTGGGCGCGACTATCCGGTAACGCCTCAGATCAAGGGCGCGATAAAGAGCCTTGATGGTGTTATGGATGTGCAAGACCTGTGACGCGGGACGCCGAACGCAGGTTGTTGATTGCAAATCTTCGGTGCGCGCTGCGCGTCAGCTATATTGGCGACCCGGCTTGAGCAACTCGAAAGCCTTGATCTCAAACTCGTAAAGCGTGCCGTCCGCCTTCTCGGCGCGGGCAATCAATCTGCCCTCGTCGTCGCGGAATACCGCATGGGTCGTGTGCAGCGCGCGGTAGCAATGGGTGCCGTCTGGATAGATATACTTTATCACTGCAGGCTTCCTTCGCGTTCAGTAATGCGGCGGGCGCTCATCGCCCAAGGTGACCGAGCCGCCGCCATCGCTGTCGCGCGCGGCCTCGCGGCGCATCAGCATCTCGACCCGGCGGGTGAGCGTTGCGATCTCGGTATCTTGCCGCGCGACCGTATCCGACAGATCATCGACGGCGCGGGTGAGATGGGCGATCTGTTCTTCGAGCTGTTCCATAGGCTCGGTTTGGCCCGCGCTGCGCGCCGCGTCAAGCGCCGCGCCGGTGGCGGGCGTCGATTGAGTATTTCGACAAGGTGAAACATGGGCCGGGCGCCTTCCCTTGCCGACCTGCGGTGCTTGGGCTAGACCGCGCGGCAAGTCATGCGACCTCCGGGAGACGATGAGATGGCCAAGCAGAAGAAGACGCCGCGCCCAAAGGCGCAGACGCCGAAGGGCTTTCGGGATTATTTTGGCGCCGAGGTTGTCGAACGCGCGGCCATGCTGGAAGCCATTGCGCGCGTTTATCATCACTACGGCTTCGATGCGCTGGACAGCTCGGCTGTCGAGACGGTCGAGGCGCTGGGCAAGTTCCTCCCCGATGTCGAGCGCCCGAATGCGGGCGTTTTCGCATGGCAGGAGGATGAGGGCGAGAAGCCGGGCGATTGGCTCGCGCTGCGCTATGATCTGACGGCGCCGCTGGCGCGGGTCTATGCGCAGCATAAAGAGGATCTTCCGACGCCTTATCGCCGCTATGCGATGGGCCCTGTCTGGCGCAACGAGAAGCCGGGGCCGGGGCGGTTTCGCCAGTTTTATCAGTGCGATGCGGATACTGTGGGCGCGCCCTCGGTCGCGGCGGATGCCGAGATCTGCGCGATGCTGGCCGATTGCCTCGAGACGGTGGGGATCGCCCGCGGCGATTACGTGGTGCGGGTGAACAACCGTAAGGTTTTGAACGGTGTGCTCGAAATCATGGGCTTGGATGATCAAGGACAGCGCGACGCCGTTCTGCGCACCATCGACAAATTCGACAAGGTCGGCAGTGATGGCGTGCGCCAGCTTTTGGGCAAGGGGCGGCTGGATGCCTCGGGGGCGTATATCGATGGAGTAGGCCTGACCGAAACGCAGGCTGAGCCGGTGATCGCATTCCTGACCTCGAAAGGGGCGGATGCGGCAGAGACCCTGGCCAATTTGCGCCGCGCAGTCGAAGGCTCGGCCATTGGTGCCGAGGGTGTCGACGAATTGGAAGAGATCGCGGCGCTGGTGGCGGCCCAAGGCTATGGGCAGGATAGACTTGAGATTGACCCCTCCGTCGTGCGCGGTCTGGGCTATTACACCGGCCCTGTCTTCGAGGCCGAGCTGACCTTTGACATCCTCGATGAGGATGGCAACAAGCGCCAGTTCGGTAGCGTCGCGGGCGGCGGGCGCTATGACGATCTGGTCAAGCGTTTCACCGGGCAGGCGGTGCCGGCCACGGGCGTCAGTATCGGTGTCGACCGGCTGCTGGCTGCGCTCCGCGCTCAGGGGCGCGCGGGCGCCGACGCTGTTGGACCGGTTGTTGTCACCGTGATGGACCGCGCCCGCATGGCAGACTATCAGGCGATGGTGGGCGAGTTGCGGGCGGCGGGCATCCGTGCCGAGGTTTATCTGGGTAATCCCAAAAATTTCGGTAACCAGTTGAAATACGCCGATAAGCGCCGCAGCCCTATCGCCATCATCGAGGGCGCGGACGAGCAGGCGGCAGGCATGGTGCAGATCAAGGATCTGGTCCTGGGCGCGCAGATTGCCGAGAGCGCGACACTGGAGGAATGGAAAGAGCGGCCCAGCCAATTCGAGGTGCCGCGCGCGGATATGGTGGCCAAGGTCCGCGAGATACTGAGCGGTACGGCCAGTGAGTGACTTGGCCCAGCCGTCCAGCCGCGCCACAATTCGTGCCGAGGCTGCGCGCATCGAGGCCGTTTTCCAGGCGGCAGGCGCCGCGGTGGTCGATACGGCGATCTTGCAGCCAGCCGAGATTCTGCTGGATCTCTATGGCGAGGATATTCGCGCACGTGCCTACGTCACCTCGGACCCGCTGAAGGGCGAGCAGATGCTGCGCCCGGATTTCACGGTGCCGGTGGTGCAGATGCATATGGAAAGCGCTGCCGAGCCCGCGCGCTATACCTATTCCGGCGAGGTGTTTCGCCGGCAGGAGGACGACCCGCGCCGCGCCAGCGAGTATTTCCAGGTCGGCTACGAGATCATGGGCGCGGCCACCCCGGCCGAGGCGGATGCCGAGGTGTTTGCGCTGATGCAGGGCATTCTTGCCCCGCTGAACGTGACGCCTGCAACGGGCGATATCGGCATCTTGATGGCCGCCATCGACGGTCTGCGCACGACCGATGCGCGCAAGGCGGCGCTGCGCCGCCATGTTTGGCGCCCGCGCCGGTTTCGCGCGTTGATCGAACGTTTCTCGGGTCGCAGCCCGGTGCCCGCCAGCCGTGCGGCACTCTTGGCGATGGAGGATCCCATGGCCGATGCGGGCCCGCTGATCGGTCTGCGCAGCGAGGCCGAGATCGCCGCGCGCATCGAGGCCTTGCGCGCGGATGCCGAGGCAGCGCCCATCGCCGAGGGTGAGGTTGCATTGCTGTCGGCGGTGCTGTCAGTGCGCGAGACATGCCCCAACGCACTGGAACGCCTGCGCGATATCGCGGTGGACATGCCCGCCATCTCAGGCGCCGTCGCCGCGCTTGCGGCGCGGTTGGAGGCGCTGGAGGCACGCGGCGTCGATATCGCGGCGCTGCCTTTCGAGACTTCCTATGGCCGCGCGCAAATGGAATATTACGATGGTTTCGTTTTTGGATTTTCGAGCGCGGCGCATCCCGATCTGCCCCCCGTCGCCTCGGGAGGGCGCTATGATGCGCTGACCCGGCGGCTGGGGGCCGGGCGCGAGATTCCGGCGGTGGGCGGTGTGATCCGTCCCGGCCTTGTCGCGCGTCTCAGCGCGGAGGGTGCGGCATGAGTGTGCGTCTGGGCGTGCCGTCCAAGGGGCGGCTGATGGAGAAGACTTTTGACTGGTTCGGGGCGCGCGGCGTGACGCTGGGCCGGACCGGGTCCGAGCGCGAATATGCTGGCATCGTCGAGGGCGCGGGTGATGTGGAGTTGGTCCTGCTCTCCGCAGGAGAGATCCCGCGCGAACTGGCGCTGGGTAATATCCATCTGGGCGTCACCGGCACAGATCTGGTGCGCGAGACCTTGGCGCAGTGGGATACGCGGGTTGAGCCGCTGGCCGAGCTGGGCTTCGGCCATGCGGACCTTGTGCTGGCGGTGCCGCAGGCCTGGGTCGATGTGGGGACGCTAGACGATCTGGATGCAGTCGCGGCGGCGTTTCGTGAGGTGCACGGACATCGCCTGCGCATCGCAACGAAGTATCACCGCCTCGTGCGGGATTTCCTGCGCGAGCATGGCGTGGCTGATTACCGGCTGATCGACAGCCAGGGAGCGACTGAGGGTACGGTCAAGAATGAGACGGCGGAGGCCATCGCCGACATCACCTCGACCGGAGACACGCTGCGGGCGAACCATCTGAAATTGCTGGACGACGGTGTGATCCTGCGCAGTCAGGCGACGCTCTTTCGCGCGCGCCGAGCCGAGCTGAGCGATGCCGAGCGCGGTGTGATGTCGGAATTGATCGCCAAGCTTGGCGTGGATTGACGCAGAGCCAGGCTGGTGGGACGAAAAAAAACGCGCGACCCGATAGGGCCGCGCGTTCTTGGTTTGGCAGTATGCCGGGCCAGAAGGCCCGGCTGCTGAATTAGAAGCGGAACGTCGCGCGGACCTGAGCAGTCGTCGCGTCGGGGTCCGTGTTCACGCCGCCGGCGGGCAGGCCGTCGAACTCGTGGTACAGGACTTCGCCGCCGAGCGAGATGTTCTCGGTGATCAGGTGCTCGTAGCCGGCGCCGACGAAATAGCCGTCTTCGTTGCCCAGGGTCTGGACGTCGACATTGGCGTAACCGGCGGTTGCATAGAGCAGGCCATCACCCAGCTTGTAGCCGCCGCGCAGCTTGGCGCGGAACACGTTCTCGACGTCGAGGTTGACGCCGCTGAGCGTGACATCGGTCCAGTCGTAGTCAAGGCCTGCACCGACGACCCAGTTGCCGAGGTCATAGTCGTAACCGGCGGTCAGACCACCGATGAGGCCGTCGCCGTCAACGTTGGCGATGCTGGTGTCGACATTTGCATAGCCGAGCTGGCCGCCGACGTAGAAGCCGGTCCAGTTGGGCGACGTGAAGACAGGCGCAGGTGCCGGTGCGATGACGGGCTCCATGGGCGCGGGCTCGATGTTGCCTGCGAATGCGGTGCCGGCCATCAGGGCCGAAGCTGCGGCTGCGGAGAGCAGATATTTCATGTGATCGTCCTTTCGTTGTCTCAGACGCGCCAGCGGGACTGCCGGACACGCGCCTCATAAGCCCCTATTTAGGATCAGCTTACCGGATGCAACGACTTGCGCAATCGCTTGGTTTCAAGAAAATGTGAATGAGGTCGGCGGTAAATTGCCAAGTTCAAAACCGCACGTTCCAAAAAGGGTGGTTGGGACGTTTTTGTGTTTTAATTACAGGGCTATGCTGGCTTTTGGGGGTCGGCGGCAAAGTGCCTGACCTGCCAGATCAGGACGTGCGGAAAGCCGCGCGAGTCCGCGCGGCTGTTGCCTTTAAAGCACACCTATCTCCGACAGGGCCGCGCTGAGATCGGGGGGAAGTGCCTCTTCGTTCTGTCGCTGCGCGGGTAAATCCGCGGGCGCATCAGCGCCCGGAAGATAGCGCCAGCCCTGAAAGGGCCGTTTCAGGGCCGTAGCCGTGCGTATGACGTGCGGATCGAGCACGATGGCGCAGCGCCTGATTCCGTCGGCGCCCACCGTTTCGTCGAGTCGCAGGATACGTTGGCGACATTGCAGGACGCCCTGGATGATCCAGTAGATCGAGCCGCCGCCCTCTATCAGCTCAGCCTCGCGCTTGGGCCACATGCGCGTCACGTGGCGCGGCAATCCATCAGCGCCCTGTGCGCGGCGCGTCGATTGCCAGGCGACCATGCTTTCAACGCTGTCCGAGCCGACGCTGAGCTTGATCAGATTAAGGGGGGCGGGTGTCATGCCCCTATTCTATGGCGCTCTGCGGGATGTTCAATGGGGCGCGGATTGCGGCGCGACCAGCGTGTTTTGGCCGTGGCGAGATTTGAGTATTTTTGCTAAGATGAAAAGAGCGCGCTGCCGGGCGGAGAGTACGCTCAGCGGCGTGCGATCCTGCCGCTGGGGCAGGGCGTTCTTGCCCGCTTGTGCCGTTGACCGGGCGGGGTGCCGGGCGTAGTGTGAGGCTTCGCCCATTTTCGCCTTTATTCCCCTGCCGAGGTCCCGTGCCATGAGCCGTTTCGCTGCCCCTATTTCCGAACAGATCTGGAACATGAAGTACCGGTTCCAGCCTGGCGAGGACGGCAGCGCGGACAAGCGCGGCGATGCAAGTGTCGAGGATAGCTGGCGCCGGATTGCCCGCGCGCTGGCCGCGCCCGAGGCGGAGCCCGAGAAATGGGAAGACCGTTTTTATGGCGCGCTTGAGGATTTCAAGTTCCTGCCCGCCGGGCGCATCACCGCCGGCGCGGGGACCGAGCGGAAGGTCACGCTCTTCAACTGCTTCGTTATGGGGACCGTGCCGGACGATATGGGCGGCATTTTCGACGCGCTGCGCGAGGCCGCGCTGACCATGCAGCAGGGCGGCGGGATCGGCTATGATTTCTCGACCATCCGCCCGCGGGGTGCGGTGGTCAAGGGCGTGGGCGCCGATGCAAGTGGGCCTCTCAGCTTTATGGACGTTTGGGATGCGATGTGCCGCACCATCATGAGCGCGGGCGCGCGCCGCGGGGCCATGATGGCGACCATGCGCTGCGATCATCCCGATATCGAGGAGTTCATCGCCGCCAAAAGTGATGCGGCACGGCTGCGAAATTTCAACCTGAGCGTTCTGGTGACGGATCCTTTCATGGCCGCCGTCGAGGCGGATGGGCCTTGGGATCTGGAGTTCGACGGCAAGGTGTACCGCACCGTTCAGGCGCGTGACCTTTGGAATCGGATCATGCAGGCGACCTACGATTACGCCGAACCGGGCGTGATCTTTATCGACCGCATCAATCAGGCAAACAATCTGGCCTATTGCGAGACGATCGCCGCGACCAACCCCTGCGGCGAGCAGCCACTGCCGCCTTATGGCGCCTGCCTTCTGGGCTCGATCAACATGGCGCGGCTGGTCAATGATCCCTTCGGCGACACCGCAGGTCTGGACGAGGATGCGCTGGCGGACCTGGTGGCCACGGCCGTGCGCATGATGGACAATGTCGTCGATGCCAGCCAGTTTCCGCTGCCGCAGCAGGAGGCAGAGGCGCAGGCCAAGCGCCGCATCGGTCTGGGCGTCACCGGCCTGGCCGATGCTCTGTTGATGGTCGGGCAGCGCTATGGCTCGAAAGAGGCGGCGGCGCAGACCGAGGCGTGGCTGAAGGCCATCGCGCGGGCCGCCTATCTGGCCTCGGTCGATCTGGCCAAGGAAAAGGGTGCGTTTCCGCTCTTTGACGCCGAGGCCTATCTGTCCAGCGGCACAATGCAAGCCATGGACGAGGATGTGCGCGCCGCCGTCGGCAAGCATGGCATCCGCAACGCCCTGCTGACCTCGATCGCGCCCACTGGCACGATCAGCCTCTATGCGGGCAATGTCAGCAGCGGGATTGAGCCTGTGTTTGCCTATAGCTACACCCGCAAGGTGCTGCAAAAGGACGGGACGCGGACCGAGGAAGAGGTGGTCGATTACGCTGTGCAGATGTGGCGCGACCGTTTCGGCGATGCCGAACTGCCGGACTATTTCGTCAATGCCCAGACGTTGGCCCCCGCCGATCACGTGCGCATGCAGGCGGCGGCGCAGAAATGGGTCGACAGCAGTATTTCCAAGACGATCAACTGCCCTGAGGATATCAGCTTTGATGCGTTCAAGGATGTCTACATGCAGGCATGGGAAAGCGGCTGCAAGGGCTGCACCACCTATCGTCCCAATGACATAACCGGCAGCGTCCTGAGCGTCAGTGAGAGCGCCGATGTGGCGCCGGGTGAGGCGCCTGCGCAAATCGCGGACCAGACCGGCGACAGCGCCGAGATCGTCTACATGTCCGAGCCGCTGGACCGCCCGACCGAGCTGGAGGGGATGACTTACAAGCTGAAATGGCCCGATAGCAGCCATGCCATCTATATCACCGTGAATGATGTGATCCTTGGCGGCCGCCGCCGGCCCTTTGAGGTTTTCATCAACTCCAAGAACATGGAACATTTCGCCTGGACCGTTGCACTGACGCGGATGATTTCGGCCGTATTCCGGCGGGGCGGCGATGTCAGCTTTGTCGTGGAAGAGCTGAAAGCCGTCTTCGATCCGCGCGGCGGCGCCTGGATGCAGGGCAAATACGTGCCCTCGATCCTCGCGGCGATTGGCGGCATTTTGGAGCAGCACATGGTCAAGACGGGCTTTCTTGCGGGCGAGGGCTTGGGCCTCAAAGCCGATCCCACGGCAGAGGTGGTCAACCTTGGTTCCGGGCGGGGTCCCGCCTGCAGCAGCTGTGGCGATTACGCGATGCGGATGGTTGAGGGCTGTATGACATGCGCCAGTTGCGGTCATTCGAAATGTCAATGACTGCCGCCACATAGGATTATATCGGGACGGGCGTAGTTATGCCAAAACCGCTGTTTTGGTTTGCCACGAAGCGGGGTTAGTTTTGCCACGTGGCATTAACAACCTGAATTAGAACGATTTTGGCCGAACGAAATATTTCGGCCAAAATTCGCGGAATGACCCCGGGCTGCGGCGCTGAGGTCATGATCTGTTGAAAATATCGCAGTGTCCATCGCTTCCAGTCGGTAAAAAATTGGGCCGATGACTGCGGGCACTCAAAGCCGCAGCATCGAAATCAGCCAAATTCTGTGTCCCATGATTCACAAGATGCCCGGTTCTTGTGCGGCTCCCTTTGTGAGAGCGCTCAGATCCGGAATCTGCGGTGAGATGCGGATTGCGTCTGGGTAACGTGCACGCGTGACACTGGCACATCACATTTTTCGAGGAAGATCAGCAATGCAACCAGATACAGACATGGAGAGGTTCGCCACCCTGGACTTTGAAGCGTCGAGCCTGTCGCGAGAGAGCTGGCCAATCGAAGTTGGTCTGTCATGGCTGGAAAACGACGAGGTACGGACTTGGAGCACGTTGATCCGGCCTGCACCGGGCTGGGATCTTGCTGACTGGGCGCCTCAGAGCGCTGCCGTCCACGGCATCGCGCTGGAGGTTCTTCAAGAGGCACCAGTTGCCTGCGCCGTCGTGGATGATCGGTTTGAGCACCTGAGAGATCGCGTGCTGGTGCCGGATGCTCCGGCATTTGAAACTCGCTGGCTTTTCAATTGATGAAAGCAAGCGGTCGCGCCACGATACCAGCCGCCGAGGATTATCATCGGATTTCCTTGGCGATCTTTTCCGGAATGGCGCTGGACATGCTGTACGAAACCCTCGAACGCCGTCCCCCTCCACATCGGGCGGGCCCGGATAGTGCCGGGCCTGCAAATGCATGGCGCAAGGCGATGCAATACTGAGGTTCGTCCAAACGAGGACGAGAGAACGAGCGTTGAAGGTGGGTCGTAGGACGACGCCCCGCGTCACCCGATTTCCAGATCTTGCGCGGGCCCTCTCATGAGGCCGCGCAGATCCGGAAACTCCGGTGCGGCGGAATCCAAACAAACATTAACATGAGCCAGACCGACGGACCCAGTTGCTGCTACAACGGGCCTGGCCAGATTGCCTTTGGAAAGGAGGAGACAGGCATCTTGAAGCTGCCGCTTTGGTGCAGCGCAACCCCGGGACGAAACCCATGACCTATTACCAAACACTCACCAAGCTGCCTTGCCCGAACTTGGAGCATGTGCGCGGTTTCCTGCGTGACCACGGGACGGCGTTGGCCGAGGCCGCCCACAGGCTCGGCGGCCCAGCGGCCAGTGCCCGCGTATTTTTGCTGTGTGAGGCCGTGCGCCATACACGGCGCCTGACCCGGGCACAAAGCAGTCAGCTGGTCGATTTTCACCGGTTGCTGACTCTGGAGCATGTCGGCGATCCAGATCGGATTGAGAGCGGCCTTTTTGCCCAGATCGACCCCGCTTCCGGATTTGTCACGGAGTGCTGTCTGCTCTCGGACAAGCTCGGCGCATTGCTGAAGCTGATCGCTGAGAATGATCCTACCAGCGACATCCGCTGCAAAGCATCGCACATCATCTCGCAAGTTGCGTGAATTCCCCAACCAAAGCCGACCCTGCCAAGGGTCGGCTGTCTTGAAGGGGCCGCCGAACTGGTCGCCCCAACGATTGACTATCAACCATGGGGATTCCCGACGATGCACTTACTTTCCAATAAAATAAACATAGATGACCTGGCTGCGGAGACCGTGGGTCTGGGCCGTCAGGTAGCCGACAGGGCCAAGTCGCTCCACCTTGGCGACAATGCCAGAGACGTGGCTTTCGTGTCGCGCTGCCTCGCGCGGCTCAAAGAACGCCAACCCTTCGATGAGGCGGACGAGGGCGGCTTCGCAGCCGTCATGGACATCCTGGAGCGCAGTATCGCTGCCGAATGCCTCGGCAGCGAAGACCGCTTCGAGGAGACGGGGTACGACGAATTTGGCCCGCACGGCGAAACCCGTGAAACGCCGGTCTATTCTGATCGCGGCGATGAGCTCATTGAGTTGCGATGCCTGTTCCAGGACTTCCTCAACAGCCGTGACAGTGTGCTTGATCAAGTTGCGGCGCACCGGTGTCTGCTGGACATCATGAACAGATGAGAAACATGATGAACGCCCCAAGCAGCTATGCTGCTCGGGGCGTTTTGAACTCCTTGCAGGATAGTTAAAAGCCTTATCTTTGTTCGAGATCGGCCCAGAGCGGACCTTTGTAAGAGGTGACGGCGCCGCGTCGCAGCACATCTTACCTGACGATGGTCTGTATGATGACGATCGAAATAGTCGGCACCTCAAGTCGAACAGTAGGTCCGATACCACCTATTTGGACACGATCGTTCTAACGATGCACCAAGTCGCCAAATGCGTCTCCGAGCCCCTCCATGACGTAAATCTGTGAGGCCAGATCCGCAGGGGGTCTCAACCTGCAAACTTTTGAGAGCGCGAAAGTGCTTCTTGCGCGCGCGGAGACTATTTTGAAGCACATCGAGCGATGCGGTGGCCCGACGGCTCGGCGCTCTTTGACACGCTACATGACGGCCCAGCGGAACTCGCGCTATGCTTTGATCCACTATGAACCGGACGGCCTCGCAAGTTAGGCCGCAGGCACTCTCATGAGTGGCATCGCTTCTTTGGCAAGCTCTGACAGGCCGGTTCCCCCGTTTTCATGATAATTCGCCAAGGCAGCTCGCATCCGCGGCTCCCAGAAATCATTCAGATGGGCCGCGACGCATTCGGCTTGATCGGTGCCGGGCTGGGTGGCGAAATAGGTGGCAATCTGGTTGGCCATCATGACCAGTTTGTCAGGCTGCATGGCAGGCTCCTGTCTGGATGCGCTCGGGATGCGCGTAGATGTCGAAACTGCCCCCGCGCGCAAAGGCGGCCAGCGTAAGACGCGCGCCCTCGGCCAGTCGCAGCGCATGGGCAGTGGGGGCCGACACGGCGATGAGCACAGGACAGCCGGCGATGACAGTCTTTTGCACCATCTCGACCGACACGCGCGAGGTCAGCACGATGGCGCCGGTGGCGGGGTCGATCCCCCTGCGCAGCATCGCGCCGATCAGCTTGTCCAGCGCGTTGTGCCGCCCGACATCCTCGCGGGCCAGCACGATCATGCCACTCGCATCCATGAACCCGGCGGCGTGGACCGCACGGGTCTGGTCATGCAACGGCTGATGCACGCGCAGCGCATCGGTAGCCTGGCGCGCTGTGGCGCAGCTGAATGTAAGCCCCCCCGCCGGCAGCACCGGCAGGGGCCGCAAGGCCTGCTCGAGACTGTCGATGCCGCAAAGGCCACAGCCAACCGGCCCCAGCATGTTGCGACGGCGCTGATGCACCGCCTCGGCCCGCTCGGGCGCAAGCCAGAACCGCGCCTCGATGCCATGCGCGTGGCTTACCACCTCGAAATCCATCACGTCCTCAAGGTTGCAGATGAATCCCTCTGTCAGGGCAAAGCCTATCGCGAAATCCTCGACATCGCTTGGGCTGGTCATCATCACGGCTGCGGTAGTGCCGTCAAAGACCAGCGCGGTCGGCGTTTCCTCGGGGAGGCTGCGCCGAATGTCGTGCATCCCCTCGTGCCGGACGGTGACGCCCGGCACGCTTTGGATAAGGTGGTGCGCCCTCATGCCGCTATTCCGCCGCTGGCAGGATGCGGCGTGATTGTGCCGCCTGCGCGTTATACGCCTCCTGCCAGTCGGTCGGCCCGTTAGAATGCGAGACCTGCACTGCCGTCACCTTGTACTCGGGGCAATTGGTGGCCCAGTCAGAATAGTCGGTGGTAATGACGTTGGCCTGTGTGTCGGGATGATGGAAGGTCGTATAGACCACCCCTGGTGACATCCGCTCGGAGATCTTTGTGCGCAATGTCGTCTCGCCCGAGCGGGACGCCAGCTTGATCCATTGCCCGTCCTTGATACCCCTCACGTCGGCGTCATGCGGGTGGATTTCCAACAAATCCTCGTGATGCCATTCACTGTTGGCCGTCCGCCGCGTCTGTGCGCCCACGTTATACTGCGACAGGATCCGCCCGGTGGTCAGCAGGAGGGGGAAACGCGGGCCGGTCTTTTCTTCGGTCGCGACATATTCGGTGACGATGAACCGTCCCTTGCCCCGCATGAAGCCATCGACATGCATCAACGGCGTGCCGTCCGGATGCGCCTCGTTGCACGGCCACTGGACCGAGCCTTTCTCCTCCAACACGTCATAGGACACGCCGGCAAAGCTGGGCGTGGTCGCCGCGATCTCACCCATGATCTGGCTGGGATGCGTGTAGTGCCAGCCCGCGCCCATGGCATTGGCAAGAAGTTGTGTAACCTCCCAATCGGCATAGCCATTGAGCGGCCTCATCACCTCGCGGACGCGGTTGATGCGCCGCTCGGCATTGGTGAAGGTGCCGTCCTTTTCGAGAAAGGTCGAGCCGGGCAGGAAGACATGCGCGTAGTTCGCCGTCTCGTTCAGGAAGAGGTCATGCACGATGACGCATTCCATAGCGGCAAGGCAGGCGGCGACATGCTTGGTGTCAGGGTCGGATTGCAGAATATCCTCGCCTTGGCAATATAGCCCTTTGAAAGTGCCGTCGACGGCGGCGTCCAGCATGTTGGGGATGCGCAGCCCCGGCTCGTTGTCGATCTGGACGCCCCAGATTTCTTGATAGATTTCGCGCACGTCGTCATTCTTGACATGCCGATAGCCAGGCAATTCATGCGGGAAGCTCCCCATGTCGCAGGAGCCCTGAACGTTGTTCTGCCCGCGCAGCGGGTTCACACCAACACCGCGGCGTCCGACATTTCCGGTCAGCATGGCAAGGTTTGCGATACCGATGACGGTGGTCGAGCCCTGGCTGTGCTCGGTCACTCCGAGGCCGTAATAGATCGCGCCGTTGCCGCCGGTGGCAAAGAGGCGCGCGGCGGCGCGCAGATCGGCAGAAGGAACGCCGGTCAGCATCTCGGTTGCCTCGGGGCTATGGCGCGGATTGCTGATGAATTCGGCGTATTCGCTGAACTCCTCCCAGTCGCACCGCTCGCGGATGAACGCCTCGTCCATCAGCCCTTCGGTCACGATCACATGCGCGATGGCCGAGACGACGGCCACGTTGGTACCGGGACGCAGCGGGAGGTGGTGCGATGCCTCGATATGGGCCGAGCGCACAAGGTCGATCTTGCGCGGATCGATCACGATGATCTTGGCCCCCGCGCGCAGGCGCTTCTTCATCCGGCTGGCAAAGACGGGGTGCGCGTCGGTCGGATTGGCGCCGATCAGGATGATGACATCGCTATCCTCGACCGAGTCGAAATCCTGTGTGCCGGCGGAGGTGCCAAAGGTCTGGCCAAGGCCATAGCCGGTGGGCGAATGGCACACGCGCGCGCAGGTGTCGGTGTTGTTATTGCCAAACACCGCACGGGTCAGCTTCTGCACCAGGTAGGTTTCTTCGTTGGTGCAGCGGCTGGAGGTGATGACGCCGACAGATTTCTTGCCATACCGCTCTTGCAGCCCACGCATCCGCTGCGCGGCAAAGCTCAGCGCCTCGTCCCAGCTGACTTCCTGCCACGGCTCGTCGATGCTGTCCCGGATCATCGGATTGAGGATACGGTCCTTGTGATTTGCATAGCCATAGGCGAACCGTCCCTTGACGCAGCTATGACCGCGATTGGCCTTGCCGTGCTTGTAGGGAACCATGCGCACCAGCTCGTCGCCGTTCAACTCGGCCTTGAAGGAGCAGCCGACGCCGCAATAGGCGCATGTGGTGATGACGGATCGCTCTGGCGTACCCAGCTCGACGATGGATTTTTCCTGTAGCGATGCGGTGGGGCAGGCCTGCACACACGCGCCGCAGCTGACGCAATCTGAGGCCATGAAATCATCGCCCGCAGCACCTGCCGACACGCGGCTCTCGAATCCGCGGCCCTCAATGGTGAGTGCAAAGGTGCCTTGAACCTCTTCGCAGGCACGCACGCAGCGCGAGCAGACGATGCATTTGCTGGGATCATAGGTGAAATAGGGGTTCGACTGATCCTTCGGGATGTATTCGGGGTTGCCCAAATCGCCGGTGCCGGGGCGTGCGCGTGCGCGAATGTCGCCCGCCGCCAGCGTGCCGATGCCCAGAGGATCGTAGTGATTGCGCCCGGCTTCAAACCGCTGATCGCGCAGACCCACAGCGCCGGCCATATCCTGCAATTCGCAATCGCCATTGGCGCTGCAGGTCAGGCAATCCAGCGGGTGGTCCGAGATATAGAGCTCCATCACGCCCTTACGGATCTTCTTGACCTTCGAGGACTGGGTGCGCACGGCCATGCCCTCGGCGACCGGCGTGGTGCAGGAGGCGGGCGTGCCGCGGCGGCCTTCGATTTCGACGACGCAAAGGCGGCACGACCCCCATGCCTCCAAGTTGTCACTCGCGCAGAGCTTGGGAATCTGCATTCCAAGTTCGGCGGCGGCGCGCATTACGGATGTGCCCTCGGGCACGGTCACCGAAAAGCCGTCGATGGTCAGGGTGACGGGCGCGCCGGTCTTGGCGTGCGTGCCCATGTCGCGGTCGTCCTTGGACGTGGGGATGATAAAATCTTTCATTCCGCTGCCTCCTTCTGGGTGGCGAAGTCATCGGGGAAATGGGTCAGCGCCGACATGACCGGGAACGAGGTAAATCCGCCAAGCGCGCAGAGCGAGCCGTCGGTCATCGTCTCGCAGAGGTCGGTGAGCAGCGGGATCGCGTCGGCGTCGCCGCGCGCGATACGGTCGATCGTCTCGACGCCGCGCACCGATCCAACCCGACAAGGGGTGCATTTGCCGCAACTCTCGATGGCGCAGAATTCCATGGCAAAGCGCGCCATTCGCAGCATGTCCGCGCTGTCATCAAAGACGACCAGCCCCGCATGGCCCAAAAGCCCGCCCTTGGCGTCCAGCTCCTCATAGCCCAGTGGCGCATCGAAATTCGAGACGGGGATATAGGCGCCCAAGGGGCCGCCCACCTGAACCGCCTTGACCGGCCGACCCGATCGTGTGCCGCCGGCCAGATCATTCACGATCTCACCGAGGCTGATGCCGAACGCCGTCTCGAAAAGGCCGCCGCGCGCCACGTTGCCCGCGATCTGCAAGGTCACGGTCCCGCGTGAGCGGCCCATGCCGAAATCTGCGTAATGGTTCGCACCGCGCTCAAAGATCACTGGCACGGTGGCAAGGCTGATGACGTTGTTCACAACGGTCGGACGCCCAAGAAATCCCTCAAGCGCAGGCAGAGGGGGCTTGGCCCGCACAACCCCGCGCTTGCCTTCGAGCGAGTTGAGCAGGGACGTCTCCTCGCCGCAGACATAGGCGCCCGCGCCCACGCGCACCTCCATGTCAAAGATGCGGTCCGAGCCGAGGATTCTCGCGCCCAGTACACCCTTCTGCCGCGCGATGCGGATCGCATCGTTCATTACGGCGATCGCGTCGGGATATTCCGAGCGCAGATAGACGTAGCCCCGCGTCGCACCGACGGCGAGACCGGCAATCGCCATCCCCTCGATCAGGGTAAAGGGATCGCCTTCCATGATCATGCGGTCTGCAAAGGTGCCGCTGTCGCCCTCGTCAGCGTTGCACACGATGTATTTCTGCGGCGCCTCGGCCTCCAGCACTGTCTTCCACTTGATGCCGGTGGGAAAGCCTGCACCGCCGCGACCGCGCAGCCCGCTATTCGTGACTTCTCCCACAATTTCGGGCGCGGTCATGGCAAGCGCGCGCCGCAGACCGGCGAGGCCTCCATGCGCCTGGTAGTCGGCTAGGCTGAGCGGGTCGATCACGCCACATCTCGCAAAGGTCAGACGCGTCTGGCGTGCGAAGAAGGGGATGCCCTCTACCGGTCCATGCCCTTCGAGCGTCCCGTCCAGCAGCGCCGACACATCATCCGCGCCGACGGGACCGAAGGCCTCGCGGCCTGCGCCTCGGTCGATCTCGACCAGCGGCTCTAGCCAGATCATCCCGCGCGTGCCGGTGCGTACCAGCGTCACGTCAATGCCGCGCGCGGCTGCCTCGGCGCGGATGGCCTCCGCCACCTCATCGGCTCCAAGCGCCTTGGCGGCGCTGTCCATGGGAACATAAATTTTCATGCGCCCGCCTCCGTCACGATGCGTTCAAGACGGGGGGCATCGAGACGGCCCACCACATTGCCGTCCACCATCGCCGCGGGTCCGCAGGCGCACAGGCCAAGGCAATAGACCGGCTCGACCGTCAGGGCGCCGTTCGGGGTGGTCCCGTGCCAGTCAAGGCCCAGTTTTGCCAGCGTTTCTTCGGCCATGACATCGCCGCCGACAGCCTGACACGCCTCGGCGCGGCAAATCTTGATAACATGGCGACCGGCGGGAAGTTCGCGAAAGTCGTGGTAAAACGAAACTACGCCATGCACCTCGGCGCGGGTCATGTTCAGCACATGGGCGATGCGCGCTACCGCGCCGGCGGGAATGTGTCCGTATCGGGCCTGCAAATTATGCAGCATCGGCAAGAGCGGGCCCTCGCGGTGCTTGTGCTGCGCAAGGATCGCGTCGATCTCGTCATCGTTCGGGAGGGGGGGCGTCTCTTGCATGGCTGACCTTTTGGCTATGTTGCCTCAAGGGTAAGCGCAGCTTTGTCAGCCAATCAATATCGGTTTCCCGTCTACCGATTGAAAAAATCAATCACTCGTTTCGGCAAGTTGTGCCGCGTGCCTGAGAAGCGCCTGAAGTGTCGGGGTGTGCGGCTCGCGGTAGGGGGCGACCAGACCCACGGTCGGGTGGCGCAGATTGCCCGACAACGGCACCAGCCGCAACGCCTTGCCCTGACTGAGAAAACGCGCGATATCGGCCGGCAGGATAGTCAGCCAGTCGCCCCGCTCGACATTGGCGACAAGCACGACGGCGGAATCGGATTCGATCCAGGCATCCGGTGTCGCACCGGCGTCGCGAAAATGTCCGTTGATGATCCGCCGGTTCTGGTTTTCAGGTGTCAATAGCGCCAACCTCTCACCCTCCAACTCCTTCCAGCCGACGGCGTCGCGGCTGTAGAACTGCGAAGCCTTGTTGCAGACTAGCATGTAGCGCTCGCGATAGAGCGGTTCGGTGCTCAGCCTGCCCGTTGGCTCATTGTCCAGATAGGTGATGCCCGCATCGACATCCAGATTCTCGATCATCGACAGGATTTCGATGGATGTGCGGGACAAAAGCGTGAGGCGCACATTGGGGTTCTTCTCGCTGAACCGCGCCGAGAGCTGCGCGGCCCAGGTAAGAGCGGTCGGAATGACCGCGACGCGCAACTGGCCGGACAACCCATTCCTTGTGAATCGCATCTCCTCGCGCAGCTGCCGCGCATCGCCGACGATCCGCCGCGCCCACTCGAGCGCGCTGTGGCCCTCGGGTGTCAGCCCCCCGAATTTCGAGCCACGAAAGACAAGTTTAACGCCCAGTTGGTCCTCCAGATTCTTGATGCCCGTCGACAGGGTCGGCTGTGTGATCCCAAGTTCTTCGGCGGCCTTTCCGAAGTGCTTCTCCTTGGAGAGAGCAATGAACATTTCAAGTTTGTCGATCATGGAGAACTCATTTCAAGACCAGGGCGGAGAAGGCGCTATCAGCATGGAACTTGTTCGGCTGCGAGTCCCTCAAGGCACAAAGCCGGGTCACGCTCCCAATGGTGTCTGCATTTATCCCTGCGGAGTGACGACTTGGCAACAGCATAGCTGATTGACTCAATAAACGTCATATTGTCGGTCTCATGTGGCTCGCGGAAGATCAGCCCTGTAATTGTAAAAACCTGCCGCGAACCTCCTTAGGTCTTCGTGGGTTTTGCCTCCACAAATCAAGGACCGTGACGCGGACGAAGCAGACCCTGCGGCCTAAATTTCAAAAAGTATTGAAGTCCATCTCTTTAAAATAGGTTCGCCTGCTAGCGGGAAAAGGCAATCCGCAAAATGCTGATTGACCCAATGTCCGCTCCCTGCGCACAGCTGCCGTTGGTCCAGAGCGCAGCGAAGGTCTGCTGTCCTGAAGGTTTTTCGATGCGGGCCGCGGCGCACCGGTGGCCATCCTGCAGTGGCGGCCCGCGTTGACAAACCTCGGAAGGAGGAAGCCGCGGGGGTCTGGGATCAGCCTATGGGGAAAGTGCGCGGACGCTTGGGGCAACCATTGGATCTGGTTGCGGCTGATAGCGTGGCTGGCGACCGATCCGCCCTCTGATTGCTCCAACAGCACGGAGGGATTGGGGGCGAATGCACCCAAGCGGCCTGGCCGGTGACGGCAGGCACAATCCAGCCTGGCAGGGTTTGCAGGGAGCAGCCGGTGCCATTCTGTAAAAGAGGATCGATGACAGGAGATTTATCATGCGGACCGTTCCCTGGGTGGTGCGCGCGACATCGGTTTCTGCCCGCGCCGGAGGATCTCGATGATGCGCATGGGGCCGCCATAGCAGGGGCATGGCTCGCGCAGGGTGAGCGGGGCGGCCTCCGCCTCGGCACTTGGCGCAACGGTGTCTTCTGGGCGTTGTAGGCAGAGCAAGGCGCGGATCTTCGGAAGGTTGGCCTTGCGGGTCGAACTGGCCAGCAGGCCGTAGTGCCGGATACGGTGGAAGCCGTTCGGGAGGACGTGGATGAGAAAGCGGCGGATTAACTCGTGGGTGGCCAGCCGCATCACCCTCTGGCGATCCCCGCGCTTTATGCGGTAATCCTTCCAGCGGAAGGCCACGATATCGGCATCAGCGCTGACCAGGCGGGCGTTCGAGATCGCCACCCGGTGGGTATAGCGGCTCAGGTAGGCCAGCACCGCCTCGGGGCCACCGAAGGGCGGTTTGGCGTAGACCACCCATTCGGATTTGCGGAACGGGGCGAGCCAAGAAGCGAATGTATCTGCTTCAGCCAGCCCTTCGAGATTACCGAAGAAGGTGAGTTTGCCCGCGCGGTGCAGGTCCATTAGCCCATCCAGAAACAGGCGCCGGAACAGGCGGGACAGCACCCGCACATGCAGGAAGAAGCCAGGGCGGCAGGCGATCCAGCGGCTCCCGCCCGGCGACAGGCCGCCACCGGGAACGATCATGTGGACATGCGGGTGGTGCGTCAGCGCCGATCCCCAGGTGTGCAACACGCTGGTCATGCCGACCCGCGCGCCCATGCGCTTGGGATCGGCGGCGATGGTCATCACCGTTTGCGCCGAAGATTTGAACAGCAGGCCGTAGACCGCCCGCTTGTTCCAATAGGCGACCCGGGCAATCTCTGCTGGCAGCGTGAAGACGACATGGAAATACTCGACCGGCAACAGATCCTCGGCGCGCGCATCCATCCAGTCGCGTGCCGCCGGCCCCTGACACTTCGGGCAGTGCCGGTTCTTGAAGGAATTGTAGGCGATGTGGTGGTGGCCGCATTTGGTGCAGCCCGCCACATGCCCGCCGAGCGCCTCGGTCCGGCAGGCCTCGATCGCCGACATTACCTTGAGCTGACACAGGCTGACATGCCCTGCATTGGCCCGCCGCCATGCAGGGCCATGAGCGCGAAAGATGTCAGCGATCTCCAGCTTGGGCCGAGCCACGGCCCCCGAGCGTTATGCCAACCCTCGTCGAAGGGTCTCGTCTTGCAGCAATTTGATCTGCTCATAGGGGCTGACCGTGCTACGGATCGTCTTGGTGGCCACATGGGCATAGCGCGCCGTCGTGGTCAGCTTGGCATGCCCGAGCAAAACCTGGATGACCCGGACATCCGTGTTCGCCTCCAGAAGATGCGTCGCAAAGCTGTGGCGGAGCGTGTGCAGCGTTGCGGCCTTCTTGATACCCGCCATTTGTTTTGCCGAGGTGAACGCCCGATTCAATTGCCGCGGCGACAGCGGGTTGATCTTGGGCTTGCCTGGAAACAGCCAGCCCTCCGGGCGGGACTCGCGCCAATACTCGCGCAACAACGCAAGCAGGTTGGGCGACAGCATTGCCTTGCGATCTCGTCCGCCCTTGCCGTCATCGACGTGGATCAGCATCCGATCGCTGTTGATGTCGGTGACCTTGAGATGGCATACCTCCGAGGCGCGCAGCCCTGCACCGTAGCTGATGCCGAGAGCAGCGCGATACTTGAGCCCGGGCCCGGGAACGGCGGGCCAACAGATCGGCCACCTCCTCGACGCTTAGGACGATGGGTAATTTGCGGGGCTTGCGGTGAAACTGCATGAACCGCTTCATGTCTTCGCGTCCGCAGGTGGTGCCGAAAAAGAAGCGAAGCGAGATAATACGCACATTGAACGTGCTGGCCGACACCCCGTCCTCGGTCATCTTGAGCTGATACGAGCGTAATTCCTCTGGCGTGGCCGTGTCAGGTGGCCGCCCGAGAAACGCCGCGAAATGCTTCACGTTGCGGATATGAGCTTTCTGGGTCTTCTCGGCCAAACCCCGAATGTTCATATCCTCGATCATCCGCTGACGCAGCGGTGTTACTTTTTCCTCTGTCATGGAAGCCTCCTGTCTATCGAGTGAGAAGGCCCCAATCGTCAGGCAGGTCAGGAAGATCGCAAAATGCGCATCATTGGGGGAAATTCACACCATCAGCCAAGAACGCCAATGCCGCGGAGCGGCTTAGTCCTCCCGCCCTTCATGCCCAAGTGATGGTCTGGCGGCTACTCGTTTAGCATCCGCCTCACATGGTCCTCTTCACCTTAGACGCATCTTCTGAAATCGGAGATTGCCTTGGAAGAGAGGGTTAACGAAAATATCAAGATAAGCTCGGTATCGATCCGCCGGATCCAGAAGGTGCGCCCTATCACCAGCGCTGACAGCAAGGCCCTTCATGCCGCTGGGAGGCTATGTCTGTTGATATACCTTTCCCTCCCCACGCGGTAAATTCTGTTCGTAACGTCAGCAAATTCCTTGAGGACAAACTCAATCTTGCTGCCATGTTGGTTATTGTTGGCTGAGGGATCGTGTGGCGGCCCGGGCTGTCACGTGCGGTGGCATCCATAGGTGAGACGAGTTTCCTTAGTGTGACCCATCGGCATGCGCCGCGGAATATTGGCAATACCCGCAGTCGAAAGGCGGTAGCAGTGCCGGAATAGAACAGAAGGAGCAGGTGCCAACATCGATTAGTTTGGCAAAGTGGTCATTGCGCAGCCGACGTGGCGGCCTTGCGGGGGGAGGGGAGGCTGATTTGGCGCCGGTGAACAGCATGAGCAGTAAAATCATATGATCAGTTTTCGCCAGTTGCCCGACGACCATCCGGATTTCATCTACTCCCCGCTGCTTCGCGCGGCACGGTTGACGCTGGGCTATATGGTTGAGACCGGACCCATCGGCATCACGAAGACCAAGGCATTCAAGCGGTACTTTGTACGATGGGCTGCGGAGCATTTTGAGTGGCCGGGTAGAAGCTATGATGACCTGATGCGCTATCACAAGTGTTCAACGAGTATGACTTCCCGCCGCTGGAGCTTCTTCACTTCCTGCTTGTCGAATTAAAGCTCGGGCGACATTACCGCGAGGAATTCCGGCTGACGAAGCGGGGCCTGCAAATGGCACAGGCACCCGGCGCGTTATTTCGGCACCTGATCCCATTTTACATTCTGGACGTCGATCACGCATCATATGGGCGCTTGCAGGATCGCCCGGTCGGCGGCTGGGACGTGTGGCTGAATGTCATGAATCTTGAAGTGGAAAACGGCGCCAGCGAGCGCGCCCTTTTCAAAGCATTTTATGGCGAGGACTCTGATTGGGACAATGACGGCTGGCGGGAGGTGGCAGCATTCTCTCATTGCGTGCTGAAGCCTCTCGAATGGTCTGGCTTGTTGTCCATCCATGAGACAGCCGAAAAGCGGCGGGCAGCACACATGTGCTTCAAGACTCCGCTATGGCAGTCCGCGCTGTCACTCGACACCGATAGCATGCTTACCCCTGCGCCAAGGCATTGACTCGAGGCGCCGTTCGCATCGTGGACGGCGTTGTAAGGGGATTCCGGAAGTTCCTGGGTCTGCTTCGCTCTCTTTTTCGTCGAAGGCCTCTACTGTGTGTAAATCGGGACGCTTCGTCGGCGGTTGATGGGGCGGAGGCTGCCATGGTCAGTCTCCTGGGATGGATTTGAGCGGGTTCGGTTCCACTTGGAATTTCGACTTCCAGCCACCTGGGCATGGAGATCATCGCATCGAGGGAGTGATCAGTCCCCACAGCGCGCTGTTGGTCAGCGATGATCATCGAATGTCTTTGCGCCGGGTCACTCAATCGAGACTGACCGGCTTGCTTGCCTCCTTTCCGTAAGCAAAATGGAATTCCAAGAAGGCCGACATGTGCTGTGCGTCCGTCCTGTCAGATATATGGAAGTGATAGAGCGGCACCGGAAAAGTTTATTTTTTGTATGTATGCCAGGCCCTCTGCTAGTTCTTCAAAAAGGGAGGGTCAAGGCGATAAGGTCTCGCATGTGATTGCACACTGGGCACTGCGACCTTCGCGTCGATGGCAAGAGACATCGTGCCGTAGATTTCGACGCAGGGTGTGCCAAAGCCTTGGCATAGCCTTTCCACGGTTCAAGCCCCCCGTGAAGCAATGTTGCGAATCACTCGTTTGGCCTGTGGCAGTGTTTCGAACCTACACCCCGGATTTCGATCGTACTGATCCGTTGCAAAAATGGCGCGCGTACAAGCGGGGTTTTGTGCCAAATTCGAATGAACGGTCGGCCCTGCAACATAAAACCTTCAGGCACTTGGAAGGGTGAATGATCGGATATCATAAAAGGTTATATTTACCAGATGCTTAAATTACCCCTCAATTTCTCTGGGTTCATTCCGCAGCGGACGGAAAGGATCGCAGCAAATAAATTTTGGCCGAAATCAACGGTTGTTCGATGGGGTCTGACGGGTAGTTTCTGGTTCTCAAGCGAGGGCTGAGCGCCGGAGGTTACCCGGCAGGACGCATAATTTACTTCGAGAAATAGCCATTGGGCCAACCTTATCATCGACTGCGTCGAATCCCGGCGGGCGATGGGAAGAACCCGGCCACCGAGGAGAAGAAGAACATGGTCGAAACCCAGCGGTAACGCAGCAGACACCCCGCAGGACGTAACATCTGCACCCGGAGCCGCCTGACGACAAGCGGCTCTACCCACAAAACCAAAAATCAATATCGCAGCCTGCGGGCAGCGTCGGAGGTCTCTCCGTCGGGCGGTATCGTCATGTGAAAAGGACAAAAAATGCCGATTTTTTCGGAGGGCATCGTATTGCCTGCACCATCGCGGGCAGACCGCAAAATTCAAAACGTTTCCAAGTGGCACTGCACCACGCATGCCGTCCGTGGGGCGGGCCCCGGCATCCGCATGCAGGGCGAAAGCAAGCTGGAGATGGATCACCAGTCAATCCAGTATGCGCAGCCTGATGTCGCGGATATCGTCGAGCAGGTTCTGTTCAAGTTCGGCTGGCGGAATGAGAAGCGCCATGTCTTTGACATGATGGTCACCAAGACGAGCGGCGAGAGGGTCGCATGCACCGTCAAGCCCACGTCAGGATTGGAGTCGCAAGACTTTCTCGGAAAGATGGAAGTCGTGGCCTGGTGGGTTCAGGAGAAGAAATTCGCCTCTTCGGTGCGTCTGCTGACCGAGGCAGATATCGATCCCATCACTCTGCACAACGCTAACCTGAACACGGCTTTGCATGACAGCGATCCCGACGCGGAAGCCGCTGTACGCAAGGTCGCGAGTCCCCTCCGCGGCGCTATCAGCATCAAAAACCTCACAGATGAGGTCGGCCTGAAGGAGCGCGGATATCGCGCGATCCTGCGGTTGATCTCGAAGCGCGAACTTCAGCCCGTTCACCACGAGCGCACGACCCCCAATACTCTCATCCAATGGAAAGGCCATCAGTCATGAACGCTATTGTTAAAGGCGATACCTTCGCAAAATCCACCTCTGTCAAATCTGGCTTTCGGATCGAGCAGGCCGACCGCCTGACAATCGAGGGCAAACGTTTCGACTGGGCCGGCAAGTCGGGTGACACGATCTTTCTGCAACCTGCGGACGGGCAGGGGTTGACCGAGCAATTCAGCATGGGGATGCTCTCGCGTCTCAGCGCGGCCGGGGCAATCAAGCATGAGGTGGGGTATTATCTGCCGGATGACTTGAAGCCCGCGCCCTTGGCGAAAGGCGCTTTGTTTCAGGTGTCAGATCTGAACTCTTCTCAGAAGAAGAGGTTTTACAATCGCTATGTCCAGATCATGGCAATTGAAGACATGGTTTCAGAAGGTCTCATCCTTCCAAATGCGGCAGATATCGAGGCATCGGAGAAGGAGATTGAAACCCGGGCGACCGCCTACTTGAGGCAAGAGGTCACCGAGCGCGACCTGTTGAATCATGCTTTGGAACATCAACAGTTGCCGAAGTCGGTTGCGAAATCGGTGCGCAAAGGTCGCGGCGGCGGCAGCAAGAACGGCGTTGTGCTCTACTCAGCGGATTATCTCCGCAAACTCTACAACCGGTATCAAAAACATGGCCTGTCTGCCCTCGCTGACACGCTGTCCAAGTGTGGAAACCGGAGCAGTGGGTTTCGCCCGGCAGAGCAATCGCTTCTGATGTCGACGATCCGTGCAAGCTACCTGACGCTGGAGCGGAAAACGCTGAAAGCAACCGTTGTTGATGTCCAGCGGGCATTCCATAATGCAAATAAAGGCCTTAAAAAAGGTGAACTGGCTCTTCGTGTCCCCGGACGCGACGCTGTCCGCACCGCCATCAAGAAACTGGATCCTTTGCGCGTCATGATCGCCCGCCACGGCCGGGAGTATGCGATCAAGAAGCTGCGTCCGGTCGGCACAGGCTTGGAGGTTTCGCGCCCCGGTGAACGCGTTGAAATGGATGAATGGTGCATTGACCTGCAGTCGATCATCCATTCTGCCAATCTTAAAGAGTTCTTCGGCGCCGAGCTTCTGGATCAAATCGGACTTGATGGAGACAAAGCGCGCTGGTGGCTTGTTCTGGCGATTGATTGTCGGACCAAAATCATCCTCGGTATGAAACTGACGCGGAACCCTTGCACCAGTGCGGCACAGGAATGTCTGCGCATGATCGTGAGTGATAAGGGCCAGTTGGCCGCTGCCTCGGGCGCTCCAACATCATGGTCGATGGCCGTGAAACCTGAAGTGCTGGTCACGGACAATGGGCCGGCGTTCAAAGCGGAGGCGTTCACCAATTGTTGCCTTGATCTGCGCATTCAGACTTTGCGGACCCATGCGGGGGTTCCGGGCATGCGCGGCACAGGTGAGCGGATTTTCGGCACTTTCAGCACCGATTTGATGCCGCGACTGTCGGGGCGCACCTTCTCAAATTCGATCGAGCGCGGTGACTACAAATCGCAAGACAGGGCCTGCCTGAACGCCGAGGATGTCGCATTCATTCTGGTGCGTTGGGTCGTGGATATCTACCACAACTCGCCGCACCGTGGCCTCGGTGGCCGCACTCCATTGGAACAATGGGACGCTGATATGGAAGACGGAAACTACCCGCTGAGTGGGTTGCCAGATATCGCGTCAAAGCGTCTCGC